>NZ_JBITHD010000005.1:0-554716 GCF_044457685.1 Nonomuraea sp. NPDC050536
CGGTTACATTCCGAACCCGGAAGTTAAGCTTCCCAGCGCCGATGGTACTGCACTCGGGAGGGTGTGGGAGAGTAGGTCGCCGCCGCACAAATATTACTGGAAAGGCCCATCCCGGGTTCGGGGTGGGCCTTTCCGCATTTCCAGGGCTGTCCACGGTGTGGGCGGCCCCTTTTCGCGTTTCAGAGGGGCTATCCCGCATCTCGGGGTGGCCCCTTTTCGTGTTTCTAGGGGTGCTGCTTCTGGACTCTGGGGACGTGAGGCTGGAGCTGGTCAGGAGGGGGTCGCCGTCACGATCGTCTAGGCTGAGCGACCGTGCAGTATTTCGTGTACGGCCGCGACCGTCCTGGCGCCTTCGGGCTCAAGGTGAGCCTGAAGGACGAGCACTGGTCCTTCATGGATGGGTACGGGGAGCTGCTGATCGCTCGCGGTCCCACGCTGACCGGCGATGGCGACGAGGTCGAGTCGACGGGCAGCCTGCACATCGTTGACCTTCCGGACGTGGAAGCCGCCCGCACCTTCGCCTATGAAGAGCCGTACTACCGCGCTGGCGCCTTCGAGTCGGTGCTGCTGTGCCGCTTTCACAATGTCCTGGGCCGCACCATGTGGGATTTCACCGATGCTGTCGACGGTTACGGCCGGTTCCTGGTGATCACCATGGACGACTCCGTCGCCGCGCCGGTCACGTCGAAACACGTGATCGTGTACGGCGAGCTGCTCGCCCTCGATGGCGAGGCGCGGCTCGGCCGGGTGGCACTGGTAGAAGCGCCGGACCAGGAAGCCGCCGCGACGCTGCTGCCGCCCAGCGGCGACGGTCATACAGAGGTCCACCCCTGGCGCTTCGGCGGCAGACCCACCCAGCACCACTAGCCTCCGCGGCACGAAAGCGCGCCTGGTGGCTTAGCCATCCCGACAGTGGGGTGGCTTGCTGCTTTCAGGGGCTGTTCACGGTGCGGGTGCCCCTTGCAGTGTGGGGCGCTTTGCCGAGCTCTCCATCCGTGCGGCCGTCGCTTTTCTGAGGGATTCGTCGCCGCGTCGTGAGTGCTGCGTTCTGCAAGCACGCGTGTCTCGCAAGTGGAACGTATCGCCGGGCCCACGCCGGTCACGCGTGCGTCCCGGGGATGTGAACGTAGCACTGGGACCACGCCGGTTACGCGTGCGTGCCGCGGATGTGAACGTAGCACTGGGACCACGCCGGTCACGCGCGCGTCTCGCGGATGTGAACGTATCGCTGGCGGCGTCGGTCGAGCCTGTGCGTATCGCGTTGGCTCGCTGCCTCGGGCCAGGGCGTCGGTTGCTTCCGGCACCCCGGCCCTGCTCCGGGTCTGGGTGTTGGTTCCTGGCGGCACTCGGCTCGGTTGCACACCGCGTTACACGGTGAGGAGGCCCCAGTAGGCGGCCCATGGGATGAATGCCAGGGTGGCCGTGGTGAGGAGGGCTTGCCGTACAGCGTCCTGGGAGTGTCGCTGGCGGAGGGTGAGGGTGGTGCCGGCGGCGATGGTGGTTACGGCGAGGAGTTGGAGGAGGAGCCACAGGGGCGGGCGGCCGAGGATGGTCGGGCCGACTGTGGTTGCGCCGGTGGCGACTATCCAGAAGAGGTATGTGAGGGTGCTTCTGGTGGTTCAGAACGTCAGGCGGCGGGGCTAGTCGCGCGAGAGCAGGAGAGGCTCGACGCGGTAGGGGACCTGGGTGGACAGCGCGATCGTGGTGTCCGTGCGCTGCACCGCAGGCGAGGCCAGGACCCTGGCGATCACCTCCTGCAGGTGATCGGTGCTGCGCGCCACCACCCGGCACAGCAGGTCGTACTGCCCGCTCGTCCCGTGCACCTCGAGGATCTGAGGTACGGCACGCAGCGCCTCGACCGACTCGGTCAGCCGCCCCTGGGCGATCTGCAGCGAGATGAACGCCATGATCGGATAGCCGGCGTCGGCCGTGGATATGGTGGGCCCGAAATCCACGATGACGCCCCGAGCCGTGAGCTTCTCCACGCGGGCCTGCACGGTGCCCCTGGCGACGCCGAGCAGGCGGGCCAGCTCGGTCAGCCCGATGCGCGGATGCGCCCGCATGGTCGTCAGCAACCTGGCGTCGAGCTCGTCCACGGTGTCCCTCCCGAACGCGAAACCGATCAACGGCGGCGGCCCCGGCCGTGACACCGAGCCGACGGCCTCGACCGGCGAACGGCCGGGCAAAGGCACGAACGCCCAGGCAGAGGCATGATGCCGCCTGGTCGACGCGGTCGTTTGGAGCCACGTGATTGCGACTGGTCGATCCGACCAGTCATAGGCACCAAGAGCCATACCAGACTTAGCGTATCGCGCAGTAGAACTGCGCGCTCTTGCCAGCGAATCGCGAATTTGCTGTCATCTTGGACATGTTCGAGGAAGCGCAGTACTTCGCCCCGGTGGAGAGCCGGAGCGATGGGTCGGTCGTGGTGGAATTGGCCGCCTCGCACCCCGGTTTCGCTGACCCGGTGTACCGGGAGCGGCGCAACGCGATCGCCGGGCTGGCGGTCAACCACCGGCGCGGCGAGCCGATCCCGGCGGCCGAGTACACGGAGCGCGAGCACGGTATCTGGTCGCTGGTCACCAAGGAGCTGGCGATCAAGCACGCGATTTACGCCACGGCCGAATATCGGCACGGGGCCGCGCGGCTGGGGCTGCCGGAGGATCGGATCCCGCAGCTCGAGGAGGTCAGCCGGTTGCTGGAGCCGCTGACCGGGTTCCGCTACCTGCCGGCCGCCGGGCTGGTGCCGCTGCGGGACTTCTACGGCGTGCTCGCCGACGGATATTTCCACTCAACGCAGTACATTCGGCACCATTCCGTGCCTTTCTATACGCCGGAGCCCGACGTCATCCATGAGGTGATCGGGCATGCCAATGCGCTGGCCAGCGATCGCTATGCCGCGCTCTACCACCTGGCCGGGGAAGCGGCGCGCAGGGTGGAAAGCGACGAGGCGCTGGAGTTCGTCTCGAAGATCTTCTGGTTCACCCTGGAGTTCGGGGTGATGGCCGAGAAGGGCGAGCTCATGGCCTACGGCGCCGGAATCCTGTCGTCCTACGGCGAGATCGAGGAGTTCCGCGGGATGGACATCCGCCCGCTCGATCTGGGGGCCATGGGCACTACCCACTACGACATCACGAAATATCAGGACGTGTTGTTCCGGGCCGACTCGTTGGAGCACCTGGAAGACGTCGTCGGCGATTTCTGGGCAACCTGCGACGACGACACCATCGCCAAACTGGCTCACTCCAGCACCTAGCGCCTCATCCCGATTTTTCGCAATAATTCGCGAAAAATCTCGGAAAGGGCGACGGCTTGTTACCTCGATGGATCACGGCGGTCGCCCTCGTGCTGTCCCTCACGTCCTGCACGACCGAGGCGCAAGCCGACCATCCCAGAGCGCACCAGAGTACGGCCGGCCACACGGAACCCGTCACGGCGGGCCGCAACCCCACGGAGCCCACCAGGGCCGGCCGTACCGCCTCCGTGGCCGCCACCACGGCCGGCCGTACGAAGCCGATCGACTCCAAGGCCGTCAGCAAGCGCCTCGACCACTACCTGGCGGGGCGCCCCGGCCCGGTCACCGCCGTGGTCAAGGATCTGACGACCGGCCGCGTCTACCGCTACCACCGCCACCAGGTCATGATCACCGCGAGCACCGCCAAGGTGCAGATCCTGATGGCCCTGCTGCTCAAGACCCCGTGGCGCAAGCTGTCCAAGGCCACCAGGCATGACGCCGACCTGATGATCCGCTTCAGCGACAACGAGGCCGCCGACCGCCTCTGGCTGAAGATCGGCGGCGCGGGCGCGTTCACCAGGGCGGGCAGGAAGTTCGGCCTGCGCCACACGCAGGGCATCCCGGGCGACTGCCTCGACCTGTACTGCTGGGGCATCACCAGGACCACCGCCGGCGACCAGGTCCGCCTCATGCACCAGCTGGTGTCGGACCGCAGCCCGCTGCGGGCCAAGGACCGCGCCCAGGTGCTCAGGCTGATGGGCAAGGTCACCAAGAGCCAGGCCTGGGGCATCAGCGAGGCCGCGTGCCGCGGCGAGCACGTGGCGCTCAAGAACGGCTGGCTCAAGCGCGTGTCGAACAAGCACTGGGCCGTGGTGAGCGCCGGGCTGATCCGCGGCCACGGTCACGTCTACGCGGTGGCCGTCCTCACCGAGGGAAGCGCCGAGGTCGGACACGGGATCGCGACCGTGCAGGGGGTCGCCACCCGCGTCATGAAGGCGTTCCGGAAGTGCCGGGGCTGACCAGGCGGTAGCCGACGCCGCGCACGGTCTGGATGAGCTGGTCCTCGTCGTCGCCCAAGCGCGCGCGCAGCCGCTTGACGTGCACCGCGATCGTGTTCGTCGAGGTGCTGGCGGCCGCGTGCCAGACGTGGCGCATGATCTGCTCGCGCGTGACCGTCCTGTCGGTGTTGCGCATCAGGTAGTGCAGCAGCTCGAACTCGCGCAACGGCAGGTGCACCACCCGCCCCTCCACCCGGACCTGGTAGGCCTGCACGTCCAGCTCGACCTCGCCCACCGACAGCACCTTGCGCGCCTCCGGCGAGGCCGCCTGGATGAACGGCAGCAGCTCGGGCACCCGGTACGGCCGGGCAACGCAGGCGGCGGCCCCGGCGGCGAGCGCCTGGACCGCCTGCTCCGCGTGCCCCTCGCCGACTCCCAGCAGCACGGGCACGGCCCGCGACAGCCGTACCGCGCGGACGAACTCGATCGGGTCGATGACCGGCAGCGTGGCCGAGACGAGCACCACGTCCGGCCGGAGGGCACCGGCCTGCAGCAGTCCCTGGGCGCCGTCGGACACGCCGGTGACGGCGACGCCCTCACCTTCCAGAGCGGTCGCGACATCGGCCACCACGGCCGTGTCGGGGTCGGCGATGAGCAGCACCGGCTTGCTCCTCGTCTCCCCGTTGACCTGGTCGAACATCAGCCGAAGCGCCCGGTGATGTAGTCCTCGGTCGCCTTCTGGGACGGATTGGTGAACATGCGGGACGTCTCATCCATCTCGACGACCTTGCCGGGCTTGCCCTGCTCGGCGAGGTTGAAGAACGCGGTCCGGTCGCTGACGCGAGCGGCCTGCTGCATGTTGTGCGTGACGATGACGATCGTGTAGTCGTCCTTGAGCTTGACCATCAGGTCCTCGATGGCCAGCGTCGAGATCGGGTCGAGCGCCGAGCACGGCTCGTCCATGAGCAGTACCTGCGGCTCGACCGCGATCGCCCGCGCGATGCACAGGCGCTGCTGCTGGCCGCCCGACAGACCGGCGCCGGGCTTGTTGAGCCGGTCCTTGACCTCGTTCCAGAGGTTGGCGCCCTTCAGCGACTGCTCGACGACGCCGTCCGTGTGGGACTTGGATCGGCGGCCGTTGAGGCGGAGCCCCGCGGCCACGTTCTCGTAGATCGACATGGTCGGGAACGGGTTGGGCCGCTGGAAGACCATCCCGATGCTGCGCCGTACCGAGACAGGCTCGACGGTGGGCGCGTACAGGTCCTCCCCGTCGAGCAGCACCTTGCCCTCGACCCGCGCGCCCGGGATGACCTCGTGCATCCGGTTGAGCGTGCGCAGGAACGTGGACTTGCCGCACCCGGACGGCCCGATGAAGGCCGTGATCGAGCGCGGCTCGATGGTCATCGAGACGTCCTCGATGGCCTTGTGCGATCCGTAGTAGGCGTCGAGCCCGGATACCTGGATCTGCTTGGACATTGCTGCGGATACCCCCTTATCGGCCCTTGGCGGGGGCTCGCCACCAGGCGATGGCCCGCGCCGCCAGGTTGAGCAGCATGACGATCACGATGAGGACGAGAGCCCCTGTCCAGGCCCGGTTGACGGCCAGGTCGCTGGGGCGTCCGGCCTGGTCGAACACGAAAAGGGGGAGATTCATCTGCGGCCCGTTGAACGGGTCGGTGTTGATGGAGTCGGTGAAGAACACGGTCAGCAGCACCGGCGCGGTCTCGCCGGCGACGCGGGCGATGGCCAGCATGACGCCGGTGATGATGCCGGTCAGCGCGGTCGGCAGCACGACCTTCAGGATGGTGCGCCACTTGGCCACACCCAGCGCGTAGGCGGCCTCGCGCAGGTCGTTGGGCACCAGGCGGAGCATCTCCTCGGCGGCTCTGACCACGGTCGGCATCATCAGGATCGACAACGCCATCGCCCCGGCCCATCCCGAGTACGGCTGCTTCAGGAACAGGATCCAGAACGCCAGGATGAACAGGCCCGCCACGATCGACGGGATGCCGGTCATGACGTCGACGAAGAAGCTGATGGTACGGCTCAGCCGCCCGCCCCTGCCGTACTCCACCAGGTAGATCGCGGTGAGCAACCCGATCGGGATGGAGATGAGGGAGGCGAGCAGCACCTGCTCGAGCGTGCCGATGATGGCGTGGTAGGCGCCGCCGCCGGCGTCCCTGGCGCCGATGTTGCGGTAGGAGTGGGTCAGGAACTCCATGTCGAGGCGGGCCAGGCCGTTCTTGATCACCAGCCAGAGCACGGAGATCAGGGGGACCACGGCCAGCGCGAAGGCCAGGTAGACCAGCCCCTGGACGATGCGGTTCTTCACGCGCCGCCCGGTGGAGATGTGCTGAAGAGCTGTCATGCTCCACTCCTCGCGTACTCCTTGCGGCGGTTGATGATGAACCGCGCGGCCATGTTCACCAGCAACGTGATCACGAACAGCACCAGGCCGGAGGCGATCAGGGCGCCGCGCCCGATCGGGGTGGCCTCGCCGAAGCCGTTGGCGATGTTGGCGGCGATGCTGTTGGCGTGGGGGGTCAGGATCTGGATGGAGATGTCAAAGGTGGCCGGGAAGATCAGCGCCACCGCGATCGTCTCGCCCATCGCCCTGCCGAGGCCGAGCATCGCCGCGCTGATCACGCCGGGACGGCCGAACGGCAGCACGGCCATCCGGATCATCTCCCAGCGGGTCGCGCCGAGGGCGAGCGCCGCCTCCTCGTTCATCTTGGGGGTCTGGAGGAAGACCTCGCGGGAGATGGCCGCGATGATCGGGAGGATCATGATGGCCAGCACGATCCCGCCGGCCAGCATCGTCTTCCCGCCGATCGCGCCTTCACCGGAGAAGAAGGGGAACCAGCCCAGGTGCTCGTTCAGCCACTGTGAGGGGGTCTTGAGCAGCGGCACCAGGAAGGCCACGCCCCACAGGCCGTAGACCACGGAGGGGACCGCGGCCAGGAGGTCGACCAGGTAGCCGAGAGGACCCGCAACGCGCCTGGGGGCGTAGTGGGAGATGAACAGCGCCACGCCGATGGCGATCGGCGTGGCGATGATCAGGGCGAGGGCCGAGCTGAGGACGGTGCCGAAGGCCAGGGCGGCGATGCCGAAGACCCCGGTGCTGTTCGGCTGCCAGGTCAGCTCGGTGAAGAAGTTCCCCTTGTTGTCCCGCAGAGCCGGGATCGCCTCGCTGATGAGGAACACGGCGATGGCCGCCATGATCGCCAGGAGAACGACGCCCGCACCCGTGGACAGGAAGCGGAAGGCACCCTCACCTCGGGTGCCGCGCGAGGCGGACCGGTGCGTGACCGGTCCGCCTCCACGTGTTCTGACGTTGGTCGTCATGACGTCCTAGGAGATGGCGCTGACGGCGGTACGGACCTTGGCGAGCAGGTCTCCGGTGAGCGGGGCGTAGCCCAGGTCCTTCAGCGAGGCCTGGCCCTCGTCACTGGAGGTGTAGGTGAGGAAGTCCTTGACCAGCTTGGCCTGGTCGGCCGGCAGGCCCTTCTCACAGGTGATCTCGTAGGTCACCAGGACGATCGGGTAGGCGCCCGCCGTCTTGGTGGCGTAGTCGATGCCCAGCTTGAGGTCGTTGCCGGAGCCCTTGACCTCGGCGGTCTCGATCGTCTTGGCGGCGCTGTCGGCGTTCAGCTCGACGAACTCACCCGAGCCGTTGGCGACCTTGGCCTTCTGCAGCTGCGAGTTCTCGGCGAAGGAGAGCTCGACGTAGCTGATGGCGCCTTCGGTGCTCTTCACCGACGAGGCGATGCCGTCGGAGCCCTTGGCGCCCTGGCCCTTGGCCTCGGCCGGCCAGGCCTTGGCGGGCTCGTACGGCCAGCCGGCGGTGGCCTTGAGGAACTTGGTGAAGTTGTCGCTGGTGCCCGACTCGTCGGCGCGGTGGAAGGCCTGGATCGGGGTCGAGGGCAGCTTGGCCTGCGGGTTGTCGGCCTTGATCGCGGCGTCGTCCCACTTGGTGATCTTGCCGTTGAAGATGTCGCCGATCGTCTGCGGCTTGAGCTGCAGGCCGTCCACGCCGGGCACGTTGTAGACGACGGCGATCGGGCCGGTCACCATCGGGATGTTGATGGCCTTGCCGGTCTTGCAGCGCGCGTCGGCCTGGGCGGGCTCACCCTTGTCGTCCTTGAGGGCCGAGTCGGAACCCGCGAAGGCGATCGTGCCCTGGATGAAGGCCTGGACGCCGGCGCCGGAGCCGCTCGGCTGGTAGTTCAGGCTGACCCCGGGGTTCTTGGCCTGGAAGTCCTTCTTCCACTGGTCGATCGCGTTGGCCTGGGCCGAGGAGCCGGCGGCGTTGATCGAGCCCCCGGTGCCTGCGTCGTTGCCCGAAGCGGTCGCGGCGGTGGTGCTGCCTCCGCCATTGTTGTCTGTGCCGCACGCAGCGAGCGAGAGCGCGCCGACTACGGCGACGGCGGCGAGCCGGCCTGCATACTTCACGGTTGGGTTCCTCCCACTTGGTCCTTAGTCGCCATGAAGCTATGCAGCGAAAGTGACTCAAACCCCCCAACAAGGGTGAACGTTCGGTGAACGCGCCAGGTCACCCTCATGATGGTGTCCATGACCTATCGCGTATGCCTGGTGTGCATGGGAAACATCTGCCGCTCCCCGATGGCCGAGGTGGTGCTGCGCAGGAAACTCGCGGACCACGGGCTTGCCGAGCGGGTGAGCGTGGAGAGCGCGGGGACCGGCGGGTGGCACGCGGGTGAACCCATGGATCCCAGGGCGCTCCGGACGCTCAAGGCTCATGGATACGACGGAAGCGCCCATCGAGCCAAACAGTTCACTTTCGACGACTATGACCTTGTTCTCGCCATGGACCGGGACAATCTTCGCTCTCTCCGTGGTGCCCGGCTCTTCCGTGAGTTCGACCCGGCGGCGCCGGCAGGGGCCGAGGTGCCCGATCCCTACTACGACGGGTCCTTCGACCGCGTGCTGACCATGGTCGAGGCCGCCGCCGAGGGCCTGGCCAAGCACCTGGCCGATGAGATCGGTTGAGGACCTGGGCTCGTCGCACGGCTGGCGGCTCTCGCGGGCCGTGCTGGACGACGGGCGCCAGGTCTTCGTCAAGAGCGGCGCCGACTTCACCTCCGAGGCCGCCGGGCTGCGCTGGCTCGGGCAGTCGGGCGTGCCGGTCCCCGAGGTGATCTCGGTCGGTGAGGACCGGCTCGTGCTCGAGTGGGTCTCCGAGGAGCGGCCCACGCCGCAGGCCGCCGAGCGGTTCGGCCGCGACCTGGCCAGGATGCACCGCGCCGAGGCCCAGGCCTTCGGCGCTCCCTGGCCCGGGTTCATCGCCGAACTGCCGATGGACAACTCACCCGCCGACGACTGGCCGACGTTCTACGCCACCCGCCGCGTGCTGCCCTTCGTACGGCAGGCCGGGCTGCCCTCGCGCGACATGCGGCAGATCGACCGGGCGGTGGACCGCTTCGCGGAGGTCGCGGGACCCGCCGAGCCGCCCGCCCGCATCCACGGCGACCTGTGGAGCGGCAACGTGCTGTGGTCAGGCGGCGCGGGGGTGCTCATCGATCCGGCCGCGCACGGCGGTCACAGGGAGACCGACCTGGCGATGCTGGCGCTGTTCGGCGCGCCGCACCTGGACCGGATACTCGGCGCCTACCGGGAGGAGTTCCTGCCGGCCGACGGGTGGCGCGAGCGCGTACCGCTGCACCAACTGCATCCGCTGCTGGTGCACGTGGTCCTCTTTGGCGGCTCCTACCGCGACAGCCTGATGGCGGCGGTCGGCAGGGTGCTGGCGCTATGAGTTATTGAGGCGCTTGAGCACCTCGTCGTGCAGGGTGCCGTTGCTGCAGACCAGGCTGCCGCCCTCCAGGCTCGGGACCCCGGCCAGGTCGGTCCAGACGCCGCCCGCCTCCTCGACGATGACCGTCAGCGCTGCCATGTCCCAGGGGGACAGTTCCGGCTCGGCGGACAGGTCGGCCGCGCCCTCGGCCACCATCATGTGGGACCAGAAATCGCCGTATCCCCGGCTGCGCCAGCAATTGCGCGACAAATCCAGGAAGTTCGACAGCCGCCCGGCCTTTTCCCATTCTTCGATGTCGGAGAAGGAGAACGACGCGTCGCTGAGCGTCGACACCTGCGACACCTGCATCCGGCTGGCCTTGGTCAGGCTCTTGCCCGTCCACGCGCCGCCCTCGGTGGCCGCCCACCAGCGCCGCCCGAGCGCCGGAGCCGACACCAGGCCCACGACGACCTTGCCGTACTCCATCAGCGCGATCAGCGTCGCCCACACGGGCACACCGCGCACGTAGTTCTTGGTGCCGTCGATCGGGTCGATGATCCACGACCTGGCGCCCCACCCGGTCCTGCCGAACTCCTCGCCGACCACGGCGTCGCGCGGCCTGGCCCGCCGCAGCGTGCCGCGGATGGCCTCCTCGACAGCACGGTCGGCGTCGCTGACAGGAGTCAGGTCGGGCTTGGTCTCGACCTTGAGGTCGACCGCCTTGAACCGCCGCATGGTCAGATCGTCGGCGGCGTCCGCCATGACGTGAGCCAGGCGCAGATCGTCGTTATAACCCGTCACGAGGAGCCACGCTACCGCGTCAGGCATGACTTACATCAGTCGCGTTTTTCAATCGATGGTTACTCGCCAGTAGCATGTGCCTCATGTCATTTGATGTCGGTGCTTTCCTGCTCGAGAGCGTGCCTTTCGCTCGTACCGTCGGCGTCGAGTTCGACAAGGTCGAGGACGGCTACGCTGCCTGCCGCCTGCCCGACCGCCCCGAACTGCACAATCACGTGGCGGGGCCGCACGCGGGCGCGCTGTTCACGCTGGCGGAGTCGGCCTCGGGGGCGGCAATGCTGTCGGCGCTGGGCGACCTGCTGGCGCGCGCGGTGCCGCTGACCAGGTCGGCCACGGTCGAGTATCACAAGTTCGCCCAGGGCGACATCCGGGCCGAGGCCCGCCTGCAGGCCACCCGCGACGAGATCGTCGCCCAGCTGGACGCGGGCAAGCGCCCCGAATTCCCCGTGACGGTCACCCTGACCAATGCCGACGGCCTGACCGTTTCTGAAGTCACCGTCATCTGGACGCTCAAGGCTTCTTGATGCTGTACGGCGGGCCGCCCCACCGGCCGCCCGCCGCACTTCGGCTGAGGGCCCGCGGGCGGCGCTTCCGGCGAGTCGGTGCCGCGTGCCCGCCGCCACGGCGCCTCGGGACGCGGGCACCGTGGCTCGTAACGGTGCTCAGCCCCGCATCACCGGAGGAGCGTCTCCCTGGACAGGGCCCGGCCCCGTGCGGTGGGTGGCGTGGGGGCGGCTTGCCGTACGAGGAGCGAGCTTTCAAGAAGGCTCATCAGCGCCCCCCTCGCGGGAGGACAGCAGGCGGCGCAGGGAGAGCAGGCGGGCCTGGCTCTCGTGGCCGGCGGCGACCCAGGCGTCGAGGGCGCAGCCTTCGGTGAGGTGGGTGCAGCCCTTGGGGCAGTTGACCGCGCCCTCGTTGAGCTCGGGGAAGGCCGCCAGGACCGTCTCCAGATGGATGTGGGCCAAGCCGAAGCTGCGCACCCCGGGCGTGTCGATGATCCACCCGCCGGCCGGCAGCTCCAGCGCGACCGCCGAGGTGGAGGTG
Organism: Nonomuraea sp. NPDC050536; assembly: GCF_044457685.1. Lineage (NCBI taxonomy): Bacteria > Bacillati > Actinomycetota > Actinomycetes > Streptosporangiales > Streptosporangiaceae > Nonomuraea > Nonomuraea sp. NPDC050536. The sequence continues at coordinate 11,834 of NZ_JBITHD010000005.1, forward strand.
TGGCGGCCGCGGCCGGTGACGGCGTTGACCTGGGCGACGGCGCGGTTGGCGTCCGGCACGAGCGCGTTGACCAGCGTGGACTTGCCCACGCCCGAGTGGCCGACCATGACGCTGATGCGTCCGGCGAGGTGGTCGCGCAGCTCGTCGAGCGAGCTGCCCTTGTGCACCACCACGTACGGCACGCCCAGCGGCTCGTAGTGCGCCACCAGCTCGTCAGGCGGGGCCAGGTCGGACTTGGTCAGGCACAGCAGCGGCTCGATCTCGGCGTCGAAGGCCGCCACCAGGATGCGGTCGATCATGCGCGGCCTGGGCGGCGGATCGGCCAGCGCGGTGACGATGACCAGCTGCTCGGCGTTGGCCACGACAGGGCGCTCGATGCCGTCGGTGTCCTCGGTGTCGTCGGCGGAACGGCGCAGCATCGAGGTGCGCGGCTCGACCCGGACCACCCTCGCCAGCGCGTCAGGAGCGCCGGACACGTCGCCTACCAGCGCCACCCTGTCGCCCACCACGATGCCCTTGCGGCCCAGCTCCCTGGCCTTCATCGCGACGACGAACCGGGGCTTCTCGCGCCGGCCCGGCGGGTTGACCACGGAGGTGTAGCGGCCGCGATCGACGGCGACCACGAACCCCTCCACCGCGTCCTCATGGGCAGGACGGATCCGGGTCCGCGGCCGCGACCCCTTGCCCGGCCGGACCCGTACGTCGTCCTCGTCGTACTCCCGCTTTCTCAGCGGCCTACCCCCAGCATCTCCGCCCACATCCGGTCGAACTCCGGCAGGGTCTTACCCGTCGTGGCGATGTTCTCCACCTCGACCCCGGGCACGGCCAGTCCGATCACCGCGCCGGCGGTGGCCATCCGGTGGTCGTCGTAGCTGTGGAAGACGCCGCCGTGCAGCGGCCTGGGCCGGACGACGAGCCCGTCGTCGGTCTCCTCGGCGTCGCCGCCCAGCCGGTTGATCTCGGTGACCAGCGCGGCGATCCGGTCGGTCTCGTGGCCGCGGATGTGCGCCACGCCCCTGACCCGGGTCGGGCTCTTGGCCAGCGTGGCCAGCGCGGCGATCGTGGGCACCAGCTCCGACTCGTCCCGCAGGTCCACGTCGACGCCCTCGATCGTGCCCGCTCCTGCTCCCGCTCCCGTGACGATCAGGTCGCTGCCGTCGAAAGCCACGCGCGCCCCCATACCGGCGAGCAGGCTCCGCAGGGCGTCGCCTCCCTGTGTGGTCTCCCGCGGCCAGTCGGGGATCGTGACGCTGCCCCCGGTGACCAGCGCGGCGGCCAGGAACGGCGCGGCGTTGGACAGGTCGGGCTCGACGACCAGGTCGCGCGCCGCGATCGGCCCCGGCTCCACCCGCCACACGTCGGGCTCGGCGTCGTCCACCCTCACCCCGGCCGCCCGCAGCATGTGCACGGTCATCTTGATGTGCGGCTGCGAGGGCACCGGCGGGCCCACGTGGCGGATCGTCACGCCCTTCTCGAAGCGCGGCGCGGTCAGCAGCAGCCCCGACACGAACTGCGACGAGCCGGAGGCGTCCAGCGTCACCTCGCCGCCGGTCAGCGGCCCGCGGATGGTGAACGGCAGCGCGTCGTTGTCGATCCTGGCGCCCAGCGCCCGCAGCCCGTCCAGGATCGGGCCCATCGGGCGCTTCCTGGCGTGCGGGTCGCCGTCGAAGAACACCTCGCCGTCGGCCAGCGCGGCCATCGGCGGGACGAACCGCATCACCGTGCCCGCCAGCCCCACGTCGATCCGCCCGCCGCCGGCGATCGGCCCTGGCGTCACGTGGTAGTCGCCGTCGCGCTCCTCCAGCCCGGCGCCCAGGGTCTGCAGCGCGGCCACCATCAGGTCGGCGTCACGGCTCCGCAACGCCCGCCGTACCACGCCCGGGCCGTCGGCGAGCGCGGCGAGCAGCAGCGCGCGGTTGGTCACCGACTTCGAACCGGGCAGCTGAACGACGGCCTCGACAGGAGCGGTCGCGACCGGAGCGGGCCAGTGCTGAGAGGGCATGCCCCAAAGCCTACCGGCGGGTCAGAGGAAGACCGATGTGTCCAGCAGGAAGTCGACGGGGGCGGGGATGTGGATCTCCTTGCCCATGGCGACCGTGGTGGAGACGGTGTACTGGCCTTCCTTGGGCTCGCTGAACACCGTGACGGCCTGCGGGTCCGCGATGGGATCCACCAGCAGGTAGATCGGGATTCGGGCACTGGCGTAGATATCGGGTTTGTGTGTGCGGTCGTCGGCCATGCTGCTCCTGGAGACGATCTCGCCGACCATGATGACGCCACTGGCGAAGATCTCCCGCTCTCCCCACGTGGGGGCATCAGGTGGGGCGATCACAAGATCTGGCTCGTAGGGCTCCCTCGTCCCATCGAGACAGATGCTGACGCCCGGATACGCCACCCAGCCATGCTCCGTGGCGATGGGAAGGAGCTTGGCGTAGAGGTGGCCGGAGACCCGCTGGTGCAGGGGGGTGGGGGAGGGGCTCACGATCAGCCTTTCGTTGATGATCTCGATGCGGAGCTTGGTGTGGTCGGCGAGGAAGTCGTAGACCTGGCGCAGGGTCGTGAGCTCCGCCTCACCCCGGTCGGCGGGGGGTGTAGTCGTCGCGGACACCTCCGGCTGGGGGTCCGGAGTGGGGCAGGCATGCGTCTTGCGTGAGGCTGCAACCATGGCGGCCGTTTCCCTTCGTGACCGAGATGACACGCTGAGTATCTCAGGGTTGACTCGTACATGCATGCGAAAGCTTGGCGTGGCACAGTGGCGATATGTGCGGCAGATACGCGTCGGCGAGGAAGAAGCACGAACTGCTCGAGGAGTTCCAGGTCGAGCAGGACGGTGACCCGGACAAGGAGCTGGGCCCCGACTACAACGTGGCGCCGACCAAGAACGTCTACGCGGTGCTGAGCCGCGTCCCTGAGAGTGCCGAGCGGGGCGTCAGGCAGCTCAGGATCCTCAAGTGGGGACTGGTGCCCGCCTGGGCCAAGGACCCCTCGGTGGGCTCACGGATGATCAACGCGAGGGCGGAGACGCTCGCCGAGAAGCCCTCCTTCAGAAGCGCGTTCGCCAAGCGCAGATGCCTGCTGCCTGCCGACGGATACTTCGAGTGGATGCCGGTCGAGGGCGACAAGAAGAAGAAACAGCCCTACTTCATCCACCCCGAGGACGGCGGCGTGCTGGCGATGGCGGGGCTGTACGAGTTCTGGAAGGACCCCACCCGCGACGACGACGACCCGCTGAAGTGGCTGGTGACCTGCACGGTCATCACCACCGACGCCGAGGACGACCTGGGGCACATCCACGACAGGATGCCCATGATGATCGAGCGCGAACGCTGGGCGGAGTGGCTCGACCCGCAGATGACCGACACCAAGACCGCCTCCGGCCTGCTGGTTCCCGCGCAGTCGGGCAGGCTGACGGCCGTCCCGGTCTCGACCGAGGTCAACAGCGTGCGCAACAACGGGCCCGAGCTGATCGAACCTCTTCCTGACGGAGAGGGAGACGGGCTCTTCTAGACAGGTGTAAGAAGCACGCTAAGTGGGCATCCGGTGAGGAAAGCGATGTATCCGTGTACTCGGAGTCACCGCCGAACATGCCCCCTCATGCGCCGCGCGGGACTGCCGGGGAGACCCGTCGCGGGTTGCCCTTGCTTACCCGGAGGTGCGGATTCGTGGACGACACGACCGCTCGTGAGCGGCTGCAATGCATGCTCACCGACGTGGAGCGATCGATCGGAGTGCTGAGCGGCGACCCGGTCGCCGTCCGCGACAGGTCGGCCGCCGACGCGGGAGCCGACCTCACCGACGCCGACCGCGTGGAGGCGATGCTGGCGGTGGCCAGCGCCCACCGCCGGCAGGTGCTCGACGCGCTCAAACGCCTCGACGAGGGCACCTACGGGCAGTGCGTCGACTGCGGCAAGCCGGTCCCCGAGGGCAGGCTCGAGGCCCGCCCCGAGGCGGCCCGTTGCGTCCAGTGTCAGTCCAAGCTGGAGCGCCGCCGCTGACCCCGGTCAGGTCTTGCGGGCGCTGGCCAGCAGGTGGATGCCGACCGTGTCGTTGTCGTCGGGACGCGCCTCAAGCTCGGTGCGCACCAGGTAGGCCAGCGCCCTGGCGTCGCTGGCCAGGATGTGGTCGACGGTGGACGGCGACAGCACCGTGCGCGGCCGCATCCACTCCACCTCCAGTCCCGCGCCCATCAGCAGCTCGCGCAGCTGCCCGCTGCTGAAGCAGCGCGTGATGCTGCCGTCGGGCCAGGGCACCAGCATGACCTCGCCGGTCTGCGTCAGGTGCTGCCACTGCCCCTGCTCGGCCAGGATGGCCATGCCCAGCACCAGCGAGTCGACGCAGACCAGCGCCCGCCCGCCGGGCCGCAGCACCCGGGCCACGTCGCTCATCGCGGATTCGGCCATCAGCTCGATGGACATCGCCCGTTCCTCGGCGACCACCGCGTCCACACACTCGTCGGGAAGGAAGGCCAGGTCGTCGGCGCGCACCTGGCGGACGCGGTCGGCGTCGCGCAATCGGGCGTGCACGTCGAGGGTCCTGCGGAAGTCGAGTACTTCCAGCACCCGGTGCCCGGCCCTGGCGGCATGGGCCGACCACCGGCCGCGGCCGCCGGAGAGATCGAGGATGACGGAGGGGCTGCCGGGGAGCCACTGGCTCAACTGTTCGGCGACGACTGCGCGGTAGAAGGTCCAGTACGGCCCGAGCGTCCCCGAGCCGTTCAGTTCCTCGGCCGGAATGGGCAGCACACGCGACTCCTGGGTTCCGGGAAATGGCTACCAGCCGGTACGTATGGCTTTCCCCGCACCGGGTCGTTCGTCACCTTCTATCTTGCGGGAACAGACGAGAGTGCGGGTGTGTTGCGACGAGCATGCTCGCTGTTGCTGATGGTCGCGACCGCTACGGCGCTCGTTGGCATTACTCCGCTCGCTCTCTCCCGCCGAGCTCCTTCGCTCGGATGCTGAAGCCCATCCCCGGTGACCTGCCGGACGTTGACGAGCGGGTATTCTCCCCTGAGTACGGTGTACCGCCACAGCCGGCCACCGGTGATCATAGGGGGGTGGGTCCGGTGCCCGCGACAGGCACGGAGACTCTGGAGCAGCGCGGTGAGCGGTTCGAGCGTGAAGCGATGCCTTACCTCGAGCAGCTCTACTCGGCCGCGCTCCGGATGACCCGGAACCCCGCGGATGCGGAGGACCTGCTACAGGAGACCTTCGCCAAGGCGTTCGCGTCGTTCCACCAGTTCCAGGAAGGTACGAACCTCAAGGCGTGGCTCTACCGCATCCTGACCAACACGTTCATCAACAGCTACCGCAAGAAGCAGCGTGAGCCCAAGCAGTCGGGCACCGAGGAGATCGAGGACTGGCAGCTGGCCAGGGCCGAGTCGCACCAGTCGAGCGGCCTGAAGTCGGCCGAGGTCGAGGCGCTCGAGCACCTGCCCGACGGCGACATCAAGGAGGCGCTCGCCGCGCTTCCCGAGGAGTTCAGGATCGCGGTCTATCTGGCCGACGTCGAGGGCTTCCCGTACAAAGAGATCGCCGACATCATGGGCACTCCGATCGGTACGGTGATGTCGAGGCTGCATCGCGGCCGCCGGCAGTTGCGTACGCACCTTGAGGACTATGCTCGCGAGCGTGGCCTGGTCCCGGCGGAGGGATCGAAATGAGCTGTGGAAACCCGCACGACACCGACTGTCGTGACGTACTCGAGAGGGTCTACTCCTACCTCGACGGGGAGCTCGGCGAGGCCGACATCGTCGCCATCCGGGTCCACCTCGACGAGTGCAGCCCGTGCCTGAAGGAATACGACCTGGACAAGGCGATCAAGCAGCTGGTCGCCAAACACTGCGGCTGCGACCCGGTCCCGGGTGACCTGCGTTCCAAGGTGCTGGCCCGCATCGCTCAAGTGAGGTCGGAGCTCTCCGACTAGGATTCCCCCATGCGCGTGCTCGTCACCGGGGGTGCCGGCTTCATCGGTTCGAACCTCGTCGACCGAATGCTGCTCGAAGGGCACGAGGTCGTCGCGGTCGACGACCTGTCCACAGGCAGCAGAGACAACCTGACCCAGGCCGCCGAGCACGACGCCTTCCGGCTGCGCGAGCTGGACATCCGCGATCCCGCGCTGATCGGGCTGGCCGCCGAGCTGCAGCCGGAGGTCATCGTCCACCTGGCGGCGCAGATCAGCGTCCGCAAGAGCGTCATGGACCCGGTGCACGATGCCAGGATCAACGTGGAGGGCACCGCCTCGGTGCTGACCGCCGCCCGCGAGGGCAGCACCCGCAAGGTCGTCTTCGCCTCCTCCGTCGCGGTGTACGGCAGGCCGGCCACGATCCCGGTGCCGAGCGACGCCGCCACCGATCCCCGCTCGCCGTACGCGGCCTCCAAGCTCAGCGGCGAGACCTACCTGGCGACCTTCCGCGCGCTGTACGGGCTGGAGTACACCACGCTGGTGCTGTCCAACGTCTACGGCCCGCGCCAGTCGCCCGAGGGCGAGGCCGGGGTGGTGGCCATCTTCACCGACGGGCTGCTGAGCGGCACGCCGACCGTGCTCTACGGCGACGGCACCCAGACCCGCGACTACGTCTACGTCGACGACGTGGTCGACGGCTTCGTCAAGGCGTCCGGCCAGGCGGGCAACGGCATGCGCTTCAACCTCGGCACCGGCCTCCAGACCACCGACCGCAGGCTGCACGCGCTGATCGCCGACGCCGCCGATGCGCCGGACAAGCCGGGCTTCGCACAGCCGCGACTGGGCGACCTGCCCGCGATGGCCGTCGACCCGGTGCCCGCCTTCGAAGGGCTGGGCTGGCAGCCGCGCACCGATCTGTCGACCGGTCTGCGGGCCACGGTCGAGTGGGCGCGAGGTCGCCGCAGGTAGTGGCTTGATTACGCTTTGCTTGCGATTCCCGAGTCCGCCCTTCTGGACACCTCGACTTCTGTAGCGTGACCCACATACGTCAGACGTGGAGGCGAGTGGATGTTGAAAGTGATGGCCGCGAGGCTGATCACGGCGTTCGCGGTGATCGCTCCTGTGGTGCTGCTTGTTGGCGGCGGCGGGTTCGCGCTGCCCCCCGGGGTGTCCTGGACCTGACCAACCCGTAGGGGGCCGCAATGCGTGATCTGCCGTGGCCGGCGAAGCTCTACCTGGTCGCCGTCATAGCCGCGGCGGCCGCACTCATCGGGCACAGCGTGCTCACCGACGGGCTGGTGTCGTCGGAGACCCTGGGTATCCTGCTGGTGCTCGCGCTGCTGTTCCTGGTGTGCGAGTCGATGCCGACGCTGCTCAACGTGGAGCAGTTCGCCGTGTCGGTGAGCTTCTCCGCCGCGCTGGCGGCCGTCGTGCTCATCGGGCCCGAGGGCGCCGCGCTGGTGGGCCTGACGGCGATGATCAGCGTGCGGCCCGGGCTGCCGCTCATCAAGCGGCTGTTCAACGGGGCCCAGTTCGCCATCTGCGGCTACGCGGCCGGGTGGGTCTACCAGTGGCTCGGCGGGGTCACCGGCGTGCCCAAGGTCAACGCCTTCGACGACCTCATCGGGCCCTACGCCGCCGCCACGGCGGTGTTCGTCCCGCTGAACATCCTGCTCACGCTCACCATGATCTGGCTGGCCACCCGGGTGCGGGCGATGGAGGTGCCGCTGCGCGGCATGGCCCAGTTCCTGCTGTCGTACCTGGGCTACGGCACGTTCGGGCTGCTGGTGGCCGGGCTGTGGGCGACCGTGCAGTCGATCTCGGCGGTGCTGGTGCTGCTGCCGCTGTTCGTGGCGCGCTGGGCGCTGGGGCAGTACCACGCCCAGCAGAAGTCCTACGACGCCACGATCGCCGCGCTGGCCCAGGCCGTGGAGACCAAGGACTACTACACCCGCGGCCACTGCAGGCGCGTCTCGCTGGCCTCCGGAATGATCGCTCAGGAGATCGGTATGGGCCTGGAGCGGCTGCGCGCCATCCGCTACGCCGGGATGCTGCACGACGTGGGCAAGCTCGGCGTGCCCACCAAGGTGCTGCAGAAGGAGGGGCCGCTCACCGAGGAGGAGTTCGCCGCCATCCAGCTGCACCCGATGCGCGGGCTGGAGATCGTGCGCGGCATCGACTTCCTCGACGAAGCCTTCGCCGGGATCATGCACCACCATGAGCGGCACGACGGCAAGGGCTACCCGATGGGGCTGGCGGGTGACGAGATCCCGGAGTTCGCCAGGATCATCGCGGTGGCCGACGCCTTCGACTCGATGACCTCCGACCGCTCCTACCGCGGCGCCCGCCCGGTCGAGGTGGCCGTGGGGGAGCTGCACAAGGGCGCCGGCAGCCAGTTCGACCCGGAGATGGTCAACGCCTTCGTCAAGGCGCTCGAACACAGTCCGTGGCAGCCGCCCCGCCCGGTCGAGCCGCCGCCCGCCGGGGCCACCCAGACCACCACCAAGGACCATGACGACCCCACCATGCCCATCGAAGTGGTGAGCGGCCCGTGAGCGAGCCAACCACCGGACACCCTGACATGCCCTCAAGCGGAGCTGAGGGCATGTCATGAGCTTTCAGGGCCTCGACTCGGGACAGTTGCTGCTCATCTCCGGCGCCGGGCTGGTCGCCGTGGCCGGCGTCGCGCACACCGCCGCCGTCGGGCTCGACCACCCGGAGATCGCCGTCGGGTTCGGCGCGCTCATCGCGGTGGGCGAGCTGGCCAGGCTCACCATGCCGGGCAACCGCGAGGTCGCGCCCATCGGCGCCGCCGCCGCGCTCGGCTACACGCTGCTGCTCGACCTCAGCCAGAACCAGCTGGACCACACCGCGCTGCAGGTCGTGGCCGTCATCGCCGTGGGCATGATCGCCGGAGCGCTGCCGCACCTGGCGGTCGGCCGGCCGCCCCGGCTGGACGCCATGGCCCGCCGCCTGCTCACCGGCGCGCTGCTGGCCTTCGCCTTCCGGCCGCTGGCAGGCCCGCTCTACCGCCTCACGCAGGGGCCCGAGCCGACCTGGTGGCCCGCGCTGGGCGTCATGGTGGCGCTCATCACCATCACTCTGTTCGTCGACGTGCTCATCGCCGCGTTACTGCGGTCGGAACAGGTCCGCACGGCCTTCAGAGTGGCCATCCGCGACGAGCTCAACATGGCCTTCCCGCTGGGCGCCGCGGTGGCCGCCTCGGGCGTGCTGCTCGCGCTGGCCACCCACAGCATGGACCTGGTCGCGCTGCTCGTGTTCGCCGCGCCGCTGCTGGTCACGCAGGTCGCCTTCCGCAAGTACGCCGGGATCCGCGCCACCTACCTGCAGACGGTGCGCGCTCTGTCGCGGGTCACCGAGGTGGGCGGCTACGTCGAGCCCGGCCACTCGCGCCGGGTCAGCCGCCTGGCGGTGGCGGTCGGGCGGGAGCTGGGCATGTCCGAGCCTGAGCTGCTCGAGCTGGAGTACGCCGCGCTCATGCACGACATCGGCCAGCTGTCCCTGCGCGACCCCATCCCCGGAGGGGCCACCGTGCTGACCGACCCCGAGCAGGCGCGCCGCATCGCCGAGCTGGGTGCGGAGGTCATCAAGCAGACCGGCGTCCTGGACCGGGTCGCCGACGTGGTGCGTCGCCAGACCGACTGCATCGCCGACGAGCCGCCGCTGTCCAGCCGCATCATCAAGGCCGCCAACGGCTACGACGACCTGGTCGGCGGCTCCACCGACCGCGACCGCGCCGGCGCCGCCATGGAGCGCCTGCGCCTGGGCTCCGGCACGGAGTACGACCCCGCCGTCATCAGCTCCATGGCGCGCGTGGTCGACCGGCTGGCCCTTTCCCACAAGCTCTGAATTTCCTGTACGGTAGGCCACCCCACCCGCCGCCCGCCGTACTGCGGCTGAGGGCCCGTGAGCGGCGCTTCCGGCGAGTCGGTGACGGTTGCCCGCCGCCACGACTCCGCTGTGGGCCGTGGAGGTGGTCTTCGAGAGCAATCTGCCGTTCTGCGTGGAATGAGTTCGTCAGCGGCGGCTGCGTCACGGGCCTGGTCGACCCGTGACATTGTTAGCTCATCGGAAGAGAGGAGCCCAGGTGGCCGAGGTGCGCGCGGAGATGGTGGCCAGCGTCTGGAGGGTCGTCGTCCAGGAGGGCGACACCGTGTCCGACGGTGACACCCTGGTCATCCTGGAGTCCATGAAGATGGAGATCCCGGTCCTCACCGAGGACGACGGTGTGGTGGCGCAGCTCAAGGTGGCCGAGGGAGACGTGATCCAGGAAGGCGACCTGATCGCCGTCATCGAGTAGCGCGCGCCAGGAACCGATCACGGTCGACCAGCATGCGCTCGATCGTCCCCCGGCCGACGACCTGGCTGCGGTCACGCGCCTGGAAGGCGAAGACCAGCCGCCGCCCGTCCACCTCGGTCAGCTCGGTGGTGATCTCGACGTGCGTGCCGAGCGGGCTGGGCGCCAGGTGCTCCAGCTGGACCCGGGTGCCGACCGAGGTCGTGCCGGGCTCCAGGTGCGGGCGCAGCGCCTGGACGGTGGTCATCTCGGCCAGTGCGAGCAGCCGCGGCGTGGCCAGGACGGGGACGTCGCCGCTGCCGATCTTCTGCGCGGTGTCCTCCCGCTCGACCATGATGAGCAGCCTGGCGTTGAGACCGGGAGCGATCGTCATATGGCCAGCCTAGTAGGCGGGTGGCTGATCTCCGGGAAACGCGGACAACACGCCTCAGGAGGCCGCAGGATAGGGTTTGTACCGCTTGTGGCATTTGAGAGGCGTGTGGGACACGTGAGTCAGACTTCCGTGACCTGGACGTTATCGGACCGCGACGCAGGTGCGCTTTGTTGGAGAACCCTGGGGTGGGGAGAGGTAGAGGGGTAGCGGGGGAATCATGACGGCCCAAGGGACGACGCTGGCGGGGCGGTATCGCCTGGACACCCGCATCGGCGCCGGAGGCATGGGCGAGGTGTGGCGAGGCGAAGACATCGTGCTGGCCCGCACCGTCGCCATCAAGGTGCTGCTCCCTGGGCGCATGGACGACCCGGGATTCGTGGCCCGCTTCCAGGGCGAGGCCCGCGCCATGGCCACGATCAACCACGCGGGCGTCGTCGACGTCTACGACTACGGGATCAGCGGCGACACCGTCTACCTGGTGATGAAGTTCGTGGACGGCGAGCCGCTCGACCGGCTGCTGGCCCGCCTGGGCAGGATCGCGCCGCAGCCCGCGATGCAGTTGATCGCGCAGGCCGCCTCGGCTCTGCAGGCCGTTCACGACCAGGGCATCGTGCACCGCGACGTCAAGCCGGGCAACCTGCTGGTCCAGCGCGACGGCACGCTGGTGCTCACCGACTTCGGCATCGCCCGCTCCGACCTGGCCAACCGGCTCACCGACGCGGGCATGGTGCTGGGCACCGCCGCCTACTGCGCGCCCGAGCAGGCCGAGGGCGCGCCCGTCACGCCCGCCGTGGACATCTACGCACTCGGCGTGGTCGCCTACGAGTGCCTGGTCGGCCAGCGCCCTTTCGATGGCGACAGCGCCGTGACGATCGCGCTGAAGCACATCCGTGAGTCTCCGCCGCCACTGCCCGCCGAGATCCCCGCGCCCGTGCGCGCCCTGGTCGACAAGGCCCTGTCCAAGGACCCCGCCAGGCGCTTCCCGACCGCGCGGGCGATGAGCGAGACCGCCAAGCAGATCGCCGCCGGCGAGGTGCCCGCCTTCGAGTCGTTGAGCACGGGCGCCACGATGGTGCCCCCGGTCGAGGCCTACCAGACCGGCGCCCACCAGGCCGGCGCTCACCAGGCCGGTATTCAGCAGACCGGCGCTCACCAGACCGCGCCCGAGGCGCCGCCCACCGAGGCCCGGCCCAGGGCGGGCCGCCGGGCCGCCGCCAAGTCCAGCCGCAGGGGCGGCCTGGTGGCGGGCATCGCCGCCGCGGTCGTGCTCGGCGTGGGCGCGGGCGCCGTTGCGCTGACCGGCATGACCAGCAAGGGCACCCCCCAGCCCACGATGTCGACCAGCGACGCGGCCAACTCCGACACCATGCCCTCGCCGATCGACCCGCCGTCGACCACCAGGCCCAGGCCGCGCCACACGCCGACCACCAAGCCGCCGCAGCAGCGCATCACCCCCACCGCCAAGCCGGTGACCACGAAGAAGACGCCGACCGCCACGGCGTCTCCCACGAAGACGCCGACGAAGACGCCCTCGGCCACGCCGTCCAAGAGCGTCCAGAAGAAGGCGGTCCCGCACGTGGTCAACCTGCCGCTGCTCGAGGCCAGGCAGATGGTGCTGGACGCGGGCTTCGTCCTGCGGGTCGACAACCAGGCGGGACCGAACGTGCCTGACCGCTGCAAGATCATCGGTCAGACGTTCCCCGACGGCGGCACCATGTGGGAGGAGGGCAAGACGGTCACCGTGGTGGCCATCAGGGCCGACACCTGTCCGACCCCGACGCCCACCAACACGGTGACCAACACGCTGAAGCCCTAGACCCCCGTGGTGTTGCGGGGGTAGGCGACCTGCGGGTCCGTCGCGATGTTCACCATGTACGGCACGCCGCTGTCGAAGGCGCGCCGCAGCGCGGGACCGATCTCCGACGGCTTGGTCACCAGCTCGCCCCCGCCGCCCAGCGCGGTCACGACCTGGTCGTAGCGGCACTGCGGCTGCAGCTCGGCGGCCACGTCGTAGCCGTACAGCAGCTGCATCGGGTGCTTCTCCAGGCCCCAGATCCCGTTGTTGCCGCAGATCATGACGACCGGGAGGCCGTGCCGTACCAGGGAGTCCACGTCCATCAGCGAGAAGCCGGCGGCCCCGTCACCCAGCAGCAGCACCACCTGGGACGACGGCCTGGCCAGGCGGGCGGCGATGGAGTAGCCGAGGCCGGTGCCCAGGCAGCCGTAGGGGCCGGGGTCGAGCCAGTTGCCGGGCTGTTTGGGCTCGACGTACTTGCCGGCGTAGGAGACGAAGTCGCCGCCGTCGCCGATGACCACGGCGTCGTCGGCGAGGACCCTGCCCAGCTCGCCGTAGATGCGCATGGGGTGGATCGGGTCGGACTCGGCGGCCAGCAGGTCGGCGTCGCCGGCGATGGCGGCCGCGGCCGTGTCGGCGAGCTTGGACACCCACGGGGCGTACTTCGCGGGGTCCACGGAGTTCTCGCCGCAGGCCGTACCGAGGCTCCAGAGGACCACCGACAGGTCGCCCGCGGCGGTGGCGGCGGGCCGCATGTGCGTGGCCAGCTGCGAGGGAGCGTCGGCGATGTGCACGACGCGGGCCAGGGGAGCGCCGTCCTTGCCCCCGAACCACCCGTAGCCGAGCCGGAAGTCGAGCGGGGTGCCGATCACGACGACCAGGTCGGCCTGGGCGAAGGCCTGGCCGCGGGCGCGGGTGACGAGCAGCTCGTGGCCGGCGGGCAGGATGCCGCGGCCCTGGCCGTTCGGGATGACCGGCAGCCGCCAGGCCTCGGCGAAGTCGCGGGCGGCCTCCTCGGCGCGGTCCATCCACACGTCTGAGCCGTACACCAGCACCGGCCGCTCGGCCTCGGCCAGCAGCCGGGCGACGGCCGCGATGTCGTCGGGGTCGGGCTCCAGCGGTGAGGGCGTCTGGATGGCCGCCTGGTGCTCGGCCGCGGGGCCGAACAGGTCGTCCATGTAGAAGTCGACGAACACCGGGCCGCGGTGCGGCGCGATGGCCGTGCGGAAGGCGGACTCCACGTCCTGGCCGACCGAGTCGGCGGTGAACGACAGCTTGGTGATGGGCTCGAGCAGCGGTGGGTGGTCCAGCTCCTGCAGCGCGCCGCTGCCCCAGCGCGATTTGGGCGCGCGGCCGCCCATGACGACCACGGGCGAGCCGTTGAAGTGGGCGGTGGCCACGCCGCTGACCCCGTTGGTGATGCCGGGGCCGGCGGTGAGCACGGCCAGGCCCGGTTTCCTGGTCAGTCTGGCCGTGGCCTCCGCCGCGAAGACGGCGCTCTGCTCGTGGCGCACGTCGAGGATGCGCATCCCCTCGTGCACCGCGCCGTCGTAGAGCGGGAAGACGTGCCCTCCCGAGAGTGTGAACATGGTCTCGACGCCGTAGGCCTTGGACACGGCGACCGCCGCGTCTCCTGCGTGCTTCGCGGATTCCATGCCGGGAACCTACAACCTACGGCTTGCGACCGACAGCTCCGAAGCCGTCCACCTGCGCCGGCGTCCCCACGCCTTCGGGCCGCCACTGCGACACCGAGACCAGGCCGGGCTCCACGAGCTCCAGGCCCTCGAAGAAGCCACCGATCTGCTCGGGGCTGCGCTGGATGTAGGGCAGCGCGCCGCTCTGGTTGTACTGGTCGTGGGCGTCCCTGTTGGCCTGGCTGAGCACGTTGGTGCCGTCATTGAGCGCCAGGTAGCTGCCGGAGGGCAGCGCGTCGAGCAACTGCCGCACGATCGCGCGCGCCTCGTCGTCGTCGACCACGTGGCCCATGATCCCTGACAGGTTGAGCGCGATGGGCCGGGAGAAGTCGAGCGTCTTGGCCGCGACCTGGAGGATCGTCTCGGGGTCGCGCACGTCGGCGTCGATGTAGTCGGTGGCGCCCTCGTCGGTGCCCGCCAGCAGGGCGCGGGCGTGCGCGAGCACCAGTGGGTCGTTGTCGACGTAGACCACGCGCGTCTCGGGGGCGATGCGCTGGGCGATCTCGTGGGTGTTGTCGGCCGTCGGCAGGCCGGTGCCGACGTCCAGGAACTGCCTGATGCCCGCTTCGCCGGTCAGCCAGGTGATGGTCCGGGTGAGGAATCCGCGGGACGCGCGGGCGGCCTCGCGCATGCCGGGCGCGATCTTCAGGAACTCCTCACCGGCGATCCTGTCGACCTCGTAGTTGTCCTTGCCGCCGAGCCAGTAGTTCCAGATTCTGGCCGAATGCGGTACGGAGGTGTCGATGGCGCGTTCTTCGGCCATGGGGGCTCCTTTCGCCTCGAATCAGACTAGACGATCATGTCCTACCTGTCGTCGAGACTGATCGCGCCCTCCGGGGCCGACAATGTGATCTTGCTCGGCGACGCAGGGTCGCGGTCGACGTCCACCCTGCTCCACCTGGCGGCGGTGGTCACGTCGTAGGCGCCCTTCGGCACCCACGCGTCGATGTCGCCCGAGACCCTGGCAACCGCCCTGAGCAGCGTCGGCCGCGTGGTGAGCCACAATCGCAGGTTGCCCGAGCCCGTCTCGGCGTCCACCTGATGGCTCTCCAGCTTGTCGGCGGTGATGTTCCCAGACCCGCTCCTGATCACCACGTTGCCGGCGATCCCCGCCGCCGTGATGTCACCGGACACCGACGTCAGGCGCACGGTGCCGTGCAGATGCGACGCGTTGAGAACGCCGTTGGTGGTCTTCGCCTCGACCTCTGCCTCGGCCGGCACCACGACCCGGTAATCCGCCGTGCACACGGTTCTGTCCGGGTGGTCGTCACCCGAGCAGGTGGCGCTCAGACGCAGCGTGTGGCCGTCCCAGTCCTCTTTGACGAGGGGTTTGTCCTGCGACCATTGCAGCATGCGGTAGACGTCCACGACTCCGGCCTCGCCGGTTTCGACGTTCAGGCTCACGTTGCCCTGCGCCACCTCGACCACGAGCTTTTTCCCCGAGAACGGGATGGACCGGCTCGTGTACTCGATCGGCGGCCGGGCCTCGACGAATAACGTCCAGAGTCCGCCGGTCGCGAAGAGCAGTGCCGCGATCGTGCACACCGTGCCCGCGGCGAGCCAGAGCGGTCTCACGGCAGGCTCCGGATCTTGAGGAACTGCAGCACGGCCAGCACCCTGCGGTGATCGCCCTCGGTCTGGGGCAGGTCCAGCTTGGTGAAGATGTTGCCGATGTGCTTGCCCACGGCCCCCTCGCTGAGCACCAGTTCCTGCCCGATCCCGGCGTTCGAGCGTCCCTCCGCCATCAGCTTGAGCACCTCGCTCTCGCGCGGCGTCAGGCGGTTCAGCGGGTCGCTGTGGCCGCGCAGCAGCAGCTGGGCGACGACCTCGGGGTCCAGCGCGGTCCCGCCGCCCGCCACGCGGCGCAGCGCGTCGATGAACTCCGCCACATCGGCCACCCGGTCCTTCAGGAGATAGCCCACCCCGCCGGTGGCGGCCGAGGCGAGCAGCTGTGCCGCGTATCGCTCCTCGACGTACTGCGACAGCACCAGGACGGCGAGCCTGGGCTGCTGCCTGCGCAGCACGAGCGCGGCCCGCAGGCCCTCGTCGGTGTGCGAAGGCGGCATCCGGACGTCGGTGACGACCAGGTCGGGCTGGTGCTCGTCGGTGGCACGCAGCAGCCTGGCCGCGTCGGGCACGGCCGCGACCACCTGCATGCCGGCGGCCTCGAGCAGCCTGATCAGGCCCTCGCGCAGCAGGACCGAGTCCTCTGCCAGCACTACTCGCACGGCAGCTCCACCTCGATCGTGGTCGGGCCGCCCAGCGGGCTGGACAGCGTGAAGGTCCCGTCGACGGAGTCGATGCGCTGGGCCAGGCCGCGCAGCCCGGTGCCGCGGTCGAGCCGGGCGCCGCCGCAGCCGTCGTCCCAGACGAGCACGTGCAGCCGGTTGCCGGTGCGGGTCACGGTCACCTCGGCGTGCCGGGCCGCCGCGTGCTTGGCGATGTTCGTCAGAGCCTCGGACACGATGAAGAATGCCACCGCCTCGATGGTCGGGGAGGTACGCCGCTCGATGTCGACGCGCAGCCGTACCGGGATGGGGGAGCGGGCCGCGACGCCGGACAGGGCCGCGTCCAGCCCCTGGTCGTTGAGCACGGCGGGGTGCAGGCCGCGGACGAAGTCGCGCAGCTCCTTCAGCGCCTGCTTGGCCTCCTCATGGGCCTGCTCGATGGCCTGACGGGCGGGCTCGGGCAGGTCGGTGAGCGTGGCCCTGGCCAGGCCGAGATTCATCGCCAGCGACACCAGCCGCTGCTGCGCGCCGTCGTGCAGGTCGCGCTCGATGCGGCGGCGCTCGGCGTCCGCCGCGCTGATCACACCCTCGCGGCTCTCTGCCAGCTGCTCGATCCTGCGGTCCAGCTCGCGCCTGCTGGGGCCGAGCATCGCACGGGCCAGCGCCAGGTCGACCATGGCCATGCCGCGCGCCAGGATCGGCGCCAGTAGCAGCAGCCCGACGCCCACCGCGGCGTAGGCCAGCGCCACCAGCGGGTTCCTGAGGTCGATCGGGAACTCCATCGGCCGCGGCTGCAGTTGCGGCTGGATGAACGCGGTGACCCCGACCAGGCCGCCGCCCCACGCGACGGCGACCACGAACGTGCCCACCCCGGCGACCAGCGTGGAGAACACCACGTGATAGGCGAACTGCCGCCACAGGCTCGCGCTACGCCACCTGACGGGTGCCACGGGCGGCGGGATGTCCGCATGGAGGAAGGCGGCGAAGCGCGAGCGCTGGACCCGGGTGAAAGCGGGCACGCCGCGGCGCTGCACGGGCGGGAGCACGGTCAGCACGAGCGTCAGGAAGCCGAGCACCGCAGCGACCGGCAGCCCGGTCACCACGTGGGCCGTGTCCAGCCAGGCGCGCGCCGACCACGGCCGAGGGACTGTCATGCCTCAACGGTATTGACCGTGGCGAGCACCGCGACATGGGTTTGGTGTGCGCGTTCGGGGTGGGGCTAACCCCACCCCGTCACGCGGGCGGGATCGTCCAGCCCTTGGCGGCGAACAGCGGCCCATGCTCGGAGTTGACGAACAGCCGGTCCTCGGGGTTGGGGATGCGGAAGTAGCTCTGCGGGTGCAGCAGCTCGGTGGAGTCGCTCGACAGGTCGAGCACGTAGCGGTCGGGGGCACGGCGCCCGGCGAGGTAGCGCAGCTCGAAGGGGTACAGCATGAGCGGGTTGGTGTGGTCCCACAGTCCCTGCCCGGCCTCGCGGGCCGTCTTCACCGCCGCTCTGGCGAACCCGAGAGCGCCGGCGGCGCCGATCTCCTGGCCGCTGCCGGGCACCGGGACCGCGTCGGCGAGCTTGCCCTCGTGCCTGACGAACGGGTCGACGTTGGGCCAGATGAAGTACGGGGTGACGTTGCCGCCGGTCAGCAGGCGCTCGTTGTAGGAGGGCGGGCGCGGCTTCAGCTTCTGGTCGCGGTTGACGTAGCACAGCAGCCGGCCGTACCGGTCGAGGATCTCGTAGGCGAAGGCCAGCCGGATCTTGAAGGTCTCGTCCGTGTGGCCCTGCTCGGTGATGTCGCCCTGGATCATGGTCTTGAGCGCCTGGGTGGCCGGGGCCGCGTGCGTGGCGTGGTTGGCGGCCGTCTGCGCGCCCAGGCGGGGCAGCAGGTTCTCCATCAGCTCCTTGCTGAGCGCCAGCCCGGGGTAGGTCGGGGCGAACGGGTCGGTCAGGAACGTGGTCCAGGCCGGGTTGGTGATCTCCACGAAGCCCTTGGGGAAGCCCACGTTGGGCGGCAGCTCGAAGCTGACCTCGGGGGCGTCGATGCCGAGGAAACGCACGCCGAAGTTGCCGTCGGCCGCGATGTTGATCGTGTCACCGTCGTGCACGACCTTGTCGACCGGCTGGGCCACACCGTTGGCACGTGCCAGGAGTGCGTGGCCGACCGTGATGCCGGAGACTGGTTGTTCGATCGCCTTTGCCATGGCTGCATCATCACTCCGCGAACCCGCGAACGAAACGGCATTGCCGTACATCTGATGAATGGATGGCCAGACGGGGAGGATGACATGTGGCACTTGGTGTTAGCGGGTGCGCTGGCGTTCGGCGGCGGGGGACTGCCTGACGGGTTCCTGACGATGGAGTCGCACCCGCCCGCGCAGTCGTGGGAGAGCTACAGGGTGACGGACTCCAAGGCCCTCCCGTTGCAGCTCAACCCATGCTTCAGGCGGTCGCGGGCCGACGCGGGGCGGCTGGAGGGGCGGGCCGTGCTCTACTCGGGCGAGTACGAGATGAAGTACGAGCAGCTGGTCGTCTACAAGGACGTCGCGTCCGCCAAGCGCGCGATGCGGGGGCTCCGGGCCGACCTGCGCCGCTGCGCGGACGTGGGCAGAGGATACAAGCGCTACCGGTACTTCACCCGGCCGCTGGAGGTGGGCGACGACGGGCTGCGCGCCGGCGGGCGCTTCTTCGAGAACGGCGAGCACGCGGTGGCCGTACGCCGCGGGGCCGCCCTCTACATCGCGGGCGAGTCGGCCTGGCCGACCAGGAGCCTGCCGCTCAAGCACTTCAGGAAGCTCGTGGCCCAGGCGCAGGCCATGACCGTCAAGGTCTGCGACCTGCCCGAGGCCGCCTGCTAGGCCGCTCTGATGCTGGCCGGGCTGAACGTGCCGCCGAGCGTGACGCCTAGGCCGGCGCGGGCGATCGCGGGGAAGTCGTCGTCGGCGGCGGCCCCGGCGGGCAGGGCGCCCGCCAGCGGCCTGGCGGCCAGCATCTCCAGGTCGCCGACGTTGGAGCGCTCGGCAGGGCCGGGCGAGGCGGGCCAGCTGCCGATGACCAGCCCGGCCAGGTCCAGGCCGCGATTGGCCAGCGCCTCCAGCGTGAGCGCGGTGTGGTTGAGGGTGCCGCGATCCGCCCTGGTCACCACCAGCATCGGCGCGCCGAGCAGGTGGGCCAGGTCGGCGATCGTGGCGCCCTCCTCGTCGTAGCGCACCAGCAGCCCGCCGGTGCCCTCCACCAGCACCAGCCGGTGGGACTCGGCCAGCTCGCCGATGCGCTCGGCCGCCCCGGCCATCGACAGCGGCGGCAGCCCGCCGGCCCTGGCCGCCGCGGCGGGGGAGAGCGCGGCGGGATAGCGGGTCAGCTCGAACGTGGTCGTCACCCCGCTCAGCCGGATCACCTCGTCCAGGTCGCCGGGCTCGCCGGGCGCCAGGCCGGTCTGGGCGGGCTTGACCACGGCCACGGACGCGCCGCGCCCGACGGCCAGCGCCGCGACCGCCGCGGTGACGACGGTCTTGCCGACTCCCACGTCGGTGCCGGTGACGACCAGGACGCTCATGGCCGTCTCAGCCGCGTGACGAACTTGTAGCGGTCGCCGCGGTACAGCGACTGGGCCCACTCCACCGGGTTGCCGTCGGCGTCGAAGGCGTGCCGGGTCAGCAGCAGCATCGGCAGACCCACGTCCACGCCCAGCGCCTTGGCGTCGTACGGCGTGGCCAGGACGGTCTCGATGATCTCCTCGGCGTCGGTCAGCCGCACGTTGTAGGCGTTGTGCAGCGTCTCGTACAGCGAGGCATGCACCTCGAGCTCGCGCCGCAGCCTGGGGAAGCGCCGCGCGGACAGGTGTGTGGTGTCGATCGAGACGGGCTCGCCGTTGGCCAGGCGCAGGCGGTGGATGCGCAGCACGCGTCCGCCGGGGTTGATGGCCAGGCGCCGCGCCAGGGACTCGTCGGCGGTGATGTAACCGATCTCGAGGATCTTGGTGTCCGGCTCGAGGCCGGCCGTGCGCAGGTCGCCGATGTAGGAGGTCAGCTGGAGCACCTGCGCCACCTTCGGCTGGGCCACGAACGTGCCCTTGCCCTGGATGCGCAGCAGCCGCCCCTCCACCACCAGCTCGGTCAGCGCCTGCCGCACCGTCGTGCGCGAGGTCTCGAACCGTACGGCGAGCGTGCGTTCGGGCGGCAGCGCGGTGCCCGGCGTCAGGCTCTTGGTGAGCTCCAGGAGGCTCCGTTTGACGTCGTAGTACTTGGGAACCCGGGGGGCCTCGTCACTCACGCTCTCACCTTCTCTGCCACGGCGGTGAGGGCGACTTTGATCACCGCGGGATCATCGGAACTCAGATTGGCCCGGGCGGTCAACCGCAGGCAAGAGCGGTCCACGGACGCGCACGGCGCCACGCGATCCGCACCGGTCGCGGCGGCCGAAAGTGCGGCTCCCTGGGGAGCGGACACCACGGGCACCACCGCTCCCGCCGGGCGGCCCGTCTCATGGACGGGTCCGTGGGCCGTCGCGGCCGACCCGACCGCGCGGGCGCGGGCGCGTCCAAGCAGGTCAGGCTGACTGAGAAGGATATCCAGCGCAGCGAGCGCGGCGGCCATCGGGCCCGGTGGGAGAGGCGTGTCGGAGCCGGACGACCTGCCCGTGTCGATCAGCGTGGCGATCACCTCCGGTGCGCCGAGCACCGTCCCGGCCTGCGATCCGGGCGTTCGGGACAGTGTGACGGTTCTCACAATGTGAGATTCCCGAAAACGGCCGGTTGAGTGCACAAAGGGCGGTCCGTATTCCCCAGTTTGGATGTTCGGGCCGAAAGCACGCATGATGCACTCGTGCCGACTCTTGCCGACCTCGTCGTCCGCCACACCGCACTCGATGCGGCGGACCTCGACTGGCTGCACTCGCTCGTCTCGGATTGGCAGCTGCTGGCCGACCTGTCCTTCGCCGACCTCATCCTGTGGGCGCCGCTGATCGGTGCCGAGCGAAAGAGCCCGGCGGGAGACCATGAGCACAGCGGCGGCTGGATCGCGATCGCGCAGATGCGCCCGACCACCGGGCCCACGGTCTACCACGACGACATCGTCGGCACCGTCGCCGCCAAGGGCGAGCGCCACCTGATCGACACCGCCTGGGACGAGCGCCGCATCTGCCGCGAGGGCGACCCCGACTGGTCCACCGGCGTCCCCGTCCGCGAGGAGACGATCCCGGTACGGCGCAACACGCCGGACGGCGAGGGCCGCTTCCTCGGCGTCATCCAGCGCTCCACGAACCTGTCCTCGGCACGCACTCCTTCGCGTCTGGAGCTGACCTACCTGCAGAGCGCCTCGGACCTGGCCCAGATGGTGGCCGAGGGGCGCTTCCCGTTCTCCGGCGAGGAGCCGATCCTGGTCCGCTCGCCGCGCGTCGGCGACGGGCTGCTCCGGCTCGACCGCGCGGGCCGGGTCACCTACGCCTCGCCCAACGCGCTGTCGGCCTACCGGCGCCTGGGCCTGCACGCCGACCTGGTCGGCGCCGAGCTGGGCCGCGTCACCGCGCAGCTGTGCTACTCCGACGAGCCCATCAACGAAGACCTGATGATCGTGGCCAGCGGCCGGGCCGCCAAGGAGACCGAGGTGGAGTCGGGCGGCACGATCGTGCAGCTGCGCGCGATCCCGCTCATCGTGGGTGGCGGCCGCATCGGCGCGCTGGTGCTCATCCGCGACGTCACCGAGCTGCGCCGCCGCGAGCGCGAGCTGATGACCAAGGACGCCACGATCCGCGAGATCCACCACCGGGTCAAGAACAACCTGCAGACCGTCGCCGCGCTGCTGCGCCTGCAGGCCCGCCGGCTGCGCGTGCCCGAGGGCAGGGAAGCGCTGGAGGAGGCGGTACGCCGGGTGGGTTCGATCGCGATCGTGCACGAGACGCTCTCTCACGCGCCCGAGGAGTTCGTGGACTTCGACGACATCGCCGACCGGGTCATCGCAATGGCGGGGGAGGTGTCGTCGGCAGAGGTCGCCGTCACGCCGCGCCGCGTCGGCGCGTTCGGCGTGCTGCCCTCGCTGATCGCCACCCCGCTGGCGATGGCGCTGACCGAGGTGCTGCAGAACGCGCTCCAGCACGGGCACCCCGGCCGCCTGCAGGTGGTCGTCTCGCGCGGGGAACGCCTGGACGTGCTGGTGTGGGATGACGGCAAGGGGTTGCCGGAGGACTTCGATCTGGAAACCTCCACCAGTCTGGGTCTCCAGATCGTGCGCACCCTCGTCGAGGGCGAACTGTCGGGCAAGCTCTCCATCCAGCCGCGACCCGGGGGAGGGACTGAGGTCACGCTGTCGATCCCGCTGCCCAACCCGTGAGAGCCGTGGTCGTCGGAGGTTTCGGCCTCGACCAGCCAGACCGCACACAGGGCGTCGTTACGGCCGGCAGGAGTCCCCGACTCGCCGGAAGCGCCGGTCGCGGGCCCTCAGCCGAAGAACGGCGGGCGGCCGGTGGGACGGCCTGCCGTAAAGGAGAACTACGCGGTCGCCCGAGCGCGAAGACGGGCGTTGCGGCGCTTGAGGGCGCGGCGCTCGTCCTCGCTCAGGCCGCCCCAGACACCGGCGTCCTGGCCGGATTCGAGGGCCCACTTGAGACAGGCGTCGACGGCCGAGCAGGACCGGCACACTGCCTTGGCCTCCTCGATCTGCGAGAGAGCGGGGCCGGTGTTGCCGATCGGGAAGAACAGCTCGGGGTCCACGTCACGGCAGGCAGCTCGGTGGCGCCAGTCCATGCGTCCACTCCTTAGTAGATGGAGCCGTTGGTTGGCTCCGTGCGGCTACTACTTTGTGAAGTCTTTCACTAACTCGCGCGAACGTTTACCCGGATCGAGGTTTGGACCCGG
The DNA here is from genome assembly GCF_044457685.1 of Nonomuraea sp. NPDC050536. Classification (NCBI taxonomy): domain Bacteria; kingdom Bacillati; phylum Actinomycetota; class Actinomycetes; order Streptosporangiales; family Streptosporangiaceae; genus Nonomuraea; species Nonomuraea sp. NPDC050536. The sequence goes on from NZ_JBITHD010000005.1 coordinate 34,982, forward strand.
GACATCCGTTGACGCCGGTAGGGGCCTTAGAGTTCGTCAAAGGTCCTACGTTCCGACGTCAGTGACGAGCCTTTCAGCCACGGAGAGTGCACGCAAGAGGGTTGGCGGGAAGTTTTGGCGGATATGGATGTCGGATGCGTCACACAATGACCGAATGTAACCGGCTAGACCAGAACTTGTAATGCGTTCGGTGTAGACCGGAATGTTACGGATTCCCGTTCTCCGAGGTAGTCCCCGTCGAGTTCAAAGGCCATCGGGCGGTCCGCTGTGAGCGTGAATTCGGGTTCGTCGTGCAGTTGGACGAGGTGCCGGCCGGACGGAAGACTGTCACGCTCCGTGAGTACTTGTCGGATCAGTGAGCCCATCGAGAACAGCCCCATCCGCTCCAGGCCGAGCAGGTCCAGCCCCGTCTCGAAGCTGGCCCACGGCGTCGGGGCGACCGGGCGGGTGCCCACGTAGGTCCACGGCGAGACGTTGGAGATGATCGCCATGAAGATGCCCTCTTCGGTGGGGATGCCCGGCCCGGTGAGGGTCATCGCCGGATGCCGCTTGTCGGTGGCCATGTAGTGGCGTACGGCCGTGTTCACATACCGTGCCGGGGTCGCCTTGCGGCCCGCGCCCCGCAGGCCCTCCACGGCCCTGACCACCTCGGCGTCGAAGCCCAGGCCTGAGCAGAAAGTGAAGTACCGGCTCTGGTCCTCCCAGATGGCCTGTCCCAAACCCACGCTCCGCCGCCGGTCCTCCCGCAGGGCCTCCAGCGCCGCGCCGGTCGCCTCCACCGGGTCGTTGGGCAGCCCGAGCGCCCTGGCGAACACGTTGGCGCTGCCCCCGGGGATCACGATGAGCGCGGGCCTGGTCTCCGGGTCGGCGTCGGTGACGAGGATGCCGTTCACGGCCTCGTTGATCGTGCCGTCGCCGCCGAGGATGGCGACCACGTCGTAGCCCTTCTCGCAGGCCGTGCCCGCAAGCGCCGCCGCGTGGCCGCGGTAGGCGGTCTCCTCCACGGTCAGGTCCACGGCCGCGCCCAGCGCCCGGATCAGCACGTCCCGCCGCCTGGAGTTCGTGGTGGTCGCCTTGGGGTTGACCAGCAGCATGGCACGCATATCGCCAGCGTAACCGCTGATCCTTGTCCCCCTTCCCGCCACAACGTCCCTTTTTTGCCGTGCCGTCATACCTTTTCTGCCCGGGTACGGTGGCCCAGCTTCTGTCCGGTACGGTGGCCCGGCCCAGAAACCGCCCAGGTGGTTTCCGAGCGCCGTAGCGGCGGGGACCCCGCATCACCGGAGGAGCGTCTCCCTGGACAGGGCCTGGCCGAAGTGCGGCGGGTGGCGGTGGGGCGGCCTCGCCGTACAAGAGGACGATCAAGACGCCTGCCGTACGGCAGGAAGCGAAACAGCGCCCGGAGCAGGCGGGAGATAGGGTGCCAACATGCGTCCGGTTACTGTCATCGTTGCTGCGGCCGTCGTGGCCCTGGAGGGGCTCGTGGCCCTGGGGCTGGGCGTTTACGTGGCAGTCGAGACGCTGATGGGCGCGGCCAAGGACCTCGCGCCGGCCGCGGCCGAGGCGGGGTTCGGGATTCTGCTCGGCGCGGGGCTGCTGTGGGTCGCCTGGGGCGGGCTGCTGCGGATGGAGCGATGGGGGAGGGCGCCAGGCGTGCTGGCGCAGATCATCGCGATCCCCGTCGCGATCACCCTGTTCGACTCGGGCAAGCCGTTGCTCGGGATCCCGCTGGTCGTGCTCGCGTTGATCGGGCTAGGCACGCTCCTGGCGCCTCCCACCACCAAAGCGCTCTACGGCGAGGACGCTAGTCCTCAGCGGTGAGACCTTCGCGCAGCTGGGCGAGCGTGCGGGCCAGCAGACGCGAGACGTGCATCTGCGAGATGCCCAGCTCGGTGGCGATCTGCGACTGGGTCATGTTGCCGAAGAACCGCAGCAGCAGGATGCGCTTCTCCCGCGGCGGGAGCCGCTCAAGCAGCGGCTTGAGTGACTCCCGGTATTCGACGCCCTCGAGGGACTCGTCCACGATGCCGAGCGAGTCGGACACGGCGGGCGCGTCGTCGTCGCCCGAGTCGGGCGCGTCGAGCGACACGGTGGAGTAGGCGTTGGCCGACTCCAGTCCCTCGAGCACCTCCTCCTCGGTCATCTTCAGGTAGGCGGCGAGCTCGGCGACGGTCGGGGCCCTGCCCTCGCGCTGCGACAGCTCGCTGATCGCCTTGGTCAGCGAGAGCTTGAGCTCCTGCAGGCGGCGCGGCACCCGGACCGCCCAGCCCTTGTCGCGGAAGTGCCGCTTGATCTCGCCGACGATGGTCGGCGTGGCGTACGTGGAGAACTCCACGCCGCGGGCGAGGTCGAAGCGGTCGATGGACTTGATCAGTCCGATGGTGGCGACCTGGGTGAGGTCGTCCAGCCACTCGCCGCGGTTGCGGAAACGGCGAGCCAGGTATTCGACCAGGGGAAGGTGAAGCTCGACGAGCTCGTCCCTGATGCGCTGCCTGCGCGGCTCATCGGGACCCAGCTCGGCCAGTTCGGCGAAGAGCATACGGGCACGCACCCTGTCGGGCACGGCGTGTTCGCTGGTGGCCATGGCTCCAGTCCTTTCCGTCACGCCGGCCTCGCCGCGCCTCGGCGCTTGCGCAGGACGATCGCCATGCGATCGGGGGAGTCTGTCACCGCGTCCACATCGTCGGCCAGGGCTGTCAGCACCATCCAGGCGAAATCATCGCGTTTCGGCGCTGAGCTGCCGACGGTCGCGACCTCCACCCTGACCTGCATCTCCTGGCCGGAGAGCTCGAACTCGGCGGTCAGGTCTGTTCCCGGCACGGCCTCACTGAGCAGCATGGCGCACGCCTCGTCGACCGCGATCCGCAGATCCTCGATCTCGTCCAGCGTGAAGTCCAGTCTGGCGGCCAGCCCGGCGGTAGCCGTACGCAGCACGGACAGGTAGGCGCTCGCGGCGGGCAGCCTGATGCTCACCACGTCGCGGATGCCGGCCTCGTCCGCCGCACGCGTCTCGGTTTCCTTGGTCACGTTCCTCCTCGCGTATACGACGCTGACTGCAACTTACCGCCCCGGAGGAGTGGTTGGCGGATTCAGACTCGCCATCGACGGAAAAGGCTCTGTGCGGTGTGGACCACACAGAGCCTTATGGCCCGATTTAGGCGGCCTTGGTCTCCCAGAAGATCTTGGAGATCTCGTCGATCTTGCCGAGCAGGTCGTCGGCCTTGTCGACGTCGACCGTACCCTTGGCCCCAGCCGCGCCCGCGAGCTTCGTGGCGTCCCAGAAGAGCTGGTGGAGCTGCGGGTAGGTCTCGAGGTGCGGCGGCTTGAAGTAGTCGGTCCACAGCACCCAGAGGTGGTGCTTGACCAGCTCGGCCCGCTCCTCCTTGATGGTGAGGGCGCGAGCGCGGAAGACAGGGTCCTCGTTGGCTGCGTACTTCTCCATGATCGCCTTGACCGACTCGGCCTCGATCCTGGCCTGCGCCGGGTCGTAGACCCCGCAGGGCAGGTCGCAGTGTGCGGAAGCGACATGCTTGGGTCGTAGCAGTCGTGCGAGCATCAGAAAGTCCTTCCTTGATGCTGAATCAGCTTGGTCCAACTACCGACCTTACTCGGGTCCATACGCCTGCGGAGGAGGGGGTCAGAGCCCATGAGAGTGCGTGTCGAGGGGGATTCGATGCGGCCCGCCCTGCTGCCCGGCGACTGGCTTCTGGTACGGCGCGGCGCCACGGTCCACCCGGGTGACCTGGTGGTCGCCCGGCTGCCCGACGACCCGGACCGGCTGATCGTCAAGCGGGCCCAGTGGCACGGCGAGGACGGCTGGTGGCTGGAGAGCGACAACCAGCGCGCCCCCGGCCGGCGCGACAGCTGGGACTTCGGCCCGGTGCCCGACATCGTCGGGCGGGTCGTGCTGCGCTACTGGCCGATCCTCCGGCGCGCCCGGTAGGCGGCCACGTTGGCCCGGCTGGCGCAGCGGGCCGAGCAGTAGCGGCGCGAGTGGTTGGACGAGGTGTCCAGGAACGCCCGCCCGCACGAGGTATCGGCGCACCGCCCCAGCCTGTTCACGCCCAGGTCGGCGACGAGCGCGGCCAGCCCCATCACGGCGCAGGGCACCGTTTCCTCGGCCAGGTGCAGATGCCAGCTCTGCCCGTCGTGCCCCGACAGCTGCGGGCGCACCGGATACCGCACGAGCAGGGCGTTGAGCAGGTCGATCGCATCCCGCTCGCGCCCTTGCGCGGCCAGTGTGAACACCTGACCGAGCTCGGCGGGCGGCTCCCCGTCATTGACCAGCCGCACCGCCCACTCGGCGTAGGAGGACAGATCCATCTACTCGTCGGCGTGGAGAACTCGCCTGAGGAACGTCCTGGTCCGCTCGTGCTTCGGGTTGGCGATGACCTGGCTGGGCACGCCATCCTCGACGACCACGCCGCCGTCCATGAACACGACCCGATCGGCCACCTCGCGGGCGAAGCCCATCTCGTGGGTGACCACGATCATCGTCATGCCCTGCTCGGCCAGCTGCCGCATGACCCCCAGCACCTCGCCGACCAGCTCGGGGTCGAGGGCCGAGGTCGGCTCGTCGAACAGCATCAGCTTGGGCTGCATGGCCAGCGCCCTGGCGATGGCCACGCGCTGCTGCTGGCCGCCGGACAGCTGGTTGGGGTAGGAGTCGCAGCGCTCGCCCAGGCCAACCTGGGCCAGCAGCTCCCTGCCGCGGGTCATCGCCGCCGACTTGTTCTCGCCCTTGACCCGGATCGGCGCCTCGATGATGTTCTCCAGCGCGGTCATGTGCGGGAAGAGGTTGAAGCGCTGGAACACCATGCCGATGTCCCTGCGCTGGGCGGCGACCTCCTTCTCGCGCAGCTCGTGCAGCTTGTCGCCCTTCTGGCGGTAGCCCATGAGCTCGCCGTCGACCCAGAGCCGGCCGGCGTTGATCTTTTCCAGGTGGTTCACGCAGCGCAGGAACGTCGACTTGCCCGACCCCGAGGGGCCGATGACGCAGACGACCTCGCCGTTGCGCACCACCAGGTCGATGCCCTTGAGCACCTCGAGCGCGCCGAAGCTCTTACAGACCTGCTCGGCCTTGACCATGATGTCGTTCACTGGCCGCCGCCTCCCCCTCGCGCCGCGAGCCGGGCCCGCAGTCCCATCCTCGCCGTCAGTGAGCCTTTGGCGTAGTAACGCTCCAGGTGGTACTGACCGACCATCATGATCGACGACAGGATCAGGTACCAGATGCACACCATGATCAGCATCGGGATGACCTGGTAGGTCGAGGCGTAGATCGTCTGCGCCGTGAAGGTCAGTTCGAGGTACGGCACGGCCGCCACGAGCGAGGTGTTCTTCAGCATCGAGATGGCCTCGTTGCCCGTCGGCGGCACGATCACCCGCATCGCCTGCGGCAGCACGATCCGGCGCATGGTCTTCATCCGGGTCATGCCGAGCGCGTTCGAGGCCTCCAGCTGCCCGGGATCGACCGACAGGATGCCCGCCCGGATGATCTCGGCCATGTAGGCCGCCTCGTTCAGCACCAGCCCCAGGGCGGCCGCCATTGCCGCGCTGTAGAGGGCGTTGGTCTGCACCGTGACGAACTCGTGGCCGAACGGGATGCCCAGGCTCAGCTGCGGGAACAGCGCGCCGATGTTGCCCCAGATGAGCAGCTGCGTGTAGAGCGGCGTACCGCGGAAGATCCACAGGTAGAGCCACGACGCGCCGCGCATCAGCGGGTTCGGTGACATGCGCATGAGCGCCAGGACGATCCCGAAACCCACACCGCCGGCCATCGCCACCAGCGTGAGCCAGATCGTGTTGCGGACGCCGTTGAGCACGGGCGGAGACAGGAAGTACTTCCACTGCTCCGACCAGTTGTAGGCGGTGTTGGTGAACACGTTGTTGATCAGCATCGCGGCGAGCACCACGATGACGGCAGCGGCTACCCAGCGCCCCGGGTGTCGGACGGGGACGGCCCGAATGGCCTCAGGCCGCCCGCCGGTAGGAGTCTCGCTCATGACGCGCCGTTGATCACCGGGTTCGTGATGGCGCCATCGCCGACGCCGTACTTGTCCAGGATCTGCTTGTAGGTACCGTCGGCCATCAGCGCCTTGAGCGCGCCGAGGACCGCGTCCTTGAACGTGCCGGAGTTCTTGCCGACGGCGAAGCCGTACGGCGCGGTGTCGTAGGCCTGGCCGATGATCTCCAGCTTGTCACCGGTCTGCTTGACCGCGTAACCGACGATCGGCGAGTCGGCCAGCATGCCGTCGGTCTTGCCGGACACCAGGTCGGCGTTGACCTCGGTCTGCTGCTTGCGCACCACGACGTTGACCTTGGGCTTGCCCGCGGCCTCGCACTTCTTGCTGCGCGCGTTGATGTCGTCGACCTGGACGGTGCCCTGCTGGACGCCGATGGTCTTACCGCACGGGTCCTCCGGGTTGACCTGCTTCGGGTTGCCCTTCAGCACGGCCCACGAGGTGCCGGCGGTGTAGTAGGTGACGAAGTCGACGACCTTCTCCCTGTCCTTGTTGTCGGTGAAGGAGGAGATGCCCATTTCGTACTTGCCGGAGCCGATACCCGGGATGATCGTGTCGAACCCGGCGTTCTGGAACTCCGCCGTCAACCCCAGCTTGCCGGCGATGGCGTTGCCGAGGTCGACCTCCCACCCGACGATCTTCTGGGTGGCGGGGTCGACGGATTCGTTCGGCGGGTATGAGGCGTCAGTCCCGATGACCAGCTTGCCGTCGCTCTTGATGGCGTCGGGCACCTGCCCCGCCAGCGAGCTCTCCGGCTTGGCGGCCGGGGCGCTGGACTGGGACGCCGTGGTGGTGCCGCCGCCGCAAGCGGTCAGCGTACAGGCGGCGATCACTGCGAGTGCACCGGCCCCGATGGAAGTGCTGCGCATCGGCAGACTCCTTGATGTTGCAGGAAGATTTACGGTTTTTGTGCAGGTTATGGGGGAGGATGTCGCAGGTCCCCTTCGGTAGGTTAACGATCCGCCATCGAATCCCCCATTTGATCAGATCTCCACCGTCGTCCCCGGTAAACCGCCTGATCACGTTACGGATTTAACAGAGTGTCAGGTCGCGGAATGGGAGGCCTGCCGTACTCAACCCTCGGGGTGCAGGACGCGCTTGAGGAAGGAACGTGTCCGCTCGTGCTGAGGGGCTCCGATCACCTGCGACGGCGGGCCGTCCTCGACGATGACGCCGCCGTCCATGAAGACGACCCGGTCGGCCACCTCGCGGGCGAAGCCCATCTCGTGGGTGACCACGAGCATGGTCATGCCGTCCTCCGCCAGCTTGCGCATGACGGCCAGGACGTCGCCGACCAGTTCGGGATCGAGAGCCGAGGTGGGTTCGTCGAACAGCATCAGCGCGGGATTCATCGCCAGTGCCCTGGCGATGGCCACCCGTTGTTGCTGGCCACCGGACAACTGGCCCGGGTAGGCGTCGCCCTTGGCCGCGACACCCACCTTCTCCAGGTTGTCCCTGGCGACGATCGCCGCCTCTTTCTTGCTCCGCCTCAGCACCCGCTGCTGGGCGATCATCACGTTCTGCAGCGCGGTCAGATGCGGGAAGAGGTTGAACTGCTGGAACACCATGCCGACGCGCATTCGGGTGGCATCGATGTCGGCGTCCGGGTCGGTGAGCTCGGCGCCGTTGACGAAGACCTGTCCCTTCGTCGGGGTCTCCAGCATGTTCACGCAGCGCAAGAACGTGGACTTGCCCGAGCCGGAGGGGCCGATCACGCAGACCACCTGCCCGGGCTCGACAGTGAAGTCGATCCCCTTGAGCACCTCGTTGTCGCCGAAGTACTTGTGCAGATCCCTGATCTCGACCGCGTGCGTCACCGCTTCCTCCCCTGGCGTGCTTCGAGGCGGCGTACCACGATGCCCAGCGGAATCGTGATCAGCAGGTAGGTGGCCCCCGCGACGATCAGGGGCGTGCTGTTGGCCTGGTCGATCGTCGTGTCGGAGCCGAACTTGGTGAGTTCGGTGGTGGCCGCCGTGACGCCGAGCGTGAACACCAATGAGGAGTCCTTGAACAGCAGGATCAGCTCGTTGGTCAGCGGCGGGATGACGATCCTGATCGCCTGGGGCAGGATGATCGACAGCATCGCGCGCCCGGGTTTCATGCCGAGGGACCGGGCCGCCTCCATCTGCCCCTTGGGCACCGCCTGGATGCCCGCCCGGAACGACTCGGCCATGTAGGCCGCGGCGACCAGGCCGAGCGCGAGCGCGACGGTGCCGTACACGTCTCCGGGCAGCTTGAAGCCGGGGAAGGCGATCGGCAGGCCGAACCCGAGCAGCAGGAAGATGATCAGCGCGGGCAGGCCGCGGAAGATCTCGATGTAGACCAGGGCCACGACCCGGTAGGGCGTCACGGACGAGAGCCGCATCAGCGCCAGCACCAGGCCCAGGACGAAGCCGATGGCATAGCCGGAGATGGTGAAGATCAGCGTGTTCTTCAGCGCGACCGTGAACAGCTCGGGGAACATCCCCGCCGCCACCTTGCCGTTGAAGAAGTTCTGCGCGATCTTCGGCCAGTCGGCCAGCAGGGCGACGGCGAGACAGACGACGACGAAGACGACGTACTGGATGCTCAGGCTGATCCGGCGCCGTTGCCGGGGGCTGAGCCCGCTTCGGGCGGGCTCAGCCTGCGTCGAGGTGGTCGCCATGATCAGGAGGCGGGCGACGGCGTGGAGACGGGCGCCTTGCTCATCCACTTCTGGTAGTCGGCCGCCCAGGTGCCGTCCTTGACGGCCTCGGCCAGGGCGTCATTGATGACCTTGAGCAGCGCGGTGTTGCCCTTCTTGGTGGCGAAGCCGTACTGCGCATGGGTCGGGACCTGGCCGGCCAGCTCGAAGGCCGAGGAGACGGCAGGCTTCTTCATCCACTCCAGGACCACGGGCAGGTCCTGCAGGACCACGTCGACCTGGCCGGACTGGAGCGCCAGAAGTTCCTTGCCGGAGTCCTTGAACTCCTTGGCCTCGATGCCGGCCTTCTTGGCCATGTCGAGGCTGGTGGTGCCCGCCTGGACGCCGACCGAGAGGTTCTTGGCCTTGGCGTCTTCCAGCGAGGTGACCCCCGCGCCCTTCTTGGTGACCAGGCCGAGCACCTCGTCGAAGTACGGGTCGGAGAAGTCCAGGTGCTGCTTCCTGTCCGCGGTGATCGTCATGCCGGCCGCGGCGACATCACACTTTCCCGCGTTGAGCGCCGCGCCACCCTTGATCGCGTCGAAGTCGATGTCGACGATCTCCTGGGTCACGCCGAGCTTCTTCGCCGCCAGGTCGATCATGTCGACGTCGAACCCGACGACCTTGCCGCTGGCGTCCTTGGACTGGAAGGGAGGATAGGGCAGGTTCGTGCAGGTCGTCAGCTTGCCCGGCGAGACCAACTGAACACCGCCCGCCGCTGCGGAACTTGTGGACGTGGTAGGGCTGCCGCCGCTGCTGCCACAGGCGGACAGCGCGAGGGCGGCGGTCAAGACGAGCGCACCGCGCATGGGCCAGTTGGCCATGTCTGGCCTCCTCGTGAGTGATATGCCACGAACGTTGGGTTTTGTGAAGTTTAGATTGGACTTGCTGCACTCCGTCCTCAGGTATTTAACAATGCGTCAACAGAACGGCGTCGACCCCGACACCCAACTCACCTGAGCATGTGACACGATAGGCAAACGGGTGACCCCCGTATCCCCCTCACGAGACGATCGTCGAGGGGATCCTGGCGGCTACCGAAGCCAGGCCTCTCGCGAAGTCTGCCGAAGGTCTCTTCCGTCCGATGAACTACAGGGGTCGCTGTGGCTGTCACGCCTGCTTCTACTTCGCTCGAAACGCTCGACCTGGATCCCGCCTTCGCCCTGCACAGGGGCGGCAAGCTGGAGGTCCGCTCGACCATCCCCGTCCGCGACGCCGACGACCTGTCCCTGGCCTACACGCCCGGCGTCGCCCGCGTCTGCACCGCGATCGCCGACACTCCGTCGCTCGCCCACGACTACACCTGGGTCTCCAACGTCGTCGCCGTCGTCTCTGACGGCACCGCCGTCCTCGGCCTCGGCGACATCGGCCCCGCCGCCGCCATGCCCGTGATGGAGGGCAAGGCGCTGCTGTTCAAGGAGTTCGGCGGCGTCGACTCCGTCCCCATCTGCCTCGACTGCACCGACGTCGACGCTCTCGTCGAGACGGTTGTACGGCTGGCCCCCTCCTTCGGCGGGATCAACCTGGAGGACATCAGCGCCCCGCGCTGCTTCGAGGTCGAAGAGCGGCTGCGCGACCTGCTCGACATCCCCGTCTTCCACGACGACCAGCACGGCACCGCCATCGTCGCCCTCGCCGCCCTGACCAACGCGGCCCGCTTTACCGGCAGGCCCCTGGGTTCGCTGCGTGCCGTGGTCGCGGGCGCCGGCGCCTCGGGCGTTGCCGTCACCCGGATCTTGCTGGAAGCGGGCATCGGCGACATCGCGGTCTCCGACTCCAAGGGCATGATCTATTCGGGCAGGTCCGGCCTGAACCCGTACAAGGAAGCCCTGGCCCGCGACACCAACAAGGCCGGCTTCACTGGTTCGACGGAGCAGGCCCTCGAGGGGGCCGACGTCTTCATCGGCCTGTCGGGCTCCACGGTCTCGGAATCGTCTATCGCGTCCATGGCTGACCAGTCGATCGTCTTCGCCCTGTCGAACCCGACCCCCGAAATCGACCCTGGGGTGGCGCTCCGCCACGCGGCCGTCGTGGCCACAGGCCGTTCCGACTACCCCAACCAGATCAACAACGTCCTGGCGTTCCCCGGCGTCTTCCGAGGCGCCCTGGACGTCCGAGCCTCCTCCATCACCGAAAACATGAAGGTGGCCGCAGCGCGAGCCCTGGCAGACGTGGTAGGCGACGCCCTCGCCGCCGACTACATCATCCCCAGCCCCTTCGACCCCCGAGTCGCCCCCGCCGTAACCACTGCGGTCGCCACCCAAGCCCGCGAAGACGGCGTCGCCCGCCGCTAACCGCTCTGTGGGGGGCTCAGCGCCCCCCACAAGGGCACGGCTTCACGCCTGCGGCGCTCAGACTGTGTTCCCCTGGGGCCTCGGCGCCCCCAAGCCCCACACCGGCGTGGTCCTCGCTGCGCTCGGGCGCTTTCCAAGAGCTTGCGCCCGCGTAGCTCACTAGAACCCGAGTTCGGCCCAGTCGATCTCGATCGGAATGGGACTGCCGAGGGCGGGCGCGCCGGGCTCGTCCTTCATAAGCGTGTTGATGTGCCTGTATGTCCTCGCGGGCCCGTCGAGCTGATACGCCTCAATGGTGGAGACACGCACTGCTCGGCGTGAACCGCTCATGTCCAGACGCAGGCAGACGACAACGTCAGGCCGGCGGTTCAGCAGAGGAATGCGCCTTCCCCGATCACGGACTGAACTCCGACATCCAAGACCCGCCGCCTACCCGTTTTGCCGAGTGTCGCATGGACGGTAGGAGGTCAGATGAGGCAGCTCTTAAAGGGTTGACCCCTTGCCGCCCGTCAGTCGAACAGCTCCTCAATGGTGGCGGCGTTAGCGCCTCTGATCGTCGAGGAGTCCAGCTGAGCGAGGTCGGTGCAGGAGGTGATCCGTACACGCAACTCCTCTGGCACGGCAAGGCCCCGAGCCTCCAGCACCAGCAGGAGCATCCGCGCTGCCACCTTTGCCCTGCCCTCTGCTCGGCCCTCTGCTCGGCCCTCTGCCAGGCCCTCTGCCAGGCCTTCTGCGAGGCCTCGGCCGAAGTGCTCCTTGGCGAAGGGGCTGTAGACCGGCCAGTCGGTGGTACTCATGTCGTCCGACATCGCGCTTTCAGGCATTCCCTGGAGTCACATGCTCCCCATCGGCTAAAAGGGGGAGCGACCTATTGCCAAGGCCGCACAACCGCCCGGAGAGCGCCATTGAAGGCCGCCTCACCCGACCGCCAACCGAGCCCCGCCACTTCAACAACCGCCGTCACCCATCTGTCGAGTGACGTGGTGGACGGTAGGAGGCCAGGCGAGGCGAGCCCCGAATGGTTGATCCCTGTGCCGATGGTCAGTCGAACAGCTCCTGGATGGTGGCGACCGTGACAGCTCTGCGCGTCCAGGACTCCAACTGGGCGAGATCGGTGCAGGAAGTGATCCGCGTACGCGACTCGTCTGGCACGGCAAGGTCCCGAGTCTCCAGCACCAGTAGGAGCATTCGAGCCGCCTCCTCCGCGCGGCCCTCTGCGAGGCCTCGGCCGAAGTGCTCCTTGGCGAAGGGGCTGTAGACCGGCCAGTCGGTGGTGCGCATGTCGTCCTCCAGGAGCAGTTGGATGTCACGGGGGGATATGCAGTAGGTGTGTTCAGTGTAAGCCGGAGTGTAATCGGACGGTAGCAGCGCGATACCCTTGGCATATGCGCTCCTGACCGCCGGGTCGAGGCCGTGTATCGCGACCCCGAACGCGGCCAGCACCGGCTGTGCTGTGACCTGGTTGGGATCGGTAATGACCGGCACGTTGTGAGGGCCCAAGACGATTGCCTGGAAGGTGTATCCAGGCAGGCCGGTCCTCACCGGCTTGGCATAGTGCTCGGCGACCTTGCGGTCGTGGGTGACCACCAGCACGTGGAACGGGCACTGCAGTTGCAGCCATCCCGCCGCCGCATATCGTGCCAGTTGGACGGGATCCTTGGACTTGTCCCCCTGCGGCTCCACGGCGATACCGCGCAGCGGCTGCTGGGGCGGCCCGAGGACCAACACCAGGTCGGATTCCAGGTCATCGGAGGGCCTGGTGTTGAAAACAGGGCTCTCCTCCCGGATCAGCGAGGTGTCGGGCAGGTCGACCCCCAAGGATTGGAGGATCTCGACTGCCGCCTGTGGGCAGTCGCGGAAGAGGTTCTTCATGGCGTCATGACGCGGTGAGGGCATGAACACGGGATGCTAGTGATTCACTACAGACTGCAAGCAGGTGTGGAAGCGGCGAGGTGTACTCGTCTCAACCGCAGGAGCACGAAACCTCACCCAGGATGAATGAGCACAGGCGTATGAGCCGTTTGTATTTCCGGAAGGCCCAGGCGCCATCGGGCGATTGTTGAGCCCGCAGAGGAAAAGGACCAATCGGGATCGATAGAAGCGTTCCGGACCAGTTGATCCGCGCCCCGCACGATGCATGTTAAACATGCAGCCGCAGTCATCGGGACGGCCAGGAGCGGATCCAGGCAGGTTTGGTGAAATAGTCCGATTGCCACGGATTGCGACTTTCCTGTCACGTTTTTGGGATCTTGTGTGCAGTGTAAGCCAAAGTTAAAGTCCGGATGTTGTGTAGTGCTCTGAGCCGTCTGTGTAGGCAGATATGGCGGGGAGTGATGCTCGGCGTCCTTGCGTGGTCGCCCTCGTTGGGCCGGAGTGTGACAGCAGGCGAGAACGAGGTGTCCGTTCCGCGGCACATACATCGTCAGATCGGCAAGGTGCCTGGGATTCTGAAATCAGATGAATGGTTGCCTAATGTCGAATGCTGGCGGTATGAAATCAGTCACCCTGCGGGTTGTTGAGTCCGACTCATCGGAAGAGGCCCAGGTTTGATTCTCAAGTACAGGGACCCCGATAGTTGAGGTTGAACTACCTGGCGGCCATGTGGTGAGCGCTTCCGGCCTGGACCTCTTCGAATGTCTGGCGTGGGTTCGCCAGGATTTGGAAGACGCAGGACTACTCCTTCTATGTAATGGTGCTCGGCGTGATGTCTTTTCGTCGGCCATGCAGCGTCAAATGGCCCGTGGGCGGTATGCATACGTCCACGTTGAGTCGCGATCTTCCGACCCTCTGCCTAGCGTCGATATATTCTCCCCTGCCGCTCCGGACGCTGTAGGAACAATAGCTGAGCAGAAAGCTACAATTGGTCGATGGATGGGAAGCTAGCGGTTGTTCACGCCGTTCTTTAATGCTGTAAGCCATCTATCCATGGCGCGTCACTCAAGGCGCTGGAAATTTGCGATGGCGCTGAACGCCAATGCAGCGTCTAAGCTCAACCTGCTGATGCAAGCTCGCCACCTGGTCCTCTCCATCGTTACGTTCGATAGGCCCGAAAGGTCCGATGGGCAGGCGGTCTGCTTCGACCTGGCCTTGGGTGATGTAGCGGTGGAGAAGGTTGAAGCTGCCGGGGTAGCCGAGGGCCTTGATCTCGTTGAATACGTGCAGGAGGGGAACAGCGGGATCGCCGACGCAGCGGTCGCGACAGAGGGCGACGAGGATGGGCCGGTAGTGCGGCACGCGTTGTAGGCGTTCGGGTTCGGGCACGCGTGCCTGGCGCTTGATGATGGTTCATCCAGCGGGCGCAGCACGGTGGCGTAGCGGTGACGGCGGTGCAGGGCGAAGTCGTCCACCCCACACCTTGGGTACTCGCGCACCTTCTGGGGCAGTGCGTCAGCGTGCGGCCGGCGGTCCAAAGCTCGGATGCAGAACGCCTCCACCTGCACATTGAGGGTCATTGCCTTCTTTCTGGCGTAGATCCTGGAGACACGGCAGCCGCGCCTATCACCAGGCTGAATTCGTACACCACCTCCGGCGACTAGCCCGTGTCGTCGGAGGAGCATCTCCCTAGACGACCGGAGCGGCCCGCCGTCCGATGAGGGTCTCGAGCTGGACCTTCAGCAAAGAGGTTTGGGAACGTCAAGAGAGGCTTTACTCATCGTGCTATAACAGGTGCTCTCTGTAAGGATGCGGAGCGCCGACTCCTGTGACGAGGAGAGCGATGGAACGCGAGCCCAACCGACTGCTCCAGCGGATCATCACCGAGGCGGGCTTCTCCCACAAGGGGCTGGCCAGGCGTCTCAATGACCTTGGCGTTGCCCGTGGGACTCCTGGCCTGCGCTACGACCACAGTTCCGTGCTGCGCTGGATCGGTGGTCAGCGGCCGCGCGATCCCGTGCCGTGCCTCCTGACAGAGATCTTCGCGCTGAGCCTGGGCAGGCCGGTCACCCCCGAGGACCTCGGCATGCCGAGCGCTACTACACCCCTCCATCTCGGGCAGGAGTTCACGCACACCTGGCAGGAGGGGGTCGCGACCGTGACGGCGCTGTGGCGGGCCGATGTGGAGAGACGGAGGTTCCTGCTCGACTCGACGTTCGCGATCGGGGCGGGATCCGTGGGGGCGATCCGATGGCTCACCTCTCCACCCGAAGCCCGACCTCAGGGCACAGGTAGCCGCAGAGTGGGCAAGGCGGACATCGCCGCGATCCACGAGATCACGCGGTCGTTCGGTGAGCTGGACAATCGCTTCGGCAGCGGGCGCGTCCGCTCCTCTGTCATCAAATATCTGGACTCGGCCGTCTCCCCGCTGCTCAAGGAGGGTTCGTACGGCGAGGCCACCGGGAAGCAGCTGGCACTTGCCGCGGCCGAGCTGACCCGGCTGGCCGGATGGATGGCCTACGACCTGGAGCAGCACGGCCTGGCCCAGCGCTACCTCATCCAGGCGCTGCGCCTGGCCCGCGGCGCGGGCGACCACGCGCTGGGCGCGGAGATCCTGGCCGGCATGGCTCACCAGGCGATCTACATGGGCCAGCCGGCGCACGCGCTCGATCTGGCGCGCGCCGCGCAGATGTCGGCCCGCCAGTCGGACACTCCCGCCTTGGTGGCCTCGTGCCACGTCCTGGAGGCCCACGCCCATGCGGGCCTGGGCGACGCGCGTTCCTGCGCGACTTCGTTGCACCAGTCGGAGGTGTCCTTCGATCGGCGTGTCCGTGCCGACGAGCCGGAGTGGCTCGGCTACTTCGACGAGGCGTATCTGTCGGCCAAGTTCGCCCACTGCTTTCGCGACCTGGGGGAGGGCGATCGCACGGTCCGTCAGGCCCGCCGTTCGCTCGACATGGACGGTCGATTCGTCCGCGGCAAGATGTTCAATCTGTCGCTGCTGACCGCGGGCCTGCTGCAGTGCGGCGAACTCGAGGAGGCCTGTACGGCTGCCGCCGAGGCGTTCACGATGGCGGGCGAGCTCCAGTCCGCCCGATCTCGTTCCTACGCCAACGACCTGCGGCGGCGGCTTGAGCCGTACAAGTCAGAGCCGGTCGTCATCGAGTTGCACGAGCAGACCAAGGAGCTCGCCCTCACCTAGGCGGCTACTGCATCAGTTCGCCCTTGGGGCTGACGACCGGGTTGGTGGCGGCGGAGGTGGCCTTGTTGTAGATGCCGGCGATCTCGCCGTCGAAGTAGGCGGTGCTGATCGTGTCGATGCGGCCGTTGTTGTCGGTGTCCTGGATCAGGCTGGTGACGCCGTTGACGAAGCCGCTGCGCTTGTTGTTGTCGTACTTGGCGATCCATGGGCCGCCGTCGGCGCCGCCGGTCATCGAGCACTTCAGGATCTGGTGCGTCTCCGCCCGGAAGGTATTGACCTGGTACATCTTGGTGCCCGTCTTGCCGCTGCACCACTTGGGCGTCAGGCCGGTGAACTGCTTGTCGCCGTCGGGCTGCGGGTCGGCGGGGTAACCGAAGGCCATGACCGGGCTGCCCATGGGCTGGTTCCAGGAGACGCCCTGGCCGCCGACGGCGTCGCCGAGGCGGCCGGTGTCCTTGGCCAGGCCGATGATGAACTCGGCCACGTAGAACTTACGGTCCAGGCCGGGCTTGACCCACTTCTGCGTGTAGAAGTGGGTGATGAGGTAGTTGCCCGCCGCGTCGACGCTCTTCTTACCGGGGCCCTTGTAGGCGTCCCACTGGGACTTGGTGACGGGGGTGGGGATGGGCTCGCCGAGCTTGAAGCCGTTGCCCTTGCCCGGCTTGGCCGCGCCGTACACCTGCTCGGTGACCTCGCTGCGCTCAAGGGCGGCGTTGGGGAAGCTGGGGCCCACGAGTTCCTTGCTGGATCCCTCGGACCAGCACTGGCCCAGCTTGAGCAGGCAATCCTTCGGGGCGATCTCGCGGGGCTTGACCCACTTGTCGCCCTGCCAGTTCTTGAACTCTTCGAAGGACACCTGCTTCTCGCCGTTGAAGGCGAAGCCATTGTGTACGGCGACGAATGCCACGTCGGCGTCACCGGAGAAGGCGTAGGCGCCGACGTAGACGCCCCAGTTGGCCTTGCCCTGGTAGTAGCCGGGCACGAAGACCCACTTGGCGTAGGTGCGATCGGCGCCCTCGTAGACGCAGTGGGCGGCGGTGGCCACCAGGTTGCGGTTGCGGGCCTGGATGGAGGAGGCGGAGCACCAGCGGTAGTTGCCCTCGCGGTCCAGGAAGAACATCTTGCCCAGGGTGATGGGCAGGTTGATGTTCTGGGCGTGCTTGGGAGCCTGCGGGGTGATGGGGGCGGTCTCGCCCGGCTTGCCGTCCGGGGTGGTCTTGGCCTGGATGAGCTTAGGGACTTGCTTGAGATCCCAGTGGTACTCGGTGGCCTTCTTGAGTGCCGCGCCGTTGGCGTCCAGCCAGAAGGAGGCCGCGCGGTAGGCGTCTGCGGCCTTGGGCGTGAGGGGATCGGTCGGGTCGGCTTGGGCGGGGAGGGTCAGAGCAGCTGCGCTCAGGCCGGCGATGGTCAGGGGGATGAGCAGGCGCTTCACAAGGGACTCCACAGAGTTAACACTTGGGGTGTAAAGACCCTAGCGTCACTCTGGTCACAGAGGTAAGGGATCTTGCCGGATGTCTTGGAGCTCCTGAAGTGCGGTGATATCGGAGAGAAGCCGGAAGGGGCCCCTGCGTATGCAGGAGCCCCTTCCGGTGAAAGGCCGAAGGGCCCGGCTTGCGCCGAGCCCTTCGGGTGAAGCTGGTTGGACTGGGTTTGGACCCCAGGCCAGAGGAAGCTGATTTAGTACAGCTTGCCGGACCACTGGTTGCTGGCGGCCTTGTAGACCACAGCGGTCTCACCGTCGAAGTACGGCGAGGTGATCGTGTCGTAACGGTTGTTGCCGTCGACGTCCAGGATGAGGCTGGTGATGCCGTTGACGTAACCGGTGCGCTTGGCGTTGCTGTACTTGTACAGCCAGGAGGAACCGTCCATGCCGCCGGTGACGGCGCACTTCAGGGCCACCTGCTCCTCGACCTTGTAGGCGGCGATGACAGTCGCCTTGCCCGAGGTCTTGTTGTAGCACCACTTCGGCGTGACGCCCGTGTAGGGACGGTTGCCGTCGGGGTGCTCGCCACCCGGGTAGCCGAAGGTACGGACGTACTTGTTGGTGGGCTGGTTCCACGCCAGGCCAGCGCCGCCGACGTTGTCGCCGAGGCGACCGGCGTCGACCGCCGCGCTGTCGATGATGTAGAACTCGGTCCGGTAGAACTTGACGCTGTTGGTGCGCTTCACCCAGTACTTCACGAAGTAGTGGGTGATGGTGTAGTTGCCCTTGGCGTCGATCTTCCGGTAGCCCGGGCCGGTGTACGCGTCGTACGCCGACTTGGTGACCTGCTCGGTGTAGGTGGCGGAGATAGCCTTGCCACCGTTCACCTTGCCGGTCGGCGCGGCGTTGTACGTCTCGACCGGGACTTCCTTGAGAACCTTGATGGCGCCCACGAAGTCAGGACCAACCTGGTCGTCCGTGGTGCTCGCCTTGGCCCAGCAGTCCGGGGTCTCGCCGCCGTGCAGGTCGTAGCACTTCTTGTACTCGTCGTAGCCGATCTCGATGTCCTTGGCGTCGCTCAGGCCCTTCCAGGCCTGGAACTCCTCGTAGGAGACCTTCTTCGGCTGGATCTGCTCCTGCGTCTTCAGGCCGTTGTAGACCTGGACGAACGCGTAGTCGCGGTCGAAGTCCTCGTAGTTGGTGAAGTCGTAGTGCGTGAACGCCGTCTTACCAACGTAGATGCCAGCCGGAGCCTTGCCCTGGTAGTAGCCCGGGACGAAGACCCACTTGTCGAGGACGTCGTTGTTACCAGCGATGTCGTAGACGCAGTGGCCGGCCGTGGCGACCAGGTTGCGGTACTGCGACTGCACCGAGGTGCCGGAGCACCAGTACAGCTTGTCGCCGATCGCGAAGAACACGCGACCGATGCTCTTCGGAACGTTGATGTTCTGGTACTTGATGGCCTTCTTCGGCTCGTCACCGATCGCCGGCACGGAGCTGGGCTTCGTGTCGGGCGTATACCCGCCCTTCTGCTGGATGTGGCTGACCTTCTTGTAGTCGAAGGTGTACGCCTCAGCCCTCTTCAGGGCAGCGCCGTTGGCGGCCGTCCAGAAGTTGAGGACATCGTTGACCTTGGCGGCAGCCGCCATCTGGTCCATGTCGTACGGGTTGTCGGCCTGAGCGGTGCCGGCCAGGCCAGCAGCCAGCAGACCGGTGGCCAGAATGGCGCCACCGGCGGGGAGGAGGATGCGCTTCAAGGTAACTCCTTGCGCTGTCGTGGAACGCTTCTTGCGTCCCATGCGTCAGTAAAGGGATAGCCAGGAACATACAGTGTCGATCTTGGGATCTGGTAGCCGCTTTGGCGGGAAAAGCCGGGACAGATCGGCCGTGATCGTTCTGTGATGTTTAGGCGGCAGAAGCGCATGGCCCGGCGGAGTGTCGCTTGGGTGGCATTTGAGCTGATCAGCATAAGTGCGGGGTAAGTGTGGCTTCTGTGACTGAAGTGCCGCCCAGGAGGACCTTCCCATCCGTGTGTGATGCACATCACATCGCCCGGATGGCACCGCCAGCGCGTCTCCTGCGTCCAATGGGCCACACAAAAACGACCGAGGGGCCCGGCAATGCCGGGCCCCTCGGGTGTTACAGGGTCAACGATCGCCTGGGAGATGATCGTTGGGGATCTAGCGAACTAGACGATCTTGCCGGACCACACGTTGGAGGCGGCCTTGTAGACGGCAGCCGTCTCGCCGTCGAAGTACGGCGAGGAGATGTAGTCGACGCGGCCGTTGCCGTCCTGGTCGTTGAAGGTGCTGGTGACACCGTTCACGTAGCCGAGACGCTTGGTGTTGCTGTACTTGTACAGCCACGGGCCACCGTCGGCACCCTCGGTCATGGCGCACTTGAGGGCGATGTGCTCCTCGATCTTCTTGGCGGCGGAGCCGACGAGCTTCTTCGAGGTCTTGCCGTAGCACCACTTCGGCGTGACGCCGGTGTAGGGCTTGTTGCCGTCCGGGTGGGGAGCGGCCGGGTAGCCGAACACGCGGACGTACTTGCCGGTGGGCTGGTTCCACGCGAAGCCCTGGCCGCCGACGGCGTCACCGAGACGACCGGCGTCCAGCGCCGAGCTCTCGATGATGTAGAAGACCGTCTTGTAGTAGCCCTTGATGTCGGTCTTCTTCACCCAGTGCTTGGTGAAGTAGTGGGTGATGGTGTAGTTGCCGCGAGCGTCGATCTTGCGGTAGCCCGGGCCCTTGTAGGCGTCGTACTCCGACTTCGTGACGTTCTCGGCCTTGGTCTGGGCGGGGGCCTGGGAGCCGTTGCCGCTGCCCTTGGGGGCGGCGTCGTACTGCTCCTTGGTCACCTCAGTGAAGGCCTTGACGGCGCCGGGGTAGTCGGGGCCGACCTCTTCGATCTTGGTGTCGGTCTTGGCCCAGCAGTCCGGGGTCTCGCCGCCGTTGAGGTCCTTGCACTTCTGGTAGTCGGCCTGGGTGATCTCCACGTCCTTGGCATCCTTGATGCCCGTGAACTTGTCGAACTCGGCCTTCGACACCTGCTTCGGGGTAACCCCCGACACCTTGATGCCGTTGTAGACGGTTACGAAGGCGTAGTCGCGGTCGTAGTCCTCGTAGTTGTCGAAGTCGTAGTGGGTGAAGGCCTGCTTACCCACGTAGATGCCCCAGGGCGCCTTGCCCTGGTAGTAGCCGGGCACGAAGACCCACTTCGACATGGTGTCGACGTTGCTCTGGGTGTCGTAGACACAGTGGCCGGCCGTGGCGACCAGGTTGTGGTACTTCGACTGGATCGAGGTGGCGGAGCACCACTTCTTCTCGCCCTTGCCGTTGACGAAGAAGACCTTGCCGATCGTCTTGGGGATGTTGACGTTCTGGTACTTCGAGGACGTCTTCTTCTCCTGGCCGATCGGGGCCGTGGAGCCGGGCTTCGTGTCCGGGCTGTAGCCGCCCTTGCTCTGCAGCTTGGCGACGTCAGCCTTGTCCCAGACGTTGGACTCGGTGGCCGACTTCAGGGCGGCGCCGTTGGACTCGGCCCAGAACTGTGCGATGGCCTTCGCATTTGCCGCGCTCGCCGCCATCGGGTCGGTGGCGACGTCGCTGGCGGCCGTGGCGGTGCCGGCCAGGCCGGCAGCCAGAAGGCCGGTAGCCAGAACGGCACCACCGGCGGGGATGAGGATGCGCTTCAAGGGAACTGCTCCTTGCTCTGTCGTGGGTCGCAACACGCGTCCCATGCGTCAGTAAAGGGATAGCCAGGAACATAGCGCGGTGATCTCCGCAGGTAAAAGCCGCTTTGGGCGATCTGGTAGTCACCCTTACCGTCGTGACCGTGCTGTTACCAGTCAGAGATCTTCGCGGCGAGTGATCGTCTCGCCACGTTCTTACTGGGTATGCGGGGGGTTGTAGCGGATGGCGCGAAAGCGCCGTAAGTGGCACGCCACGATCCGTGAGCTACACAATGTGACTCAGATCACAGGAACCGGATCGGCCCGATCTCCGTCTAATTCGCTCCCCAACTCACAGGAGATCTTCAGGTTCGCGCCGCCACCGCCCTTTCCGCGCCCCACGGGGCCCGTTCTGCGGGCTCTTTCGCCGTGAGTTGGCCCGTTCCAGGGCTCCCTTCGCGGGGAGTCGCCCCGTGCTGAGGTCACTTCGCGGTGCGATGCCTCGCTCTGGGCTCCGTCCGTGCGTGGTCTGAGGTCTCTTCTCGTACGGCAAGGCCACCCCACCGCCAACCACCGCACTTCGGCTGGCCCCTGTCCAGGGAGACGCTCCTCCGGCGATACATGGCCGGCCACCGTTACGACGCCCCATGGGCCACGTCCCGAGGATCGGCTGGCCGCCGTTCAGGGGCGCCGACGACCGCCGACCAACAGCTCGCCGACCCGGCGCCAGGGGGCGCCCGTAGCTGAGGGGTCGGGGGCGGTGCCGGGGTGCCCGAGCGCGGGCGGTTGCCCAGGGTGGTCTGGCTGAGGGGGCTTGGTTCCGAGGTGAGAGGTGGCGCAGAGGGAACAGGGGACGTGCGGGTCGGGAGTGCGGGAGCCGTACGCCGGGGAGCGGGCCGTACGTAATAGGTGGGAGCCGCACGTAATGGGCGGGAGTGGTGCGCAAAAAAAGAAGGGCCCGGCACCGTGAGTGGTGCCGGGCCCTTTGGAGGGGTGGAGGGGGTTACTTGTAGAGCTCGCCGTTGGGGCCGACGATCTTGCCGGACCAGACGCTCTTGGCCGCGTTGTACACCGCGGCCGTCTCGCCGTCGAAGTACGGCGAGGTGATCGTGTCGATGCGGTCGTTCCCGTCCTGGTCGGCGAAGGTGCTGGTGACACCGTTGACCAGGCCGAGGCGGCGCCCGTTGTTGTACTGGATCAGCCAAGGGCCGCCGTCGTAGCCGGGCGTGACGGCGCACTTGAGCCCGATGTGCTCCTCGATCTTGAGCCAGGGCGCGCCGACGGCCTTCGCGGTGGTCGCGCCGTAGCAGGTCTTCGGCGTGACCCCGGAGTAGGGCCGGTTGCCGTCGGGGTGGGGGGCCGCGGGGTAACCGAAGGTGCGGACCGTCTTGCCGGTGGGCTGGTTCCAGGCGACGCCCTGACCGCCGACGGCGTCGCCGAGGCGGCCCGCGTCCTTGGACACCAGGATGTAGTTGTGTCCGCCGTGGCTCCACTTGGGCCCGCTGAACTGGCCGTAGTCCTTGGCGTCGACCTGCTTGACACCGTCGAAGAGGATGCCGTTGTAAACGGTGACGAACGCGAAGTCGCGGTCGTAGTCCTCGTAGGTGTCGAAGTCGTAGTGGGTGAAGGCCTGCTTACCCACGTAGATGCCCCACGGCATCTTGCCCTGGTAGTAGCCGGGCACGAAGGCCCAGTTGTCCAGCACGTCGGTGTTGGCGTCGGTGTCGTAGACGCAGTGGCCGGCGGTGGCGACCAGGTTGCGGTACTGCGACTGGACGGAGGTGGCCGAGCACCAGCGGAACTTGCCCTGGCCGTCGACGAAGAAGACCTTGCCGATGGTCCTGGGGATGTTGACGTTCTGGGCCCTGACGGCCGGCGCCTTGTCCTGGCCGATCGGGGAGACCGAGCCCGGGCGTCCGTCGGGGGTGTAGCCGCCCTTGGAGACGACCTTCTTCGACACCTCCTTGGAGTCCCAGGTGTACTGGGTCGCCTGGCGGAGAGCGGCGAAGTTGGAGGCCGCCCAGAAGGCGGCGACCTTGGAGGCCTGTCCGGTGTTGGTGGCCATCGGGTCCTTGGCGATGTCGCCGGCGGCCTGGGCGGGGCCGCCCACCAGGCTCGCGGTGAGCAGGCCGGCCGCCAGGACGGCGCCGCCGACCGGGAGAAGGATTCGCTTCACGGTAAAGACTCCAGGCTTGCCTTGCGCTGAGTAACCGGGCGCGCCCGACAAATCAGCAGATGGTCAGCGCAGGAACCTACCGGTCTGACTCTGGTCATGGGAATTTCCGGTATGCCTGGTCAAAGGCCAGTCAAAGATCCAAAACCGGAGCGTGATCGTATCGTCGCTGATCAGCAAGGAGGAGGTTCGGTCAGATGTGACTTACGTCACTTTTGACGGCGTGGTGAGCGCTGCGGCGTGTCGGTAGATCTCGCCGGTGACCGAGTCGAAGTTGGGCGAGGAGACCGCGTCGTAGGATCCCTTGGCGTCCCGGTTCCAGGTCAGGCTGTTGATCCCGGTGAGGTCGCCCAGCTTCTGCGCCGGGTTGTAGTTGATCAGCCAGGGTCCGCCACTGGCGCCTGCGGTGAAGCTGCACGGCTGCAGCTGCACGCCCTTCTGCAGGTCGAGGCCCGGGGCGACGGTCCAGGACGTGAGCCCCTTGCACAGCTCGAGGGCCAGGCCGTTGTACGGCCGGCTGCCATCGGGCTCCGGGCCCGCCGGGTAGCCGAAGGCGATGACCACGTTGCCGGTCTTCTGGTTGATCGCCAGGCCCTCGCCGCCGACGTTGTCCTGGAGCCGGCCGACGTCGGTCATGACGTACCTGCCGTCCTTCTCGGTCCAGGTGAACCCGCGGTGCACGGTGACGAAGGCGTAGTCGAAGTCGTAGTCGCCCTTGCCGGCCCAGTCCAGGTGCATGCTGATCGAGGAGCCCACGTAGATCCCGTTGGGCGTCTCGCCGTTGGGTCCGGGGTTGGGCACGAAGATCCAGTACTCGGCGGCCACGCCCTGGCGCGGGTCGTAAGCGCAGTGCCCGGCGGTGGCGACCACGCTGCGGTTGCCTGCCGCGACCGAGCTGGCCGAGCACCAGTACTCCTTGTCGCCGAAGCGGAAGAAGACCTTGCCCATGGTGCTGGCCACCCCGCCCTTCTTCGGCGCGGCGGGAGACACGCGCGGCGCGCTGCGGCCCTTGAGCACCTTGGTGACCGGCCCGGCGGTGGCCGCGGCGGTGGAGGTGGCCGTGGCGGCGGGCTTGGTAGCCGGGGTGGCGGGGGAGTAGTTGTCAGCCTTCTTGAGCTTGTCCGGCTTCCAGTAGTTGGCGACCTTCTGCACATCGGCGGCCGTCTTGGCCAGCGACACGGTCTGCACACTGGTGTCGGCCCGCGCGACCCCACCGAGGCCGAAAGTCCCTGTGAATCCGGGCAGCACGAGCAGCGCGCCGAAGAGCGCAGCCGCCAGCAGGCGCCGGACCGGGGGGATCATGAAATGCCTTTCTTGGGGTCGTAAGGGTGGATTTTTCCAGATCCACAGACCGTATTGCAGCTCGGATGGGGATTTGTTATCTGATCAAGGGTGCCGTGCGTTACATAAGAGCCACGTCAAACAGGTGTTCTTGCAGCTCAGAGGCCCCGGCCAGGGAGAGGGGCCGGGGCCTGGCGAGCAGGCCGTCCGTTACGGCATGTTGCCGGTCCAGAGGTTGGCGGCGGCCTTGTAGACCTTGTAGGTGTCGGTGTTGAAGTACGGCGACGAGATGTGGTCGTAGCGGTCGTTGCCGTCGGTGTCCCACGCGATGCTGTTCACGCCGGCCAGGTAGCCGGTGCGCGTGGCGCTCTTGTAGTTGTAGATGAACGGACCGCCGCTCGCGCCGGCGGTGAAGGAGCACTTGAAGCCGATGTGCTCCTGGGCGTTGTACTTCTTGGCCTCGGGCATCGGCGCGGTCTTGCCGTAGCACCACTTCATCGTGCGACCGGTGTAGGGCTTGTCGCCGTCGGGGTGCGGGCCGGCCGGGTAGCCGAAGGAGAAGACGTTCAGCTTGGTGCTGCGGTTCCAGGTGAAGCCCTGACCGCCGACGTTGTCACCCAGTCGGCCGACGTTCTTGACCGTCCACTGCCACTTGCCGTTGACCTTCTCCCACTTGACCTTGATGCCGTTGTAGACGTTCACGAACGCGTAGTCGAAGTCGTAGTCCTCCTTCACCACGAAATCGTCGTGCGCGTTGAACGTCTTGGCCGCGTAGATTCCGTAGGGCGCCTTGCCCTCCCACGCGTTGTCGCCGTCCCAGTACGACGGGATGAAAATCCAGTTGTCGTAGAAGACGTTCTTCTGGGTGTCGTAGACGCAGTGCGCGGAGGTCGCCACCAGGTTGCGGTACTTGCTCTGCACGGAGCTCGCCGAGCAGTAGCGCCAGCTGCGCGGGTCGTTCGGGTTCGCCCCTGGCAGCGTGAAGAACACGCGGCCCACCGTGTTGGGCAGGTTGACCTGCTTGCTCTTGACGGTCTTGGTCTTCTCCTCGCCGATCGGCGGGACGGAACCGGGAGGGCCGTCGGGAGCGGAGTTGCTGCCCTTGACGCCCTTGGATCGGGCGCCCACGGAGTTGTCGAAGTTGGTGGCCTGCTTGATGCGGTCCGGCGTCCAGAACTGGACGGCCTGGGCCGCGGGCGTCGTGGCGTTCCTGGACACGACGTCCTTGGGTGAGGATGCGTTCGCCGAGGTGCTGTTCACCAGTCCGGCGGCCAGTCCGACGGCCGCGAGTCCGGCGATCGGGAACACGATGCGCCTTGCTCGGGAATTCATGAAGCTCCTTCCAAAAGTTCTCGGCGGCCCAGAGCGGGGTACTGCGCCCCGGTGGGCCAGGAAAACGATCGGAACGTTAATGAATCCCGCCGGGGATCGGCCACGGAACGACGTGAAAAAGCATGGTTCGGTTCCCGATCCGTTATGGAAATAACGAAACCGCATGTATTCGCAGAAAGTATTTCCGCAGGTGGGAAATTTCTCTGGTAACACCGGTAACACGACTTATCAATTGCAACCGAATCGCGTTCTGGTTAGATGGGGTCATGGATCCACGCACCCCCTGCCTCGTCGGTGCCGCCCAGCGCACCGTGCGCGAGCAGCCCGGCCCCGAGCCGCTCGAACTGTGGGAGCAGGTGGCCCGCGAGGCCACCCGCGAGGCCGGCCTGGCCCCTGATCGCCTTGAGTCCATCCAGCTCGTCTACACCGACTCCTGGCAGTACGACGCCCCGGTCGACCGCCTGGCCGCCCGGCTCGGCGCCGCGCCCGGGCACCGCGCCTACTCCAAGGTCAGCGGTACGGCACCGCAGCTGCTGATCGGTGAGGCCGCCGCCAGGATCGCCGCGGGGGAGCTCGACTCCGCCCTGGTCGCCGGGGCCGAGGCGCTGGCCACCAAGCGTTACTACCGCCGGCGGCAGGAGCACGCGCCGTGGAGTCACCCGGCCGACCCCAAGCCGGCCTACGGCTGGGAACGGCCGCCGCACCCCAGCGAGCTGGCGCACGAGCTGTTCCTGCCCGTGCACACCTACGCGATCATGGAGACCGCCCGCCGGGCCGCCCGGGGGTGGAGCATCGAGGAGGAGATGGCCGACCGCGGCCGGATGATGGCCCCGATGACCGAGGTCGCCGCGGCCAACCCCTACGCCTGGCGGCGTACCGCGCGCACTCCGGAGGAGCTCGTCACCGGCAACAGGTTCGTCGGCTGGCCGTACACCAGGAACACCGTCGCGGTCATCGAGGTGGACCAGGCGGCGGCCGTGCTGCTGGTCAGCACCGAACTGGCCGACCGACTGGGTGTGCCCCGCGACAGGCGGGTCTACCTGCGGGGCTGGGCGTACGCGGAGGACACCTGGGAGGTGGCCGCGCGGCCCGAGCTCGGATCCTCGCCGGCCATCGGTGAGGCCGCGCGGAACGCCTTCGAGCGGGCCGGGCTGTCCCTCGGCGACATGGGCGCCCTCGACGTCTATAGCTGCTTCGCCATCGCGCTGCGTCAGGCCTGCGACGCGATCGGGCTGGACCCCTACGATCCCCGCGGGCTCACGGTCACGGGCGGCCTGCCGTACGCCGGAGGGCCCTCGAGCGACTACGTCCTGCACTCGACGGCGACCATGGCCGGGCTGCTACCTCAGCAGGGCGGGCACGGCCTGGTCACGGCGGTGGGCATGCACCTGACCAAGCACGCCTACGCCGTCTGGTCCACCGAGCCGGGCGGCCGGCCGGGCGACGGGACGCCGGTGTTCACCGCCAAGCCCGTCGAGATCGTGCCCGCCTACGAGGGCGAGGCCGTCGTGGCCGGCTACACGGTCGCGCACGGGCGCGACGGGGCGGCGCAGCGCGGGATCCTCGTGCTCGACCTGCCCGATCGGACCCGCGCGTACGCGCACGTGACCAGCCAGGACCTCATCGTGGACGCCGAGTCGCGCGAGCTGGTCGGGCAGGCCGTCAGGGTCACCACCGATGGGAAGGTCAATGTAGCCGTCTGGTAAGAGCGCCGCCCGCCCGCACTCGACTGAACTGGGTTCGGAGGGCGCATGTCCGATCAGTTCGACGTCATCGAAGCGGGTGAGCGGGGCCGTCGCCGGTGGATCGGCCTGCTGGTGGTGCTCGGGCTGCTGGCCGTGCCGATCATCGGCCTGCTGGCCAGCCGCGAGCCGGGAGCCGTTCCGAAGCCCACGCCGACGCCGAACCCGGTCCCCTCGATGGTGGTCACCATCAGCGGCGCCTCGAACGTCCTGCATCCGAAACCCGTCGTGACGGGCCCGCAGGCGAGCATGCGGGTGGTCTTCCCCGACGGGCGCACCGCCGAGGTGCGCTACCCGGCCGACGTCGGGCTGGAGAAGCTGGGGCTGCGGCCTTTCCGCGGCGTGTGGGTGGCCGGGCAGTACCTGGAGCTCGTCGCGCCCTATGAGGGCGAGGTCGAGATCTCCAAGGGCGGGATGCCGATCAGGAAGCTGACCTCGAACGTCACGCTCTGGCCGCACCAGCCGGGCTTCCCCTCCGACGGCGAGGTGCTGCTGTACACCTTCGGGCGCTGGAAGATGGCGCTGTACGACCAGCCGGAGGGGCTGGAGTTCGACCAGCGCATCGCCGCGGCCGGCGACCTGCGCGGCAGGGTGGCCTCCGGCGGCTTCCTCGTGCTCAGCGGCAAGGGCATCGTGCGCATGGCCGCGCCGGGGGAGAACGCGCGTGGCGACCCCGTCGGGCCGCAGCTGTGGTTCGGCGGCGACGGCGGCGACATGCTCGCGCTGATCCCCACCCCCGACTGCCGCCACAAGGCCAGGATGCCGTCCGTGGTCGACGGGCAGGGCCGGCCGGCCAGGTTCGTCTGCAGGGGTGACGTGCAGGTCGCGGCCTCCGGAGACTCGGACTTCGTCCAGCGGGCCATCGCAGGAGTGCGGATCACCCTGAAGTAGGGTGCGGCCATGTTCGCCGTAACCGCCACACAGACCGATCCCGACAATCCTCTGGCCGGGCTGACGCTCGGCGAGCACCCGGATCCCAAGACGCCGGACGGCTGGACCACCGTCACCGTCAAGGCCGCCGCGCTCAACCACCACGACCTGTGGACGCTCAAGGGTGTCGGCATCAGGCAGGACCGGCTGCCGATCGTGCTCGGGTGTGACGCGGCCGGCCTCGACGAGGACGGCAACGAGGTCATCGTCCACTCCGTCATCGCCGGTGACACCTACTCGGGCGCCGACGAGACGCTCGACCCCAAGCGGTCGCTGCTGTCGGAGGTGTACGACGGCACGCTCGCCGAGCGGGTGGCCGTACCCCGGCGCAACCTGGTGCCCAAGCCCGCCGCGCTCAGCTTCGAACAGGCCGCCTGCCTGCCCACGGCCTGGCTGACCGCCTACCGCATGCTCTTCGACAAGGCCGGGCTCCAGCCGGGCTCGACCGTGCTGGTGCAGGGCGCCGGCGGCGGCGTGGCCACCGCGCTGATCGCGCTCGGCCGGGCGGGCGGCTACCGCGTGTGGGTCACCTCGCGCTCGGCCGAGAAGCGGGAACGGGCCCTGCAGCTCGGCGCCGACCAGGCCTTCGAGACCGGCGCCAGGCTTCCCGAGCGGGTCGACGCGGTCATGGAGACCGTCGGCCAGGCCACCTGGGACCACTCGCTCAAGGCGCTCAAGCCGGGCGGTCGCATCGTGGTCTCCGGCGCCACCAGCGGCGCGGTCCCGCCCGCCGACCTCAACCGGGTCTTCTTCCTGCAGCTGTCGGTGATCGGCTCCACCATGGGCACCCGCGACCAGCTCGCCCGGCTGGCCGTCTTCCTGGAGCAGACCGGCGTCCGCCCGCTCATCGACCGCACGCTGCCGCTCACCGAGGCGCGCGAGGGGTTCGCCGCGCTGGAGTCAGGCGACGTCTTCGGCAAGATCGTGTTCACCGTCTGAGATAAGTGATGGGTTACTTCCGTGCCTCCCGGGTGATACAAAGAAGGAGGTGTTGTATCACGCGGGAGGCGTGACCATGGACGTTGAGACGTTCGGCCCCGGCTCGATGCACTGGGAGACGGCCGGCGAATACCGCAACCTGCTCGTGGCCGGCAGCGCCCTGGTGATCCAGACCATGCACCCGGCCGTCGGCGCGGCCGTCGCCGAGCACTCCAGCTACAAGACCGACCCCTGGGGCAGGCTCAACCGCACCCTCACCTCCGTCCAGACCTGGGTGTACGGCGGGCAGGACGGGCCCGCCGAGGGGCTCCGCCTGCGCGAGCTGCACCGGACCATCAACGGCGTCGATGAGCGGGGCCGCGAATACCACGCGCTCAACGGCGAGGCCTGGGCGTTCGTGCACCTGTCGTTGTTCGAGCGCTTCATCGTGCTGCGGCGGTACTTCGGCACGCCGTACAGCACCAGCCAGCAGGAGCGGCTGTATGAGGAGTCGCGCCGGCTCGGGCGGATCCTGCGGGTGCCGGAGCGGGAGATGCCGCAGGACCTGAAGTCCTTCTGGGCCTACTTCGACGACATGGTGGCCAACCGGCTCGAGGCCCATCCGACCGCGCTCGACGTGCTCGGGCAACTGCGGCGCAGCCCGAAACCGCCGGGGCTGCCCGAGGCGCTGTGGAAGCCGTTCGGCATGGGGACGGGGGAGTTCAACTACTTCGTCACCGTGGGCACGCTGCCGCCAGCCGTACGCGAGAAGCTGGGGCTGACCTGGTCGGCGCGGGAGGAGCGGCGGCTGCGGCAGGTCGGGCGGGCGGTCGCGGTGATCGCGCCCAGGCTGCCCGAGAGGCTGCGCTACATGCCGATCGCCTACCACGCCCGCCGCGCCGCCAGGAATCCGCGCAGGCTGGCCGCCTAGTCACCGCTCCAGCGTCTGGCGGATCTTGTCGGCGGCCTCCTTCAGCGCGGCGCGCACCTCGTTCAGCCGCTGGCGGCTCAGGTCGCCGCCCGAGGCCTCCTGCCGTACGTCGGCCACGAAGTCGGCCAGCAGGCCGCCCAGCTCGTTGTCGAGCTCCACCCGGTTGGCGGGCGCGCCGCCCAGCGTGGCCCAGGCCTCGGTCCAGATCCTGCGCCACTCCCTGTTCAGGCGCTCGCTCTCGCCCTGCCAGTTATGGGCGTGCTCCATCCACTGGCGCTTCTGCTCCTCCTTGAGCCGGCGGAACTCGGCCTTCTGCTGGTCGCGCATGCGTTTGGCGTCCTGGCGGGTGCCGGTGCCCACGTCCTTGGCCATCCTGGTCAGCTCGTCGCGCAGCGACCTGACGGTGTCGCGGACGTCCTCCTTGACCTCGCGGGCGATGTCGCGCACCGAGGCGGAGATCTCCTGCTCCAGGTCGGCGAGCTCGTCCATGCGCGAGTTGAGCTCCTCGCGGCCCTTGTCGGTGATCGAGAACACCTTCTTGCCGTCGACCACCTCGTGCGTCACCAGGCCCTCCTCCTCCAGGCGGGCCAGGCGCGGGTAGATCGTGCCGGGAGAGGGCGAGTAGACGCCGAGGAAGCGGTCCTGCAGCAGCCTGATCACCTCATAGCCGTGCCGCGGGCTCTCCTCCAGCAACTTGAGCAGATACAGCCGCAACCGACCATGACCGAAGACAGGGCTCATTCCTTCTCCCCTTTGAGCAGCGCGACCTCGCCCGAGACCGTGGTCGCGGACAGGGAGGCCATGCCGCCGCCCAGCCGCCCCTGGAGCGTCTTGCTCCCGGGGTTGTTCGCGGTGAACAGTTCGTCGAACGTGCTGACCAGGCGCCCCGAGGTGGAGCGGATGTTGACGTCCGTCTCCACGTTCTCCGGCAGCCTGACCAGGATGTCGCCCGAGACGCTGTTGAGCGTCACGTGGCCGGTGGGCCGCAGCCGCAGGTCGCAGGTGATCCGGCCGGCCACCGAGTTGGCGCGCAGCCTGCGCGGGGTGCCCTCGGCCACGGTCAGCTCGCCGGAGACGCTCTTGAAGGCCAGGTCGCCCTCCATGGCCCGGCTCTCCACGGCACCCGACACCGTGGTGGCGCTCACGTCGCCGCTCACGCCGTCCAGCACGATGTCGCCGGAGACGGACCTGACCTGCGTCATGTTCTCGAAGCCGGCGACCACGGCCTGGGCCGAGACGACCCCGGCGTTGACCGCGCAGGTCTTGGGAACCGTGAGGGTCACCGACGAGTTGCGCCTGTCACGGCGCAGCCAGCTGAGCAGGCCCTCCCAGGTCAGGTCTTTGTAGGCGACGACGAGCTCCTGATGCTCCTCGTCGTAGGTCACGATCAGCGGCGACGAGTCGACCTCGGCCACCTCCAGGGTCGGTGGCCCGTCGCTGGCCAGCACGTTCAGCCGGCCCGCGACGATCCGCACGTCCAGGGACCGTACCGGTCCGAACGTGAGCGTCTCGGGTCCCTCGATCGACCACTGGTTCATGTCCCCTCCCAATGACGGCGTCTAGAGACACGATATGTCGCGTTCAGCGAGAACTCAAGATGTATCGCGTCTATTCGTCCTCGTCGTCCAGCCGCGCCAGCCACGTGGCCAGCCGCTCGACGGGGGTCTCGAACTCCGGGTTGAGATCGACGAACTCGCGCAGCCGCTCGCCGAGCCAGGCCAGCGTGACCTCCTCCTCGCCCCGCCGCTGGACGAGCTCCTCGATCCCGCGATCGGTGAAGTACATGTCGTGGAACTCCCTCATGATGTGGAAAAGGCCCCCGCCGGGGCGGGGGCCTTTCACGGGTGATCTGTCAGGCGTACAGCTGCGTGAGGATCTCTTCCAGCTCGGTGTCGTGAGCGTTGTGGGATCCGGTCGCGGGCGAGCTGTTCGGGGTCCGCGAGACGCGGACCAGCGGGCGCCCGCCCAGCAACTGCGGGTCCTCGGCCAGCTTGAGCGCCAGGTACGGCCACGGGCCCATGTTGACCGGCTCGTCCTGCACCCAGTTGAGCTGCACGTTCGAGCCGTAGCGGGCCAGCTCTGCCGTCAGCTCCTCGGCCGGGAACGGGTAGAGCCGCTCGAGCCGGACGATCGCCACGTCGTCGCGGCCGGACTGCTCCCTGCCCTGCTCCAGGTCGTAGTAGACCTTGCCCGAGCAGAGCAGGACCTTGGTGACCTTGGCCGGATCGACCTTGGTGTCGCCGATCACCGGCTGGAAGGTGCCGGTGGTGAAGTCCGACGCCTTGGACGTGGCCCGCTTGTGCCGCAGCAGCGACTTGGGCGTGAAGACGACCATCGGCTTCTGCCGGCCGGACTCGACCTGCCAGCGCAGCAGGTGGAAGTAGTTGGCCGGCGTGGACGGCTGGGCGACGGTCATGTTGTCCAGCGCGCACACCTGCAGGAACCGCTCGATCCTGGCGGAGGAGTGGTCGGGGCCCTGGCCCTCGTAGCCGTGCGGCAGCAGCAGCACGACCGAGGACTTCTGCCCCCACTTCTGCTCACCGGAGGAGATGAACTCGTCGATGATCGTCTGAGCGCCGTTGACGAAGTCGCCGAACTGGGCCTCCCAGGCGACCAGGGCCTCGGGCCGCACGACGCTGTAGCCGTACTCGAAGCCCAGCGCCGCGAACTCGCTCAGCAGCGAGTCGTAGACGTAGAACTTCGAGGTGTCCTGGTTGAAGGTCTTGAGCGGCGTGTGCTCCTCGCCGGACATCCTGTCGACCAGTACGGCGTGCCGCTGCGTGAACGTGCCGCGGCGGGAGTCCTGCCCGACCAGGCGCACCGGGTGGCCGTCGATCAGCAGCGACCCGAACGCCAGCGTCTCGCCCATCGACCAGTCGATCGAGTCGGTCTCCACCATCTGGCCGCGCCGCTGCAGCACGGGTGCCAGACGCGGGTGGACGGTGAAGCCCTCGGGCAGGTTGAGCTGGGTGTCGACGATGCGCTTGAGCGTCTCGTCGGAGATCGCCGTGGGCGTGTCGTCGTGCGACCACTTGACGACCTCAGCCGGCTGGACCTTCAGGTCGCTCTCCTGCGGCTTCTTGGCCGCCTCGCGCGTCTCGGTGAAGGCCTGCTCCAGCTTGGCCTGGTAGTCGCGCAGCGCCTGCTCGGCCTCTTCGACCGTGATGTCGCCGCGCCCGATCAGCGCCTCGGTGTAGAGCTTGCGGGTCGAGCGCTTGGCGTCGATGAGGTCGTACATCAGCGGCTGGGTGAAGGCCGGGTTGTCGCCCTCGTTGTGACCGCGGCGGCGGTAGCAGATGAGGTCGATGACCACGTCCTTGCGGAAGGCCTGGCGGTACTCGTAGGCCAGCTGGCCGACGCGGACCACGGCCTCGGGGTCGTCGCCGTTGACGTGGAAGATCGGCGCCTGGATCATCCGGGCCACGTCGGTGGCGTAGACGCTGGACCGGGACGAGGCGGGCGAGGTGGTGAAGCCGACCTGGTTGTTGACCACCACGTGCACGGTGCCGCCGGTGCGGTAGCCGCGCAGCTGCGACAGGTTCAGCGTCTCGGCCACCACGCCCTGGCCGGCGAAGGCCGCGTCGCCGTGGATGAGCACGGGCAGGACGGTGAAGCCCTCCTCGCCGCGCTCCAGCAGGTCCTGCTTGGCCCGCACGACGCCCTCGAGCACCGGGTCGACCGCCTCGAGGTGCGAGGGGTTGGCCACCACCGAGGCGTTGATGGTCTTGCCGCTCGGTGCGGTGAAGGTGCCGGTGGAGCCCAGGTGGTACTTGACGTCGCCGGAGCCGTGCGCGGTGCGCGGGTCGATGTTGCCCTCGAACTCGCCGAAGATCTGCCCGTAGGACTTGCCGACGATGTTGGCGAGCACGTTGAGCCGGCCGCGGTGGGCCATGCCCATGACGACCTCGTCCAGGCCCTCCTCGGCGGCGTCGCTGATCACCGAGTCGAGCAGCGGGATCAGGGACTCGCCGCCCTCGAGCGAGAAGCGCTTCTGGCCGACGAACTTGGTCTGCAGGAACGTCTCGAACGCCTCGGCGGTGTTGAGCCGGCCCAGGATGTTGAGCTGCTCCTCCCGGTCGGGGGAGGCGTGCGGCTTCTCCACCCGCGCCTGGATCCAGGCCCGCTCCTCGGGGTTCTGGATGTGCATGTACTCGATGCCGACCGTGCGGCAGTAGGAGTCGCGCAGCACGCCGAGGATCTCGCGCAGCTTCATCAGCGCCCGGCCGCCGAAACCGCCGGTGGCGAACTCGCGCTCCAGGTCCCACAGCGTCAGGCCGTGCGACTGGATGTCCAGGTCGGGGTGCTTGCGCTGCTTGTACTCCAGCGGGTCGGTCTCGGCCATGAGGTGGCCGCGCACCCGGTAGGCGTGGATCAGCTCGATGACGCGAGCGGACTTGGCCACGTCGTCGTCGTGCGAGGCGGAGATGTCCTGCACCCAGCGGACCGGCTCGTAAGGGATCCGGAGGGCTTCGAAGATCTCGTCGTAGAAGCCGTCCTCGCCCAGCAGCAGCCGGTGGATCTGGCGCAGGAAGTCGCCCGACTGGGCGCCCTGGATGATCCGGTGGTCGTAGGTGCTGGTCAGCGTCATGACCTTGGAGACGGCCAGCCTCGACAGCGTGTCGGGGGAGGCGCCCTGGTATTCGGCCGGGTACTCCATCGCGCCGACGCCGATGATCGTGCCCTGCCCGGGCATCAGGCGGGGCACGGAGTGGACGGTGCCGATCGTGCCGGGGTTGGTCAGCGAGATCGTGGTGCCGGCGAAGTCGTCGACGCCGAGCTTGCCCGCGCGCGCCTTGCGCACGATGTCCTCGTAGGCCATCCAGAACTGCCGGAAGTCCATCGACTCGGCGCTCTTGATCGAGGGCACGAGCAGCTGGCGCTCGCCGTTGCTCTTCTGGACGTCGATGGCCAGGCCGATGCCGATGTGCTGGGGCCTGACAAGCGTGGGCTTGCCGTCGACCTTGGCGTAGGAGAAGTTCATCTCCGGCATCGCCTTCAGCGCCTTGACGATGGCGAAGCCGATCAGGTGCGTGAAGGACACCTTGCCGCCGCGACCGCGCTTCAGGTGGTTGTTGATGACGATGCGGTTGTCGATGAGCAGCTTGGCGGGGATCGCCCGGACGCTGGTCGCCGTCGGGACCGACAGCGAGAGCTCCATGTTGAGCGCGGTACGCGCCGCGGCGCCGCGAAGCTTGACCTCCTCGGCGTCCGCGGGCACCGGAGCGGCCGGCTGCTTCGGCTTCTCCGCGGCCGGCTTCTCGGCGGTCGGCCTCTCCACCGGCTTGGTTGGTGCCGCCACGGGAGCGGAGGAGGGCGCGGTCGCTGTGCCGTTCGCCGCCTCCTTGCCCGTGGTCCGGCCTGGACCGTAATCAGGGTTGTAGTCAGCGAAGAAGTTCCACCAGGCCTTGTCTACCGACTCAGGGTCCTGCAGATACTTCTGGTACAGCTCGTCGACAAGCCATTCGTTCTGTCCAAAGCTTGCCAGCGGGTTTGACCGCGACGACTCAGACGACACGGCGGAAATCGCCCTCTTCCGCAGATCGGCGTTGATGTTAGAGAACCTGTCCAAGGCTACTCGCCTGGACCGGCAGCGCGCGCCTATGAGGCGCCGCCACCTCGCCTGATCCTCTCAGGACAGTCCCAAGAGGTCACGCCCCCCTAGTCAATCCAGGTGGTGCAGCCATTATTACTGTTTGGTATCAACACCTCGACATCAGGTTTATTTCCCTTGGGATACCAATCTGGTAGCGATCTGCGCGTCCGGGGACAGTTCGGACAGCAGCTCAGTCAGCTCCTCGCCGGCGGTCTGGAGCTCCTCGAGGGACATCGGCTCCAGCCGCTCCAGCAGGAAGATCGCGTTCTTGGTCTCCTCGGTGAGCCGGGTGCGCGCCACCTGGCGCCAGTTCCACCTGCGGCAGGTGACGCCGAGGTCGTCGCGCCAGATCACCTCGCCGGGCTCGGGCGTGCCCAGCGCCTCCTCCGACGCCTCCTCGCCGGTCGCCCTGACGAGCCTGGCCGGACCCCGGTAGGCGTCCAGGTCCTCGCCGCCGATCGGCAGCGCGTGCTTGACGCTGATCGAGTTGTAGGCGTCGACGACCTGGTTGATCTCCGGCAGCGGCAGCCTGCGCGTCAGCGCGTCCACCGAGGGGCGGGTCCGCTGGGGCTTGGCGCCGAAGGCCCGGTAGGCGTCCTTCCACGCCTCGATCTTCTCGGTCTGTACGGCTACCGCCGACGCGTCGGCCAGCCACGCACGGGACCGGTCGTCGGTCGGCCCGTTGACCAGCCCGTGAGCCGTGATGACCAGCACCGCGAAGTCGGGGCGCAGCTCGTAGATCGCGTCGTCCACCCAGATGTCGTCCAGCATGCCCGGAAGCTTAGGCGAGGAGACCGCAAAGTTCAATTTGCAAAATTGCCTTTGCGGATTTACCGTGATGGCCATGGACGAGCGCTTCGAGATCAGCGACCCGCAGGTCCTCAAGATCGTGGCCCACCCGCTGCGGGTGCGGCTGCTCGGGCTGCTGCGCACCGACGGGCCCGCCACGGCCAGCGAGCTGGGGCGGAAGGTGGCCGAGAGCTCCGGCTCGACCAGTTACCACCTGCGCGAGCTGGCCAAGTACGGCTTCATCGAGGAGGACCCCTCGCCCGACGGGCGCGAGCGGCGCTGGCGGGCCCGCCACCGCTACACCTCATGGGACAACGCGGAGATGGCCCGCACGCCCGAGGGGCGCGAGAGCGTGCGGATCATGCACATGCGCCAGCTCGAGGTGCTCGCGCGCAGCGTCGAGATCTTCGACGCGGGCCAGTGGCCGCGGGAGTGGGTCTCGGTGAGCGGCATGAACGACGCGGTCGTCAGGCTCACACCCGCCGCCGTGAGCGAGCTGGAGGAGCGGGTCGGCGCGATCATCCGCGAGCTGGCCGAACGGGACGCGGACGATCCGGCGGCCGAGCAGGTGAGCGTCTGGTACGCGGCGCTGCCGCGCAAACAGCAGGAGGAGGAATGACCCCCCTGCGCCGCTACCTGCTGGTCAGCTTCCTCACCTGGCTGCCGATCGGCCTGATGATGGGGCCGATGGTGCTGCTCATGACCGAGCGCGGCCTGAGCCTGGCCCAGATCGGGCTGGTCACCACGGTGTTCAACGTCGTGACCGTCACGCTGGAGTTACCCACCGGCGGGCTGGCCGACGTGATCGGGCGCAGGACCGTGCTGGCGATCTCGGCGGCCTTCCTCGTGCTGGCGATGGCCGGCATGGCCGTGGCCACCACGTTCTGGATGTTCCTCGTCGTCTCCGTGCTCAAGGCGATCGCCCGGGCGCTGTCCAGCGGTCCTGCCGAGGCTTGGTACGTCGACACCGTCGGCCGTGACTCCGATCTGAAGCCGGGGCTGGCCAAGGGCGGGGCGACGGGGTCGGTGGCGCTGTGCGCCGGCGTGCTGGCGGGCGGGTTCGTGCCGCTGGCCGTGCCTGAGGGCGTGATCATGCCGCTGGCGGTGCCGCCGCTGCTGGGGGCGGTGGCGGCGGCGGTGCTGCTGGTGGTGGTGCTGGTCGCGATGCCGGAGCCGGCCAGGGCGCGCGGGGCCTCGGTGGGGCTGTCGGCGACGATGCTGGCGGGGGCGCGGATGGCGTTCGGGCGCGGGGTGCTGCGCAGGCTGATGCTGCTCGCGGCGGCCAACGGGGTGGCGCTCTGCTCGGTCGAGCTGCTCACGCCGGGGCGGCTCGCCGCGCTGGCCGGCACGGCGGAGCTGGGCACGAGCGCCTACGCGGTGGTCGCCGCGCTCGGCTTCGCGAGCAGCGCGCTGGGCAGCCTGCTCGCCCCGCGCCTTGTCCGGCTGCTCGGCACCCCGGCACGCGGCAGCATGGCGGGCGTGGCGCTGACGGCGGTGGCGCTCGGGACGCTCGCCGCCACCTCGGGGCTGGCCGGGTCGGCCGGGCTCGTTTCGGCAGGGGTCGCCTATGTCGTGATGTTCTCGGGGTTGGCCGCGGCGCAGGTGCCCGCGCTGGAGATGACGCACAAGGCCGTCCCGGACGACCAGCGCGCCACGCTCACCTCCGTCGCCTCGCTGTCCCTGCAGGGCGGCGGCGCGGCCGCCAACCTGACCCTGGGCGCGCTGGCCTCCCAGTCCGGTACGGCTGCCGCCTGGTCGGTGGCCGCCGTGGTGGCGCTGGCCTCGGCCGCGCTGTTCGTCAGGATGCCGGCGACCAGTCCAGCTCCGGGCCGAGCGGCACGATCCGCGACGGGTTCACGTTCGTCTGGGTGACGTAGTAGTGGCGCTTGATCTGGTCGAAGTCCGTCGTGTCGTGGAAGGCCGGGATCGCGTACAGGCGCCGGGCGTAGGCCCACAGATTCGGATAGTCGACCAGCCGCCTGATCGAGCACTTGAAGTGGTAGTGGTAGACGGCGTCGAAGCGGGCCAGCGTGGTGTAGAGCCGCACGTCGCTGTCGGTCAGCCCGTGGAAGAGGTACGTCCGGTCGGCCAGGCGCTCCTCCAGGAAGTCCAGCGTCTGGAAGACGCGCGTGACCGCCTCCTCGTAGGCCGCCTGGCCGCGGGCGAATCCCGCCTCGTAGACGGCGTTGTTGAGCCCGCGGTAGAGGCGCTCGTTCATGGCGTCGATCTGGTCGCGCCCGGACTCCGGATACAGGTCAGGGGCCCCGCCGCCCCTCCACGACCTCTCCAGGTCCAGGGTGATCCGCGGGAAGTCGTTGGTGACCAGGCGATTCTCGTGGGCGTCCCAGATGCACGGAACCGTGTACCTGCCGGTGTAGCCGGGATCGGTGGCCAGGTACAGCTCCGACAGGTACTCCACACCCGTGACCGGATCGCCGCCGGGGATGCGCCAGCCCTTCTCGTCCCTGATCGGATCGACGATCGTCACGCCGAGCAGGTCCTGGATGCCGAGCAGCTCCCGCACGATCAGCACCCGCTGCGCCCACGGGCAGGCGAAGGAGGCGTACAGCCGGTAGCGGCCGGGCTCGGGCGGCCCCAGCGGGTCGGTGAACCGGTTCGGCTGGCGGACGAAGCGGCCGTCGTCCGCGATCTCGCGACCTAGCTTCATCACCCCAGTAGAACATGATTCGGGATCTGGGGGCACAATCGTGTCCATGGCGAAGTTTGTGGTTACCCCGGCGAACGAGGCGCAGCGCGACGCGTGGATGGACCGGACGGTCCCCGCGGTCGAGCGGGTGCGGCCCGGGTTGTGGTCCATCCCGGTTCCGATTCCCATCAACCCGCTGCGGTACGTGCTGGTCTACGCGCTGGAGCTGCCCGATGGGGTGGCCATCATCGACGCCGGATGGAACACCGACGAGGCCTACGACGGGCTGGTCGCCGGATTGCGAGTCGCGGGGTACGAGATCACGGATGTCAAGGGCGTCCTGGTCACCCACATCCACCCCGACCACTACGGGCTCGCCGGGCGGATCAGGGAGGTCTCCGGCGCGTGGATCGCGCTGCATCCGAAGGACGCCGCGCTGGTGCACGAGCGCTACGACGACAGCGCCATCGACCAGCTCGTCGAGAAGGAGCGCAGGCTGCTCGTCAAGGCCGGGGTCCCGGCGCTGACGCTGGACGAGCTGGCCGGCGCCTCGATGATGATCAGGCACATGGTCTCGATGGCCAAGCCCGACCGGCTGGTCGAGGACGGCGAGCGGCTCGGCCTGCCCGGATGGGACCTGCGGGCGGTCTGGACGCCCGGGCACTCACCCGGCCACCTGTGCTTCGTGTCGGAGTCGCGGCGGCTGCTGTTCTCCGGCGACCACGTGCTCGCCAAGATCACCCCGATCGTCGCCGTCCACCCGCAGTCCGGGCCGAACCCGCTGGCCGACTACCTCGACTCGCTGGCCGCCGTGCGCAAGTTCGACGTGGAGGAAGTGCTGCCCGCGCACGAGTACCGCTTCCTGGAGCTGGCCGAGCGGGTCGACTATGTGATGGCGCACCACGACGAGCGGCTGGCCGAGGTCGAGCGGGCGGCCCAGGGGCTGAGCTGCTGGGACATCGCCACCCGGCTGACCTGGTCGCGGCCGTGGGAGACGATCCCGCCGTTCATGCGCCGCTCGGCCAACGGCGAGACGCTGGCCCACCTGGTCTGGCTGGAGGCCAAGGGCCGGGTCCGCAGGCAGGCGGGGGAGCCGGATCTCTGGTTCGCGGACGTGCGCTAGCCGTACAGGGCCGCAGTATTTCATGTAAATCAAGTAGGGAAAGTTGACTTTACGGCCGGGCCTGCGTAACGTCGAAGACATGAGCCCGGTCCTGACCCGGCGCGCGCATGTCGACTACTGCCGCGTCGTCAGCGCACAGTGTCGCTGATCACGATCTTTCGCCCCCTTCTACCACCGAAGAGGACATATCGTGATCAAACGTCTCATTCCCCTCATTTTCCTGCTGACCGCGTGCGGCACCGCGCAGGGTTCCACCGAGACCCAGGAGCTGCGATACCAGGGCAGCGTCGGCGCCGTCACCTTCCCCGAGCTGGCCGAGGATCTCGGCTACCTCAAGCCCGTCAAACTCAAGTGGATCGGCAACACCATCAGCGGGCCGCAGGACATCCAGGCGGCCGCGACAGGACAGACCGACTTCGGCGGCGCGTTCAACGGCGCGGTGATCAAGCTCATCGCCGCCAAAGCCCCGATCAAGGCCGTCATCAGCTACTACGGCAGCGACCAGAACTCCTACCTGGGCTACTACGCGCTGGACGGTAGCCCGATCAGGTCCGCCCGCGACCTGGTCGGCAAGAAGGTCGGCATGAACACGCTTGGCGCGCACGCGGAAGCCGTACTCAAGGAGTATCTGAAGCGCGGAGGCGTGAGCCCCGAAGAGGCCAAGCAGGTCGAGGAGGTCGTGGTGCCGCCGGTCAACACCGAGCAGGCGCTGCGGCAGAAGCAGATCGACGTGGCCGTGCTCGGCGGCATCCTGCGCGACAAGGCGCTGGAGCGCGGCGGCATCCACCCGCTGTTCAAGGACGTGGACCTGTTCGGGAACTTCTCCGCCGGGACCTACGTGCTCACCGACCGCTTCATCGCCAGGAACCCCGGCACGACCAAGAAGTTCGTCGACGGCGTCGCCAAGGCCATCCAGTGGACCCAGACGCACAGCCGCGAGGAGGTCGTGGCCAAGTTCAAGGACATCATCGCCCGGCGGCACCGCAACGAGGACGCGACCTCGGTCGGCTACTGGAAGAGCAGCGGGGTCACCGCGAACGGCGGGGTGATCGCCGCGCAGGAGTTCCAGCGGTGGATCGACTGGCTCGAGGGCTCGGGCGAGATCAAGCCGGGCCAGGTCAAGGCGGCCAATGCCTTCACCAACGCCTACAACCCGTTCGCCGGGGGTGCCCGATGAAGATCCAGTTCGTGAACGTGACCAAGGAGTTCGCGGTCCGCGGGGAACGCTTCACCGCCCTGTCGGAGGTATCGCTCGACGTCAGGGAAGGGGAGTTCCTGACGCTCGTGGGGCCCAGCGGGTGCGGGAAGTCGACGCTGCTCGACCTGCTCACCGGGCTGGCCACGCCGACCAGCGGCCTGATCCTCATCGACGGCTCGCCCGTCACGGGGCCCGGGCTGGACCGGGGGATCGTCTTCCAGCAGTACGCGCTCTTCCCCTGGCGTACGGCGCTGGCCAACGTGGAGTTCGGGCTGGAGGCCAAGGACGTGCCGCGGCGGGATCGGCCCGCGCTGGCCCGGAAATATCTGGATCTGGTGGGGCTGTCCGGCTTCGACGGCCGCTACCCGCACGAGCTGTCGGGCGGGATGCGGCAGCGCGTGGCCATCGCGCGCAGCCTCGCCTTCGACCCCGACGTGCTGCTCATGGACGAGCCCTTCGCCGCGCTCGACGCCCAGACCCGCGAGTCGCTCCAGGAGGAGCTGCTGCAGATCTGGGCCAAGACCGGCAAGACCATCATCTTCATCACCCACGCCATCGACGAGGCCGTCTACCTGGGCCAGCGGGTCGCCGTCATGACCCCCACGCCCGGCCGCATCCGGGACGTCATCCCCGTCACCTTCCCCACCCGCGAAGGCGACCTCCGCGCGGCTCCCCGCTTCGGCGAGTACCGCCACGCCATCTGGACCCTGCTCCACGAGGAGGCGACCCCCGTTGCCTAGACCCTCCGCCGCCAGCGCCGGCCTGTCCGCCTCCGCCCTCGACGCCAACCCCCTCACCCTCACCGACGCCCTGACCGGCACCTCAACCCCACCTATCAACAGCAGCACGGCGACGGCGCCCAGCGCGGCGACGTCGAGCAACGCGGCGCCGACAGACGTGGCTGCGACGGCGAGCGGCAGCGAGCTGGAGCTCTCCCTCGGGCCGCGCTCCCAGGCGCCGGGTCGGCGAGGAGGGGTACGGCGGAGCTCGGCGCCCTCGAACGGTGCCCAACCAGCGACGACCACGAAACCACGGCCCGAAGGGGAGGCGGAGCCACGTGAGAGCGGGCGGCCCGCCGTAGACGGGAGCGCTTGGCCCGGCGTACGCGGGAGAGCATGGGCCGCCGTACACGGGCGCGCATGGCTCGCCGTACTAGGGAAAGCGGGACGAGCCAGTGCGGCGATCGTCGTGCTGGCGGCTGTCTGGGAGACGCTTCCGAGGTTGGAGGTGGTGGACCCGACGTTCCTGCCGCCGCTGAGCCAGGTGCTGGCCGCCTGGTTCGAGCTGCTCCGAGGGGGCGAGCTGGTCGACCACGTCGAGGCATCCCTGATCAGGTCAGGCGCGGGCTTCGGGCTCGCGGTCGTCACGGCGATCCCGCTGGGGCTGTTGATCGGCTGGTATCGGCCCGTGGCCGACTTCCTCAACCCAGTGCTGGAGCTGTTCAGGAACACGGCGGCGCTCGCGCTGCTGCCCGTCTTCGTGCTGATCCTCGGCCTCGGCGAGACGTCGAAGATCTCGATCATCCTCTACGCCTGCTCCTGGCCGATCCTGCTCAACACCATCGCGGGCGTCAAAGGCGTCGACCCGCTGCTGATCAAGTCGGCCCGGTCGATGGGGCTGGGGCCGGCCAGGCTGTTCCAGAAGGTCATCCTGCCCGCCGCCGTCCCGACCGTCTTCACCGGTGTACGGCTGGCCGGCGCGTATTCGATCCTCGTCCTGGTCGCCGCCGAGATGGTCGGCGCCAAGGCCGGGCTCGGCTACCTCATCAACTACGCCCAGTTCAACTTCCGGGTGCCCGACATGTACGCGGGGATCATCACGATCTCCGTGCTCGGGCTGGCCGTCAACCTGCTCCTCGTCCGCCTGGAGCGCCGTTTCTCGACGTGGAGGACCTGATGCATCTCAACGCTTTCCTGATGGGCGTCGGCCACCACGAAGCCGCCTGGCGGCACCCGCTGACCGAGCCGAGCCGTATCACCGACATCGGGCACTTCCAGGAGCTGGCCAGGATCGCCGAGCGCGGCAAGCTCGACTCGGTGTTCCTCGCCGACGGCCTGGCGCTGTGGGGCAACGTCAAGCACAACGCTCTCGGCGGGCTGGAGCCGCTCACGCTGCTGGCGGCGCTGGCGACCGTCACCCACCACATCGGCCTGATCGCCACGGTCTCCACCACCTACAACGAGCCGTTCCACGTGGCGCGCAAGTTCGCCTCGCTCGACCACATCAGCGGCGGCAGGGCCGGGTGGAACATCGTGACCTCGGCGGGCGAGGCCGAGGCGCACAACTTCGGCATCGAGCGCCCGGCGCACGGTGAGCGCTACCAGCGCGCCGAGGAGTTCCTGGACGTCGTCAACGCCCTGTGGGACAGCTGGGCGGAAGGCTCGATCGTCAACGACCGCCAGACCGGGATCTACGCCGACACTTCGCGGATCAACCCCATCGACCATCGCGGGACCCACTTCGCCGTCAAGGGTCCGCTCAACATCCAGCGCGCTCCGCAGGGCAGGCCGCTGCTGGTGCAGGCGGGCTCGTCGGAGGACGGCAAGGAGTTCGCCGCCCGCCACGCCGAGGCCGTCTTCACCGCCCAGCAGACTCTGGAGGACGCCCAGGAGTTCTACGCCGACCTGAAGGCGCGCCTGCCACGCCACGGGCGGCAGCCGTACCAGCTGAAGATCCTGCCGGGAATCTCGCCGATCATCGGCTCGACCGAGCGGGAGGCGCTGCGGCTGGAGAAGGAGTTGGAGGACCTGATCGTCCCGGCCTACGGGCTCCAGCAGCTGTCCAACATCCTCAGCGTCGACCTGACCGGGCACCCGCTGGACGGTCCGCTGCCGGACGTTCCCGGCAACCCTGACGGCCAGCAGAGCCGGGTGCGGCTCATCAAGGACCTGGCCGCGCGCGGCAACCTGACGATCCGCGAGGTGATCAACAAGCTGGCCGGCGGGCGCGGCCACCGGGTGATCGCGGGCACGCCCGAGCAGATCGCCGACGAGCTGCAGGAATGGTACGAGAACGGCGCCGCCGACGGCTTCAACATCATGCCCCCCTACCTGCCGGG
The DNA here is from genome assembly GCF_044457685.1 of Nonomuraea sp. NPDC050536. Classification (NCBI taxonomy): domain Bacteria; kingdom Bacillati; phylum Actinomycetota; class Actinomycetes; order Streptosporangiales; family Streptosporangiaceae; genus Nonomuraea; species Nonomuraea sp. NPDC050536. Next base: position 79,846 of record NZ_JBITHD010000005.1, read on the forward strand.
CGGCCTGGCCGACTTCGTCGACCACGTCGTGCCCGAGCTCCAGGTCCGCGGCCTGTTCCGCACGGAATACGAAGGCCGCACCCTCCGTGACCGGTACGGACTGTCTCTGGTGGAGGCTCGATGAGCATCGTCACGGTTATCGGCAACCCCCGCTCCGGTTCCCGGACGTACGGCGCGGCGGTCGCGGCCACCGACGCCATCGTGGACCGGCTCGGGTACGAGGGGCCGCGGGACGTCGTCGACCTGTCCGCGCTCGGCCCGCTGCTGCTCGACCCGGGCGCGCACGCCGGGGTCGAGATCGCGCTGGAGCTGGTGACCGGCGCGGCCGTCGCGGTGTTCGCCAGCCCCACCTACAAGGCCACCTACACCGGGCTGCTCAAGGCGTTCGCCGACCGGCTGCCGCCGAACGCGCTGGCCGGGCAGGTCGCGCTCCCGCTGCTGGTGATGGGTCACGCCAGGCACGCCCTGGCGGTGGAGGTGCACTTTCGCCCGCTGCTGACCGAGCTGGGCGCCTTCGTCCCGACACCCGGCCTGGCGCTGCTGGAATCCGAGCTACCGGGCGGCGAGACGCTGGCCCGGTGGGCGGACCTCGTCACCCCGCAGATCGCGGCCAGGCAGGGGGCACTGCGATGACGATCACCGAGACCGGCGTGGACGCCGGCCAGTTCCGCACCGCCCTGGCCCAGCACGCCGCCGGCGTCGTCGTGGTCACGGCCAAGCCGGAGGGCGTGCCGGTCGGACTCACGGCCACCTCGTTCTCCTCGGTCAGCCTCGACCCGCCACTCGTGTCCTTCTACGTCGACCGCTCCTCGACCACCTGGCCCTGGCTCCGCCTGGCCGACCACTTCGCCGTCAACGTCCTGGCGGGCGACCAGCACGACCTGGCCACCCGCTTCGCCCGCCGCGGCATCGACCGCTTCGGGCACCCGACGCGCTGGCGTCCGGGCCCCCACGAGACGCCGCTGCTGGACGACGTCTCGGCCCACCTCATCTGCGTCCCCCACACGACGGTCGACATCGGCGACCACGTCCTCGTCGTGGGCCTCGTCACGGCCGCCGCCACCGGCCGCGCCCGCCCCCTCCTCTACCACCGCGGCCGATACGGCCGCTTCCTCCCACACTGATCCCTTCTCCCGTGTAGTGCCTCCCGCCGCACGACAAATCTCCCGCCGCACGACAAGCCTCCCGCCGTCCAACCTCCTGCCGTGCGACAAGCCTTCTCCCGTGCGACCTCCTGCCGTGCGACAAGCCTCCTGTCGTACGGCAGGCCGCCGTCACCGGCCGCCCGCCGCACTCCGGCTCAGGGCCCGCGACCGGCGCTTGCGGCGAGTCGGTGATGGTTGCTCACCGCCACGGCGCTCGGAACCCGCGTCCCTCGGCCCCGGGTTCCCGCCGTACAGGGCGCCGTCCTCCGCCGACCCGCATCCCGCCGACCCGGCGCCTGGCAAACCCGCCGGGACCCGAGAGCGCGAGCATCCCGAGACCCAGGTACGGTGCCCCGGCCCACCCACGCCCGAGTGCGGCGCGCGGGGTCTTCCCGCGCCGGGGTCGGCGAGGAGGGTGTGCGGCGGTCGTCCGGCGCCCGGTACGGCGGGGCAAGGGAACCGGGGTGCCTGGGGTTACGAAGGGGCGTGGCCTGGGTGGGTAGTGACGGTGGTGGCCGGGTTACGAAGGGGCGTGGCCTGGGTGGGTAGTGACGGTGGTGGCCGGGTTGCGGAGGGGCGTGAGCTGGGTGGGTAGGGGCCGTGGTGGCTGGGGAACGGAGTGTCGTGGCGGTGAGAAACCGGCACCGACTCGCCGGAAGCGCCGGTCGCGGGCCCTTGGCCGAAGTGCGGACGGCGGCCGGTGGCGGCGGCTCGCCATACAAGCGAATCGAGCACCGACGCAAAAGGTCAGTAGAGGCGGACGCGACCGCGGGCGGTGGGCAGGGGCAGGTCGAGGACGGTGCGGATGCCGGGGGAGGCCGCGCAGACGGCGGGGATCGCGTTGACGGCATGGGCGGCCGCGGCGGCCAGGCCGTGGGAGACCTCCTCGACGGCGATCGTCATCTGCGGGACGCCCTCGATGTGGATGGTGAAGCCGGGGTCGGGCCAGCGGGCGACCTGGGTGGCGTCGGCCTTGTAGACGACCTCGACCGTCATGAAGGGGCGGCCGTGGACGAGCCCGGAGAAGACCCAGCGGGAGGCGCATACCGTGCCTTCGCGGACGAGCCCGGCGGCGATCTCGAACTCGTGCGAGGCCAGCTCGAACTCGTCGCTTTCCTCCACCTCGTCCAGCCGCACGTCGAGCGCGTCGGCCACGAGCTGGACGCTCTCGGCGAACAGCTGCCGCTGGAAGGCGCGGTACGGCCGGACGGCGGCGGTGTAGTCCTTGGCCGAGCGGGTGAAGCCGACCAGGTCGATCACCACCTGGCGCGACGGGTGGCCGCGGAAGTCGGAGGCTTCGCGCACGTAGATGTGGTCGACCCGCTCCGACAGGCCGGTCAGCGCCAGCGGCAGGTAGTCGCTCATGAAGCCGGGGTTGACGCCCGTGCCGTGCACCGTGGTGCCGCCGCGGGCGCAGGCCGCCTCCAGACGGTCGACCACGGCCGGGCCGTACGACCGGGGATAGACGAAGCCCGTGGTGGTGATGACGTTCTTGCCCGCGGCGAGCAGCGCGCAGATCGTCTCCAGGTCGGCGGCGTGGTCGTCGCCGAAGTAGGCGGCCGGCAGCGGCGTGTGCAGCACGCAGTCGGCGTCCAGCGCCAGGATGCGCTCCACGTCGTCGGTGCATGACACGCCGGCGGGCGGCAGGCCGACGAGCTCCCCCGCGTCACGGCCCACCTTGTCGGGGTCGTAGACGAGGACGCCCGCGAGCTCGAGTCCTGGTCTGGAGAGAACGCTGCGCAGGGCATAGCGGCCGACGGCGCCGGTAGCCCATTGGACCACGCGCAGATCGGGCATATGTGGGCCTCCATCCGGGGTGGACGGCCTCGCGGAGCCCAGAACTCTAGCAGAAAAAGAGCCCCACGATCACTATCCGCAACGATCAGTAACGCTGGCCTCCGCCCCGGTTTTTGGGCAGACTCTAGAATGTTGTTCTCCTACCGTGTGGAGGTTCGATGCTTCGGTTCGATGACAGAGTCGCGATCATCACAGGGGCCGGGCACGGCCTCGGCAGGTCGCACGCGCTGCTGCTGGCGGAGCGGGGCGCCCAGGTCGTGGTCAACGACCTGGGCGGCGCGCTCGACGGCACCGGCGCCTCCACGGGCCCGGCGGCCGAGGTCGTCGAGCTCATCACCAAGAACGGCGGTCAGGCCGTCGTCAACGCCGACAACGTGGCCACCCCTGAGGGTGCCCGCGCGATCGTCCAGGCGGCCGTCGACGCGTTCGGCAAGGTCGACATCGTCGTGAACAACGCCGGGATCCTGCGCGACAGGTCGTTCGGGAAGATGTCCGTGGAGGACTTCGACGGCGTGCTCGCCGTGCACGTCAGAGGCTCCTACCTGGTGAGCCAGGCGGCGTACCCGCACATGAAGGAGGCCGGCTACGGCCGTATCGTCAACACCTCCTCGCCGGCCGGGCTGTTCGGCAACTTCGGTCAGGCCAACTACTCCACCGCCAAGATGGGCCTGGTCGGGCTCACCAAGACGCTCGGCATCGAGGGGGCGCGCAACGGCATCAAGGCGAACGCCATCGCGCCGATCGCCTGGACCCGGATGACGGAGTCGCTGCTGCCGGCGGAGTTCGAGGCCAGGTTCACGCCCGAGCGGGTCAGCGCGCTGGTGGCCTACCTGGCGCACGAGTCGTGCGAGTCGACCAGCGAGGTCTTCTCGGTCGGCGGCGGCCGCGTGGCCCGCGTCTTCGTCGCCGAGGGCCCCGGCTGGAAGACCGACGACATCACGCCGGAGGCGATCGCGGACAACTGGCAGTCCATCATGACGGAACAGCCCTACGTCCTGACCGCCGCCGACTCCATGAAGGCCATGCTCTAGCAGTCGACGTCGCCGTCGGGGACTACGCCCTTGAGCAGGTAGTCCTCGACGGTCCGATGTACGCACCGGTTCCCGCGCAGGTAGGCGGTGTGCTGGGTGCCGTCCACCGTCACCAGCTTCGCGCCCTGGAGCCAGCCGGCGAGCCATTTCACGTCGGCGTAGGGGGTGATCGGGTCTGCCTTGGATCCGATGACCAGGAAGGGCGCGGACCGGATGGACGGCCCCGCCAGCCAGTACTGGCCGTGGCCCGTCGGCCAGCCGTGGCAGGAGAGCCTTCCCCAGCCCAGCCACGGTCCGAAGATCGGCGAGACCACGCCCTTGAGTTCCGCGGCGTGCTCGGCCTCGTCGGGCGTGGGCCGGTAGGAGGTGTCGGCGCAGTCGATGGCCAGGCGGGCATCGGGGGAGTCGGTGCCGGAGCTGTCGGACGTGGCGGCGTCGAAGAGTTGCTGGCCGCGGCCCTCGAAGGCCGCCGACAGCGCCCTGCGCAGCTCGCCCCAGTCGTCGGGCGAGTACAGGTAGGCGGAGATCCCGGCGACCGCCAGGCCATCGGTCAGCCTGCCGCCGCCGACGGGGAGGGGCTGGCTGTCCAAGCCCTCGACGAAGTGCTGGATCTTGTCGACGGCCGCATCCGGCTTGTGTCCCAGCGGGCAGTCGCGTTCCTTGACGCAGTCCGCGGCGAACGCGTTGATCGCGTTGTTCAGCGCGGCGACGTCTGAGTCGTTCTCCTCACCCGTCCACGGGAAGGCGATTCCGGGGGAGTCAAGCACCATGCGGCCCACCCGGTCCGGGTAGAGCTGGGAGTAGGCGGTGCCGAGCGCGCCGCCGTAGGAGTAGCCGAGGTAGGTCAGGCGCTCGTCGCCGAGCACGGACCGCAGGATGTCCATGTCCCTGGCCGTCTCCTCCGTGGACAGGTGCGGGATCAGCCAGCCCATCCGCCGCCCGCACGCCGCGGCATCCGCCTCGAGCGCCTTGACCAGGGCGGCGCGTTCCTCGGGGGTCTCCGGGGTCTGGTCGGCGTCCTCGTAGGCGGCGAACTCGCGCTCGCCGCGGCACACCAGCTTGGCGCTTCGCCCGACGCCGCGCGGGTCGAAGGTGACGATGTCGTAGCGGGCGTTGAGCGCTTCGAACATCCCCGGGCTCCAGCCGAGGGTGGCGATGCCGGAGATTCCCGGCCCCCCGAAGTTGACGAGGAGCGAGCCGATCCTGTGCGCCTGGTCCTTGGCCGGGATCTTGGCGATGCCCAGGTCCAGCGTGCGTTCCTCGGGCTTGTCGTGGTCGAGCGGGACCCGGAGCGTGGCGCACTGCAGCGCCGGCTTGTCGGGGCACGGACTCCAGGTCGGCCGCTGGGCGCGCAGGGCGTCGTCCGTCTGGGTGGTGAGCTCGGTGTAGCCCCACCAGGCCGTCAGGAGGACGACGATCACCGCCAATGTGGGTAATCGACGAAACACCGGCCAATCTAAGCATGCGACCAGCTTTGTTTGATTGTCGGCGGAAGTCGCGGGGCTTATGTCGAAATAAGGCTTGATTCTGTGGAATCTCGGTCATAGGGTCGCGGGCATGGGAGCTCCTCCTGGGTCGGCGGGCGAGGTTCTGACGCTGATCTCCGCCGGTTCCGCCACGACCAGGGCCGATCTGGCCAAGCTGACCGGGCTGGCCAGGTCCACCGTGTCGCAGAGGGTCGACCAGCTCATCGAGAGCGGGCTGGTGGAGGAGATCGAGACCGGCGAGTCGACGGGCGGCCGGCCGCCGCGGCTGCTGCGGATGCACACCGAGGATCACGCCTTCGCGGGCGTGGACCTGGGGGCGACGCACTGCCGGGTGGCGTTGATGGACATCGCCGGCGGCGTGCTGGCCGAGTGCGAGGACCCGCTGCAGATCGCCGAGGGGCCCGAGGTCGTGCTGCCCCACGTCGACAGGCGGCTGGACGAGCTGCTCGTCCGGGCCGGCAGGCCGAGGCAGGCGCTGAAGGCGATCGGGATGGGCGTGCCGGGGCCGGTGGAGTTCGCCACCGGGCGGCCGAACAATCCGCCGATCATGCCGGGGTGGAACGAGTACCCGATCCCCGAGCACTTCGGCGACGTCTCGGTGCTGGTGGACAACGACGTGAACGTGATGGCGCTGGGCGAGCACCGGGCCGCGTTCGCCGGCACGAGCCACCTGCTGTTCGTCAAGGTGGGCACCGGAATCGGCTGCGGCATCGTGGCCGAGGGCCGGCTGCACAGGGGCGCGCAGGGCTCGGCCGGCGACATCGGCCACATCCGCGTCAGCGGCCACGAGGACGCCGGCTGCCGCTGCGGCAACAGTGCCTGCCTGGAGGCCGTGGCCGGGGGAGCGGCGCTCGCGCGCAGGCTCACCGAGCTGGGCATCCCCGCCGAGTCGGGAGCCGACGTGGTCGCGCTCGTCCAGGGCGGCAACACCCAGGCGCTACGCCTGGTCAGGGAGGCGGGCCGACTCATCGGCGAGGTGCTGGCGAGCCTGGTCAACTTCTTCAACCCCGAGGCCATCGTCATCGGCGGCGTCCTGTCACGGGTCCACGAGCACCTGTTGGCGGGCATCAGGGAGACCGTCTACCGCCGGTCACTCCCGCTGGCCACCCACCACCTGTCGATCGTGCCGAGCCAGACCGGCATCAACGCGGCCGCGCTCGGCGCCGGGCTGCTGGCGATCGAGCACTACCTGTCACCCGACAACATCAACAGGCTCATGAAGGGGTGACCCTCCCATGCTCGTCATGAGGGGCATCGTCAAGCAGTTCCCTGGCGTGCGCGCGCTGGACGGCGTCGACCTGGAGGTCGAGGCGGGCGAGGTGCACTGCCTGCTGGGTCAGAACGGCGCCGGCAAGTCCACGCTGATCAAGGTGCTGGCCGGCGCGCACCGGCCGGACGAGGGCACGATCACCTTTAACGGGCGGGAGGTGCGGCCCGGCAGCCCGGTGGACGCGCTACGGCTCGGCTTCGCCACCATCTACCAGGAGCTCGACCTGGTCGACGGGCTCAGCGTGGCCGAGAACATCTACCTCGGCCACGAACACTCAAATACCGGATTTATCCGCAAAAGGGTGACAAATGGTTATGCGGCCGACGTGCTCAAGCGATTAGGCCACCCGGAGATCAGGCCCGCCACCGAGGTCGGCGGGCTCTCCCCGGCGGCCAAGCAGATCGTCTCCATGGCCAGGGCCCTGTCGCACGACGCCCGCCTGATCGTGATGGACGAGCCGTCGGCCGCGCTGGCCCACGACGAGGTCGGCAACCTCTTCCGCATCATCCGCGAGCTCACCGCCCAGGGCGTGGCCGTGGTCTACATCTCCCACCGGCTGGAGGAGATCCGCGAGATCGGCGATCGCGTGACCGTCCTGAAGGACGGCAGGACCGTGGCCGTCGGCCTGCCCGCCAAGAACACCCCCACCTCCGAGATCGTCTCGCTGATGACCGGCCGGAACGTCGAATACATATTTCCCGATAAATCCACTAAATCGCCTCCAGGGGAGGTGGTGCTCCGGGTCGAGCACCTCACCTCGCCGGGCGCCTTCACCGGCGTCTCGTTCGAGGTACGCGCGGGCGAGATCGTGGGCCTGGCCGGGCTCGTCGGCTCGGGCCGCTCCGAGGTCCTCGAGGCCGTGTACGGTGCGCGGGCCGCCTCCGGGCGGGTGACGCTGATGGGATCCGTGCTGCCCCGCCGTACCACGACAGCGGTCAAGCGCGGGATGGGGCTCGCGCCCGAGGAGCGCAAGGCGCAGGCGCTGCTGCTGGACCAGAGCGTGACCGCCAACATCACGCTGGGCAGCCTGCCGGGATTCGCCAGGTTCGGGTGGCTGGACCGGGCGCGGGAGCGGACGGAGGCGCGGCGGCTGGTCGACCTGCTCGGCATCCGGCCGCCCGATCCCGAGCGGGCGATCAAGACACTGTCGGGCGGCAACCAGCAGAAGGCCGTACTGGCCAGATGGCTGGTCGGCGGGCGCAAGCTGCTCCTGCTCGACGAGCCCACCCGGGGAGTGGACGTGGGCGCGCGGGCCGAGCTGTACGCGGTGATCAGGCGGCTGGCCGACGAGGGGATCGGCGTGCTGCTGGTCTCCAGCGAGGTGCCGGAGGTGCTCGGGCTGGCCGACCGGGTGCTGGTGCTGCGCGAGGGGACCGTCATCCACCAGGGGGACGCGGACGAGCTGGACGAGCACCGGGTGCTCGACATGATCATGGAAGGGAGCGCGGCCCGATGACCGCACTTCGCCGGCACCTGGGACTGGTGGGCGCGCTCGTGCTGCTCGCGATCGTCGGGCTGGTCACCAAGCCGGACAACTTCGCCACCGCCTCGAACGTGGTCAGCATCCTGTCGCTGGCCGCCACGATCGGCGTGATCACGGTCGGCGCCACGTTCGTCATCATCGGCGGCGGCATCGACCTGTCCGTGGGCGCGGTCATGGCGCTGGCCTCGGTCTGGGCCACCACGCTCGCCACGCAGTCGTACGGCCCGGCCGTCATGGCGTTGTGCGCGATCCTGGTCGGGACCGGGGCGGGGCTGGTGAACGGGCTGCTGATCGCGTACGGGCGGCTGGTGCCGTTCATCGCCACGCTGGCCATGCTCGTGGCCGCGCGCGGACTGGCGCAGCGCATGTCCGACAGGAAGACCCAGCTCATCCAGGACGCCGACTCGGCTGTGGTGGACCTGGCGACCACGCGGCTGCTCGGCATCCCGCTGCTGGTCTACATCTTCGCGCTGGTCGTGGTGCTCGGCTGGATCCTGCTGAACCGCACCACGTTCGGCCGTCGCACCTACGCGGTCGGCGGCAACCCCGAGGCGGCCAGGCTCGCGGGAATCGACGTGCGCAGGCACACGATGCTGCTGTACGCGCTGTCGGGGCTGTGCTGCGGCATCGCGGCCATCCTGATCATGGCGCGCACCACGACGGGGTCGTCCACTCACGGCGACCTGTACGAGCTCGACGCCATCGCCGCCGTGATCATCGGCGGCACGCTGCTGACCGGCGGTCGGGGGACGATCGTGGGCTCGATCCTGGGCCTGCTGATCTTCACGGTCATCACCAACCTGTTCATCCTCAACGGGCTCAACACCAGCGACCAGCTGATCGCCAAGGGCCTGATCATCGTCGTCGCCGTCCTTCTCCAGCGGCGGAATCTGAAGGAGAGAGCACCATGACCGTGGCACGCAGAGGCCTCCTCGTCGGCGGGGCTGCCCTCTTAGTGACAGGCTGCACCAGCAACCAGCCCGCGGCTGCGCCGTCGAGCGCCGCTCCCGCCCCCGCTCCGGCGGCCTCGGGGAACGACCAGCCGGGTACCAAGGTGACGATCGGGTTCTCGGCGCCCGCGGCCGACCATGGCTGGATCGCGGCCATCGCCAAGAACGCGCAGGCGACGGCCAAGCAGTACGGCGACGTGGACTTCAAGCCCGTCGAGCCGACCAACGACATCAACCAGCAGATCTCGGCCGTCGAATCGCTGATCGCGGCCAAGGTGAGCGCGCTGGTGATCCTGCCCAACGACGGTCAACAGCTCAACCAGGTCGCCATGCAGGCCACCCAGGCCGGGATCCCGGTGGTCAACCTCGACCGCATCTTCCCCGACAAGCTGGCCTACCGGACCTGGATCGGCGGCGACAACTACGGCATGGGCGTGGCAGCCGGCCACTACGTCGGCAAGAAGCTCAAGGACAAGGGCGTGTCCAACCCGGTCATCGTGGAGATCCAGGGCATCGCGACGCTGCCGCTCACGCAGGACCGCAGCAAGGGCTTCGCCGACGCGCTCAAGACCTACGGCTTCACGGTGACGGCCAAGCAGGACGCCAAGTTCACCGTCGAGACGGGCAACCAGGTGGCGACCGGCCTCCTGCAGGCGCACAAGAAGATCGACGCGCTCTGGAACCACGACGACGACCAGGGCGTGGGCGTGCTGGCCGCGATCAAGGAGGCCGGCCGTAACGAGTTCTTCATGGTCGGCGGCGCCGGCTCGCTGAACGCGATGAAGGAGATCCAGTCGGGCGGCTCGGTGCTGGAGGCCACGGTGACCTACAGCCCCACGATGGCCTCCTCGGCGGTCAAGCTGGCGCGACTGATCGCCCAGGGAAAGGGCATGAGCGACCTGGTGGAGAACCAGGTCCCGCAGTCGATCACGCTCGCGTCGGAGACCATCACCAAGGAGAACGTCGAGAAGTACCTACCGCTGGGGTTCGAATCTTGAGGACTTTGGGCGTTGGCATGATCGGGTACGCGTTCATGGGACGCGTGCACTCCCAGGCCTGGCGCACCGTGGGCGCCTTCTTCGACCTGCCGGTATCCGCCTCGATGCGGGTGCTGTGCGGCCGGTCGAAGGAGGCGGCCGAGGAGGCGGCCGTCAAGATGGGCTGGTCGGCGGCGGTGACCGACTGGCGTGCGGTGATCGACGATCCGGACGTCGACATCGTCGACATCTGCACCCCCGGTGACTCGCACGCCGAGATCGCGATCGCGGCCCTGGCGGCGGGAAAGCACGTGCTGTGCGAGAAGCCGCTGGCCAACACGGTCGCGGAGGCTCAGGCGATGGTCTCCGCGGCCGAGTCCGCGGCGGGGAAGAGCATGGTGGCCTTCAACTACCGGCGGGTGCCCGCGGTGGCCCTCGCGCAGCGGATGGTCGCGGAGGGCAAGCTCGGAAGCATCCGGCATGTGCGGGCCCAGTACCTGCAGGACTGGATCGTGGACCCGGACTTCCCGCTGGTGTGGCGGCTGCAGAAGGACAAGGCCGGGTCTGGGGCGCTCGGCGACATCGGTGCGCACATCATCGACGCCGCCCAGTTCGTCAGCGGCCAGCAGATCGTCGGGGTTTCCGGACTCACCGAGACGTTCATCCGGGATCGTCCCGGCGGCCGGGTCACCGTGGACGACGCCGCGCTCTTCGTCGCCCGCCTGTCGGGCGGGGCGGTCGGGTCCTTCGAGGCCACCCGGTTCGCCACGGGGCGCAAGAACGCGCTGCGCATCGAGCTCAACGGCTCGCTGGGCAGCCTGTACTTCGACTTCGAGGCCATGAACGAGCTCTGGGTCTCCTCCGGCGACGAGGGGTTCACCAGGATCCTCGTCACCGAACCCGACCACCCCTACGCGGGGGCGTGGTGGCCGCCGGGGCACGGACTCGGCTACGAGCACACCTTCACCCACGAGATCAAGGACTTCCTCGAGGCGATCGCGCAGGGCACCGATCCGTCGCCGTCGTTCGCCGACGGGCTGCGCGTGCAGCAGGTACTGGAGGCCGTCGAGCAGAGCGCCGCCGGGGGCTGTTTCAAGGAGATCGCAAGAGGCCTGTGACGCTGTTCACCGGGCAGTGGGCCGACCTGCCCTTCGAAGAGGTGTGCCGCCTGGCGGCCGAGTAGGGCTACGACGGCCTGGAGATCGCCTGCTCGGGCGACCACTTCGACGTGGCCGCCGCCCTGGACGACTCCGGCTACGTCCCGCGGAAGCTGGCCCAGCTGGACAAGTACGGGCTCAAGGACTCTGGAGGCCATCGGGCACCGCCCCGCCTTCGGCCTGAACTGGGACCCCAGCCACATGGTCTGGCAGGACCTGGACCCGGTGGCGTTCATCCTGGACTTCGCCGACGCCGCCCACGACGGCCTTCGACGCGGCGTTGTCGGCTAAGGATTGAACCGCGAGTACTCCGGCGCGCCCCAGCGCAGGCGGGTGGCGTGCCGGGTCTCGTGGACGGCCTCGACCTCGAACTCGACGAACCGCCGCGCCGGGCCCCACACGGTGCGGGCGCTGCCGGTGAGCTGGAGCGTCGAGCCGGTGTCCCAGCCGGGCACGAGCAGGCCCGCCGCCGGGTGGACCGCCAGGTTGCCCAAAGTCAGGAACATCGAGTTGCCGAGGTAGTCCGGCCAGCGCAGCCGGGTGGGGGAGACCACCTCCACGAAGCCCGGGTTCCCACCGCGGTGCGAGGCGTCGGCGTCGCCGTCGGCCGTGGCCGTGGCCACGAAGAACGTGTCCGCCCGGCGGATCTGCTCCTGCTGGCCCCCGCTCAGCGACCGTCCCGTGGTCGTCACGGGCCGCTCGTCCGCCGCGGGTACGGCGGGCATCCGCACCTGCAGGTACTTCGGGCAGTTGGAGATCACCTGGTCGACGTCGACGCGGAGCCCGCCACCCGTGGGCGCCGAGCGCCCGTTGACGCGCATCCTGCGCCGCGTGGCGGGCTCGATGGCGATCATCCCCACCTTGGCGGGACCCGCCAGCGCGTCGGCCAGCGGGTCGTCCGGCAGGGGCAGCGCGTCCACGACCAGGGTCCGCGGGTCGGGTGTGCGCAGGAAGCCGGGCGTGCCGGTCACCAGCGAGGCCCACATCCGTCCGGCGCGGTCGGCGGCACCGATCACGATCATCGGCTGGGCGGCCAGGAAGGCCGCGGCGACCTCGGGCACGGCCTCCCGGATCCCGCGCAGCGCGTTGCCGGCCTGCTGCCGCAGCCCGGCCTGCTCCTGCACGTCCAGCTCGCCCCGGTGGTATCCCATGGCTAGAAGAAACCGCAGGTCGGCGCGCCCGGGTTGGGAGCCGTGGCCTCCTCGGCCCCGGACGGCGCGTAGATCTCCAGGCGGATGCCGTCGGGATCGGTGAAGAAGATCCCGCCCGAGGCCCTGCCCTCGCCGTGCGGCACCACGCCGTCGTAGGCGAACTCGGCGCCCAGTGCCTTGAGCACCCCCTCGGCCTGCCGGACCTCCTCGATCGAGTCCACCTGGAAGGCCAGGTGGTGCAGCCCCGAGCGATCGGTGGCGAAGCCCTCGGCGCTCTGCCGCCACAGCGTCACGTGCGGCACCCCGTCGAACCCCAGGAAGGTGAACCCGTCGCCGCTGCCCGTCACCTGGAACCCGAAGACCTTCGTGTAGAAGCCCACCGACCGATCCAGATCCGTCACGTTCAATCCCACATGCCCTGCTCGCATGAGCTACCTCCTTAACCGGCAAAATCCACGTTATTGGTTAATTTCCACAAAGGTCAACCCCCAAAATGGAAATAGCCGGTTAGTTACGCAATGATGGTCAGGTCAGGAGGAGACGGCCACGGGCCGGCGGTAGGTGGCGGGGTCGGTCAGGTGCGTGAGGATGTAGGCGGCCAGGTCCGTGCGGGAGGTGCGGGGGCCCACCGGGGTGGTGGCGCCGACGGAGGCCCGGGGATGGCCCGCGGCGGCGGCGTCGGTGAGGCCGGTGGGGCGGATCGCCGTCCACGTCAGGGGCGAGGCGGTCAGGAGTGACTCCATGCGTTCCATGTCGGTGTAGACGTGGCGCATCACCTGGTGGAGGAGCCGGCCGCCGAGGCGGGTGAGGGGGCCGGCACCGTCCGGGGTGGACAGGCCGGCCGAGGAGATGACGACCAGGCGGCCGCCGGTGGGCATGGCCTCGATGAGGGTCGCGGTGACCGCCGAGTAGACCGTGGTGGGGCCGCGGCCCGCGGCCCCGACGGCCGAGATGACCGCGTCGTGCCCGGGAAGGACCTGGCCGAGCGCGTCCATGGGTGCCCTGTCGAGGCCAGGGGGCAGGGCCGATGGGTCGCGTGCGATGGCGGTGACCGTGTGGCCCGCCGTACGGGCGAGGTCGACGAGGAGGCGGCCGGTGCGGCCGGTCGCGCCGACGACGGCGATGTGGCTCATGCCCGAGGCCTGCTCTTCGGCTGGAAGCGGAAGGAGATGCCCTCGAGCAGCGCGTTGCGCTTGGTCTTCTGGACCGCGGCGATCCGCCACTCGCCGTCGGCGCCGCGGACGATCAGGTACGTCGCGACCTTGCCGGGCTTCTTGGGCTTGCCCTTGTAGGTCTCGCCGCGCGTCACCGCCACCGCCGTGTCCGGGCCGTAGAAGCGGATGTCCACGATCTCCATCGCCAGTCGCGTGCCCTTCAGGAAGCTGTCGAACATCACCTGGTGGGCCGAGCCGATCTCCTTGCCGCCGCGGTAGATCGTGCCGACGAAGGTCACGTCCGTGGCGTCCTCGGTGAAGAACTCGCCGTAGGCGGTGCCGTCGGCACTGTTCCACGCCTCGACGGTCCGGTGGAGCAGGTCGCGGATCTCGTTCGCGCTCATGTCAATGCCTCTCACTTGGAACAATTTCTGTGTGAGATAAGTATCTGCATCAATGCAGAGAATGTCAACGGGGTACGGCATGCCGTACAAAGGGAGCCATGATCTGTGTGACGCGGCTGTTGACCGACGCGGCGATGGCCGAGGTGAAGGCGCTGGGACGCCCGGTGGTGACCGGCGGCGAGGACCCGCCGGACCGGGAGACGCTGCTGCGGCTGGCGGCGGGGGCCGAGGCCGTGGTGTGCACGCTGACCGAGCGCATCGACGAGGAGTTCCTCGACGCGGCGGGTCCGGGGCTGAAGGTGGTGGCCAATGTGGCGGTCGGCTACGACAACATCGACGTCGAGGCCGCCACCAGGCGCGGGGTGAAGGTGACGAACACACCGGGCGTGCTCGACGGCGCGACCGCCGACCTGACGATGGCGTTGATCCTGGCGGCCTCGAGGCGTGTGCTGGAGGGCGACAGGTTGCTGCGCGAGCGCACGCCGTGGGTGTGGGGGCCGCGCATGCTGGTGGGCCTCGACCTGAGCGCGGGCGCCACGCTGGGCGTCGTCGGCTACGGCCGGATCGGGCGGGCGGTGGCCAGGCGGGCCCGGGCCTTCGACATGAAGATCCTCGCCACGCCCAGCTCCAGGCCGGACGACGGGGACGAGGTGGAGTTCGCCGAGTTGCCCGAGCTGCTGGAGCGCAGCGACGTGGTCACCCTGCACGTCCCGCTGACGCCGCGGACCCGCCACCTCATCGACGCCGGAGCGCTGCGCCGCATGAAGCCCACCGCGGTCCTGGTCAACACCGCCCGTGGCGGCATCGTCGACGAGGGCGCGCTCATCGAGGCGCTGCGCGGCGGCGAGATCGCCGCCGCCGGCCTGGACGTCTTCGAGGGCGAGCCGAGGGTCGACCCCGAGCTGCTGGAGCTGGACAACGTGGTGCTGACCCCGCACATCGGCAGCGCCGGCGCCGCGACCAGGGAGCGCATGTGCGGCCTGGCCGTGGCCAACGCGGCCGCCGTGCTGTCCGGCGCCGCGCCGCTCACCCCCGTGAACTGAAGCGGGGATCCTGCTCGCCTGAGTAGACGACGGTCATCGTGAGCCTGGTGGGCTCCGTGCCCGGGTTCCGGTAGGCGTGGGGGCGGTCGCCGCGCATCCTGAGCGCGTCGCCCGCCTCCAGCTCGAACGCCGCCCCGCCCACGGTGACCGCCAGCACGCCCGCGTGGACGTGGAGCAGCTCCCTGGTGCCCGGCGGGTGCCCGTCCGAGACGATCTCGTCGCCCGGTGCGATCAGGAAGTCCCACAGCTCGACGAACGGGGCCTGCCCGTCGTTGACCAGCAGCCGTGCCGAGCTGGCCGCGCCCGCCCGCCGTACCTGGATCGCGTGGGCGCGGGCGACGAACCCCAGCTCCTCGGGCGGCTCGACCAGTTGCCCGACCGAGATGCCGAGCGTGGCGCAGACGCGGGCGAGCGTGGCGATGCTCGGGTTCGTCCTGCCCGTCTCGATCTGCTGCAGCATGCCGCGGCTGACGCCCGACCTGGTGGCCAGGTCCTCCAGCCGCCATCCGCGCGCCTGCCTGGCCGCGCGCAGGTTCGTGGCCAGAGCGTGGCCGATCGCTTCTGCGGGATCCGTCATGAGTGCAGAATACTGTGTCTATGACACAACATAGTGTGCGTCGCTTAATGGGTGCCGGGTTCGTCGACTACCTCGGGGCGGGGTTCTTCCTGGCCTTCTCCGCCGTGTACTTCACCGAGGTCGTCGGCCTGTCCATCAGCTCGGTCGGCCTGGGCCTCGGCCTGGCCGGATGCCTGGCGCTGGTGACGGCCGCGCCGCTGGGCAAGCTGGCCGACCGCGTGGGCGTGCGGCGCACACTGGTGGTGCTGCACCTGGCCAGGGCGGCGGGTACGGCGAGCTACGCGGTGATCGGGGAGTGGTGGGGATTCCTGGCCGCGGTCACCGTGGTCACCGTGACCGACCAGGCCATCGCCGCCCTCACCCAGGCCTTCGTGGCGGAGCTGGCCACCGGGGAGCGGCGCGGCAAGGTGCTGGCCGCCTACCGCACGATCGCCAACCTGGGCATCACTGTGGGCGGGCCGCTGGGCGGGCTGCTCATGGGCGTGGGCGCGGTCAGGGTGCCGCTGCTGGTCAACGCGGGCGCCTACGTGCTGGTCGCGCTCGTCCTGGCCACCATCCCCGAGCGGCGGCGCGCCACCCCGCCCGCTCCGGGGCTGGCCGCGTTGCGCGACGGGCGGCTGTTGCGGCTGGCGGCCGTCGACACCGTGCTGCAGCTGTGGCTGCCGGTGCTGAACCTGGGTTTCCCGCTCTGGCTGGCCGCCTCGGGCCAGCTGCCCAAGGCGTGGATCGGGCCGCTGTACGCGATCAACACCGTTCTCGGAGTGATCCTCCAGGTCCCGGTGACGCGCCTGGCCAGGACCGTGGCCGCGGCCCGGCTCTGCCAGGTGGCGGCGGCGGGGCTGCTGGCGGCGGCGTGCCTGCTGTTCTGGTTCGCGCCGGGGTGGGCCCCGCTGTTCGTGGCGGGGATCGTGCTGCTGACGCTGGGCGAGCTGGTGACCGTGTCCGCCGCGTGGACCCTGTCGTACGCGATCGCGCCGGGCGAGCGGCGGGCCGAGTACCTGGCCGCCTTCGGGATGGGGCGCTCGTTCGGGCGCTACGTACTCGGGCCGGTGCTGGTCACCGGGTTGCTGCAGAGCGCGGGCGGGGTCACCTGGGGTGTGCTCGCGGCGCTGTTCGCGGTGGCGGGCGCGGTGACGCCGCTGGTCAGCCGTCCGCTGCTCGCAGCCGGGTCAGGGACTTCGGGGTGAGGCGGCGGGCCAGCCGCTCCAGCTCGGCCACCAGGGCGGCCACCTCGGCCTCGTCGTCGGTGCCGAGCGCGGCGGCCAGCGCGGAGTCGATCGGCGTGGCGCGCACCTCGGACACCCGCTCGGAAAGCGCCGGGGCGTGCCGGATGAGCTGCCGCCGGCGGTCGCGCGGATCGGGCTCGGTCACGATGGAGCCCACCTGGCGCAGCCGCGCCACGGCGGCCGAGACCGCGCTCTGCGGCAGCCCGGTGCGGGTCGCGATCTCGCCGACCGAGGTCACCTCGTGCTCGCGCAGGTCGGCCACCACGATCAGCACGGTCCTGACGCCGCCCGTGTCGGTGGGCATGGCCTCCTCGCCGATCTTCATCAGCGTCCGGCCGAGCAGGAACAACTCGATCCCATCCATGCATCAAGTTTGATGCATCCGGGTGGAGGCCATGCCCATCGGCGTCAGTCCATCAGCACGATCTGACGCAGCACCTCGCCGCTCTTGAGCGCCGACACCGCGTCGTTCAGGTCGGCCAGCTTGATCCTGGCGCTGATCATGGACTCCAGGTCCAGCTTGCCCGCCTTGTAGAGGTCGGCGAAGTACGGGAAGTCGTGCCGTACGTCGGCCTCGCCGTACAGGCTGGACAGCAGGTTCTTGCCCTCGAAGAGCAGGCTGAAGGCGGAGATCGACACCATGTCGTCCATCGCGCCCGCGCCCACCACGATGACGTCGCCGCCGGGCCTGGTGACCTGCCAGGCGCTCTGGATCGTCGCCGACTTGCCAACCACCTCGAAGCCGTAGTCGAAGCCGCCGCCGCCGGTCAGCTCGTTCAGCGCGCCGGGCACGTCGTCGGGGGTGACGGCGTGCGTGGCACCGACCTTCTTGGCCAGCTCGTGCTTGGACGTCAGCGGGTCGATCGCCAGGATCGTCCTGGCCCCCGACACGCGAGCGCCCTGGATGACCGACAGGCCGACGCCGCCGCAGCCGATCACCGCGACCGTCGAGCCGGGACGGACGCGCGCGGTGTTGATCGCCGCGCCCACGCCGGTCGTGATGCCGCAGCCGATGAGCGCCCCCACCTCCCACGGCACCTCAGGGTCGATCTTGATCGCGCCCTGCCACGGGACGACGATCTCCTCGGCCCAGGTGCCGCAGCCGGCCATGCCGAAGGCGGTGGTGTCGCCGCCGAAGCGGAAGTTGCCCTTGGTGAAGGACTCGATCACGTACTTCATGCACAGGTACGGCTGGCCGCCCAGGCACAGGTTGCACTCCTGGCAGGACGGGCGCCAGCTGATCACCACGTGGTCGCCCGGCGAGACCGACGTGACGTGGTCGCCCACCTCGACCACCTCTCCCGCGCCCTCGTGGCCGGGGATCAGCGGCACGGGTTGCGGCAGCACGCCGTTCATGGCCGACAGGTCCGAATGGCAGACGCCCGTCGCCCTGATCCTGACCCGGACCTCGGCGGGCCCCACCGGGGCCAGGGTGACGTCGTCGCGGATATCGAGCTTGTCATCGCCTACGGCGTGCAGAAGCGCGGCGCGCATGGGGGGTTCCTCCTCGGCTATTCCTCTACGAGCGAGAGGGCGGCTTTCGGGCAGGAGCGGACGGCGTGCCGTACCTTGTCCAGCAGCTCCGGGGGTACGTCGGGCTGCAGGACGTGCAGGTTGTCGTCGTCGTCCACTTCGAAAACCTCGGGTACGAGTCCCATGCACACCGCATTGGCCTCGCAGACGAGATAGTCAACTTTGATCTTCATGTGAGCCTCCTGTGGTCCCATGAGACCACCTTGGTGGGCTCGACGACGTAGGCGACCCGTTTCCTTCCGGTGTGCTCCACGTAGGTCCGCAGGAGCTCGTCGTCCACCCCCGGCGTCATCCTGCGCGCGATCTCCATTCCGACGGCCAGCACGTGGTCACGGTCCTCGATCCGCTCCGCCTTGCCGTACACCAGGACTCCGCGCAGCTCAGCGTAGTCGTCGCCCGCCTCGACGAGGCAGCTCACCCGCGGATCGCGCTCCAGGTTGCGTGTCTTCTGCGCCTTGGCGTAGGTCCAGAAGGCGATCCGCCCCTCGTCCAGGCCGTAGAACATGGTCACCAGGTGCGGCGTCCCGTCGGGGTTGATCGTGGCCAGCTGCAGCTTCTTCGCCCCCTCGAGGAAGGCGGTGACCTCGTCGTCGGACATCGCGATGCGAGCGCGCTGATTCACGCTGCCAGTAGAACAGGTTCCAGATTCCGGTTTCAAGAGGTGGACGGAATGTTGTTCGGTTCTACTAGGGTGCTGCGCTATGACGATGCCGCCTGACCTGCGTTACGCAGCCGAGCACGCCAAGGGCTTCATGCCGCCGGAGGAGGGGTTGGCGCTCTTCGAGACCGCGCTGCGGTACGGCGAGCGGGGTCCGATCTGCGAAATCGGCACCTACTGCGGCAAATCCGCGATCTACCTGGGCGCGGCCGCCCGGCAGGCGGGCACGGTGGTGGTCACCGTCGACCACCACCGCGGCTCGGAGGAGATCCAGCCCGGCTGGGCCTACCACGACCCGACGCTGGTCGACCCGCGCTTCGGCATGATGGACTCGCTGCCCACCTTCCGCGCCACGATCGCCGCCGCCGGGCTGGAGGACGAGGTCATCGCGATCATCGGCCGTTCCGAGCGGGTCGCCGCGCTGTGGAACACGCCGCTGTCGATGCTGTTCATCGACGGCGGCCACTCCGAGGACCCCGTGACCCGCGACTACGAGGGCTGGTCCCCGCATCTCATGCCCGGCGGCGCGCTGGCCTTCCACGACATCTACCCCGACCCCGCCGACGGCGGCCAGGCCCCCTACCGCGTCTACCAGCACGCCCTGGAGACGGGCGCGTTCAAGGAGGTGCTCGTGGAGGGCTCGCTGCGGGTGCTGGAGCGGATCTAGCGGTTGCGCCTGGCCCAGGTCCGCCTGACGCCGGTGTGCCAGCTCTGGTAGTCCTCGTGCGTGTGCGGGTCGTGGCCGAGCGCGATGAGCGCCGCGTCCGCCCACGACGCCGCCTCCTCCGGTACGGCTCCCGCCAGCACGGCGGCCGCCTCGGCGGTGTGCTCGGGCACCGGGCCCGCCTGCGTCCTGGCCGTGACCGCGAACGCGCACCCCTGGGCCAGGTGGCCGCGGAAACCGTCGGCGCCGGCGTGCGCGGCCAGTCGCTGGAGCTCCTCGAGCTCGGCGCCGCCCGTGTAGGCGGCGGCGAACCCGACCCCGCTCCACAGATCGCCCCTGCGGCCCACCGGATAGCCGGCGATCCTGGCCGCCACCTCGTCGGGCTGGGCGCAGTCGTGATACCACAGCAGGCGCCCCAGGCCCTGGTCGAAGATGGCGCAGTGGCTGCGCGTGAGCAGGTCGGGCATGCTCCGCTCGCCCACCATCCTGTCGGCCCGCGCCAGCCCCTGCTGGAAGCCGAACCCGTCCACGACCAGCCACCGCAGCAGCGGATGCGCGCGCCGCAGGCCGCGCATCGGGCGCATCCGCAGCAGCGCGTAACCCCGGCCCGCGCCCAGGTAGACCGAGTGGCGGTAATGCTTGGCGGGGCCGGCTAGTAGCTCGTGAAGGCGCCGGCCCCTGGTCAGTGTGAGCAGATCGAGGACGGTGCACGCGGCTCCCGCGCCCTCGTAGGCGAAGCCGCGCCGCGCCTGCTCGATCAGCTCGATCTTGTCGGCTTCGCGCGCCAGCGTGGCGTTGAAGCCGAACACGTACGATTCCTCGGCGTTCTCGAGGACTCTCCGGGAGTGCCCCTCCCGGAGCCGGAATCTGCGCCTGCTGAGGTCCGCTTCGCGCGGATCCTTCCGCAGGAACCCCCGCAGACCGCGGGATGGGGCCACTGTCGGCTCAATCCCGACCTGTTCAAGGAACGCTGTTGTGCCCGTGTCGCCCACGCTTCCCCCGAAGACGCCTCGTACCGGCCGCTCCCGACGGTAGTAACCCCAATGCCCGCCCTCAGGGAGCCGCTCCGGCCTTGATCGGCAAAGAAGTGGGAAAACCCCTTGCGGGTTTGAAGATCCCGCGCGCGTGGATTCCGTGCGTCGTCACGGCGATCAGCCACCGCCTCTTCAGGAGTGGCGTCTCCCTGGAGGTCCTGAGCCGGAGTGCGGCGGGTGGCGGTGGCGGCGGCTTGCCGTACGGGATGAACCTCTCAGCGAGGATTGGGCGCCGGGGCGCAGCCGCACTGGTCGGGGTCGGAGGAGGTAACGGACGGCGCAGCTATGTCCCGAAATATCCCACTACCGGGGGAGAGTCCGAAGAACGCGTCGGCGGCGAGGATGGCGGCGGCGGCCGTGTAGCCGGAGCGTTCGTGGGGGAAGTGCCTGCGGTTGGCGAACTGCCAGCCCGTCCAGTAGGAGCCGTCCTCGTGGCGCAGGTGCTGCACGTCGGTGAAGAGCGTCAGCCCGCGGGCGCGGTCGCCCAGCGCGTCCAGCGCGAGGGCCAGCTCGCAGGTCTCCGCGCCCGTGACCCAGGGCTCGTCGGAGACGCAGCGGATGCCCAGGCCCGGCACGACGAACGTGGCCCAGTCGCGGTGCAGCAGCTCGAAGGCGGCCGCGCCGCGCACGGCGCCGCCGAGCACCGGGTAGTACCAGTCCATCGAGTAGCGGCTCTTGTCGGCGAAGGCCTCCGGATGGGCGGCCAGCGCGTGGGCCAGGCGGTCGGCCGCCAGCTCCCAGTGCGGCTGCGGGTCGCCGAGGTGGTCGGCCAGCAGGACGCCGCAGCGCAGGCCCTGGTGGATGGACGAGCAGCCGGTGAGCAGGGCGTAGGAGGCGGCACGGCCCTGGGCGTCGCGCTCCCAGACGATCTCGCCGCGCTCGGTCTGCAGGCCGACCACGTAGTCGAGCGCGCGCTTGACCATCGCCCAGTCTTCGATGACCCCGGTGACCAGGTAGCGGTGCCAGACCCCGACCGCGATGTAGGCGGCGTGGTTGGACTCGCCGCCCCGTTCGACGGGCGTGCCGTCGACGATCTTCATGGGCCACGAGCCGTCCTCGCGCTGGTGCCTGGCCAGCCAGGCGTAGCCCTTGTCCACGGGCAGGCCCGCGACCGTCATCGCCATCAGGCACTCGATGTGGTTCCACGCGTCGACATGGCCCTCAGGCCAGGGGATACCCCCGTCGTCCCGCTGGATGGCCGCGATGCTCATGGCCGTCTGGACGACGTCCTCGCGCGACCTCATGACTTCTTGACGTACAGGACGACGCTCTTGCCGATCAGCGGGTTCAGCAGCGCCTCCGCGATCCTGGTGGCCGCGGGACGCTTCATGATGTCCCAGACCAGCAGCTCGTGGTACGCCTTGGCGAGCGGGTGGTCGTCGTTGTTGACGCCGACCGCGCACTTGATCCACCAGTACGGCGCGTGCAGCCCGTGCGCGTGGTGGTGGGGACCGATCTCGAACCCGATCGACTTCAGCTTCGCGCTCAGCTCCGCCAGGGTGTAGATCCGGACATGCCCGCCGGGGGCCGTGTGGTAGGCCTCGTCCAGCGCCCAGCAGATCCGCTCCGGCAGGAAGCTCGGCACGGTGATCGCGGCGGTGCCGCCGGGCTTGAGCACCCGGAAGATCTCCCGCATCGCCGCCATGTCGTCCGGGATGTGCTCGAGCACCTCGGCCGCGATGACCCGGTCGAAGCTGCCGTCCTCGAAGGGCATGTCGAGCGCCGTGCCCTGGATCGTCTGGCCGGTGGCGCCGAGCGGCACCTCGCCCGCCTTGTCCATGGCCACGAACATGGCGGCCACGTTGTCCAGCTCCGCCTGGTCCATGTCGAACGCGACCACGTCCGAACCCCTGCGCAGCACCTCGAAGGCGTGCCTTCCGCCTCCGCACCCCAGGTCGAGCACCCGTACTCCGGGCCCGACGGGTAGCCGGGCGAAGTCCACGGTCAGCACTTGCCGTACTCCTCAATGGCCTCTTCGTAGGCCTCGACGGTCCGCTTTGCAACGACGTGCCAGGTGAAGCGCTCCATGACCCGGTCGTATCCCGCCTTGCCGACCCGCTCCCGCTCCTCGGGCGAGTCGTGCAGCCTGCGCAGCACAGCTGCCAGCTCCTCCGGGTCGCCGGGCGCGACCTGGATGGCGGCATCCCCGACGACCTCGGGCAGCGCTCCCGTACGGCTGGCCACCAGCGGCGTGGCGCAGGCCATATGCTCGACGGCGGGCAGCGAGAAGCCTTCGTAGAGGCTCGGAACCACGGAGATCTCGGAGGTGGCGATGAGCTCGCCGAGTTCGTCGTCGGAGATCCCGTGCACGAACCGCACCTTGTCCTGGAGGCTGAGCTCCTGGACGAGCTGCTCCGTCGGGCCGCCCGGGGTGGGCTTGCTGACCACGGTGAGGTTGACGTCTCGCTCGGTGGCCAGCTTGGCGACCGCCCTGAGGAGTGTGGCGACGCCCTTCATGGGGGAGTCGGCACTGGCGACCGCCACGATGGAGCCCTTTTTCCGCGCTTTTTCGGGGCGTGGGTGGAAATATCGGGTGTCTACGCCCAGCGGGATCAGGCGCATGTTGGCCTGCGGGACGTTGAAGTCGCGGTGGATGTCGGCCAGTGACGACTCGCTGACCGTCAGGATCGGGCTCAGCCGCGGGGCGACCTTGGCCTGCATCTTCACGAAGCCGTACCAGCGGCGCAGGCTCAGCCGCTTGGCGCCCTCGGCGGCCTCCAGTTCGATGCGGCGGTCGACGCTGATCGGGTGGTGGATGGTGCCGACCACGGGGAAGAGCTTCTTGATACCGAGCAGGCCGTAGCCGAGGGTCTGGTTGTCCTGGACGACGTCGAAGTCTTTTTGGCGTTTCTTGAGCTCACGGTATGCGCGGAGCGTGAACGTCAGCGGCTCGGGGAACCCGGCGCTCCACATCGTGCCGACCTCGAGCCAGTCGATCCAGTCGCGGTACTCGTGCAGCTTGGGGGTCCTGAACGGGTCCTCGTCGCGGTAGAGGTCCAGACTCGGCACCTTGTTGAGGATGACGCCCTCGTCGAGTTCGGGGTAGGGCTGGCCGGAGAACACCTCGACGTGGTGTCCGAGTGCGACCAGTTCCCTGCTCAGGTGCCGGAGGTAGACGCCCTGCCCTCCACAGGTCGGCTTGCTGCGGTAGGACAGCAGCGCGATCCGCAGCGAGTCGCTCACGGACACCCCTTTCTCCGCCGGTAGGCACCCTGAGACGGGCGTGTACCGTGAAAGATGACCTTAGTCGGAAAAGGCTACCATCCGGTAGGTCATCTGGAATTGTTACTACCTTCCGCTACAGGCCATGCGAACTGCGACGTTGGCTTGACCGAGCGGGATTCGGTAGAACACGTTCTACCTATCCTGGTGCTTACCAGGGGACATGGATGTACATTCCCGTCCCAACGGACGCGGTTGCGATAGTTGGAGGACCCGTTGCCCCGGCGCGCTCTGATCACCGGTATCACTGGCCAGGACGGTTCCTACCTGGCGGAGCACCTGCTCTCGGAGGGGTACGAGGTGTGGGGCCTGGCCCGTGGCCAGGCCAACCCGCGGGTTTCGCGCATGCGGAAGCTGCTGTCCGACGTCCAGGTGGTGCGCGGGGATCTGCTCGACCAGGGGTCGCTGATCTCGGCGGTGGAGCGGGTCCAGCCCGACGAGGTGTACAACCTGGGCGCCATCTCGTTCGTGCCCATGTCGTGGGAGCAGGCCGAGCTGACGGCCGAGGTGACCGGGATGGGCGTGCTCCGGATGCTCGAGGCGATCCGGGTGTGCTCGGGGGTCTCGCGGGGGGTCGGCGCCGGTGTCGGCAATATCCGCTTTTATCAGGCTTCGTCATCCGAAATGTTCGGCCAGGTCACGGAGACGCCGCAGAACGAGTCCACCGGGTTCCACCCTCGCTCGCCGTACGGCGTGGCCAAGGCTTACGGGCACTTCCTCACGCAGAACTACCGCGAGTCGTACGGGATGTTCGCGGTCTCGGGGATCCTGTTCAACCACGAGTCGCCGCGGCGTGGCGCGGAGTTCGTCACGCGCAAGGTCACGCTCGGGGTGGCCCGCATCAAGCTCGGCCTGGCCACGGAGCTGCGCCTGGGCAACCTGGAGGCGCGCCGCGACTGGGGGTTCGCCGGTGACTACGTCCGTGCCATGCACCTCATGCTGCAGGCCTCGACGCCCGAGGACTTCGTGATCGGGACGGGCCACATGAAGTCGGTCCGCGAGCTCGTCGAGGCGGCCTTCACGGCGGCCGGGCTGGACTGGGAGCAGTACGTCCTCGTCGACCAGGCACTCCACCGGCCGGCGGAGGTCGACCTGCTCTGCGCGGATCCGAAGAAGGCCAGGGTGCAGCTCGGCTGGGAGCCGACGGTGTCGTTCGACGACCTGATCGCCATGATGGTCGAATCAGACCTCCGCCTCCTGACCAACGGCGGCGACCCCGACCAGGACAGCTCCTGGCCCTAACCAACGCCGCTACCCCAGGGCAGCTCTTGACGCTGGGCCCCTGGTGCATGCGTGAGCGTGGGCGGTGCCTGTGGATGACGGTTGGGTGTCCACAGAATTCGGTTCGGGCCGCCTGCCGTACGCGCGCACGAGAGATCCTCGGGCGCGTGACCCCACCCTTCTGGAACGTGCCCGGCGCCTCACCCGGGCCGTGCCTCTGGCCGTGGCGTGCCGGCAGACCGCCGCCCACGTCTGGGGCCTGCGCGCCCTCCCGTGCAACACCCGTGAAGACGACTGGCCGGTGCAGATCGTGGCGCCCGCCCACCTGGCCAGGCCCGACTGCGTGACCCACCTCGGCCACCTTCCCGAGCGCGACGTCACCCACCACAGAGGCGTCCGCGTCACCACGCCCGACCGCACCGCTCTCGACTGCGCCCGCTGGCTGCCGAAGCTGGACGCGGTCGCCGCACTGGACCAGTTCCTGCGCCGAGGCGTCGACCTCGACGTGCTCCTGCGCCAAGCCACCGGTTTCTGGCGGCTGCGCGACACCCTCTGCCTGGCCGACCCGGGTGCCGCCTCGCCCAGGGAGAGCTGGCTGCGCGTCATCCTCGTCGACGGCGGCCTGCCACGGCCCGCGACCCAGATCCGCGTCCCCCTCACCGGCGGCCGGGTCGCCTACCTGGACCTCGGCTGGGAGCAGTACAGACTCGCAGTCGAGTACGACGGCCGCGCCCACCACACCTCACCCACGGACCGTGGCCGCGACGAGTTCCGCCGCCAGGAACTGTGCTGCCACGGCTGGCGCGTCATCGCCGTCGGCCGCGACGTCATCCCCGCCCACACGTCCCACCTACTGGAAACGGTCGCCAACGCCCTCATCGAATGCGGCTGGCAACCCACCCCGCAAGAAACCCTCCGCATCCTCCGCCAAATCCGCACCACCCGCCGCCGCCCCTCCCCCTAACCCACCCCACCATCACCCATCCCCGACCCCGCGTCGGGCGCGCGTGGCAATCATGTGCCTGGCGGTGCTGCTTGGCCGGTGTCGCGGAATCCGCCTCGCGCTGCCGTGGGCAGGGGTTGAGGGCTCGCCGTACTGGATCGTGGCAGCAGGGCTAGGCGGCGTTGGCGCGAAGGGCCGGGAGGACCTCCTGGGCCAAGGCGGCCGCCTGCGCTCGAGGGTCGGGACCGGCGGGCATGAAGTTCATGGACGTGAAGCCGAGCGCCTGCAGTTCCAGCAACCGCTCCGCGACCACGGCGGCCGATCCCGAGACGGTGTCCGAGTCGGCATCCTGGGCGCCGATCAGGAAGGAGACGTTGTACACGCAGGCGACGTCCTCCGGAGACCGCCCGGCCTCGGCGGCCGCCTCGAGGATGCGGGCCCGCATGGCCACGGCCTCGGCGGGTGGAGCGAACCCGAGCGACGGGATCCACCCGTCCGCGAGTCGCCCGGTGGCGGCGAGGGCGCGCTTGCCGTACGTCCCCAGCCAGATCGGGATCGGCGTGTCCGGCTTGGGCGACATCTCGGCATCCTGGGTGCCGTACCGCGTCCCCTGGTAGGTGAAGGAGGTCTCGGACCACAGCCCGCGGATGATGTGGATCGCGTCGACCATCCCGTCGACCTTCTCCCGCGCCGTCGGCACCCCGAGCCCGAACCCGCGGAACTCCTCGTCGGAATACCCTCCGCCGAGGCCCAGGATGAGCCGTCCGCCGGACAGCCGGTGCAACGACTCGGCCATCTTCGCCACCATCGCCGGCGACCGGTACGGCACGCCCAGCACCCGCGTCGCCAGCCGGATCCGCGAGGTGGCCGCGGCCACCCAGGTCAACATCGTCCACACCTCGTACGTCGGAGAGGCGCCGGAGGGGTGGTCGGAGCACGACACGAAGTCGAACCCCAAATTCTCGGCCTCTCGCGCATCCCGCACCGGATCCGCCCCCGCCTTCGCGGAAGGCGAGATCCCGAGCCCGAACATCGCCATCCCCATGACCACTCACCCTTCTCCACGGCCTACGACACGTCCTCAAAGGGTCGCGCCGCCTCAAGTGGTTTACATGTAACCCAAAACTTGGTTACACGTCAACGACTAAGGTGGAGGGCATGGACGGGGAGCCGAGATGGCTGGACGACGAGCAGCAGCGGGCCTGGATCGGGTACCGGCGGATGCGCCTGCTTCTGGAAGCGCAGATCACGCGGGACCTGGCTCGTGACTCGGGCCTGTCGGCGCCTGACTACGACGTGCTGTCGGCGCTGTCGTCCACCGAGGGGCGCCGGTGGCGGCTCACCAGCCTGGCCCAGCGCATGCTCTGGTCCAAGAGCCGCCTGTCACGCCACATCAGCCGGATGGAGCAGCGCGGCCTCGTCACCCGCGAGGAGTGCGAGACCGACGGCCGGGGAGCCGTGGTGGTCCTCACGGACGCCGGCATGCGCGCCATCGAAGCTGCCGCCCCGGACCACGTCGAGTCGGTGCGCCGCCACTTCGTCGACCTGCTCACCCCGGACCAGCTCGAGGTCTTGGCCTCGATCTCCGAAACGGTCCTGGCCCGCCTGGTAGAACACAACCCCGAAATCCGAGCCGCCCAATCCGGCCCCTAGCCCCCACCCCGGTGGTGCGGATCGTGCGGCGGACCCTCCGATGGACGTGCTGATGCCGGGCATGGACGGCATCGAGACGCCAGCCCACGTCAAGCCCTTGACCAGACACGCGACGTGCCGATCTTCCTGACCGGCACCGACATCGGCGCGGGCGCCGCCTTACGCGGCTACACCGTGGGCGCCGTCGACTACATCACCAAGCCCCTTCGACCCGTGGGTGAGGCGTGCGGCGGGCTCTACCCGGGAGGGTGTGCGGTCTGCACGGGTGTGAGTCATGCTCTATCCCGGGTGGTGTGCGGTCTGCGGGCGTGAGTCATGCCGCGGGAGTGCCGTGGGTGGGCTCAGGGGTGGAGGGGGAGGCCTTTGAGGGTTTTGTCGAGGGGGTTCTTGGGGCCGTAGATGGCCAGGCCGGCCAGGCGCATGTCCGCGGACTCCACGGCTTCGACGGCGGCTCGGTTGGCCTCGTCGTGGCCTGTTTTGAACATCTCGTCGATGTAGACGGCCACGTCCAGGCCCCGGGACTTGGCCTTGTCGCGGATCTGGGCGAGCTCGTCGTAGGAGGCGCTGTACACGAGGACCGGCTGGCGGAACATCGACAGATACTCGACACCGGATCCGTCCCGATAGGGGGCGCCGATGGTCTCCGGGTGTGAGCCGGTCACGGCGCTCGCCAGGAACGCCGTGACGTTGAGCTTCTGCCAGACCGCAAGGTCAGACCGCACCACAATGCCGATCTTCGTATCGAAACGCATGCGAACCACCCTCCCTCGAACACCGAGGGAGCGTCTTGAACGCTGGTGCGGCTAACAACCCGTCCTTGTGAAAGGCCCGGAGGCGGCCGCTGACTCGACCGCGGTCCCTGGGAGCGCCGCGGTGAGCTGGGTGCTCCCAGGAAGGGCCGAGGGATCAGACGGCGCCCGTGGGGGAGTGGCGCCAGATGGGGGCCCAGTTGGGGATCTCGTGGTAGCGGCGGAGTTCCGAGAGGCCCGACAGGCTGCCGGCCCAGGAGGCGTAGGGCGGGCGGGTCCCGTCGAAGCCGCTCTGGATCATCGTGAGCCGGGTCTTGCCGTCCGAATCCGCCAGTTCCCAGGTCGAGACGCCAGGGCTGCCCCAGTCGATGGTGAGCTTGGCCCCGGGCTCCAGCTCGAGGATCTTGGCTCCGTCGCCGTCGCCGTCGCCCATGGCGACGCGGCCGCCGACGACGGGGTCGATCTCGACCGGGTATCCGAACCAGCGGGTGACCGCCTCCGAATCGACGAGCGACTCGAACACAGCCTGCGGTGTGGCCGAGATCAGGACCGAGGCACGCAGGTCCGGCGCGGTGAAGTCGACCTTGGGTGTGAGCGGCCGCCCGTCGATGTACTCGGCCAGGTTGGCCAGCGCCAGGCACCAGTACGTCATCAGCACGCCACGGACCGACGACTCCGCGAGCGCCTCCTCGAAGGAGAAGTGCGTCTGCGACACCGACACGATCGTCGCGTCGGGCCCGTCCTCCTCCAGCGAGAACTCGGTCGTGGTCCGCTCGCCGTCCAGATCCCAGGCGAAGCGCACCGTGCGCTCGTCCAGGTGCAGGAGCCTCTGGTGCGGCGCCGAACCCTCGGGCGTGTAGCGGCCCCAGAACTCGTAGCGGTCGGGCGGATCGACCTCGGCGTGCTCCGCCAGCCACACGCGCAGCGCCGCGGGGTCGGTCAGCGCCTCGTGCACCTTCTTGAGCGGCGCGGCGACGCAGGCACGGACAATCATCGGATCACTCATGGTCCTCTCCCTTGGGGTAGCAGGCGATGGCGAGCTTGAAGGGGTCCCCTTCCGCTCCGCCGTACCGGGCGAAAAGATCCTGCATCAGGCTCTGCACCTCTTCCAGGAACTGCTTGCGCAGCTCCGGCTGGACGCGGATCTCCCCGGACAGGCCGAACGACGGCAGCTCCGGCGCCGAGCGGTCGAGCCCGGCGATGTCGCGCTGGACCTCCTCCATGAGGTCCACCAGGTAGCCGAGGCTGAGCTCGTCCTGGGCGCGGTGCAGCCCGATGCGGCCGACCAGGCGCGGCGACAGCCAGTAGGAACGGGCGCCCGCCTGGTAGATCCCCTCGTGGATCCCGCGCACCTTGCGCTCGGACACCTGCTCCACCAGCCCCGCCTCGACCAGGCGCTTGACGTGGTAGTAGACGCGCTGCGGGCTCTGCCCGAGCCGTTCGGCGACCTCGCCGCAGGTCCGCGGCTCGGCCAGTTGCCGCAGCACCTCGACGCGCTGCGGCTTGAGCAGGGCCTCGGCCTGCTCGATCTGCTCCAGATACAGGACATCTCTCATCGCAAAAACAATCCTTTACATAAAAATCCTCCTTGTCAATAGATCTCCAAGGGTGAGAGGGGGTTTGCGCGGGATGGGCCGACATTGATGGAGGATGGGGGCATGAGCGAGGCCGGAGACTGGGCTCGGTACTGGCGGGAGCGCGAGCGCCCGCTCGAGGCCATGCACGCCCACTTCGAGCGGCACGTCTACCACCGCCACAGCCACGACACCTACTCCTTCGGCGTCACCGAGGACGGCGCGCAGTCCTTCAGCTGCCGCGGGTCGCGCCACACCAGCGCCGCGGGCATGGTCATGGCCTTCAACCCCGACGACCCGCACGACGGCCACGCCGCCGACGCGCTCGGGTTCACCTACCGGATCGTCCACATAGGTCCGGAGCTGGTCTCCGGCGTGCTCGACGATGTCACCGGGCGGGTGAGCGGGCTGCCGCTCTTCGCCGTGCCGGTGGTGGACGACCCGCTGCTGGCCGAGGCGCTGCGCGACCTGCACGCCGCGCTGCTGGGCGGCGCGGGGCAGCTCCGCCGCGACGAGCTCCTCAACGCCACGGTCGCCGCGATCGTACGGCGCGCCGCCGCCAGCCCACCGCGCGCCACCTCACTCCAAGGGCTCACTTCTCGTCATGCGCGGGGGACCGGGGTCGCGGGGCGCGTTCGGGAGCTCATCCACGATCGGTTCCTGGACGACCTGGCACCGGAGGAGCTGGCCGCCGTGGCGGGGACCAGCCGGTTCGCCGTCTATCGGGCCTTTCGCGCCCGCTACGGCATGCCGCCCAGCGACTACCAGCGCCAGCTCCGCCTCCGCGTGGCGCGCCGCCTCATCGCGGCAGGCGTCCCGCTCGGGCAGGTCGCCGCCGAGACCGGCTTCGCCGACCAGAGCCACCTGACCCGCTGGTTCACCCGCTACTTCGGCCTCACCCCCGGCACGTACCGCGAGGCCTCCTAGCCGCTTCGACGCTTCCCCTCCCCGAGCGCTGCCGTCCCTGAGCGCTGCTGTCCTTGAGCAGGGCTGTCCTTGAGCGCTGCTGTCCTACACGCGGCTTTCCGGCCTCCCCAGAGGTACGGCAGGCCACCCCCACCGCCACCCGCCGCACGCGGCAGGGCTCCGTCCAGGGAGACGCTCCTCCAGCGCGTGGCCGGCCGCCACTACGACGCCCTGTAGCCCACATCCCAGGGCCTCAGCGGGCCGCCGTTCAATGGCGCCGACGACAGTCGACCAACATCTCGCCGACCCGGCGCCAGGAGGGGCGTTGCCGTGGGGCAGGGGGCAGGGGGCAGGGGGCAGGGGGCGCGCATCCTGGGAGGCTGCGTGTCGGGGGGCTGTGTCCTGGGAGGTTGCGTCCTGGGGCCGCCGCGTACCCCGGGTCTCGGCGGGCCGCCGTTCAGGGCGCCGAGGACCGCCGTCCGGCGTCTCGCCGACCCGGCGCCAGGAGGGGGCATGGTCGTGGGAGGGGCAGGGGCGCGGGCCGGGAGGCTACGTGTTGGGAGGCCGTTTCCTGGGAGTTGCGTCCCGGGGCAACCGTGACCGTGGTGGGAGGGTGCGGGTTGGGGTGGCGGCGTGGGTTGGGGGGTGGTGGGGGTTAGGAGAGGGATACGGGGAGTTCTTTTATGCCGTTGATGAAGTTTGAGCGGAGGCGGCGGGCTTGGCCTGTTTGGTGGAGGTGGGGGTAGCGGCGGGCCAGTTGTTCGAAGAGGATGCGGAGTTCGAGCTTGGCCAGGTGGTTGCCGAGGCAGAAGTGCGCCCCTCCGCCGCCGAAGCCGATGTGCGGGTTGGGGTCGCGGCCGATGTCGAAGACCTCCGCGTCAGGGAAGACCGAGGTGTCGCGGTTGGCCGAGGAGTAGAAGACGACGACCTTGTCGTCAGCCTTGATCTGCTGCCCGCCGAGCGTGAGGTCCGCCGTGGCCGTACGCCGGAAGAGGTTCACCGGCGAGACCCAGCGCACGATCTCGTCGGCGGCCGTGCGGGCCAGCGACGGGTCGGCGACCAGGCGTTCCCACTGCGTGGGATGCTCGAAGAGGGCGAGCATCCCGCCGGAGGCGGCGTTGCGGGTGGTCTCGTTGCCCGCGACGATCAGCAGCAGCACGAACAGGTCGAATTCGCTCTCGTCCAGCGTCTCGCCCGCCTCCGAGGGCTGCAGGAGCTTGGTGACGATGTCGTCGCGGGGCGCGGCACGGCGCTGGGCGGCCAGCTGGTTGGCGTAGGCGTAGACCTCGCCGGCCGCGGCGCCGCCCTCCTCGGGTGAGGCCGCGTAGTCGGGATCCTGGGCGCCGATCATCCGGTTCGACCAGTTGAAGAGCTTGTCGCGGTCCTCGACGGGCGCGCCGAGCAGTTCGCAGATCACGTAGAGCGGCAGCGGCGCGGCCACCTCGGTGACGAAGTCGACCTCCCCGGAGCACTTGTCCAGCAGGTCGTCGCAGATGTCGCGGATGTGCTGTTCGAGGCCCCCGATGGTGCGTGGCGTGAACCCGCGGTTGACCAGTGACCGCCGCCGCGTGTGCTCGGGCGGGTCCTGATTGAGCATCATCAGCCGCTGCAGCTCCACCTGCTCCTGCGGCACCTCGTCGAACAGGGCGAGCCGCCGGTGCGAGGAGAAGAGCTCCGAGTGCCGCGAGACGTGGACGACGTCCTCGTAGCGGGTGACGGCCCAGAAACCGGGCTCGCCCGCGTGCCGGTAGACGGGTTCGTTCGCCCGCAACCAGCGCAGCTGCTCGTGGGGTGGCCCCGCGGTCGCGTAGTGGTCCCGGTCGACGAGGTCGATGTGCACTCCAACCACCCTTGATCAAGCGCTTGGTTAAATAGCCGTATTGAAACGTGTTCTATTACGCCTTCCGGCCTGAGTCAACCTTCACTAGAACAGGATCTTGCTACGGTGACCATAAAGTCGCAGTCATCGGGTCTTTGGCCGAACCAGATGGCGGCATCGCCAGAACCATCAAAGATCGGAGCTGAAGGGGGCAACAACACCCTTTGCAACCGTTTGTCGTGCGCGTCCAACGAATGTGATCTCCACAGATCGGATGTTTCGCGTTCCGAAGCCTTGACAGCGCCCACCTCCTGAGACAAGCATCGGGGCTAGAGACATCCGATGTATAGGCGAAGGATGCGGTGTGAAGCTGCTGCGAGTAGGACCTGTCGGCCAGGAGCGCCCGGTGGTGATGGACGCCGCCGGCAACCTGCGGGACATCGGGGAGCCCGAGATCGACGGGGCTTTCCTCGCTTCCGGGGGAGTGGCGCGCGTCCGTGACGCGCTGGAGCGTGACGCCCTGCCCGTGGTCGACGCCGAGGGACTGCGCGTCGGCGCCCCGGTCGCGCGCCCGGGCAAGATCGTGTGCATCGGTCTGAACTACAGCGACCACGCCGCCGAGTCCGGCGCCGCCGTACCGAGTGAGCCCGTGGTGTTCATGAAGGCGCCCAACACGATGATCGGCCCCGCTGACCAGGTGCTCGTGCCCAGGGGGAGCACGAAGACCGACTGGGAGGTCGAGCTGGCCGTGGTGATCGGCCAGACCTGCCGCTACCTGGAGTCCCGGGAGGAGGCTCTCAGCCGGATCGCCGGGTACGCGATCTCCAATGACGTGTCCGAGCGGGAGTTCCAGCTGGAGCGCGGCGGGCAGTGGGACAAGGGCAAGTCCTGCGAGACGTTCAATCCGATGGGCCCGTGGCTGGTGACCGCCGACGAGGTGTCCGACCCGCAGGACCTGGGGATGCGGCTGTGGGTGAACGGCGAGCGGCGCCAGAACGGCAACACCAAGAACATGATCTTCGAGGTGGCCGAGATCGTCCGGTATCTGAGCCAGTTCATGGTGCTCGAACCGGGCGACGTCATCAACACCGGCACTCCCGCCGGAGTGGCCATGGGGATGCCCGGCCAGCCGTACCTGCGTGAGGGGGACGTGGTGGAGCTGGAGATCGACGGCCTGGGCCGCCAGCGGCAGACAGTGGGGCAAGCATGAGCTACCGGATCGTGGGGATGGAGACCCACGACATCCGCTTTCCGACCTCGAGGGAACTCGACGGTTCCGATGCCATGAACCCCGATCCCGACTACTCGGCCGCCTACGTGATCCTGCGGACCGACGACGGCTACTCCGGGCATGGGTTCGCCTTCACCATCGGGCGCGGCAACGACGTGCAGACGGCGGCGATCAGCGCGCTGGAGCCGCACGTCATCGGCAAGGATGCCGAGGACCTGGGCTCCCTCTACAAGGAGATGATCAACGACTCGCAGCTGCGCTGGCTGGGGCCCGAGAAGGGCGTCATGCACATGGCGATCTCCGCCGTGGTGAACGCGCTGTGGGACCTGAAGGCCAAGCGCGCGGGCAAGCCGCTGTGGGTGCTGCTGTCGGAGATGACGCCTGAGGAGATCGTCGACCTGGTCGACTTCCGCTACCTCAGCGACGCACTGACCCCGGAGCAAGCCCTCCAGATCCTGAAAAATGCTGAAAAGGGCAAGCAAGAGCGGATAAATCATCTCAAGGCGCATGGGTACCCGGCCTACACCACGTCCCCTGGCTGGCTCGGCTACGACGACGACAAGCTGCGCAGGCTCTGCAAGGAGGCCCTGGACCAGGGGTTCAAGCAGATCAAGCTGAAGGTCGGCGCCGACCTGCAGGACGACGTGCGCCGCTTCACCACCGCCCGCGAGGTGTGCGGCCCCGACTTCCCCATCGCGATCGATGCCAACCAGCGCTGGGACGTCTCCTCGGCCATCGAGTGGGTGAACGCGCTGCGCCACTTCAACCCACACTGGGTGGAGGAGCCCACCAGCCCGGACGACGTCCTCGGCCACGCCGCCATCGCCGAGGGCATCAAGCCCATCCCGGTGGCCACCGGCGAGCACGTGCAGAACCGGATCGTCTTCAAGCAGCTCCTGCAGGCGGGAGCCATCTCCTACCTGCAGATCGACTCGGCCAGGGTCGGCGGTGTCAACGAGAACATCGCGATCCTGCTGCTGGCGGCCCGCTTCGGCATCCCGGTCTGCCCGCACGCGGGCGGCGTCGGGCTGTGCGAGCTGGTGCAGCACCTGTCGATGTTCGACTACGTGTCGATCAGCGGGTCGATGGACGACCGGGTGATCGAGTACGTCGACCATCTGCACGAGCACTTCGTCGACCCGGTCGTCATCACCAACGGCCGGTACGCCGCCCCGGAACGGCCCGGATTCAGCGCGGAGATGCACGAGGAATCGATCGTCGCCCACAGCTACCCCGGCGGCGAGGTCTGGAGGGACCAATGAGAGCCCCACTGAAGGCGCTCGTGACCGGTGGCGGATCCGGGATCGGCCTGGCCACCGCGACGCTCTTCGTCGAGCGCGGGTGGCAGGTCGCCTGTCTCGACGTGAATCCGCCCGGCGACCCGTTCGTCGGCATCAAGGTCGACATCACCGATGACGCCCAGGTACGCGCCGCGGTCGCGGAGGCCGCCGAGCGGCTGGGCGGCATCGACGTCGTCGTCAACAACGCAGGCATCGGCGCCCAGGGCACGATCGAGGACAATCTGGACTCCGAATGGCAGCGGGTGTTCGACGTCAACGTCTTCGGCATGGTCCGGGTGGCCAGGGCGGCCCTGCCGTACCTGCGGGGGTCGGAGAACGCCTCGATCGTCAACACCTGCTCGATCGCGGCGACGGCCGGGCTGCCGAACCGGGCTCTCTACAGCGCCACCAAGGGCGCGGTGCTGTCGCTGACGCTGGCGATGGCGGCCGACCACGTCCACGAGGGCATCCGGGTCAACTGCGTCAACCCGGGCACCGCGGACACGCCGTGGGTCGGCCGGCTGCTGGACGCGGCCGACGATCCAGAGGCCGAGCGCATGGCACTCAACGCCAGGCAGCCGATGGGCCGCCTGGTCAGGGCGGAGGAGGTCGCCGCGGCGATCGCCTACCTGGCCGGGCCGGAGGCCGGCGCCACCACGGGCACCTCGCTCGCGGTGGACGGCGGGATGCAGGGATTGCGGCTCCGGCCGACGAACTAAGGAAGGTACCTCCCATGAAGCTCGCACCAGCCCTCGCGACAGCGGCAGCGGCCGTGCTGCTCGCGGCCTGCTCCAACGGCACCACCGCCTCAGGAGGCGGCGGTGGCGGGAAGGTCGGCATCGACCACCCGCGCGCCGACTCGGACTTCTGGAACTCCTACATCAAGTACGTCCCGCAGATGGCCAGTGAGCTCAAGGTCGACCTGATGCCGCCGACCAACTCGCAGAACGACGTCACCAAGCTGGTCAGCAACGTCCAGGCGCTGACCGGCCAGGGCGCCAAGGCGATCATCATGGCCCCGCAGGACACCGGCGCGATCGCCACGACCCTCCAGCAGCTGGAGAACAAGAAGATCCCGGTCATCTCCGTCGACACCCGCCCGGACAAGGGCAAGGTCTACATGGTGGTACGCGCCGACAACCGCGCCTACGGCACCAAGGCCTGCGAGTTCCTCGGCCAGCAACTGGGCGGCAAGGGCAAGGTCGTCCAGTTGCAGGGCGCGCTGTCGTCGGTCAACGGGCGTGACCGGTCCGAGGCGTTCCTGGACTGCATGAAGACCAAGTTCCCCGGCATCACCGTCTTCAGCGAGCCGACGGAGTGGGAGGGCAGCAAGGCCGCGTCCATGCTGCAGACCCGCCTGGAGCAGAACCCGGACATCAAGGGGATCTACATGCACGCCGGCGGCGTCCACCTGGCGCCGACGCTGCAGGTGCTCAAGCAGAAGGGCCTGCTGGTCCCGCCGAGCGACCCCAAGCACGTCTTCGTGGTCTCCAACGACGGCATCCCGCAGGAGTACGAGGCGATCCGCAAGGGCGAGATCGACGCGACGGTCTCCCAGCCGGCCGACCTGTACGCCAAGTACGCGCTCTTCTACGCCAAGGCCGCGATCGAGGGTAAGACGTTCAAGCCGGGCCCGACGGACCACGACAGCACGATCATCCAGCTGCCCAACGGTCTGGAGGACCAGCTTCCGGCCCCGCTGGTCACGAAGGACAACGTCGACGACAAGACCCTTTGGGGCAACCAGGTCAAGTAATGAAAAATCACGTTGAAGCTCGAAATGTCACGAAGCGCTTTGGTCCGACGACCGCGCTGAACGGCGCGGGCATCGAGATCGCCGAGGGCGAGACCCGCGCGCTCGTCGGCAGGAACGGCGCGGGGAAGTCCACCCTGGTGTCGATCCTCACCGGGCTCCAGCGGCCGGACGAGGGCGAGGTGCTGTACTCGGGAGAGGCGGCGCCCGTCCTCGCCGACAGGGACGCGTGGCGGCAGCGCGTGGCCTGCGTCTACCAGAAGTCCACGATCATCCCCGCGCTGACCGTGGCCGAGAACCTCTTCCTCAACCGGCAGGGCACCTACATCAAGTGGCGTGACCTGCGTGCCAGGGCCCGCGAGCTGCTGGCCACCTACGAGGTCGACGTCGACGCCGAGGCGCTGGCCGGCTCGCTGAGCGTGGAGCAGCGCCAGCTGCTGGAGATCGCCCGCGCGCTGTCGTTCGGCGCGAGGTTCATCATCCTCGACGAGCCCACGGCCAGGCTGGACGGCCCGGCCATCGAGCGCCTCTTCACCCGCATGCGGGCGCTGCGCGAGCAGGGCGTGACGATGATGTACATCTCGCACCACCTGGACGAGGTGTACGAGATCTGCCAGAGCGTCACGGTCTTCCGCGACGCCCGCCACGTGCTCACCAAGCAGGTCGCGGACCTGCCGCACGACGAGCTCGTCGCGGCCATGACCGGCGAGGCCACCCTGGCCTACGAGTCTCGCTCCCGTACGGCGGGCACCGACGTGGTCCTGGCGGGGGAGAGCCTGTCGCTGGCCGGCCGCTACACCGATGTTGATATTTCCGTTAAATCGGGAGAGGTCGTCGGCCTGGCGGGTTCCGGCAGCAGTGGCAAGGTCAGCGTCGCGGAAACCCTGGTGGGCCTCCGCAAGCCGGACGCGGGCACGGTGACGATCAACGGCCGGCCCGTGAAAACCGGCGACGTGCCCGCCGCCCTGGAGGCCGGGCTCGGCTTCGTCCCCGAGGACCGCCACCATGAGGGCTTCGTCCCGCTGCTGTCGGTGGGCGAGAACGCCACGATCCCGATCGCCCGCAAGCTCGGCCGGTTCGGCATGGTGATCCCGGCCAAGCGCCGGGCGAAAGCCGTACAGCTCATCAAGGACCTGGACATCAAGACCGAGGGGCCCGACCAGCCGGTCGGAGACCTGTCCGGCGGGAACGCGCAGAAGGTGGTGTTCGCCCGGGCGCTGGTCGACGACCCGTCCGCGCTGGTCGTGATCAACCCGACCGCAGGGGTCGACGTGAAGGCCAAGCAGGCGCTGCTCGGCGCCGTGGAGGACGCGGTCGAGCGTGGGGCGGGGGCCGTGGTGGTCTCCGACGAGCTGGACGACCTGCGGATCTGCGACCGGGTGCTGGTGATGTTCCACGGCAGGGTCGTCAAGGATGTGCCGCGTGGCTGGACCGACCACGAGCTCGTGGCCGTGATGGAAGGCATCGAAGAGTGACCACATTGACTGCGCCCACCCCCCGCGTGCGGATGGCCAGGTTCAGGGACCTGACGCTGGTCCCGGTGATCGTGCTGCTGCTCGTGGTGGGCGCGATCCTGGACCCGACGTTCCTGACGGCGGGCAACCTGACCAACGTGCTGCAGCAGCAGGCCTCGATCTCGCTGCTGGTGCTGGCCGAGGCGATGATCCTGATCGCGGGCAAGTTCGACCTGTCGCTGGAGTCGACGGTCGGCACCGCGCCCGGGCTCGCGGTGATGCTGGTGATCCCGGCCGCGGCAGGCGGGTTCGGCCTCAACCTGCCAGGGGTGCTGGTGATCCCGCTGGCGCTGCTGATCGGGGCGGCCATCGGGGCGTTCAACGGGTTCCTGATCATCAGGTTCCAGCTGTCGGCGTTCATCGTCACGCTGGCCATGCTGATCATCGTGCACGGCCTGCTGCAGGGGCCGACCCAGGGCAAGACGCTCTTCCAGCTGCCCGACTCGATCCTGTACCTGGGCAGCGCCGTGTGGTTTGGCCTGCCGGCCTCCATCTGGATCGCGGGCGTGCTGTTCGCGCTCGGCATCTTCGGCATGGGCTATCTGCGGATCGGCCGCGCGCTGTACGCCATCGGCGGCAACATCGATGCCGCCAGGGCCGCGGGCATCCGGGTGGACCGGGTGCTGTGGGGCGTGTTCATCCTCGGCGGCGTGCTGGCCGCGCTCGCCGGCGTGCTGGAGACAGGTCGCCTGGGAGCCATCGGCAACGGGCAGGGCGTCGGCTGGATCTTCATGGTCTTCGCCGCCGCGGTCATCGGCGGCGTCAGCATGGACGGCGGCAAGGGCACGATCCTCGGCGCGCTCACCGGTGTACTGGTGATCGGCCTGGTGCAGAACATCCTCACGCTGAAGGGCGTCTCGGGCTTCTGGCAGCCCGTCGTCTACGGCTGCATCATCCTGATCGCGCTGATGATCAGCCGGATCGCGGGCGGAAAGGCGCAGGACTGATGGAACGGCTGGCCATCCACACCCGACTCAAGCCCGGCATGGAGGACACCTACGACAGCGAGCACGCCACGATCCCGGCCGAGCTCGAGGCGGCCATGCGCGAGCACGGCGTGCGCTCCTGGCGCATCTTCCGCGATGGGCTCGACCTGTTCCACTTCGTCGAGGTCGACGACTACGCCGTCCTGCAGGAGGCGCTGCGCGACCACCCGGCCGACCAGGCCTGGCAGAAGCAGATGAACCGCCTGCTGGACGGCGAGTTCGACAAGGACTCCTCGGGCCTGAAGCTGGTCTGGGAGATGACGTGATCGAGCTGCCGCGCCACGGCTTCGGCGCCGCCCCGATCGCGGGGTTGTACCGGGCGGTCAGCCCCGAGCAGGCCCGCGCGACCATGGACGCCGCGTGGGAGGCGGGGGTGCGGCTGTTCGACACGGCGCCGCACTACGGGCTCGGGCTGTCCGAGCGGCGCCTGGGCGAGGCGCTGCACGACCGCTCCGGGTACGTGCTGTCGACCAAGGTCGGCCGGCTGCTGCTCCCCGGTCCTGCAGGGCCTGACCCCGAGGGGTTCGACATCGTCTCCGACCTGCGGCGCACGTGGGACTTCTCGCGCGACGGGGTTCTGCGGTCGCTGGAGGAGTCTCTGGTACGGCTGGCCGTACCGAGGATCGACATCGCGCTCATCCACGACCCCGACGACCACGTGGAGCAGGCGCTCGACGAGGCCTACCCGGCGCTGGCCGAGCTGCGCGACCAGGGCGTCATCGGCGCGGTCGGCGTGGGGATGAACCAGTGGCGCGTCCCGGCGCGCTTCGTCAGGGAGACCGACCTCGACGTGGTCATGCTGGCCGGCAGGTACACGCTGCTCGACCGGTCAGGGCTGCCGCTGCTGGACCTGTGTGCCGAGCGCGGCGTCCGGGTGCTGGCGGCCGGGGTGTTCAACAGCGGCATGCTGGCCACCAGGGAGCCCGGCAGCACCTTCGACTACGTGCCCGCGCCCGGGCCGATGGTGGACCGGGCCAGGAAGATCGCGAAGATCTGCGAATCGTACGGCGTCGCCCTGCCGCAGGCCGCGATGGCGTTCCCGCTGCGGCACCCGGCGGTGGCCTCCGTCGTGCTCGGAGCCCGCTCGCCCGAGGAGGTCAGGGCCAACGCCGCGCTGTGGGAGCGCGAGATCCCCGAGGAGCTTTGGGCAGAGCTGGAGACAGTCGGTAGTTGACCGAATCCCGAAAGGGGGAACGCCCCTCGGCATGGCTCTGCACAAAGTGTCCGCGAAGTCCGCCTTCGAGGACGTCTACACCATGCCGCTGAGCGAGCAGACGCTGCCCAAATACCGCATGCCCGTCGGCGAGTCCGATCCGCGCGTGGTCTACGCGCTGCTCCGCGGCGAGCTGGCGCTGGACGGCAACTCCGCGCAGAACCTGGCGACGTTCTGCACGACCTGGGCCGACGAGGAAGTCCACCGGCTGATGGACGAGAACCTCGACAAGAACATGATCGACAAGGACGAGTACCCGCAGACGGCCGAGATCGAGAGCCGCTGCGTGCACATCCTGGCCGACCTGTGGAACTCGCCGAGCGAGCGGACCACGACCGGCTGCTCGACCACCGGCTCCAGCGAGGCGGCCATGCTCGGCGGGCTCGCGCTGAAGTGGCGCTGGCGCAAGCGCGGCACGGGCACCGGCCAGCCCAACCTGGTGTGCGGTCCCGTCCAGGTGTGCTGGGAGAAGTTCGCCCGCTACTTCGACGTGGAGCTGCGCCAGGTGCCGCTCGAGCCCGACGCCACCGGCCTGCGGCCGCACCAGCTGCGCGCCCACGTCGACGAGAACACCATCGGCGTCGTCGGCATCATGGGCGTCACCTACACCTGCGACTACGAGCCGATCGCCGAGCTCGCCGCGGAGCTGGACGCCATCCAGGCCGACACGGGCCTCGACATCCCGCTGCACGTGGACGCGGCCAGCGGCGGTTTCGTCGCGCCGTTCGTGCAGCCGGACGTGGTGTGGGACTTCCGGCTCGACCGGGTCGCCTCGATCAACGCCTCCGGGCACAAGTACGGCCTGGCGCCCCTGGGATGCGGCTGGATCGTCTGGCGCGACGCGGCGGCGCTGCCCGAGGAGCTCATCTTCCGGGTGAGCTACCTGGGCGGCGACATGCCGACCTTCGCGCTCAACTTCTCCCGCCCGGGAGGGGAGATCATCGCGCAGTACTACACGCTGCTCCGTCTCGGCCGCGAGGGTTACCGCAAGGTCCACCTGGCCTGCGCCGACACCGCCAAGTACCTGGCGGAGCGGATCACCGCGACGGGGCCGTTCGAGCTGCTCTACGACGGCGGTACGGCGCTGCCCGCGGTCTCCTACAAGCTGGCGGGCGACCCCGGCTGGTCGCTGTACGACCTGAGCGACCAGCTGCGCATGCGCGGCTGGCAGGTGCCCTCCTACCCGCTGCCGCCCGCCAGGCAGGAGACGGTCATCCAGCGGGTCCTGGTCCGGCACGGCATCGGGCGGGACGCCGTCTCGCTGCTCGGCGACGACATCGAGCGCTCCGTCGAGCGGCTGACCAGGGGGACGCCGCCCGACCACGCCAGGAAGGGGTTCCACCACTGACGGGTTTGCGGGCTTCCGAGCCGGATCGGCTGCTGGTGCTCACGGATGGCGTCTACGCCATCGCGGTCACGCTCCTGGTGCTGGACATCTCCATCGGCGCCGACCTGTCCCCGACCGAGTTCCTGGCCGCTCTGCACGCCGTACTGCCGAAGGTCGGCGCCTACGCGCTGAGCTTCCTGGTCATCGCGGCCCTGTGGCGCGCCAACCGCCGCATCTTCCTGCACGTCGTGCGCGTCGACGACGTGACGATCCAGGTCGCGCTGCTCTGGCTCATCCTGGTCCCGCTCAAGATCTCCCTCGGCCGCCGCTCCGGCCACCTCGAACGCCGGCTCTTCCCACCCCCATGACCTAAGGGGTGGGGATATAGAGCCAGGACTTGGAGACGCCGGGCTCGTAGGAGGAGGAGAGGCGTTTGGCGAGGATGCCGGGCAGGTGCTGGGCGCGGGCCGTCTGCAGGACGGGTTCGGGGTGGCCAGGCCAGCAGGGCGCCGTCTGCCAGCGCGCACCGGTGAGGTCGAGCGCGTCCAGGGCCTCGCGACGAGCGGTGTAGGGCTGCGTGGTCAGCGAGCGGCCGTCGTCGTAGAGGAGGTCGTAGGCCACGAAGACCCGCGTCCCCGAGAGGGTGACGATCTCGCCGTCCAGGATCGAGGTGCGG
This sequence comes from Nonomuraea sp. NPDC050536, assembly GCF_044457685.1. Classification (NCBI taxonomy): domain Bacteria; kingdom Bacillati; phylum Actinomycetota; class Actinomycetes; order Streptosporangiales; family Streptosporangiaceae; genus Nonomuraea; species Nonomuraea sp. NPDC050536. Next base: position 122,654 of record NZ_JBITHD010000005.1, read on the forward strand.
GTGCCGAAGGAGGCCGCCAGCGGGCGGAGCCAGGGATGCTCGCGGGCCGCGTCCGTGCGCCCGCCCTCGATCGGGACCAGCAGGCGCTGCCCGCCCCAGGCGAACTCGAAGGCGTAGGCGTCGGCGTCCCTGGGCGGTTTGGCGCGCTCGACCGGCAGCATGGGCTCCAGCGGCGGCAGCGGATCGCGCGTGGCGGCGCCCATGAGGTGGATCATCCAGTCCTTGCCCCTGGTCTGGAACAGCGCGTAGCGGCCCGAGACGCGCTCGCCGTGCAGGACGACCTTGACCTCGCGGTCGGACCACTTCTCCGGCTCGTAGACGCCGCGGTCCCAGACGGTCATGGCGCCGCCGCCGTACTCGCCCCTGGGGATGTCGCCGGAGAAGTCCAGATACTCGATCGGGTGGTCCTCCGTGTGCACGGCCAGGTGGTTGGTGCCGGGGTCCTGCGGCAGGCCTTTGGGGATCGCCCAGCAGGCCAGCACGCCGTCGCGCTCCAGCCGCAGGTCCCAGTGGAGGGCGCGGGCGTGGTGCTCGTGGATCACGTAGGCGTTGCCGTCACCGGGGTGCTCGGCCTCGGGGATCGGCTCGGGGGTGCGCGCCGGGTCACGCTTGCTGCGATAGTTCTCCAGTTTGTCGGCCACGAAGAGCCCATACCCATCCCCGGGCGAGGGAAGGTCAGGCGAGGGCGTGGCGCAGCCAGGATTCGACGCCGGCCACGTGGACCGTGGCCCAGGAGCGGGCGACGTCCGCCTGGCGGCCGGCCATGGCCTCGTAGATCGCGGTGTGCTGCTCCATCGTCTTCTCCAGCGCGCCTTCCTGGGTGAGGCCGCGCCAGATCCGGGCCCGGGTGGTCGGCCCCGACAGGCTCTCGATGAACGAGCACAGCACGCTGTTGCCCGAGCCCTGCGCGATGCGCTGGTGGAAGCGCAGGTCGTTGGCAACCAGCTCCTCGATCGTGGGCTCGGCGGGCAGCGACTCCAGGATGACGCGCAGCTCGTCGATCTCCTCGTCCGTCATGAGCTTGGTCGCCATCGCCGTCGCGGCCGGCTCCAGGATCCTGCGCACCTCGAAGAACTGCAGCACGGTGTCGTCGCGGTGCAGGTCGAGGACGAACGACATGGTGTCGAGCAGCAGGTGCGGCTCCAGGCTGGTGACGTAGGTGCCGTCGCCCTGCCGTACGTCGAGCACGTTGATGAGCGCGAGCGCGCGCACCGCCTCGCGCAGCGAGTTGCGCGAGAGGCCCAGCCGCTCGGCGAGGTCGGCCTCCTTGGGCAGCCGGTCGCCCGGGGTCAGCTCGCCCGAGAGGATCATTTGCTTGATCTTGTCGATCGCCGCGTCGGTGACCGCCACGCTCTTCTCCCTAGACATCGGATGTCTACGAGTCTAGAGCCTGGAAGCGCACGGGATCGACACCGGCCACCCGCCCGACCACGCCGCGCACCTCGAGGGCACGCAGATGGGCGGCCGCCTCGCCGGCCGCCATGCCCCGCAGCATGGGGGACAGCTGGTCCCACGGCCTGTTCCAGGTCATCATCGCGGCGGTCTCCCAGATGGTCGGCGGCTCCGCCCGCTCGGCCAGCAGGGCGGCCAGCCGTACGAGCTTGTCCTCGTGATGGTGGCGGATCTCGGCCGCCCGCGCGGCCACATCCGGAAATATCCACTCATGCGCGGGGAGCGCGTCGAGCGGGCCCAGCGTGCGCACCCGCTCAAGAGACTCCAGGAAATCGCCCAAAGGATCGACATCATCCCGGTCATACGGATAAATCCCGATGTGGGGGGTGATGTCGGGGAGGACGTGGTCGCCGGTGAACAGCCGGTCGGCGTCCTCGAGGTGGAGGCACACGTGACCGGGTGTGTGCCCGGGCGTGTGCACGGCGCGCAGCTTCCTGCCCGGCAGGTCCACCAGATCGCCGTCGCGCAGCTCCCGATCGGGCAGCGCGGGCGCGGAGAGCCTGCGTTCGGTGGCCGCCTCGGCGTCCTCGTCGCCCGCGCCGGCCCGCCGCAGCATGTCGGCCTGGAAGCTGCGGTGCTCGCTGTCGCCGAAGGAGTGCATGAGCCTGACCAGCGCCGCGTCGGCCTCGTGCAGCGCGATCCAGGCGCCGGACGCCTCCCTGACCTGCCCGGCCAGCCCCGCGTGATCCGGATGGAAATGGGTGACGACCACCCCGCTCACGTCCGAGACGTCCAGGCCCAGTGCCGCCAGCCCGTCGCGCAGCGCGGCCCAGGCGTCCGGATGGTTCCACCCGGCGTCGACCAGCACCGGCCCCCTGGGCGACTCGATCGCGTAGACGAGCGTGTAACCGAGCGGATTGCCGGGGATCGGCACGGGCACGCTCCACACCCCGTCCCCGAGGTCCTGCGGCCGTTGCTGTGAGTACGGCTGGCGCCGCGACGTCTTCATGGTGCTCCGAGTCTCGCTGAGGTGGCGTGGCGGCGGCCAGCGGTTTTCACGCCACCCGCTCCAGGATGGTCGCCGTGGCCAGCGCCCCTCCCGCGCACATCGTGACCAGCGCGGTGGCCGACTCCGAGCGTTCCAGCTCGTGCAGCGCCGTGGTGATCAGCCGGGCCCCGGTGGCCCCGACGGGATGGCCGAGCGCGATCGCGCCGCCGTTGACGTTGACCCGGTCGAGGTCCGGCTCGTGCACGCTCGCCCACGACAACACCACCGAGGCGAAGGCCTCGTTCACCTCGAACCTGTCGATGTCGCCCATCGTCATGCCCGCCGCCGTCAGGACCTTGGCCGTGGCGTCCACCGGCCCGTCGAGGTGGTAGTACGGCTCCGCGCCGACGAGGGCCTGGGCCAGGATGCGGGCGCGGGGCCGCAGGCCGTACTCACGAGCTTTTTCTGAGCTCATCAGCAGGACGGCGGCGGCGCCGTCGGAGATCTGCGAGGAGGTGCCCGCGGTGTGCAGGGCGCCGGGCATGACCGGCTTGAGCGCCGCCAGACTCTCGGCCGTGGTCTCGCGCAGGCCCTCGTCCCTGCGCACGTCGCCGATGGGGACGATCTCGCGCTCGAAGCGGCCGTCGGCCCACGCCTTGGCGGCCAGCTGCTGCGAGCGGGCGCCGAACCAGTCAAGCCGCTCCCTGGTGAGCCCCCGCCTGGCGGCGATCCGCTCGGCCGCGGTGAACTGGTCGGGCATGTCGATGCTCCAGTCGTCGGGCCGCGGCTTGGCGGGCAGCACGTTGCTGCCGAGCGGCGCCCGGCTCATCACCTCGACCCCGCAGCCGATCGCCACGTCGACCACGCCCGCCTGGATCAGCGCCGCCGCCAGATGTACGGCCTGCTGCGACGAGCCGCACTGGGCATCCAGCGTCGTCACCCCGGTCTGGTAGGGCAGCCCGGCATACAGCCACGAGTAGCGCCCGACGTGGCCGCCCTGCTCGCCCGCCTGGGTCACGCACCCGGCGAACACCTGGCCGACGACGGCCGGGTCGATGCCGGCCCGCTCGACCACGCCGTTCATCGCCGCGGCGAGCACCTGCTGGGGCTTGAGCCCCGACAGCAGGCCGTTGCGCTTGCCGATCGGAGTACGGACGGCCTCGACGATCACCGGTGTGCCCACAGTCGCCTCCAGAACGATGCTCTGGTGGAGACTGTAACGCGTTCTACTTTGCTTCGATAGAGCTCGGCAGGCCGAACGTCTCGAACAGGCTCAGGTCGAAGAACATCCCGACATGGCTGACCTTGTCGCCCTCGAAGGTGATGACCGGCATCCCGAACGGCCGGTAGACGTCGCCGTCGCGCAGGTACATCCCGAACGCCGGCTGCCCGTTCGCCCAGGTGGGAACCAGGTGCAGGTCGCCGGGGCCCTTGGCGGGGCACTGCGTGGCGATGAGCGTGCCGATGTTCTCGGGCCCCTGGTACCAGCCGATGAAGGGCGGCATCTCCCAGACGGCGTCGCGGGTGAACAGCTCGACGATGGCCGACACGTTGTAGTTCTCGAACGCGGCCACGTAGCGGTCGAGCTGCTCCTTCTGCTCGGGCGTGAGCGGCTCGTAGGTGTCGTCCTCGCTCGGGGCGACGTCGGCCAGCTGGGCGCGCGCCCGCTGCAGGCCGCTGTTGACGGCCGCCACCGTGGTGTCGAGCGCCTCGGCCACCTCGGTCGCCTTCCAGCGCAGCACGTCGCGCAGGACCAGGATCGCCCGCTGCCGCGGCGGCAGGTGCTGCAGCGCGGCGATGAGCGCGAGCCTGATGCTCTCCCTGGCACCCACGATCGTGGCCGGGTCGTCGACGCCCGCGGCGATCATGGAGTCGGGCATCGGCTCCAGCCAGGGCACCTCCGGCTGCTGCACCAGCTCGGCGGTCGGCTCCGAGCTCGGCGCCCCCAACCCGGTCGGCAGCGGCCGCCTGTTACGGCTGTCGAGCGCCGTCAGGCAGGTCGTGGTCGCGATGCGGTACAGCCAGGTCCGCAGCGACGAGCGGCCCTCGAACCCGTCGTAGGCCTTCCACGCGCGCAGGTATGTCTCCTGGACGAGGTCCTCGGCGTCGTGCACCGAGCCCATCATCCGGTAGCAGTGCGCCAGCAGCTCGCGCCGCAGCGGGTCCGCCTGCCGGAGGAACTCCTCGTTCGATGTCATGACCCCTGTATACAATCCCGCACCGACAAGTCCGAGGAGTTCCCGCCGGCCGGTCAGTCGCAGATGAGGACGATCTTGCCGGCCGTCCTGTTGGTCTCGCCCAGTTCGTGTGCCTTGGCCGCTTCCTCCAGGGGCAGGGCGGCGGCCACCTCGACGCGCAGGCGCCCCGCGTCGACCAGGGCGGCGATCGCCTTCAGCCCCGCCTGGTCCGCCTCGACCAGGATGGCCTCGTCGCGGATGTCCAGGGCGGCGGCCTGCTCGTGGAGGGTCGGGTCCAGTCGCGACAGGGCCAGGGAGACGATCGTCCCGCCCGGGCGCAGCGTCCGGAGCGAGCGGGGGCCGTAGTCGCCGCCGATCAGGTCGATCACCAGGTCGACGTCCCTGACGGTCCCGGAGAAGTCGGTCGTGGTGTAGTCGACCAGCTCGTCGGCTCCCAGGCCGCGCAGGAACCCGTGCTTGGCCGCGCTCGCGGTGCCTATCACGTAGGCGCCGCGAGCCTTGGCCATCTGGACGGCCAGGTGGCCCACCCCGCCGGCGGCGGCGTGGATGAGGACGCGTTCGCCGCCCTTCAGCCCGCCCGTGTCGACCAGGGCCTGCCAGGCGGACAGCGCGGCCAGGGGGATCGCGGCGGCCTGGACGTGGTCGATGCTCTCCGGCTTCTTGCGGAAGTGCCGGGCGGGCGCGGTGACGTACTCCGCGTACGCCCCCGCCCCTTCCGGATATTTCAGCATCCCAAACACTTCGTCGCCCGGCTTCCACAGCGCCGCTCCGAATCCCACCTGCTCGACCACGCCCGACACGTCCCAGCCCACCCGGAAGGGCGGCGGCCCGAGCAGGCCGCCGGACGCCCTGGTCTTCCAGTCGGTCGGGTTCACCCCCGCGGCCTTCACCCGGACCAGCACCTCGGTCGGGCAGGGCTCCGGCCTGTCGATCTCCGCCAGCTTCAGCACCTCGGGGCCGCCCAGCTCGTCCTGGACGATCGCACGCATCTTCATGCCTTCCAGCATGCTCACGCCCGTGTGCCCGCCCAAGTGGCCCGATGGCCAAGATATGGAAGGATTGGGCCATGCGCCGCGTCGCCGTACTCGCCCTGGACGGTGTGATCCCCTTCGAGCTGAGCGTTCCGGCGAAGATCTTCGGCGCCGCGCTGAGCCCGGACGGCGAGTCACTGTATGAGGTCCTCACCTGCACGCTCGACGGGCGGCCCGTCACCACCTCGGCCGACTACTCGATCGCGGTCACGCACGACGCCGGGATCCTGGCCACCGCCGACACCGTCGTCCTGGCGCCCTCGGTCTGGATGCCGCTGGTCACGGGCCCCTCGTCGCTGCCGTCCGGGCTCGCCGAGGCGCTGTCGTCCCTGCGGCCCGGCGCCCGGCTCGTGTCGATCTGCATCGCCTCGTACGTCCTGGCAGCCGCCGGGCTGCTCGACGACCGGCCCGCGACCACGCACTGGCGGCACGCGCCCGACCACGCCCGGCTCTTCCCCCGCGTGCGGATGGACGCCGACGTGCTGTTCGTCGACGACGGCGACGTCCTCACCTCCGCGGGCGCGTCCGCCGGCATCGACCTGTGCCTGCACCTCGTCCGCCGCGACCACGGCAGCCGGGTCGCCAACCAGGTCGCCAGGCGGTGCATCATCCCGCCCTGGCGCGACGGCGGCCAGGCCCAGTACGTCGAGCGCCCGGTGCCCGAGCTCCTCACCTCGGGCACGGCGCCCACCCGCGCCTGGGTCCTCGAACGCCTCCACGAACCGCTCCAGCTCGCCCACCTCGCGGATCACGCGCGCATGAGCCGCCGCACGTTCACCCGGCGCTTCCGGCTCGAGGTCGGGCTCAGCCCCGGGCAGTGGCTCACCCAGCAACGTGTCGCCCTCGCCCGGCACCTCCTGGAATCCACCGACCTTCCCGTCGACCAGATCGCCGCCCGGGCGGGCTTCGGCACCGCGGCGTCCCTCCGCCAGCACCTCAACGCCACCCTCGGCATCTCCCCCCACACCTACCGCCGCACCTTCCGCACAGCCTGACCCCTCCCTCCCGTCGCGCGCTCTCCCGCCGCCCGCCCTCCTGACGCCCGCTCTTCTGCCGCCTGCTCTCCTGGCGCGCGCCGATCTGGCGCCGATGGTAGGCGGGCGCATGTGGCAGTGCGGCGGGCTCGCGTGGTAGTTCGGCAGGCTCACGTGGCAGTTCGGCATGCTCAAATAGCGGTACGGCAGGCCGCCGCCACCGCCACCCGACGTACTTCGGCCCGGGCCTGTCCAGGGAGACGCTCCTCCGGCGACGCGTGGTTGCGCGCCGCAACGACGCCCTGCGACCCACGTCCCCCGGTCCCACCGTCCCCGCCGTATGGGGCGCCGACTTTCGCCGTGCCGCGTCTCGCCGACGCGGCGCCTGGGGGCGTGCTCGTGGGTGGGGTGTGTTCTCGTCGTGGCGTGGTCCTGCGTATCTGCATGCCGCAGCGTCCCTGTCTTGGGCAGCGCGTCACGGTGTCCTGGGCCTGCGCGTCACGGTGTCCTGGGCCTGCGCGGCATGAGTGTCCTGGTCCCCGTGCCGTGGTTCCTGAGCCCGCGCGTCACGGTCGTGGGCCGGCGCGGCACGAGTTGCCGCGTGTCACGGGTGTCCTGGCGCCTGTGCGCGTGATTCCTGGGGGCGCGGGGTTGGGGTGGGTTAGAGGTCGCGGAGGAGGCGGTCGGCGGCTATTTCTATGCGGCGTTGGATCTGGTCGTAGGTGCGGCGGCCGCGGAGCATCTCGAGGAGTTCCTGGACCCAGATGCTCGACAGGGATCCTGCCAGGGCCAGTTGCTCCTCCGAGGCCTGGTCGCGGGTCAGGCCGTTGGCGGAGACGCGGAGGAGGAGGCCCGTCATGCGGTCGCCGAAGGGGGTTTCGACCTCGGCCATGATGAGGGAGCGGATGAGGGCGTCCGCGAGTTCGGGCTCGCGCATGAGGCCGCGGGTGGCGCGCATGAGGACGTCGACCGCGCGGCCCGCGGGGGTGGCGGCGCCGGGCGGGCGGCGCTCGATGCTGTTCTCCAGCAGGTCGATCTCCTCGCCGACGACGGCGACGACCAGGTCCATCTTGGAGGGGAAGTAGCGGTAGAGCGTTCCGAGGGCGACGCCCGCGCGCTCGGCGACCGTGCGCATCTGCATGGCCTCGACGCCGCCGCGTGAGGCGAGGGCGGCGGCGGCCTGGACGATGCGCTTGCGGCGCTGGTGCTGGCTGCGCGTACGGACGCTGTGCCCGCCGTGCGGCTGCTGGGGCACCGTGGCCCCCTCTGTGTCGCTGGTGGGCGCGGCGGTGCTCGCCTGCGTGGTGCGCATAAGAACACGTTATCTGATTTCTCGATTTCCCGGCTTGTTACTCACGGGTCACAAAGAAACCGCATAGACGCATGTCTGGCGTGCTTCGCCTACATTTCGGGATTTGTCGGCATGCGCGGTGACTAGACAGAGATTAGAATCTGTTCTAGTTTGCGGAACGGCTGAACGAGCGCTTGCTGGGAGGCGCGATGACCGCGGACACCCTCGCCGCCCTGCTGGCGGCGCGCGCCACCGACGACCGTCCCGGGCTGCGCTTCGAGGATCGGACGTGGACCTGGCGGGAGTACGTCGCGCGCTGCCTCGCGGTCGCCGACCAGCTCTCCCGTACGGCCGGCGTCACGGGATCCGGTACGGCGGGCGGGGTGCACGTGGGTGTGCTGTGCGACAACGTGCCGGAGTTCGCGTTCCTCCTGGGAGCCGCGGGGGTCAGCCCTCATGTGGTCGTGGCGTTGAACCCGACGAGGTCGGTCGTGGAGCTCGAGCGGGACGCCCGCGCCACGGACGTCGACCTGGTGGTGTGGGGCGACCCGTACAGGGACCAGGCTCAGCACGTGGGCGACGCCCTCGGCGTTCCCGTGGTCCCGGCCGAGGGCCTGGGCGCCGTGGGTCCGGTCGGGGGGCGAGGCGTTCCCGTGGGTCCGGTCGGGGGGCGAGGCGTTCCCGTGGGTCCGGTCGAGGGGCTGGGCGCCGACCGCGTTGCGCCGGGCTCCGCCGTACCACCGCTCGCCGTACCGGCGCAGAGAGTGCCGTCGCGAGACGCCGAGAAGCCGAGGCCGGAGGCCCTGGGAGACCACCGGGCGCTGGGGCAAGTGAGTCGCGGAGAGGTCGAGGAGCCGGGGCGGGTGCAGCAGGAGAACCTCGACGGGGCGAGGCCGGAGCTTGCCGTATCGGTGGGGAGGGATCCGGGGGAGCTCGTGATGCTGATCTTCACGTCGGGGACGGCGGGGCGGGCGCGGGCCGTGCGGGTGACGCAGCGGAAGGTGGCCGTGCCGGGGCGCTCGCTGGCGGGGATGTTGACCGGCGACGACGTCGTGTACTGCCCGATGCCCCTGTTCCACTCGGGAGCCGTGATGGCGGCCTTCGCCCCGGCTGTGGCGTCGGGGGCCGCGCTGGTGCTGCGGCGGAAGTTCTCCGCGTCGGGGCTGTTGCCGGACATCCGGCGATACGGGGTCACCTACCTGCACTACGTGGGGAAGGCGCTGTCGTACGTGCTGGCCACGCCGGAGCGGGCCGACGATGCCGGCAACACGTTGCGGTTCGCCTTCGGCAACGAGGGGAGCGCGAGCGCGACCAGGCGGTTCGGCGAGCGGTTCGGATGCCACGTGATCGACGCCTTCGGCTCGACGGAGACCGCGATCTCCATCTCGCCCGACCCCACAGGCCCGAAGGGGTCGCTGGGCAGGCTGCCCGAGGGGATCGAGATCAGGGACCCGTTCACCGGTAAGGCGTGCCCGCCGGCCGAGGTTGTGGACGGGCGGCTGGTGAACCCGGACGAGGCGATCGGGGAGCTGGTCAACGTCACGGGCCTGGGCCTGTTCGAGGGGTACTACAACGACCCGGAGGCCGACGCGGAGCGGATCAGGCAGGGCGCGTTCTGGTCAGGCGACCTCGCTTATGCCGATAAAAGCGGCTACGTCTTCTTCGCCGGGCGGGGTACCGAGCGGCTGCGCGTGGACGGGGAGAACCTGGCGGTCGCGCCCATCGAGGCCGCCCTGCGGGAGTACCCGGGCGTGGTCGAGGCCGCCGTCTACCCGGTGCCCGACGCGGCCGCCGGCGACCAGGTGATGGCCGCGCTCATCCTGGACGGGCCGTTCGACGGCGAAAGCTTCGCCACGTTCCTGGCAGACCGCGCGGATCTCGGCACCAAGGCGTTACCCCGATATATCCGGGTCTGTCGGGAGTTTCCGTTGACGGCTTCCCAGAAGATCATCAAGCGCCTCCTGGCCAAGGAGGGGTGGCGCACCACCGACCCGGTCTGGTGGCGGCCCGCCGTACGGGAGGAGTTCCGTCTGATGGGCGAGAGGGACCTGGCGGACATCGAGGACGCGTTCGTGAGGCACGGGCGGCACGACCTGCTGGAGGGCTAGTGGATTTCAACCTGGACGAGACGCAACGGGACCTGCGGGACCTGGCCGCCGACGTGCTGGCCAAGGAGGCCTCGCAGGAGCGCCTGGAGGCCCACGAGCGCGGCGGCGCGCCGTACGACGAGAAGCTGTGGCAGGCCCTGGACCAGGCGGGATTGCTGTCGCTGTGCCTGCCCGAGCGGGCCGGCGGCGCCGGGCTGGGGCCCGTGGAGATGGCCGTGGTGTTGCGCGAGGTGGGCGCGCGGGCGGCGCCGGGCCCGATGCTCGCCAGGCTGGTGAGCACGCTCGCCGTCGCCAGGTACGGCACGGCCGAGCAGCAGAACCGGGTGGCGTCGGCCACGATCAGCACGGTGGCCACCGGCGCGGAAACCGTGGCGCAGAGATGGCAGGGCGTGCCGTACGCCGAGCAGGCCGAGGTGATCCTGCTGGCCGCCGACGACGGGCTCTACCTGGCGCCGGGCCCGGTGGCGGCGATCGCGGAGTTCACCTCCACCGGCGAGCCCGCCGCGACGATCACCGTGGAGGGCGAGCGCATGGCCGGCGCGGAGGCCGCCGCGGAGACCAGGCGGCTCTACACCGCCGCCGTGGCCGCGCAGGCCGGCGGCGTGCTGGCCGGCGCGCTCAAGCTGACCACCGAGTACATCAGGACCAGGAATCAGTTCGGCCGGGCGCTGGCCGAGTTCCAGGCCGTGACCATGCAGATCGCCGACGTCTACATCGCCGGGCGGGCGCTGGACGTGGCGATGTGGTCGGGCGCCTGGCGGCTGGCCGAGGGACTGCCCGCCGAGGAGGACCTGGCGATCGCCGCCTTCCACGTGTCGGAGGCGTTCAAGGCGCTCTACACCTGCCAGCACCTGCACGGCGGGCTCGGGCTCGACGTGACCTACCCGCTGCACCGCTACTTCGCGCACGCCAAGCACCTGACCCACCTGCTCGGCGGCGCGGACGCGCAGCTCGACCGGATTGGAGCGCTCGCCTGATGCTGATCGACCTGACCCCCGACCAGCGCCGGCTCCGCGACGAGCTGCGCGAGTACTTCCGCGGTTGTCTCACCGACGAGGACCGCAAGAAGATCGCCGAGGATCCGTTCGGCGACGCCTACATGGAGCACTGCCGCCGCCTCGGCCGCGACGGCAAGCTCGGCCTGGGCTGGCCCAAGGAGTACGGCGGTGGCGGCTACGGCCCGCTGGAGCAGCAGCTCTTCGCCAACGAGATCGCCAGGGCGAGCATCCCCTACCCGATCATCACCCTGCAGACGGTCGGCCCGACGCTGATGCAGTACGGCACGCCCGAGCAGAAGGAGTACTTCCTGCCGCGCATCCTGGCAGGCGAGTGCCACTTCGCCATCGGCTACAGCGAACCCGAGGCCGGCACGGACCTGGCCTCGCTGAAGACGACCGCGGTGCTGGACGGCGACCACTACGTCGTCAACGGACAGAAGGTCTTCACCAGCGGAGCGCACTACGCCCAGCACATCTGGCTGGCCGCCCGCACGAACCCCACGGCCAAGAAGCACAAGGGCATCACCATGATGATCGCCTCCACCGACGATCCCGGCTTCTCCTGGACGCCGATCGTCACCATGGACGGCCGCCATCACACCAACGCCACGTACTACCAGGACGTGCGTGTGCCCGTCAGCATGGTCGTCGGTGAAGTGGACAAGGGCTGGGACCTCATCGTGAACCAGCTCAACCACGAACGCGTCACCCTCGGGCCCGCAGGCAACCTCGGCCAGACCTACGACCGCTTCCTGGCCTGGGCCACCCGGGCGGGCCTGGTGGACAATCCGGACGTACGGCGGGCCCTGGGGCGAGTCCGCGCCTACTTCCGCACCAACGAGCTGCTCAACTGGCAGGTCGCGGCGAACATGGACCTGGGCTGGCTGGGCGCCCCCGACGCCTCCGCCACCAAGATCTACGGCTCGGAGCGCATGCAGGAGATCGGCCGGATCGTCTGCGACGTCCTGGCCAGGTACGGCGATCCCGCCGACCCGGAGACCAGGGAGCTCATGGAACGGATGGACCACGGGGTCAAGGGCGCCGTGGTGCTGACGTTCGGCGGCGGCGTCAACGAGGTGCAGCGGGAGCTGATCGCCATGCTGGGTCTGAGCCTGCCGAGGCCGCCGCGATGACGGATCTGCACGAGCTAGCCGCCAGGCAGGTGGCCATGGGGGAGCTGCGGGGCGCCCCGGCGGCGGACCCCGTCAACGAGCCCATGATCCGCCACTGGCTGGACGCCATGGGCGACGGCAACCCGGCCTACCTGGAGAAAGGGGTCGCCCCGCCGGCGATGTCGCAGGTGTGGACGATGCCGGGGGTGCGCCGCGGCGCCAAGGAACGTTCGCCGGTCGACGACCTGATGGCCGAGCTGGACGCCCAGGGGTACACGGGCGTGGTGGCCACCAACTGCGAGCAGACCTATCACCGCTACGCCCGGGTCGGCGAGCGCCTGACTCCGGGTACCCGCTTCACCGATCTGGCCGGGCCGAAGAAGACCGCGCTCGGCGTCGGCTACTTCGCCACCTGGAACGTCACCTGGTACGACGAGTTCGACGAACCAGTGACCGAGATGATGTTCCGAGTACTGAAATTTCGCCCACCCGAGAAAGCGAAGCCGCAGAAGGCGTATCCGCTGAAGCCCGCGATCAACCGGGACACGGCGTTCTTCTGGGAGGGCGTGAAGCAGGGCGAGCTGCGCATCCAGAGCTGCGCCGACTGCGGCGAGCTGCGGCACCCGCCGGGTCCGGTCTGTCCCGCCTGCCGCTCCACGAACCGCACGCACGTCGTGGCGAGCGGCCAGGGCACCGTCTACAGCTACGTCGTTCACCACCACCCGCCCGTCCCGGGACGGGAGACGCCCTTTGTGGTGGCCGTGGTGGAACTGCCGGAAGGGGTGAGGATTGTGGGCAACGTTGTGGACTGCCCCGTCGACGCGGTGGGTATCGGTATGTCGTTGCGCGTCACCTACCGCGCGATGGATGACGAACTGATCCTCCCCATGTGGGGGCCACGGGAGTCGTGATGCGTACGCTGACCGAAGATCAGGTCGAGGTCGGTTCGGTCCTCCCCGAGCTGTCCCTCGATCTCACCCCCACACTGGTCGTCTCCACGGCGCTCGCGACCATGGACTTCACCCCGGTGCACCATGACGTCGAGCTGGCCAGGGCCCAGGGATCCAAGGACATCTTCCTCAACATCCTCACCACGATGGGGCTGGTGGAACGCTACGTGACCGACTGGGCGGGGCCCGAGGCGGTCATCCGGCGCATCAACGTCAAGCTGGGCGTCCCCGCCTACGCGGGCGACCGCCTCTCCTTCAACGGCACCGTGGTCTCGTGCGAGGCCGGCGAGGTGACGGTCGAGGTCCGCGGCAAGGTGTCCCTCGGCGACCACGCCACCGGCACGATCGTGCTTTCCCTCCCACGTTGAGCTTGATGCCGTACGGCAAGCCGCCCCACCCGCCGCCCGCCGCACGGGGCTGAGGACGCGCGACCGGCGGTTGCGCTCGTGGCGGACCGGTTGCGCGCCGCCACGGCGAGACGCCGGCGTGGCCGTACGGAAAACACCCCTAGGAACCAGGAGTCGCACGTGTTGAAGGGCAAGGCCGCGATCGCCGGCATCGGCGCGACCGAGTTCAGCAAGAACTCGGGACGCTCGGAGTTGCAGCTGGCCGCCGAGGCGGTGTTCGCGGCGCTCGACGACGCCGGGCTGACGCCGCAGGACGTCGACGGCATGGTCACCTACACCCAGGACGCCAACCAGGAGATCGCCGTCGCCCGCGAGATCGGCGCCGGCGACCTGACGTACTTCGCCCGCGTGCACTACGGCGGGGGAGCCGCCTGCGGGACCGTGATGCAGGCCGCGATGGCCGTCGCCACCGGCGTCGCCGACGCCGTGGTGTGCTACCGGGCCTTCAACGAGCGTTCGGGCCGCAGGTTCGGCCAGCCGGACGCCGGGCTCGGCGCGGAGCCGTCGTCGCAGGGCCTGGAGATGAGCTGGCACGTGCCCTACGGACTGATGACCCCGGCCGCGTGGGTGGCCATGTTCGCTCAGCGCTACCTGCACACCTACGGCGCGACCTCCGAGGACTTCGGGCGGGTCGCGGTGGCCATGCGCAGGCACGCCGCCACGAACCCGGCCGCCTGGTTCTACCAGCGGCCCATCACGCTGGCCGAGCACCAGGCGTCGCGGTGGGTGGTCGAGCCGCTGCACCTGCTCGACTGCTGCCAGGAGAGCGACGGCGCGGTCGCCCTGGTCGTCACCTCCGCCGAGCGCGCCCGCGACCTGCGCAGGTCACCGGCCGTGATCACGGCGGCCGCGCAGGGCTCGGGCGCCGGGCAGATGATGATGACCAGCTACTACCGCGACGACATGAGCGGCCTTCCGGAGATGTCGGTGGTCGGCGGGGGCCTGTGGGAGATGTCGGGGCTGTCCCCGGCCGACATCCAGACGGCCATCCTCTACGACCACTTCACCCCGTTCGTCCTGGCCCAGCTGGAGGAGCTGGGCTTCTGCGGGCGGGGCGAGGCCAAGGACTACATCCGCGACGGCGGCATCGAACTCGACGGCCGCCTGCCGGTCAACCCGCACGGGGGCCAGCTGGGCGAGGCGTACATCCACGGCATGAACGGCATCGCCGAGGCCGTGCGCCAGATCCGCGGCACCTCGGTCAACCAGGTGTCCGGCGTCCACAACGTGCTGGTCACCGCGGGCACGGGCGTCCCCACGAGCGGTCTGATTCTGAGCGGTAACGCAGGGTAACAAACGGCCACGGTCTGCGGGGTGTGCTGGGGGCTCGCCGGGCTGGCGTTCACGCTGTTCGGCGCGCTGAACTACTTCACCCACATCGGGCTGATCCTCCACACGATGTGATCACGGGCTGACGATCGACGGGATCGAGAAGAACACGATCATCGCGATCGCCACGCAGATCAGGAACCCGACCAGCTCCCACAGCCAGTCGTAGTGATGCTCCCGCCGCACCTTCCACTTCTTCTTCGCCGTCCCCTTCCGCGGCGCGGCGGGCTCGGCTGTCGCCGTGTCGCCGGCTTCTGCGGGTCGCTCGGTAATCGTGGGCTCGGCTGCGGCGGTCGAGTCCTCTACGGCGAGCGCGTCCTGTACGGCGGGCTGCTCCGGCATCAGGTAGACGGGTTCCCTGCCCCGCGGAGGAGGCGTGAAGAGGCTTTCCCTTGAGCCGGCCACCAGCACGTCGCCCACGGCCGGCAGCTCCTGGGTGACGGGATCGTCGTCCAGCACGTCGGCGGGCACCGGCGCCGACAGCATCATCGGCCTGGCGATCGGGTGCCTGAGCCGGGGCATGGGGGCGGTGGTCGCCTCGTGGTCCCGGTCGGAGACGTCCGGCGCGGAGTAGTCGTGCACCTCGGGCGCCGGGCGGTCGTGCACCTTGGCCAGCAGGTGGGCGGGGAAGATCCCGGTGCTGGTCGCCGGATCGGCCTCGCCGAGGGGAAGCGGCCAGCGCGGCGGCACGGGCCACAGCGGCTTGACGAACAGCGGCGCGGCGGGAGCCGTACGGGATCCCGCGAAGTACACGCGCAGCGAGGCGGGCGGCGCGGGCCAGGGCAGGCGGCCGAGCACGTCGCGCAGCGGCGCCACCTCGAGCGCGCCGTACACGTCGGCCACCGGCTCGGGGACTCGCGCGCCCGTGTAGGCCAGCGCGGTGGCGAGCGTCTGGCGGAAGCGGTGCGCGGCGCTGATCGCCAGCTCTTCCGCGGTGTCGGGGGCGACGTCGAGCACCCAGGCCAGCTCGGCCCTGTCCAGGCGGCACACCTCGCACAGCAGCAGCACCTCGCGCTGGTGCGGGCGCAGCTCGCGCAGCGTCCGCTCGACCAGCGCGGAGGCCGGGTCGACGAGCGGGTCGACGACCGGCGGCGAGTAGACGATGTCGCGCCGCTGGATCTCCCGGCGGGCGCAGGCGTACAGCGCGGCGCGCGGCGGTGGCACGGCGGGAACGCCGGCCAGCACGGCGACCAGCGCGTCGGCCGCCGAGCCCGGGTCGCCGAGCTGGTCGGCGCAGTACGCGAACAGCCCGGTGGCGTGACGGTCGTAGAGCTCGGCGATCAGGCGGGCACGCGAGCGCTGATCGGTGAGCGAAGTGGTCACTGAGCCGATCCTCTGGCAGTTATCGGGACGCAGGGGGTGAGGGGGCGGCGTCGAAGATTGTGAGGTCAATCATGCCAACTCCCGCATCTCCCCCGCACTATTAGATCCAGATTTGATATGAAACCCATCACACCTCCCTGACGCGCCCGTCGCGCCCCAGGCGGCCGGGTCCGGCGGTATCGCGCGAGGGGTTAATTGCGGTCGTGTTAAAAGTCGGTGTCGGGTGAAGCGTTTAAGGGCGGGGTGGGGGGACAGACCAGGGCGGATCCCCGTAGGGTGGTCGTTCAATAGATCATGCGGCGGTCGTGGCAGGGGGGCCGCGGCCCTGCCAGAAAGCGGAAGGTCGCGCGTGATCACATTCGACGCTGTCACCAAACGCTACCCAGATGGAACGGTCGCCGTTGACTGCCTCACCCTCGAGGCGCCCACCGGCGAGATCACCGTGTTCGTCGGTCCCTCGGGCTGCGGTAAGACGACGTCCCTACGGATGATCAACAGGATGATCGACGCCAGCGAGGGTCAGATCCTCCTCGACGGAGAGCCCGTGCAAGGGATCGACCCGCCGACGCTGCGCCGCGGCATCGGCTACGTCATCCAGCAGGCAGGACTCTTCCCGCACAGGAAGATCATCGACAATATCGCGACCGTGCCCTACCTGCTCGGCTGGGACAAGAAGAAGGCCCGCGACCGGGCCATGGAGCTGCTGGAACGCGTCGGGCTCGACCCGGCGCTGGCCAACAGGTATCCCTTCCAGCTGTCCGGCGGGCAGCAGCAGCGCGTGGGCGTGGCCAGGGCGCTGGCCGCCGACCCGCCGGTGCTGCTCATGGACGAGCCGTTCAGCGCCGTCGACCCGATCGTCCGCACCAGCCTCCAGGACGAGCTGCTGCGCCTGCAGTCCGAGCTGAACAAGACCATCGTCTTCGTCACCCACGACATCGACGAGGCCATCAAGCTCGGTGACCGGGTGGCGGTGCTGCGCGTGGGCGGCAAGCTGGCCCAACTGGCCGATCCGAAGACGCTGCTGTCGGACCCCGCCGACGACTTCGTCCGCGAGTTCCTGGGCCACGACAGGGGCATCAGGCGCCTGCAGTTCATCAAGGCCGACGGCCTGCGGCTGCGCACGGACCTGACCGTGCCCGAGGGCTTCGAGGGCGCCTCGGACGAGCCGTGGCTGCTCATGGTCACCCCCGACGACCGCCCGGTGGGCTGGATCTCCCGCGACAGGCCCGGCGAGGTGGAGCCGTACGGGACGTTCACCTACGGCGAGTCGTCGATGCGCACGGCGCTGGACGCGGCCCTGCTGTCGCCCTCGGGCTGCGCGGCGGCGGTGGACGGCGACGGCAAGGTCGTGGGCGTGGCCACCAGGGAGGCGCTGGACGAGGCGCTGTCGGAGGCCGCGGATGGATGACCAGCAGCCGCTGTTCAAGTGGAGCTGGGTGACGAGCAACTGGGACAACGACACGCCCAACAGCATCGTCAACCTGCTCCAGGCGCACACCGTGATGGCAGGCGTTCCGGTGATCCTCGGCCTGATCCTGGCCCTGCCGCTGGGCCTGGCCTGCGTGCGCTGGCGCTGGCTCTACCAGCCGGTCGCGGGACTGATGAACACGGTGTACGCGCTGCCGTCGCTGGCGCTGTTCACGATCCTGCTGTCGATGACGGGGTTCACCTACACCACGGTGATCATCCCGCTGACGCTGTACGCGCTGGCCGTGCTCATCCCGGCCGTGGTCGACGGGCTCGGCTCGGTGCCCGACCACGTGCGCCAGTCGGCCGTCGCGATGGGGTACACGCCGCTGCGGCGGCTGATCGGGGTCGAGCTGCCGATCGCGGTCCCCGTCGTGCTCGCCGGAGTGCGCGTGGTCGCGGTCTCGAGCATCAGCCTGGTCAGCGTCGGCGCGCTGATCGGGCAGGGCGGGCTCGGCAACTACTTCATCGACGCCTTCCAGCGTGACTTCTACACCCCGGCGATCGTGGGCATCGTGCTGATCGTGCTGCTGGCCCTCGTCGCCGACGGCATCGTCCTGACCGTGCAGCGGCTGCTCACGCCGTGGGTGCGGGCGAGGAGGGCACGATGAACTACCTCTTCGACTTCTTCGGCAACCCGGACAACTGGTCGGGCCCCGACGGCATCCCCGTCAGGCTGCTCGAGCATCTCGGCTTCTCGGTGCTGGCCCTGGTGCTGGCCGCGCTGATCGGGGTGCCGCTCGGGCTGCTCATCGGCCACACCGGCCGCGGCAGCGTGGTCGTCGTGGTCGCGGCCAACCTGGCCAGGGCGCTGCCCACGCTGGGCCTGCTCGTGCTGCTCGTGCTGCTGCTCGGCACCGGGTCGATCTGGCCGGTGCTGATCCCGCTGGTGGCGCTGAGCGTGCCGCCCATCCTGGTCAACGCCTTCGAGGGCATCCGCGGAGCCGACCCGGAGCTGCGGGACGCGGCCTACGGGATGGGCCTGCGCGGGCCGCAGGTCCTGTTCAGGGTTCTGGTGCCGGTCGCGCTCCCGCTCATCATGCTGGGGCTACGGCTGGCGGCGGTGCAGGTCGTGGCCACCGCGGCGGTCGCGGCCTACGTCGGATTGGGAGGTCTCGGGCGTTACATCATCGACGGACTGGCGACCCAGGATTACAGCCAGGTGGTCGGGGGTTCAGTACTGATTGTGCTGTTCGCGCTCGCCGCGCAGGCGGTGTTCACGATCGCCCAGAGGATAACCGTCTCCCCTGGGGTGAGCCAGCGCGTGCGAGTCCGCTAATGTCTGCAATACCCCCCGCTAAGAAAGGGAATCTCACTATGAGACGCATTTTCGGCACCGCGGCGGTCGTCACCGCGGCGATCTTCGCCTTGTCGGCGTGCGGCGGCGGGGGCAACCCGCTCACCAGCGCCAGCGCCGCGCCCTCCGGCTCCTCCGCGGCGGCGGGCGGCAAGGTCGTCGTAGGCTCCGCCAACTTCCCCGAGAACGTGTTGCTCGGCTCGATCTACGCCCAGGCGCTCAAGGCCAAGGGCGTCGACGTGGAGGAGAAGCCGAACATCGGCAGCCGCGAGGTGCTCATCGGCCAGATCAAGAGTGGCGGTCTCACGGTGCTCCCCGAGTACAACGGCGCGCTGCTGGCCTACCTCGACCCCAAGACCACGGCCGCCTCGACCGACCAGGTCAACACCGAGCTGAAGAGCAAGCTCCCGCCCGAGCTGGACATCCTCGACTCCTCGGCGGCCCAGGACAACGACTCCCTGACGGTCACCAAGGACACCGCGGCCAAGTACAGCCTCAAGACCATCGAGGACCTGGCCAAGGTGTCGAAGGACATGGCCGTGGGCGGCCCGCCGGAGTTCAAGAAGCGCCGCGAGCAGCAGTTCAAGGACGTGTACGGCCTGGCGTTCAAGGAGTGGAAGCCCACCGGTGACACCACCGCCGACGCCATCAAGAACGGCACGATCCAGGCGGGCAACGTCTTCACGACCGACCCCAAGATCCTGATCAACAACATGGTGTCGCTGGAGGACCCGAAGAGCGTCTTCAGTGCCCAGAACATCACCCCGCTGGTCAACAAGGCCGGGGTGAACGACACCGTCACCTCCACGCTCAACGCGATCTCCGCCAAGCTCACCACGGACCAGCTCGTCGAGATGATGAAGAAGCTGTCCATCGACAAGGAAGACGCCGCCACGGTGGCCAAGGAATGGCTGACCTCCAACGGCCTCGGCTGACCCGCGCGAGGAGGGTCTCCGGCGTTCGGAGGCCCTCCTCGTGAGCGAGTTCACGGAGGCGATGACGCAGCTGGCGGCCGGGGTCGCGGTGATCACGGTCAGGGACGACCGCGACGACCTCGGGGTCACCGTCTCGGCGCTGATGTCGGTCTCGCTGGAGCCGCCGCTGATCCTGGCCTCGCTGACCAGCAGCGGCTACCTGGCGGAGGTGCTGCTGCGCCAGGACCGCTGGGCGGCCTCCCTGCTGTCGGCGGGGCAGGCCGCGATCGCCAGCCGCTTCGCCACCGCGGGCCGGCCCAGCGCCCGCCACCTGGTCGCCGGAGTCCCGCACCACCGCGGCCGGCACAGCGACGCCCTGATCGTCGAGGGCGGGGTGGCCGCATTGGAGGTGGAGACCTCCCAGGTGGTGCCCGCGGGTGATCACACGCTCTTCATCGCCGGGGTGCTGGGCGTCACGTACGTGACGTCTTCTCTCCAGCCTCTGGTACGGCTGCGCGGCCGGTACCGCCCGGTGTAACGCGCCGTACTGAACAAAAGAGTGACATGTGCGTCTAACAGCACATGAGTTCTGAGCCGCTACGCGCGGGGGACCCTGAACGGCTCGGCGGCTACTGGCTGGCCGGCAGGCTCGGATCCGGGGGACAGGGCGTCGTCTACGAGGGGTACGACGAGGCCGCCAACCGGGTGGCGGTCAAGGTGCTGCACGCCTACCTGCCCGGCGACCACCAGCTGCGGCGGCGCTTCGTCAGGGAGGTGACCGCGGCGCAGCGCGTCGCGGCCTTCTGTACGGCGCGCGTGCTCGACCACGATCTGACCGGCGAGCGGCCCTACATCGTCAGTGAGTTCGTCCCGGGCCCCAGCATGCGCCGCGCCATCACCGAACCGGTGACGGGCGACGGGCTGCACCGGCTGGTCGTCGGCATGGCGACCGCGCTGGCCGCGATCCACCAGGCCGGCGTGGTGCACCGCGACCTCAAACCGGAGAACGTGCTGCTCGGCCCCGACGGGCCGCGCGTGATCGACTTCGGCATCGCCAGGACCGTCGGGCTGTCGATGACCTCGACGGGCGAGCTGGTCGGCACGCCCATGTACATGGCGCCCGAGCTGTTCGACGGGGGCCAGGTCGAGCCGGCGGCCGACGTGTTCGCCTGGGGCGCCATGGCCTACTTCGCCGCCACCGGCAGGGACGCCTTCGCCGCGCCCACCACCGTCGCGGTCATCAACCGGCTGCTGACCGCCTCGATCGACCTGACCCACATCCCCGAGGGCCTGCGCGAGCTGGTGGCCGCCGCCCTGGGCAAGGAGCCGGGGGAGCGGCCCACCGCGCAGGAGCTACTGATGCACCTGCTCGGCACGCGCGCCTCGCTGTCGGACGGCGCCAGGACGGCCGCGGCGGTCCGCCCCCCTTCGGAACTGGCCGGAACTCCCCCGCTGGGCGCGGTCGCCGAACGCGTCTACGCCGCGCTGACCGCCGACGGGCGCGAGGTCGCCAGGCAGGTGCTGCTCCGGCTGGTCGACGTGCACGACACGGACGAGTCGCCGCGGCGGGCCGCGCTCGGCGAGCTGCCCGATCCCGCGGCGGCCGAGCCGGTGGTCGCCGCGCTCGAGCAGGCCGCGCTCATCGAGCGCGGCCAGGACACGCTCGCGGTCCGCCAGGCCGCGTTGTTACGCGCCTGGCCGCGACTGAACGCCTGGGTCTCCGGCGACCGCGACGCGCTGCGCCGCCACCGCAGGCTGGGCGAGGCGGCCCGCCGCTGGCTCGACGGCGGCCGCCATGCGGAGGACCTGCTGCGCGGTACGGCACTGCGGGATGCGCTGGCGTGGGCGGCCGACGTGCCGTCCCAGCTGACCCTCAACCCGGTCGAGCGGGCCTTCCTGGAGGAGAGCCGCGCCCAGTCGGCCCGCCAGCGCGGGCGGCGCCGCCTGGTCGTGACCGGCCTGGCGGGGCTGCTGGTCGTGGCGCTCACGGCCGGGGCGATGGCCTGGCAGCAGTCGCTGCGCGGCGACGCGAGCGAGCGGGACCTGGCCTTGGCGCGCACCCAGGCGGCGGCCAGGAACCTGGCGCTGCAGGCCGACTCACTGCGCAAGACCGACCCGGTGCGCGCCATGCTGCTCAGCGCCGCCGCCTACCGCCTCGCCCCGGTGCCCGAGGCCAGGGCCGCCGTGTTCAGCTCGCTGGCGCAGCAGGAGTACCGCGTCTTCAAGGACCCGGCGCTGGCCAACACCACGCGGACGCTCACCCCTGACGGCAGCCGTCTGATCAGCGCGGGCGGCGGGAAAGTGGCGGTGTACGACGTGCTGTCGGGTAAGCGGGAGACGTCCTTCCGTGTCAGCCAGGTGACGCCCTTCGGCGGCGCCGCGGTCAGCGGGAACACGCTCGCGCTCGGCCTGGACCAGAAGATCGCGCTGTGGGACCTGCGTACCGGGAAGGCGCTCGGTGAGGGGGCTCTGCCGGGGTTCGATCCCGCCACGGTCCTGCGCTTCAGCCCCGGCAGTGGCTACCTGACCGCCTTCAGCGGCGGGGGCGGGCCGCATGCGGCCCTGTGGAGCGTGGCCACGCGCCGGGTTCTGGCCAAGGACGCGCTCTGGTACGCCGTGGGGCCGGGGGACCGGTTCGTGATGTCCGGCAAGAAGACCGTGGCGCTTCCCGGGCTCGGCACCTGGAGCGGCCTCCGGATTCCCGGCGTGGCCGACGCCTTCACCGCCGACGGCCGTTACGCCGTGGCCGCGGGCAGGCTGTGGGACGTGGCGGCGGGCAAGCCCACCAAGATCTCCTTCGATGAGCTCCACGAGGGCGACCAGGCGAGCTTCAGCGCCGACGGGGCCTTCCTGATCACCACGACAGGGATCGACAACACCACTGTGACGCTCTGGCGCGTCCGGGACGGGGCCCGGCTGCTGCGCTTCACGCTTTCCGCCCGGGTGAACGAACTGCCCAGGTTCAGCCGGGGCAACCGGCTCCTGACCCTGCTCGACGACACCGGACAGGTGACCGTCTATGACATCGCTCAGCTGACGGGAACCGTCTTGTCCACCCCGCCAGGTGCGGGGACGGCGCAACTCACCGCCGACGGCACCCTGGCCGCCACGGCGGTCGCCAACCGGGTGCACACGCTGACGATTCCTTCTCTGCGAGAGCACGGCACCACGATCGAGGTGCCCCGCGACGAGGCGGCCAACAGTGACCTCGGCGTCGCGGTCAGCCCCGACGGCAAGACGGTCGTCACGAGCAGCGACTCCACCGTGGGGCCGCTGCGCTTCTGGGACGCCAGGTCGGGGCGCGCGCTCGGCACGGTCGAACTGCCGCTCCTCGGCGCAAGCGCCAGCCACTCCTTCAGCCCCGACGGACGCTTGCTCGCGGTGACCTACATCCAGGACAACGACTACTACGCTCATGGCGCCGTGGTCGTCTACGACGCCCGCACGCGCAAGCAGCTGTTCAGGCGCTCGCACCTGTCCACCTCCACGATCGCGCTCTTCAGCGCCGACAGCCGCTACCTGACCACCGGCGACCCCTTGGGGATGACGCTGATCGACCTCACCACGAAGCGTGTGACGTCCCGTACCAATCCGAACCGGTGGCTCGCGCTCTCGCCCAGCGGTGACCTCGCGGCGGCGCCGAGCGGCACCAGGACCGTGGCCCTCTGGGACACGCGCACCTGGCAGCCCACTGGACGCCTGTTCCGCGTCAACGGCGACGTCACCGCCGCGTCCATCTCGCGCGACGGCTCCCTGCTCGCCGTCCTCTACGGTGACTGGGTCGCCCTCTTCGACCTCCGCACGGGCACCCAGCTAGGCATGCCCTGGCCCGCCGCCGTCGCCCACTCCACCGACTACGCCCCGGAAACCCGCGCCGCCTTCACAGCGGACGGCACGCATCTCCGCGTCATCGGCCACGACGGCACCTACCACGACATCCCACTGAACCCCTCCGCGGTCCTGGCCGCCGTCTGCACCCGCGCTGCCCGTTCGCTGACGCGGGAGGAGTGGCACCAGTACGCCCCCGACCTGCCCTACCAGCCCGCGTGCCCGTGACGCGCGTCGTCAGCCCCGTAGGGCGGGCGGCCGGTTGCGGCGGCTCGCCGTACAGGTGTCAGCTGATCCGGTACCAGGAGGGCAGGGCGAGCGGACCCGCGAGGGGCAGGCCGAGGTCGGCGGAGAGGCGGGCCAGGGGACCCCAGGACTCGAGGCGGATCCGGGCGAGCGCGGCGGCCTTGTCCTCGCTGGACTCGGGCCCGCGCAGGCGCTCCAGCGGGTGGAGGCGCGGGTAGCTGCGCACGGGCGCGCCGTCCGGCAGGGAGGCGCGCTTGCGGGCGATCGCGAGCGCGTCCTCGAGCCCGCCAAGCTCGTCGACCAGGCCGCGCTCATGGGCGTCCGCGCCGGTCCAGACGCGGCCGCGGGCCAGTTCGTGGGCCCTGTCGCGGGTGAGCTTGCGCCCCTCGGCGACCTTGCCCACGAAGTCATCGTAGATCCGGTCGAGCCAGGCGTTGACCCGCTCCCACTCCTCGGGCGAGAAGGCGCGCGTGGCGGAGAACATCCCCGCGTTAGCCCCCTCAGCCACCATCTCCGAATTTATGCCGATCTTGTCGAGCAGCTCCGACAGGACCGGCTTGCCGCCGAAGACGCCGATCGACCCGGTCAGCGTGCCCGGCTGGGCGACGATCACGTCCGCGCCCATCGACACGAAGTAGCCGCCCGAGGCCGCCAGATCGCCCATCGACACGATGACCGGCTTGACCTGCCGCGTCAGCACGACCTCGCGCCAGACCGTGTCCGAGGCCACGTACGATCCGCCGGGGCTGTCGACCCGGAACACCACGGCCTTGACGTGCTCGTCCCGCCGCGCCGACCGCAGTGCGGCGCTGACCGTGTCCGAGCCCATCGCGCCGCCCCCGCCGAGCGGGCTGCGCCCGCTGCGGCCCATCCTGATCTGCCCGTTCCCGTGGACGAGCGCGATGCTCGGCGCGGTCGGATGCGGCAGCTTGCGTACGGCGGCGCCGCGCTGGTACCGGGAGACGAACTGCAGGTGGGTGTCGGCCCCGCCGGCCTTCTTGACCTCGTCGTACACCTCGTCGCGGTAGGCGAGCCCGTCGACGAGCCCGGCCTCGAGCGCCTCGGAGCCGATGAAGGGGCCCCGGTCGATCAGCTCGCGCACCTTCTCGGGATCCAGCCTGCGCCCGTCGGCGATCCCGGCGATCATCTGCTCGACCACCGATTCCACGATCCGGGTCATCGACTCCCGGTGCGGCTCGGTCATGTGCTCCTGGGTGAAGGTGTTGGCCGCGGTCTTGTACTCGTGCCGCTGTCCCAGCTCGTACCCGACGCCCAGTTTGCCCAGCGCCCCCTTGACGAAGCGCTGCTCCAGCGCCACGCCGGTCAGGCCGACGTCGCCGCTGGGCTGCAGGTAGACGCGCTCGAACGCGCTGGCCAGGTAGTACGGCACGGTCCCGTTGCCGAACTCGCCGAACGTCTCGGCGAAGGCCACGGTCAGCTTGCCCGACGCGCGGAACTGGACGACGGCCTGGCGCAGCTCCTGCACCATGGCCAGCCCCAGGTTCCCGCCGATCTTCACGATCAGCGCCTTGACCCTGGAGTCCTGCCGGGCCCGCTTCAGCCCCGCCAGCACGTCGGACAGGCGCGGCCTGCGCATGGACAGCAGAGCGGCGAGCGGGTCCGCGGGCGGGCCTTCCGTCAGCCCCTCGGTGAGATCCAGCTCCAGCACCAGCGGGCCGGTGCGCCGCTGGCGAAGCCTGTCAACGGTTTCGAAGATCACCTTGCCTGCGTCCATAAATGCCACCCTAAGCGACACATCTCGCTATAGAGGGCCACACGTTTGGTGCGACCCTCCAACGAGGACCGTGATCGCAGGAACGACGCTCATCTGAGGGTGGCGGCGGCCTTCTGGAGGGTGGTGGGGGTGGATTTGGGGCTCAGGCGGGTCTTCTCTGCGGCCTTGAGGGAGGTCGTGCCGTTGACGCCGTGGGCCCAGTTGAGCCAGCCCGCCAGCAGGGCGCTGTCCAGGCGATCCCTGTCCGTCTTGGGGGACTTGAGTACCCGGTAGGCCTTGCCGAGCGACGAGGCCTTGGTCAGCTCGGGGAAGACGGCGCTGGCCTTCTGGACCAGGCCCAGGTAGCAGGTGAGCGTGGCGTCCGGGATCGTGCCGCTGTTGCGGTGCATCTCCACCACCCACTGCGCGGCTGTCATGCGCGATACGGCCGTGCCGCGCGTGCAGACGGGGGCGGCGGGCGCGACGGTGACCGTGACCGTCACGGTGACCGTGGGAAGCGGGATCGGGGCGGGCTTGTCCGGCTGGGACGGCTGCGAGGAGGGCTCGGGGGTGGGACCGCTGCCCGACGGTTCGGGCGAGGCCGAGGGAGGCGCCGACGGGTTCTGGGTGATCGGCGGCTGGGTTCCCGAGCCGTTGATGGCGGCCATGAGATCCAGGCGGGGAGTGCGTACCTCCGCACCGTTGGCCTGGTAGACGTACGGCCGGCCGTACTGCTTGAGCTTGTCGATCAGCTGCGTCACGGGCGTCTGCGGCGAGGCGGCCTTGAGCAGCGCGATCGCGCCCGCCACGTGCGGGGCGGCCATCGAGGTGCCACTGTGCACGGCCATCTGGTTGTCCGGCACCGAGGAGTCGATGTCGACGCCGGGCGCGAAGAGGTCGAGCAGCGCGCCGCGGTTGGAGAAGTCGGCGATCGTGTCGTCGCCGGAGGCCGCGCCGACCGTCACGGCCGAGGAGATGCAGCCGGGGAACGAGGCGCCCTCGAAGGACTCGTTGCCGGCGGCGACCACGGTGGCCACGCCCTTGGCGAGCAGTTCGTCGATCTTGGGCTTGAAGACGTCGTCGTCGCAGGCAGACTCCGACAGCTGGCCGCCCAGGCTCATGTTCACCGCGGCGATCGGCAGGGTGCCGGTGATCGAGGTGACGTGGTCAAGCGCCAGGCGCAGCGACGACTCGAAGGCCAGGATGCACGACGGCTCGCCGCAGATGTCGGGGTCGTTGACGCGGCTGAAGACCTGGACCGCGTAGATACCCGCGGCGGGGGCGACGCCGCCGCTGCCGGCCGCGATGCCCGCCACGTGGGTGCCGTGCTCGCACAGGTTCACGCCGTCGGCCACGCACTTGGCCGTCATCGAGTCGGCGGCTCGCGGGCCGAACTCGCTGGTCTGGCCGTTCGGGCACAGCGACTCGGCGCCCTGGTCGGCCGCGGAGAAGCAGGCCTCGCCCACGACCCTGTTCTGCAGGTAGGGATGGTCGGTGTCGATGCCGGTGTCGAGCACGGCCACGACCTGTCCCGCGCCCTGGAACCCCTTGGCGTGCGCCTGGTCGGCGCCGATCAGCTGCAGGTTGGACACCGCGGCGGGCGGGAAGGCGCGGTCACGGTGGATCGAGGTGACGCGCGGGTCCTTGGCCAGCGCGGCCAGCTCCTCCGCGCTGCCCTCGACGACCACGAAGGGCTGCGTGTCCGGCTTGAGCACCACGTTCAGGCTGTCGGAGGTGGCCTGGGCCGCGACGGGCGCCTTCTCGGCCGGGCTCGCCAGCTCGACGATCGCCCGCACCTTGCCGGTGTCGACGGCTAAGCCCTCTTCGAGCTTGTCCTCCGACGCGCTCGGGACCGGCACCGGGCCGTCGGCGAATGCCGGTACGGCCGGCATCAGGACGGCGCATAACGCCGCGGACGCGATCAGAGGACGTAGTCGCACGTCTCGGAGTCTAGGAAGATTTTTCCCACCCGGACAGAGGGGGATTCCTGCGAATTACCGTTCGTGATACAGCCATACCGCCCCGAGAGGGGGAACGCGCAGCGTGGTGGAGTACGGCAGGCCGTGCCGAGGCTCCTCGACGGCCTCCACCGCGCCCAGGTTGCCGACCCCGCTTCCCCAGTATCCGTACGCGTCGGTGTTGATCGCCTCTTCCCACTGCCCGCCGTACGGCAGGCCGAGCCGGTAATTCTCGTGCGGCGCGCCGCTGAAGTTGACCACGCACGCCAGCGCGGACCCGTCGGCGGCGTAGCGGATGAAGGAGAAGGTGTTGCCCGGCGCGTCGTCGGCGTCGATCCAGCGGAAGCCCTCGGGCGAGATGTCCTGCTCCCACAGGGCGGGCGTGGCGCGGTAGAGGTGGTTCAGGTCGCGCACCAGCTTCTGCACGCCCTGGTGCCCGTCGAACTCCAGCACCCACCAGTCGAGCCCGCGCTCCTCCGACCACTCCGAGCCCTGGCCGAACTCGCCGCCCATGAACAGCAGCTGCTTGCCCGGATGCGCCCACATGAACGCCAGCAGCGCCCGCAGCTGGGCGAAGCGCTGCCACTCGTCGCCCGGCATCTTGCCCAGCAGCGAGCCCTTGCCGTGCACGACCTCGTCGTGCGACAGCGGCAGCACGAAGTTCTCGCTGTAGGCGTACATCAGGGAGAAGGTCAGCTGGTGGTGGTGATACTGGCGGAAGACCGGCTCGTGCCGCAGGTAGGCCAGGGTGTCGTGCATCCAGCCCATGTTCCACTTGAAGCCGAACCCGAGCCCGCCCAGGTGCACCGGGCGCGAGACCCCCGGCCAGGCCGTGGACTCCTCGGCGATGGTCGAGATGCCCGGCGCCTCGCGGTAGGCGACCGCGTTCATCTCCTTGAGGAAGTCGACGGCCTCCAGGTATTCGCGCCCGCCGTACACGTTGGGGGTCCACTCGCCCTCGCGCCGGGAGTAGTCGAGGTAGAGCATCGAGGCGACCGCGTCCACCCGCAGCCCGTCGACGTGGAACTCCTTGAGCCAGTACACCGCGTTGGCCACCAGGAAGTTGCGCACCTCCCTGCGGCCGAAGTCGAAGACGTAGGTGCCCCAGTCGGGGTGCTCGCCCCTGGCCGGATCCGCGTGCTCGTACAGCGGGGTGCCGTCGAAGCGGGCCAGCGCCCAGTCGTCCATCGGGAAGTGCGCGGGCACCCAGTCGAGCAGCACGCCGATGCCGCGCTGGTGCAGCCGGTCCACGAACGTGCGGAAGTCGTCGGGGGAGCCGAAGCGGGCGGTCGGGGCGTAGTAGGAGGTCACCTGGTAGCCCCAGGACCCGCCGAAGGGATGCTCGGCCACCGGCATCAGCTCGACGTGGGTGAAGCCCAGGTCGCTGACGTACTCGCCGAGCTGGTCGGCCAGCTCCAGATAGCCGAGTCCGGGGCGCCAGGAGCCGAGGTGTACCTCGTAGATGCTCATCGGGGACTTCTGCGGCAGCTGCTCGGTCCGCTGGGTCGTCCACGCGTCGTCGTCCCAGACGTGCTCCGACTTCTCCACGACCGAGGCCGTTTGCGGCGGTACCTCGGTCCTTCTCGCCATGGGATCGGCTTTGTCGCGCCACACACCGTCGGCGCCGAGGATCTGGAACTTGTACCTCTGGCCCTGCCCGAGGCCGGGCACGAACAGCTCCCACACGCCCGACCGGCCCAGCGACCGCATCGGGTGCCCTTGTCCGTCCCAGTGGTTGAAGTCGCCCACGACGCGGATGCCCCGCGCGTTCGGCGCCCAGACGGCGAACGCCACGCCGTCCACGTCCTCGTGCCGCAGCACCCGCGCGCCGAGCGCCTCCCACAGCCGCTCGTGCCTGCCCTCGCCGATGAGGTGCAGATCCACCTCACCCAGCGTCGGCCAGTGCCGATAGGGGTCGAGCATGTCGTACGGCGCGCCGCCCGGATACTGGATCCGCAGCTGGTACGCGGGGACCTTGTCCAGCCCCGGCACGGTGACCTCGAAGACGCCGTGCGCCACGTGGCGCAGGTCGTGCGCCGTGCCGTCGTCGAAGACCACCTGGACGCGCTCGGCCAGCGGTCGCAGGCACCTGAACGTCATTCCTCCTGGCGCCGCGTGCGCCCCGAGGATCGAATGCGGATCGTGGTGCGCCCCTCCTGCGAGGCGGTCCAGCTCAGTCGCCATCGGCATGCCCCTAACCCTGCCCTAGTCCGGCCGGCCATCCCAGGCCCTGCCCGCTTTCACCGCTTTAATCACGGATTGCGCGAGAAAACCGTGGACTCTCGGCCGTTGATCACGATCCTGCCGCATCCGCGCTCGCTTTCTACGCAGGAACCCGCGTGTCTACCCAATCCCTGCGGAACCCGCTGCAAGGGCATCGGGAGGGGCTGTTCGCGCAGGCGGCTAGGCTGTCGGGCGTGATCCTGCCCGGGTACTCCCCGTCCACCGCCCAGGAGTCGGCCGATCTGTCGAGGATCCGCGACGCGCTCGTCGACGGCGATCCGTGGTCGCGGGCGACGGCGATGCACTTCACCGCCTCCGCCCTGATCGTGCACCCGCCCACCAGGCGCGTGCTGCTGCGCTGGCACGCCCGCCAGCAGTCGTGGATCCAGGTCGGCGGCCATGCCGACCCGGGGGAGACGGACCCGCTGGAGGTGGCGCTCAGGGAGGGCCACGAGGAGACAGGCCTGCGCGACCTCGAGCCGCTGCCGGGCTCGGATCTGGTGCACGTGGTCGTCGTCTCGGTGCCCGCCGCGCCGCACGAGCCCGCCCACGAGCACGCCGACCTGCGCTACATCCTGGCCACGGACTCGCCAGAGGAGATCCGGCCGGAGAAGCCGGGGGCGGAGCTGCGCTGGCTCACCTTCCCCGAGGCGCACGCGCTGACCGACGAGCCCAACGTCCGCGAAACCCTCACCCGCGCCGAGGCCCTTCTTCGCTGAAGATCCCTCCGCGCCGGCCGATCGCGCGCCATACTTGCCCGCCATGCATCCCTTACGCTCGGCCAGGCTGCCTGCCGTGTTCGCGCTGACAGCGTTGGCCCTTGTCTCACTCGCGTACATCGGGGCCGCATGGGCCGACCTTCAGGACGCCGCCCTGATGGACCGCTACGTGGCCGATCCGGACAGCGTCTCCATGGCGCAGTTCGACGCGAGCGACGTCACTGACTACGGCGTCGCCATGACGCTCTTCGGCACGTTCGTCATGGCCGCCCTGCTCTTCGTGAACTGGCTCTACCGGGTGCGGGACAACGCCGAGGTGCTGAGCCCGGACGAGCATCGGCACGGTCGCAGGTGGCTGACCTGGGGCTGGGCCGTGCCTGTCGTGAACCTCTGGTTCCCCAAGCGGATCGTTGACGACATCTGGAACGCCTCCGGCGACCGCTCGCAACAGCACCGGTCCGGGCTGGTGCGGGCGTGGTGGGCGGCCTGGCTGCTCAGTAATCTCTCCGGCATCGCGGTCAGTGCCGTGTTCCCGGAGGTCAGCGCGCTGACGTACCGCCTCGACGCGGTGATCGACGGGGTAGTGGTGGTGGCGGCCGGGCTGGCCGCCGTCGTCGTCTGGAAGATCACCGGGTTCCAGGAGGCCCGCCGTACTAGCCTTGCCAGGGTCCAGTGATCGCGAAGACGTAGCCCGGCGTCTGGATGTTGGCGAACAGGATCCGCCCGGTCACGTCGAAGTTGGGCCCGGTGAACTCGCTGTCGTTGAAGTCGTTGCGCGCCAGCGGGTAGGCCGTCCCCCGAGGCGTGACGCCGACCAGGTGGTTGATGCCCTCCCCGTCCTCGGCCAGGATGACCCCGCCGTACGGCGAGACCGTGATGTTGTCGGGGCCGTCGAAAGCGGTGTCCTGGGTGGGGTCGGGGTTGACGCCGAAGATGGTCTTGAGCGTGACCGTCTCGCTCTCCGGGTCGTAGAACCACACCTGCCCGTCGTGCTCGTTGACGCTGCCGTCGCTCTGCCTGGCGTAGCTGGCCACGAAGTACGCGCCGCCGTGCGACCACCAGGCGCCCTCCAGCTTGCGGCTGCGCGTCACCTGGTCGTCGGTGAACTGCTTGCGGACCGAGGTGGTCTTGGCGTCGCGCTCGGGCACGTCCACCCAGCGCACCTTGTACCGGGTGCCGGGCCGGGTGGCCTCGGACAGGTCGGCGATGTGCTGCGAGCCGTGGTAGCAGCTCATGGCCTGCAGCTGGCCCGCCGTGTCGCCGCCGGTGGCCGCGGCCAGCTCGCGCAGCGTGCCCTTGCCGCCGTGGAAGCCGCGCGGCGGCGTCCAGCGGTAGTACAGGCCATGCGGGCCGTTGGCGTCCTCGGTCAGGTAGATCCTGGCATCACGCGGCGAGACCGCGACGGCCTCATGTGAGTAGCGGCCGAGGAACTTCAGCGGCACCGGGTCCTGGTTGGCCTGCTGGTCGAAGGGGTCGACCTCGAAGACGTAGCCGTGGTCCTTCTGGAAGGCGCCGCCGGCCTTCTGCTCGGTCTCCTCGCAGGTGAGCCAGGTGTTCCACGGCGTCTTGCCGCCCGCGCAGTTGTTGTGGGTGCCGGCCAGGCTGACGTACTCGCGGACGCGCGTGCCGTGCCGGTCGACGTCGATGTTGGTGGTGCCGCCGCCCGCGCCCGGGTCGTAGGTCAGGCCCTGCAGGGCCGGCACCCGGTACGGCTCGCCGCCACCGATCTCGTGGTTGTTGACCAGAGTGGACCCGTTCCTGCTCGGAAAGCTCGCGGTGCCGTCGGCGTCGCTCGGCGTCGGCTCGCCGCTCTCCAGCAGCGTCTTGCCCGCCTCGGCGACGATCTTGTACGAGAACCCCTGCGGCAGGGCCAGCAGCCCGTTCGGGTCCGGAACCAGCGGGCCGTACCCGACGGTGGAGGCCGCGGCGGGGTTGGCGATCGCCTCCACGCTCCCGGCGATCATGATGCTCGCGGCGCCGCCGCGCAGGAAGTTACGACGTGAAACGGACATGGACACCGCCAGATGGTGAGGAACCGGCCTACAACACGCGACCCAAGTCTGCCCAGGGAACCGTTCTCTGACTCGCCAGTGTCCTCATGATGAACATTCCCTGCGAACTCCATCTGGGGGTGGAGACAGATCCCACCCTGGCTCCGATCCGCCGGAGGCCGCGGAAACCTAGCGTCGGGAGGCGTTGGATTCCCCCACGTTCAGGAGACCCGATGTCCGCGGCTCTGATCTTCTCCGGCGCCTTCCTGCTGCTGGTCCTGTTCACCCAGATGGGCAGGCACCGCATCCTGTGGTGGCGGCTGCTGTTGTCGTTCGGCGCGCTGGCCTACTTCGGGCCGACGTACCTGGGCGACGTCCGCTTCGAGGGCGGCACCCTGTGGCTGGCGGTCTGGGGCACCCTCATCGGCGTCGCGCTCGGGGTCGCCCTGGTGGCCAACATGCGGGTCGAGCGGGCGGACGGCAAGTGGTACACCGTCGCCGGCTGGCCGTACCTGGGGATCTGGGTGGTGTCGCTGCTGGGCAGGATCGCCTTCGTCTACGGCGCGGAGTACTCGCCGGGGTTCCGGCAGAGCCTGGGCGAGTTCATGGCCGACCACCACATCGCCGACCCCGGCGCGTGGGCCGCGTTCTTCGTCCTCATGGCCTTCGCCATGCTGATCGTCCGTACGGCCGGGGTCGGCGTCCGCCTCATGATCAGTAAGGGTTCCGCGGAGAGACGTCTCGCGGCGTGACGCGGAAGCCCTGCCAGTGGGTCGGCATCGGGTCGGCGTCCTCGTCGCGCGCCACGTGGTGGAAGCCCACGTTCACCCAGACCACCGGGTCGGTCACGCGTTCGTGGCCCGCGTACCTGTCGACCGACGTGCGGCAGTGCGGGGCCGCGTTCATCGTGGCCAGCCGTTCGCACGCGTGGTACTGGGTGACGTACAGGTCGGCGTGGGTGAACGCCTCGTCGGCAGGGCCCCGGTAATCGGCGCTGTCGGAGTTGTCGATCTGCCAGGAGACCGGGTGGTGGTCGGAGTTGAGTACCCGCGGGTCGACCACCCGCCACCAGCGCATCGGCCGGTTCACGGCGCCGGCCTCGCGGGTGAGGGGGGTGCGGATCATGGTGCGCTTCCCGGTGCCGTTGCCCGCGAAGTCGTACTGCTCCACCACGTCGTGGGCGCTGCCCTGGATGTCGAAGTCCATCCGCCAGAAGATGTTGTGGCTGTGCGACTCCTCGAAGTGCTTGCGGCCCACCCCGATCGGCCAGCCGTGACCGGGCGAGGTCACGGTCCCGGCCAGCGAGCCGGTCGCGCCCACCCGTGGCGTGATGGAGCCGTCGTCGCCGAAGACCCACTCGGCGATGTAGGTGTACCAGCCCACCTGGTAGGCCGACAGCACCACCAGCTCGCGTGCCTGCCGCGACCTGCGCTCGGCCGGGTCGCCGTAGCCGTCCTTGAGGTAGCCGAGGCCGCGCTCCCTGGTCGTCACGCACACCAGCTGCGTGCGCCGCTCCCCACCGGGGCAGTCGGCGCCGGTCAGCGGGATCGCCATCTGCCCGAGCGACCCGATGTCGTGGTAGCGCGGCTCGCCGCTGTCGTAGGGCACGTGGATCTGCGCGAGCGCCGCGCTGCGCAGCACGCTCACCTCGGCGCCGCCCTTGGGGGTGTAGCTGACCCGGTTGAGGGTCAGCCCCTCGACGTTGCGCATCTCCCAGCACATCCGCCAGCGCGCCCCGTCGGGCAGGGTCTCGTCGATGCGGTACGGCGAGCCGCACACGTTGGCGTTCGCCGTGGTCGCCACGGGCGGGACGACGTGTCCGGCGGCCGCGACGAAGGCCGCTAAGGCCAGTCGGAGGAACAACTCACCACTCCAGGGTCCGGACCTGCCCAGCCGACAGGTCGATGACGATGCGGCTGGTGTCGAGGAACTTGCCGCCGGGCAGCCGGACGAACAGCCGCACGCACCGGTGGGTCGCGCACGGCCCGCTCGGCGCGGTGTAGATCAGCCCGCGCAGCCCCAGGTCGGCCGCCGAACGCAGGGGCCGGCCCGCCGCCCTGGCGTAGGCCTGCCGTACGGCCTTGCCCAGCTTGGGGTCGGCCAGCAGCAGCTCGCCCGCGCGCAGCTCCTCGTGCGGCGAGGGCGGCGGCTGGACGCCCTTGCCCGCCGACTCCTTGACGACCTTGCCCTCGCCCAGGTCGACCGTGCGGACGATGAGCGAGTCGGCCGTGTAGTCGTAGATGTAGGCCTCGGCCCGCCGGGAGTCCTGCTCGGCCTTGTCGTCGTCGCGCTCGACGTAGAGCAGCTCGGCCCGGCCGGCCGCGAGGTGGCCGCGCGAGCCCACCATGGCGATCTCCGTGGCGCGCCTGACCTCGCCCGGCGTGAGCGGATCGCCCGGCGCGGGGGCCGTCTCCGCCACCCCGGCCGCCTGCGGCGCGTCGTCGCCGGACAGCAGCAGCGCCGCACCCGCGAGCACCAGCACCGCCAGGGACGAGGCGGCTAGCACCACTACTCGCCGCATGCCAGCTCCTTTACTCTTAGTTGGCAATCGCCCACGAAGAGTAGCCAAAGCGGATCCCGCGATCAGGAAAACCGGTGTAATCCCTCGTCAGAGCGCCCGGATCCGAGCGGCGATCCGGTCGACGTCGCCCCGCTCGCCCGGCGGCAGCGGCGCGCCCACCGACAGCCGCAGCTCCCCGGCCTCGGCAAGCAGCCGTTCCGCCTCCGCCGCATCCCCGCGCAGGCTGTGCGCCCCGGCCAGCCCCTCCAGCGCCAGCGCGATCGCCCGCGGATCCCCGGTACGGCGAGCCGTCTCCAGCCCCTCGCGGTGGAGCCCGAGCGCGGCCTCGGCGTCGCCCCGCTGCTCGGCCACGAAACCCAGCTCGGCCAGGATGAACGCGGCGCCTGGATCGCCCGCCACCTCGCGCACCCAGCCCAGCCAGGTCCGCAGGTACCGCTCGGCCTCCTCCAGCCGCCCCTGCCTGCGGGCGACGATGGCCAGCCCGATCTCGGCGAACTCCTGCGCGGGCCGGTTCGACTGCGCCAGCGCCAGCCGCCTGGCCCGCTCGTGCAGGTCCTCGGCGCGCTCCAGGTCGCCGGTCAGCAACGCGATCCTGCCCAGCTTGGACAGCGCGTCGGTCGCCGTGGCCGCCAGTCCCAGCTCCTCGGCGGCCCGCAGCACCTCGCCGCGCAGCTCCTCGGCCCTGGCGTAGTCGCCGGTGATCTCGGCCAGCGTGGCCAGGTTCTCCGCGGCCCGCGCCTCGCCCCACCGGTCGCCCGTCTCGCGGAACAGCGCCAGTCCGCGCTCGCCGTCGCGTTCGAGCGCGGCCAGGTCGCCGCGGAACAGCGCCAGCCTGGCCCGCACGCTCAGCGCGGCGGCGACGCCCCAGCGGTCGCCGTGCGCCTCGAACTCCTTCAGCGCCGCGCCGAGCAGTTCCTCCACGGTCGCGGCGTCGTCGTAGCCGAACAGCGAGAAGGCCAGGAACCAGCCGGCCCGCGCCCGCTCCAGCGGGTCCGCGATCTCCTCGTGCCGCCGCCCGCCCGGCGCCGGTCCGTGCCCCGCCAGCATCCGCAGCCCGGCCAGCCACACCTCGGTGCGGGCGTCGGGGGAGACGGTCAGCGCCGACTCCAGTGCCCGCTGGGCCTCGCCGAGCCGGCCGCGCAGGATCCAGTACCACGCCAGGGAGCCGACCAGCAGGGACGCGGTGTCCGCGGCGGCCTGCCGTACAGCGGGCTCCAGGTCGGACGCCGTCGCCTGCCGTACGGCGGTTTCCAGTGCGGCGCGGAGGTTGGCGGCCTCGGCGTCGAGGACGGCGAGCCAGCGGCGCTGGTCGTCGCCGCGCAGGCAGGGAGCGGCGCGGGCGGCGAGGGCGGCGTGGTGGCGGGCGTGGCGCAGCTCGACCGCGGCCTGCTCGCCCGCCTCGGCCAGGCGCTCGCGGCAGTAGGCGGCGACGGACTCCAGCAGCCGGTAGCGGCCGGTGGGGGTACGCGTCACCAGAGAGCGGTCGACGAGGTTGGCCAGCAGGGGCAGGACGTCCAGCCCGGGCTCGGCGCAGACGGCCTCGGCCGCCTCCAGCGTGCAGCCGTCGGCGTGGACGGCCAGGCGGCGCAGGACCAGGCGTTCCTGATCGGGCAGCAGCTCCCAGCTCCAGTCGATCATCGCGCGCAGCGTCCGCTGCCTGGCGGGCGCGTCGCGCTTGCCGGCGGCCAGCAGGCCGAACCGGTCGTCGAGCCGGTCGGCCAGCTGGCGCGGTGTCAGGACCCGCGCCCGGGTGGCGGCCAGCTCCAGCGCCAGCGGGATCCCGTCCAGCCGCGCACAGATCTCCGCCACAGCCTCACTGTCGTGCTCGGAGTCGGCCAGGCCCGCGCGGGCGTTGAACAGGCGCACCGCCGCCTCCAGCGGCAGCGGGGGCACGCTCCAGGCCGCCTCGCCCGCGATGCGCAGCGGCTCCTGGCTGGTGGTCAGCACCCGCAGTCCTGGCGCGGCCCGCAGCAGGCGGCCGGCCAGCGCGGCCACTTCGTCCACCACGTGCTCGCAGTTGTCCAGCACGAGCAGTGTCTCGGCGCCCCGCAGGACGCCCGCGAGCCGCTGCTCGACCGGCTCGGTCCCGTCGTCGCGCAGCCCGAGCACCCCGGCCACCGCCTCGGCCACCTCGACGGTGGTACCCGGGCTCAGCGACGACAGCTCCACCAGCCACACCCCGCCGGGGAAGGCGAGGCCCGGCTCGGCCGCCGCCTCCAGCGCCAGGCGCGTCTTGCCCACGCCGCCCGGCCCGGTCAGCGTGACCAGCCGGTTGCCCTCGAGCAGGGCCCTGACCTCGGCCACGGCCTCCTCCCGCCCGATCAGGTCGCTGACGGGGGCCGGCAGGTTGGTGCGCGGCGGCTCGGCCAGGGACAGGCCGGGGTCCTGCCGCAGGATGGCCTGGTGCAGGGCGGTCAGCTCGGGCGAGGGGTCCACGCCGAGCCCGTCCGCCAGCTGTACCCGCAGATCCTCGTAGGAGGCCAGCGCCTCGCCCTGCCGACCGGCCCGGTACAGGGCGCGCAGGTGTACGGCGCGCAGCCGCTCGCGCAGCGGGTGCGAGGCCACCAGGTCGCCCAGGTCCGCGGCGAGCGCGGCGTGCTCCCCGCGCTCCAGCCGGAGCCCGGCCAGCTCCTCCTGCGCCGCCAGGCGCAACTCCTCCAGCCTGGCCGCCGGGGCCTTGGCGAACTCCTCGTCCTCGAACCCGGCGTAGGCGGGCCCGCGCCACAGCGCCAGCGCCTCGGTGAACGCCTTCCCCGCGACCAGGTCCTGGAAGTGGTCGGCGTCCACGGCTCCGGCGTGCAGTGTGTAGCCGGCGGCGCCGAACGTGATCGCGTCCTTGCCCAGGATCCTGCGCAGCTGGGACACCTTCACCCGCAGCGCCGCCAGCGCGTTGCCGGGCGGCCGTTCGCCCCACAGATCCTCGGCCAGGCGGCCGGTGGAGACGGGACGGCCGCGGCCGGCCAGCAGCACGGCCAGGAGCAGGCGGACCTTCGCCTCGGGAACGGCGACGGGCTCGCCGTCGTCCGTCCAGACCGCGAGCGGGCCCAGCACCCCGAACCGCATCCATCCCCCCATAACCCCATCGAAATCCGACCATAACGCGCCCCGGCCAGGGTGAAGACCATCTGAAAGGAGTAGTGAGATGTCGGAAACTGTGGTCGTTCTCGGGCTTGGACTGATGGGGCGGGCGCTTGCTCGCACCCTGGCGGCGGCGGGCCACTCCGTCACCGTGTGGAACAGGACGCCGGGCCGGGCCCCGGAGCTGGAGGTGGCTCGCGCCTCGACCCCGGCGCAGGCCGTGGCGGCGGCGCGGCTGGTGATCGCCTGCGTGCTCGACTACCCGGCCGTGTACGAGACGCTCGACGGCGTCGACCTGGAGGGCAAGGTGCTGGTGAACCTGACCACCGGGCGGCCCTCCGAGGCGCGGGAGGCGGCCGGGTGGGCCGCCGGGCGCGGGGTGGAGTACCTGGACGGCGGGATCATGGCGGTGCCCCAGATGATCGGCGGGCCGGGGGCCTCGATCCTCTACAGCGGGTCGCGGGCGGCCTTTGAGCAGTACCAGGCGGTGCTCGAGCCGCTGGCCGTACCGAGCTATCTGGGGGAGGACCCCGGGATGGCCTCGCTGCAGGACCTGGCGATGCTGACCGGCATGTACGGGCAGATCGCCGGATTCCTCCAGGCGGCGGCGCTGGTGGACGCCGCGGGCGTGGGGCCGGTGGAGTTCACCCGGACGCGGCTGGTGCCGTGGATGCGGTCGATGCTGGAGCTGCTGCCGGCCTGGGCGCGCGACATCGAGGCCAAGTCGTACGCCACGGAGGTGTCCAACCTGGAGATCAACGCCTCAGGTCTGGTCAACCTCACGCGCGCCTTCGACGAGCAGGGCGTCCCGTTCGAGCTGCTGGCGCCGCTGCGCGACCTGACGGCTCGCCGCGTCGCCCGCGGCCACGGCGACCAGTCGCTGTCCAGCCTCTTCGAGGAGCTCCACCCGGATCTCCACCATTAGGAGGTACGGCTCCACCCGGGTCGCTTCCTAGGTTCGCGGCATGGACAAAGTGCTCTACGTGCTCCGGCGAATCCTGGAGGCGAACGGAGGGAAGATGAACGGGAAAGTCATCATCGCGCTCATCGTGGCCGCTGCGGTGGTCGTCGTCGGGTTCATCGCGTTCCGCCTGCTGATGGTGGAGATGATTCTCAACATGAGGGGATCGCACTAACGACATGGCGGAGGTGTGGGAGCGGGTCAAGCGCCTGCTGTCGGCCGACGACCCGGAGACGGGGCAGCTGGTCAGATACGTGATCACGGTGCTGCTCGGGCTGACTCTGGCCTTCGCCGCCCCGGCCGCCGCGCCGGCGCTGGTGTGGACCGCGCTGAGCGTCAGCCTGGCCTGCTGGCTGGGCTTCGTGGCGCTGGACAGGCGGGCGCACCGGGTGGCGCTGGCGGCGCTCGCGCTCGGCTCCGCCGTGGCGGCGCTCGCGGTCGGGCCCGACGGCAGCGAGGGGATCATCTTCCTGTTCGCCACGCTGCTGCTGTTCG
The DNA here is from genome assembly GCF_044457685.1 of Nonomuraea sp. NPDC050536. Lineage (NCBI taxonomy): Bacteria > Bacillati > Actinomycetota > Actinomycetes > Streptosporangiales > Streptosporangiaceae > Nonomuraea > Nonomuraea sp. NPDC050536. The sequence continues at coordinate 162,167 of NZ_JBITHD010000005.1, forward strand.
CCGCGCACCTGACGCCTCCGGTGTGGGCGATCCTGGCCGTGGCCGCCGCGGACATGGCGCTCATGCTGGGCGGCATGCTGTGGTTCGGCAGGGATCCCACGTCGATGGCCACGCACGCGGCGGTCCTGGTGATGACGCTGCTGTTCGCGCTGCACCGGCGGCAGTTCCGGCAGGGGCAGCTCGACAGGGCGCGGGCGGTGGCGCTGGACGAGCGGACCAGGATCGCCAGGGAGCTGCACGACGTGCTGGCCCACTCGCTGGGCGCGCTGCGCGTGCAGCTCGAGGTGGCCGACGCCATGCTCACCGAGAAGGGCGACGTCGAGGGCGCCGCCCAGCGGGTCAGGCGCTCGCTGCGGCTGGCCACCGACGGGATGATCGAGGCCAGGGCCGCGGTGGCGGCGCTGCGCGAGGACGTGCCGCCGCTGCCCGAGGCCCTGTCGGCGCTCGCCGCCGCGCACCGCCGCGACCACGACACGCAGGTCGACGCCCGCACGGCCGGCACGCCCCGCCCCGTCGCGCCGGCCGTCGAGGTCGCCCTGCTCCGCACGGCCCGCGAGGCGCTCACCAACGCCGCCAAACACGCTCCTGCCCTGCCTGTGTCGATGACCCTCACCTTCACCGACCGCGCCGTCACCCTCCGCGTCCACAACCCCTTCCCCGGTACGGCACAGCACCGCGAACCCCGCCTGGGCGGGTATGGGCTGGCGGGGATGCGGGAGAGGCTGGCGCTGATCGACGGGACACTGGAGGCGGGACCCCGCGAGGGGGAGTGGCGGGTCACGGCGGAGGTACCGGGATGAGGGTGCTGGTGGTGGACGACCAGCAGATCATGCGCGAGGGCCTGGTGGCGCTCATCGAACTGATGGACGACATCGAGGTGGCAGGCGACGCCGCCAACGGCGAGGAGGCGCTGCGCCTGGTCGCCGCCGAACGCCCCGACGTGGTCCTGATGGACCTGCGCATGCCCGTCATGGACGGCGCCGAGGCCACCAGGCGCATCACCCGCGACCACCCCGAGGTCGCCGTCCTGGTCCTGACCACCTACGACGACGACGAGTCGATCACCGCCGCGTTGCTGGCCGGCGCCCGCGGCTACCTCACCAAGGACGCGGGCAGGGCCGAGATCGCGGCCGCGCTCCGCTCGGCGGCGGCGGGGCAGTCCACGTTCGCCGAGCCGGTCTCCCGGCGCCTGGTCGAGGCCCTGTCACGCCGGGAGCCTGGCCCGGTGGCGGACCCGCCCGACGGGCTCACGGTCAGGGAGGTGGAGGTGCTGCGCCTGATCGCGCGCGGGCTCAACAACGCCGAGATCGCCGCCACCCTGGTCATCGCCGAGACCACGGTGAAAACGCACATCAACAACGCCTTCGCCAAGATCGGCGTGCGCAACCGCACCGAGGCCGCGGGCTACGCGCACCGCCGCCTGTGATCAGCACACGTCAGCGATCGACGGGCCGCCGTACTCCTTGGCGTCCGACGGGCTGCCGCACACGTCAGCGATCGACAGACCGCCGTACTCCTCGGCGTCCGACGGCCAGCTGCACACGTCAGCGATCTACGGCCAGGCGTATGCCGAGCCCGATGAAGATGCCGCCGGTGGCGATGTCGATGCCGCGCTTGGCGGCCTGCCGGCGGCGCAGCCAGCCGGCGATCCGCCCGGCGAGCACCCCGACCGTGCCGTCGACGATGAACTCCAGCACGATCAGGATCACGCCGAGGACCGCGAACTGCAGCCACACGTGGCCCAGCGCCGGGCTGATGAACTGCGGCAGGAACGCGATCGTGAACGTGACCATCTTCGGGTTGAGCAGGTTGGTCACCAGCCCGTTGAGGTAGGCGCGCCGACCGGAGATCCGCGGGCCGGAGGCGGGATCCAGCCCCTGGGTGTCCTTGCGGTGGCGGATCGTCCGCACGCCCAGGTAGATCAGGTAGGCGGCGCCGACCACCCGGACCACGGTGAAGGCGAGCGGGACGGCGGCGAACAGGGCCGCCAGGCCCGCGGCGGCCACCGCGACGTGGACGGCCTCGCTCGTGGCCACCCCGGCCGTGGCCAGCAGCCCCGCACGCGGGCCGCCGCGCATCCCGCACCCCAGGATGAACAGCATGTCCGGCCCCGGAGTGATCATCGCGATGACCGTGGTCACCATGAACAATGCGAGCAGGTGCGGGTCGAGGACCATGACCCCATCATCTCATTCGGGTTCCTGGAAGGCGGCCAGCGGGATCGGCAGCCAGCTGGGCCGGTTGCGGGCCTCGTAGACGACCTCGTAGACGGCCTTGGACAGCTCGAAGGCGCGCAGCAGCGTGGCGTCGGCGGCGTCCAGATGACCGCCGCCCTTGGTGTACCCCTCGAGGAAGGCGGCCTTGTTGCGGTCGGCCCACTCGGCCGCCCGGGGCTCCAGGGGCTTGGGGTCGGGGTGGTCGGCCAGCAGGTGGCGCGAGGCGTACTCGAAGGAGCGCAGCATGCCCGCCACGTCCCGCAGCGGCGAGTAGAGCGCCCGGCGCTCGGCCAGCGGCTGCCCCGGCTCGCCCTCGAAGTCGAGCACGATCCAGTCGGTCGGCGTCCGCATGACCTGGCCCAGGTGGTAGTCGCCGTGGACGCGCTGCACCGGGACCGGCCTGGACAGCCCCTCCACCGCCAGGAACGCCGCCTCGGCCACCTCGGCGTTCTCGCGCAGCGCCGGGACCTCGGCGGTGGCCAGGGCCAGCCGGCGGAGGAAACCCTCGGCCATCCGCCTGACCTCGGCCGGGTCCATCACATCCGTCGGGAAGGCTGCGGCCAGCTCCACGTGGATGCGGGCGGTGGCCATGCCCAGCCGCCGCGACTCGGCGACGAAGTCGCCGCCGGCCAGCTCGCCGGTCACTTCGGGCAGCGAACCGTACAGGTCGCGGACGCTGGCCAGCGCCAGCCCCCACCCGTCGTTGGCGGTCGCCAGGAACTCCTGCATGAAGGCCAGCGTCGTGGCCGTGCCGTCCAGGTCGGTCTCGATCCACCCGTACGGCCGGGCGATATGGGGAGCGTCGCGCTCGGCCAGCGCGGTGACCACTTCCAGCTCGGGGTTCACGCCGGGGATGAGGCGGCGGAAGAGCTTGCAGATGTAGGCGTCGCCGTACACCAGCGAGGTGTTGGACTGCTCGGCGCCCAGGACCAGGCTGCGCAGCGAGGTGTCGATGTCGAGGCCGTGCATGTGGCGGAATCGGACGCCGTCCCAGGCCCGGTCGGTGGCCATCCCCTCCAGCAGCCAGCAGGTGAGGGCCGGGTCGTGCGCGGCGTCGTAGTAGTAGGTGCCGTCATCCACCCCGATGAGGGAGTGGGACAGGCGGTCTGGCAGCTCGGTCCGCGTGCCGAGCAGGAGCTGGTAGCGGTCGCGGGAGCCCGCCTGCCAGACAGAGATGATCAGATGCCGGAGCCCCGGGTCGTCGGCGTGGAGCGTGAGATCGGACTCGACACCGAGCGAGTCGATCGGGCGCCCCTTGCCCGCGAACCAGCGCTGATGGGTGATCCAACGGGCAAGGAGCTCCTCAAGCACGTCTTACTCCTCCTGGACGGCGGCCGGTGGGAGGGTGAACCAGTAGAAACCATGCCCAGGAAGCGTCAAAAGATACGGAAGTTCGCCAATCGCTGGAAATGGGACCCCGCCCATCGTCTCGACGGGCGAGACGCCGACGAATCTCCGCAGGTCGAGCTCCACAGGCTGTGGGAACCGCGAGAGGTTGTTGACGCACAACATGCGATCATCACCGAATTCGCGGACGAATGCCAGTACGGACGGATTCGACGAGTTGAGCTCGATGAACTCGCCCGTGCCGAACACCGGGTGCCGCTTGCGGATCTCGATCATCCGCTTCGTCCAGTGCAGCAACGAGGCGGCGTTCTTCTGCTGCGCCTCGACGTTGATCGCCTGGAAGCCGTAGATCGGGTCCATGATCACCGGCAGGTAGATGCGGCCGGGGTCACAGTCGGAGAACCCGGCGTTGCGGTCGGGATCCCACTGCATCGGGGTCCTGACGCCGTCGCGGTCGCCGAGCCAGATGTTGTCGCCCATGCCGATCTCGTCGCCGTAGTACAGCACCGGGGAGCCCGGCAGGCTCAGCAGAAGGGCGGTGAACAGCTCGATCTGGTTGCGGTCGTTCTCCAGCAGAGGGGCGAGTCTGCGACGAATCCCGACATTTGCCCGCATGCGCGGATCTTTGGCGTATTCCGTGTACATGTAGTCGCGCTCTTCGCTCGTCACCATCTCGAGCGTCAGCTCGTCGTGGTTGCGAAGGAAGATGCCCCACTGGCAGTTCTCCGGGATCTTCGGCGTCTGGGCCAGGATCTCGGAGATCGGGTAGCGGGACTCGCGGCGCACCGCCATGAAGATGCGCGGCATGAGCGGGAAGTGGAAGGCCATGTGGCACTCGTCGCCGCCGCCCACCGGGTCGCCGAAGTACTCCACCACGTCCGACGGCCACTGGTTGGCCTCGGCCAGCAGCACCCTGTCGGGGAAGAGCCGGTCGACCTCGGTCCTGACCCGCTTGAGGTACTCGTGGGTCCTGGGCAGGTTCTCGCAGTTGGTGCCCTCTTCCTCGAAGAGGTACGGCACGGCGTCCAGCCGGAACCCGTCAATGCCCAGGTCGAGCCAGAAACGCAGCACTTCGAGCATCGCGTCCTGCACCGCCGGGTTCTCGTAGTTGAGGTCCGGCTGGTGATGGAAGAAGCGATGCCAGTAGTACTGCCCGCGCACCGGGTCGTAGGTCCAGTTGGACGCTTCCGTGTCGATGAAGATGATCCTGGCATCCTGGTAGCGCTCGTCCGAGTCGGACCACACGTAGAAATCGCCGAATGGTCCCTCGGGGTCGTGCCGGGATGCCTGGAACCACGGGTGGGCGTCGCTGGTGTGGTTCATCACCAGGTCGGCGATGACCCGCATGCCGCGCTTGTGCGCCTCGTCAACCAGTTTCACGAAGTCGCCGAGGTCGCCGAACTCGGGGAGGATCTTCATGAAGTCGGCGATGTCGTAGCCGCCGTCGCGTAGCGGCGACTCGTACAGGGGCAGCAGCCACAGGCAGTCGACTCCCAGCCACTGCAGGTAGTCGAGCTTGCTGATCAGGCCCTTGATGTCGCCGGTGCCGTCGCCGTTGGAGTCGGCGAAACCCCGGATCAGCACCTCGTAGAAGACCGCTCGCTTGTACCAGTAAGGATCGCGAGGCTTCTCCTCGTCGAAAGAATTGGGGATGGGGGCAGCGCTCATGAGGCTTCGCCCGAGAAGGAGGTGTTTTCACGCATGTTGAAGACTCCCCGCTGAATTCTGATCTACCGTGGCGCGGCTCGTACGGTGAGGATGTGGGCTGGCTGGATGTGGGGATCGAGGCGGACGTAGTTCCTCTGCCGCCAACGATACGACTCGCCCGACAGCTCGTCGTCGACGACGAACTCGGCGTTCCAGTCGAGACCGAGAGCGGGCAGGTCGAGCTCGACCGTCGCCTCGTGGGTGTTGTGTGGATCCAGATTGACGACCGCCAGAACGACGTCGCCCAGCCCGTGCCTTCGTGTGGCCGGATCGTAGGCGCCGGGCAGCCGCTTGGAGAAGCAGATCATGTCCGGGTGGTCGACCTGGTGGAACCGTAGATTACGCAATTCCTGGAGTGCCGGATGGGCTCTTCGGAACAAATTCAGCTGGGTGATGAAGGGCGCGAGGCTGCGGCCCTCTCGCTCCGCGGCGACCCAGTCGCGAGGTCTGTACTGATATTTCTCGCTGTCCAGGTATTCCTCGCTGCCCGGGCGGACCGGGACGTTCTCCGCGAGCTCGTACCCCGAGTAGACGCCCCACGTGGGCGAGGCCAGCGCCGCCAGCACCGCCCGCAGCTTGAACGCGGGGACCCCGCCCTGCTGCAGGAACTCGTGCAGGATGTCGGGCGTGTTCACGAACAGGTTGGGCCGCAGGAAGTACGAGGTCTCCTGGGCCAGCTCCGTCAGGTAGGTCTCCACGTCGTACTTGGAGTTCTTCCAGGTGTAGTACGTGTACGACTGGTGGTAGCCCACCTTGGCCAGCATCTGCAGCATCGGCGGCCGGGTGAACGCCTCGGCCAGGAAGATCACGTCAGGGTCGGTCGTGCGGATGTCGGCCAGCAGCCGCTCCCAGAAGGCGACCGGCTTGGTGTGCGGGTTGTCCACCCGGAAGATCCGCACCCCGTGGTCCATCCAGTGCCGCAGCACCCGCCTGACCTCGGCGTAGATCCCCTCGGGGTCCTTGTCGAAGTTGATCGGGTAGATGTCCTGGTACTTCTTGGGCGGGTTCTCGGCGTAGGCGATCGACCCGTCGGCCCTGATCGTGAACCACTCCGGGTGCTCCTTGACCCACGGGTGGTCGGGCGAGCACTGCAGCGCGAAGTCCAGCGCCACCTCCATGCCCAGCTCCCGCGTGCGGTCGACGAACTCGTCGAAGTCGTCGATCGTGCCCAGGTCGGGATGGAGCGCGTCGTGCCCGCCGTCCTCCGAGCCGATGGCCCACGGTGAGCCCGGGTCGTCCAGCTCCGGGCTGAGCGTGTTGTTGCGTCCCTTGCGGAACGTGCTGCCGATCGGGTGGACGGGCGGCAGGTAGACCACGTCGAAGCCCATCCGGGCGACCGCGGGCAGCCGCTTGGCCGCGGTCTGGAGATTTCCTGACTTGGAGATGCCGGAATCGTTGACGATCGCCCCCTCGGACCTGGGGAAGAACTCGTACCACGAGCCGTACAGCGCCCTGCGCCTGTCGACCCGGATACGCTGCTGCTTCGAGCGCGTCACCATGTCCCGCAGCGGGTGCGCCGCCAGCAGCGCCGCCGTCTCCGGCAGCTGCGCGACCGACAGCCGCGCCCGCGGGTCGAGGTTCTCATCCCGCAGGGTCGCCGAGACGGCCAGCAGCGCCGCCCGGTGCCCGCACGCCCCCTCGCCGCCGTTCTTGCCGCGGCCGTTGCCCTCCTGCGGGGCAGGGCAGTCGGCCAGCCGTACGGCTTTCGCGGCGCGCTCGAACAGGCGGGCGCCTTCCTCGCACATCAGATCCACGTCCATGCCGCGCGGGATCTTGATCTCGGCGTCGTGCAGCCAGGTGGCGATCGGGTCGCTCCAGGCCTCCACCCGGAACTGCCACTCGCCCTCGGACGGCAGGCACACGGGCACGTCCCACCTGTCGGTCCCCTTGGCCTGCTCGCGCATCGGTTTCAGGCGTTCTCGCTGTCCGTCGGGTGTGGTGAGTACCACCCCCGCAGCCACGGCATCGTGGCCCTCGCGGAAGACGGTCGCGGCGATCTCGAAGGTCTCACCGGCGACCGCTTTGGCGGCCCACTGCCCGCAGTCGACTACGGGGTGGATGTCCGTGATGGGAATTCGACCGATCATCGCATCTCTCGGTTGCGGCGGCACGTCAGGCGTCGCCGGAGGCTTCCAGGGCAAGAACGATCCTTGCATCTCGAGGGCGGCTAACGGCGGACCAGCATCCCGAGTCGCGCCCGGGATAGCCATATGCGGGAGATGCCCCAATGCTCTCTCTTCATGCTTCTTCGCGGAAGGGGTTTCAAGCGGCATGTCCCCGGTGAAGGACGTCAGAGGTCCCGACTACCCCCTAGGGTTCAGAAACGTGAGAGCAATCCGCCGGTTCACCGTCCGCACCGTCCTGCCCGCGGAGCTGGCCGCCCTCGGCGAGCTCGTGCAAAACCTGCGCTGGTCCTGGCATCCCGAGACGCTTGACCTGTTCGCCGAGGTCGACCCCCAGCTCTGGGAGCAGGTCGGCCACGATCCGGTCGCGCTGCTCGGCGCCGTCGGCCCCGCCAGGCTCTCCGAGCTGGCCGGCGACCGGCGCTTCCTGCGCAGGCTCGCCGACGCCGCCGACGACCTGCGCGAGTACATGACCGCGCCACGCTGGTACCAGACTCTGCCCGACGCCGCCCGCGCCATCGCCTACTTCTCTCCCGAGTACGGCATAGCCGCCGCGCTGCCCCAGTACTCGGGCGGCCTGGGCATCCTGGCCGGCGACCACCTGAAGACGGCCAGCGACCTGGGCGTGCCGATCCTGGCCGTCGGCCTGCTCTACCGGCACGGCTACTTCACCCAGTCGCTCTCGCCCGAGGGCTGGCAGCTCGAGCACTACCCGTCGCTGGATCCCGGCGGCCTGCCGTTGAGCCTGCTGAAGGAGGACGACGGCACCCCGGTCAAGATCCGCATCGGCCTGCCCGACGGGCGAGCCCTGCACGCCCAGCTCTGGGTCGCCAAGGTGGGCCGGGTGCCGCTGCTCCTGCTCGACTCCGACGTGGCCGACAACGACACCGCCGCCCGCGACGTCACCGACCGGCTCTACGGCGGCGGCACCGACCACCGGCTGATGCAGGAGCTCCTGCTCGGCGTGGGCGGCGTGCGGGCCATCCGCGCCTACTGCCGCATCACCGGGCACGCCGACCCCGAGGTCTTCCACACCAACGAGGGCCACGCCGGCTTCCTCGGCCTGGAGCGGATCAGGGAGCTGACCGAGGCCAGGCTCAGCTTCGACGAGGCACTCGAGGCGGTCCGCGCCGGCACCGTGTTCACCACGCACACGCCGGTGCCCGCCGGCATCGACCGGTTCCCGGTGGAGATGATCGAGCGGCAGTTCGGCGGCGACAACGCCTGGCCGACCGTGCCCGTGGAGCGCATCCTGGCGCTCGGCGCCGAGAGCGAGCCCGGCCGCTTCAACATGGCCGTCATGGGCATGCGCCTGGCCCAGCGCGTCAACGGCGTGTCCGAGCTGCACGGCGAGGTCAGCAGGGAGATGTTCAAGGACCTGTGGCCCGGCTTCGACGTGGACGAGGTGCCGATCGGCTCGATCACCAACGGCGTCCACGCGCCCACCTGGGTGGGCCGCGAGCTGATGGAGCTGGCGGGGCGGGAGCTGCCGTCGGTGCTGGAGAGGTCGCGCGGCTGGGAGGGCGTGGAGAAGATCTCCGACGCCGACATCTGGGACATCCGCGGCAAGCTGCGCGGCCGCCTGGTCGAGGGCGCCCGGGTACGGCTGCGCAAGTCCTGGCGCGACCGCGGGGCCTCCGACGCCGAGCTGGGCTGGATCGACGACGCGCTCGACCCCGAGGTGCTGACCATCGGCTTCGCCCGGCGGGTGCCGTCCTACAAGCGGCTCACGCTCATGCTGCGCGATGCCGAGCGGCTGACCTCGCTGCTGCTCGACCCGCACAAGCCGGTGCAGATCGTGATCGCGGGCAAGGCCCATCCGGCTGACGAGGGCGGCAAGAAGCTCATCCAGCAGATCGTGAAATTCGCCGACTCGCCCGAGGTGCGGCATCGGATCGTGTTCCTGCCCGACTACGACATGGCACTCGGGCAGCTGCTGGTCCAGGGCTGCGACGTCTGGCTCAACAACCCGCTGCGCCCGCTGGAGGCCTCCGGCACCTCGGGCATGAAGTCGGCGCTGAACGGCGGGCTCAACCTGTCGATCCGCGACGGCTGGTGGGACGAGTGGTACGACGGCACCAACGGCTGGGCCATCCCCACCGCCGACGGCGTCTCCGACACCGACCGCCGCGACGAGCTCGAGGCCGCCGGACTCTACGACCTCATCGAGCACGAGGTGTCCGACCGCTTCTACGACCGTGGCGCCTCCGGGCCGCCGCGCCGGTGGATGGAGATGGTCAAGCACACGCTCACCTCGCTCGGCCCCAAGGTGCTGGCGGGCCGGATGCTGCGCGACTACGTGGTCGGCCTCTACTCGCCCGCCGCCGCCTCCGCGCGCGCCCTGTCCGCCGACTCCTACGGCCAGGCCAAGGCGTACGCCGCCTGGCGTCTGCGCCTCGCCAGGGCCTGGCCGGGGGTCCGCGTGGAACACGTGGAGGCCTCAGGGGTGGGCGACACGCCGGAAGTGGGCGCCACCCTGATGATCCACGCCACCATCGCCCTGGGAGACCTGGACACCACCGACGTCCGCGTCCAGGCGGCCTACGGCCGGGTGGGCGAACACGACGAGCTCATCCACCCCCACTACGTGGATCTCAGCCCCGACTCGGCCGACGACGACGGCCGCGCCCACTACACGGGCACGGTCCCGCTCGACCGCACGGGCGCCTTCGGCTACACGGTCCGCGCGGTCCCGCACCACCCGCTCGCGGCCTCTCCCGCCGAACTGGGCCTCATCGCCGTCCCAGAGGAACCCGCCGGCATGACCAACGGCACCCTTCGCTGACCCCCGGCAGCCGCCCCGCGCAGGCGGGGCGGCTGCCGGGCGAGGGTGGGATCGGCGCATCCAGGAGATATGAGCGGCATAATCGGCACGTGGACGACAAGGGGAACGGCCTGCGGGCCGACACACTGGTGGCCACGGTCCGCGGTGTCCTGCCGTCCTTGACGCCCGCCGCGCAGACCGTTGCCCGCCTGATCCTGGAAGACCCCGCGACGGTGGCGCGGAGCACGATCACCGAGCTGTCCGCCGCGTCGGGCACCAGCGAGGCGACGATCGTCAGGACCGCGCGGCTGCTCGGCTTCGCCGGGTATCCGCAGCTGAGGCTGGCCCTGGCTGCCGCTGCGGCGCAGCCGGACCGGCTGGTCCCCGGTGACCTGGCGCCCGACGACCCTCTGTCGGAGGTGATACAGAAGGTCGCCAGGGCCGAGTCGGAGGCCATCAACGACACGGTGGCCCAGCTGACCTCCGAACGCCTGGGCCTGGTGGTCGAGGCGATCGCGGACGCCCGCCGGGTCGACGCCTACGGCGTGGGCGCCTCCGGCCTGGTGGCCGAGGACATGGCGCAGAAGCTGCTGCGCATCGGCCTGTCCAGTCACGGCTTCCAGGACGCCCACCTGGCCCTGACCAGCGCCGTCCTGCTGAAGCCCGGCGACGTGGCGATCGGCATCTCCACCAGTGGCGAGACGCCTGACGTGCTGGAGCCGATCAGGCGGGCGGCGGAGGCGGGCGCCACCACGGTGGCGATCACCAACAACCCCCGCTCCAGCATCGCGGAGCTGGCCGAGCACGTGCTGATCTCGGCGGGCCGCGAGACGGAATTCCGCCCCGGGGCGCTGGCCAGCCGTATCAGCCAGCTCCTCGTCGTCGACTGCGTGTTCGTCGGCGTCGCCCAGCGCACGTTCGACTCCTCGCAGGAGGCGTTGCAGAGCACCAGGCGCGCCGTCGAGGAGTTCACCCGGAGAACGACACCTGCACGTCGTCAGCCTTGACGAACATCACGCGGTGGCCGAACTGGATCTCCAGGTACTTGGTCTTGCCGCGCACGACCGTGTGCCGGGAGCCGTCGAAGGTGACCGCGTAGAAGTACTCGGCCGGGGCGGCCCCTGCCAGGGTGTACTTCTCCCCGGCGGAGAACGTGTACTGCAGCGGCACGACCGACTGGACGGGGACTCCTGACGGGTAGGCCTCGGCCTCCGGATAGGCCCTGCCGTACACCGGGACCGAGGCGGCGCCCGGCTTGGGCGTGACGACCAGGCCCATGGACGGGACCGCGGTCGGCGCGGAGGCCGGGTTGTAGAACCAGGCCTTCTGGTCGAGGTACCAGATGGCGGTCCAGTCGCCCTGGCGGTCGGCGACGGCGAAGCGCTGGCCGGTGGTGGCGCGGGCGCTGTGGTCGTAGACGCTGTAGAGCGAGTCGTGGTTGCCGGTCGGGTGCTTGCCGATGTCCTTGACCAGCGGCGCGTCAGCGCGCGGCTCGGTGCGAAGCCAGACGGCCGCCGACGGGGTGGGCGGGCAGGGGGCTTCCGGGTTCTTGCGGTCGCAGCCGTAGTAGTACGGCTTGTTGGTGGCGAAGTCCGGCTTGATCATGATCGATCCGGAGCGGGGGCCGCCGAAGGGGTGCAGCGGGGCGCCGAGCAGCTCGAAGTAGTGCGCCCAGTCCCAGAACGGGCCCGGGTCCTCGTGCATGCCCCTGACGGTGGCCGGCGTGGTGCCCGGCACGTTGTCGTGGCCCAGGATGTGCGCCCGGTCCAGCGGGACGCCGTTGCGCAACGCCAGGTAGCGCACCAGCTTGGCCGAGGCCCGGTACATCGCCTCGGTGTACCAGGTGCCGCCTTCGGCCAGGAAGCCCTCGTGCTCGATGCCGATGGACTTGGCGTTGATGTACCAGTTGCCCGCCTGCCAGGCGACGTCCTTGGCCTTGATGTGCTGGGCGATGTGGCCGTCGGTGGAGCGGATCGAGTACTGCCAGCTCGCGCCGTAGGCGGGGTCCTGGTTCAGCTTGATCGACGGGAGGAAGTAGCCCTCCATGTCGTGGATGACGATGTAGTCGATCTTCTGGGTGACCGGCCGGTTGCCCAGGTCGTAGTGTCCGTAGTCGTCGCCGGGCAGCTGCGCGTAGCCCGACGGGATCCACTCGCAGGACACCGACATCGGGCATTCCACGCCGTCCTTGCGCGGCATGGGAAGTCCCAGCTTCTCCAGCCACTTCAGGATCTCGCCGACGTCGGGGATCGGCGGCAGCGTGACCCGCTGCCCGTCGTCGGTGACCCGCTCGGTGCCCTGCTTGATCGTGGTGTACACCTCGTCGGCGAAGGCCTTGGCCGCGTCCTGGTTGTCGGCCCCCGAGTAGCGGGCGACCGCCCCGTACCACTGGGCCGGGTCGTCGCTCAGCGGCGCGCCCAGCTCCTTCTGGTAGGAGGCCAGCAGCGCCGCGCCGCCGCGGATGTTGGCCGCCGCGTCGGTGCGCAGCTGCTCGTGGCTGGCGCCGGTCAGCTCGGCCGCCTTGTCCATGGTCTTGAGCGAGGCCGGGATCTCGGTGACGGGAGCGGCTTGAGCCACGGGCGCGAGTGGCCTGCTGTCGTCGCCGCGTGCGTCCTCCTCCCCGTCGCCGTGGTGGTTGGTGCCCGTGAACGCCTCGGCGTCCGTCAGGTGCATCGGCCCGAATCCGGCCTCGTTGCTGGGCTGTCCCGCGTGCGCGTCCCAGCGCGACTCCAGGTAGGACACGCCGAGCAGGACGCTCTCCGGAACCTGGAACTCCTTGGCCGCGGTGGTGAACGCCTGCTGACGGTCGCCGGGCTCCTCGGCCCGCGCGGCGGTCACGTTCGCTAATGGCAGGACGGCGATCGCCGCGATCGCCAACGCTCTGCGCATGTACCGCTCCTTGACTGAGGGGGTGCTTGGCGCAGTCAGCGTCTCAACATTTTCTTTCTTAGGCGAGAGCTTTGCGAAGGAATTTTTCAGTCGTTAACGCCTTATGGTGTGGCAAGTGACGGCGATCGTGACCGGGTCCGCGGGATTCATCGGCCAGGCCCTCGTCGACGCCCTGCTCGCGGCGGGCGAGCAGGTGATCGGCATCGACCGCCGCCCCCAGTCTCCCAGACCGGGCCTCACCATCGTGGGCAGCGACATCCTCGATCTGCGCGCGCCGTTGCACGCCGACGCCGTCTACCATCTGGCGGGCCGCCCCGGCGTGCGCCAGGAGGGCCCCGCGGTCGCCGCGTGCCGCCACCGCGACAACGTGCTGGCCGCCGCCCGGGTGCTCGCGCTCACGCCCCCCGACGTCCCGCTTGTGGTCACGTCCTCCAGCTCGGTGTACGGCGGGGCCAGACACGGCCGCCCGTCGAGGGAATCCGACCGCCCCCGCCCGATCGGCGGCTACGCGGAGAGCAAGCTGGCCATGGAACGCCTGTGCGCCGGCCGCCCGGTCACCATCGCCCGCCCGTTCACGGTCGCCGGCGAGGGCCAGCGCCCCGACATGGCGCTGGCGACGTGGCTGTCCGCCGCCGAGGCGGGCCGGCCGCTGCGGGTCCTCGGCTCGCTCGAGCGCACCCGCGACGTGACCGACGTCCGCCAGGTTGCCCGCGCCCTGATCGACCTCACGGGCGTCCCCGGGATCGTGAACATCGGCACGGGCAGGGGAATGAGCCTGGCGGCGATGATCCAGGCGGTCGCCGAGGTCACCCGGGCGGAGATCACCTGCGAGGTCGTCCCCGCCTCGCCGGTCGAGCCGGGGGACTCCCTGGCCGACACGCGGCGGCTGCGCTCGCTGATCGGCTGGGCGCCGGAGACCGACCTGGTGGAACTGGTGCGCCGCCAGCACCGCAGCTCGCCGTACCTCAGCAAGGCGGTGCTGTGAGGCCCGGCGGGTCACTTGTAGGGTCGAGACCATGGGTGAATTCGTAGGCGTCGAGGTGGCCGACCACATCGCGACCATCGAGCTGGGCCGGCCGAAGATGAACGCGCTCAACGCGCAGATGCAGCGCGAGCTCCGCGCGAGTGCCCTCGCCGTGGACGCCGATGCCGACGTGCACGCCGTGGTCGTCTACGGAGGCGCCCGGGTGTTCGCCGCCGGGGTGGACATCAAAGAGATGGCCGACATGTCCTACGCGGAGATGTCCGCCCGCTCCGGCGAGCTGCAGGACTGCTTCAACGCGGTCGCCCAGATCGGCAAGCCCGTCATCGCCGCGATCACCGGCTACGCGCTCGGCGGCGGGTGCGAGCTGGCCCTGTGCGCCGACTTCAGGGTCGCGGGCGAGTCCGCCAAGCTCGGCCAGCCCGAGATCCTGCTCGGCCTCATTCCGGGCGCGGGCGGCTCACAGCGCCTGCCGCGCCTCATCGGCCCCGCCAAGGCCAAGGACCTGATCTTCAGCGGCCGGCACGTGTCCGCCGCCGAGGCCCTCGAGCTGGGGCTGGTGGACCGGGTGGTGGACGACGCCGAGGTGTACACCGCGGCGCTGGAGTGGGCCGCGACCTTCGTCGACGGGCCGGCGGTCGCGCTGCGGGCCGCCAAGCAGGCCGTCGACCGGGGCCTGGAGACCGACCTGGAGACCGGGCTGGAGATCGAGCGGCTGCAGTTCTCCGGGATGTTCGCCACCGACGACGCCAAGGTCGGCATGCGCGCCTTCATGGAGAAGAACAGGCCGAAGTTCACGGGCCGCTGATCGGGAATTTCCCAGTATCGTGACTTTTCATGTTGCGCGTCCTGGTCCCCGCACGGCTGCGCAAGGTCGTGCGCTCGTGGTTCGACTCCCGCTACATCTCGATCGCCGACCACCGGCAGGACATCCGCGACGCCCTCTGGGAGGTACAGACGCTCCGCCGCGAGGTGACCACCCTGCAGGCGGAGGTCCAGCGGCTGCGCAGGGCCGCCTCCGCGCCCGTGCCCGCGCCCAAGGCTGACCAGGACACCCGGCGCCTGGCCGAGGAGACGGCCAAGGCGCTGGACGGGGTCCTGCAGAACGAGGTGCTCATCTGGCAGGCCATCGACGAGCTGCGCGGGGAGCGGCAACCATGCGCGTGACCTGGTCCGGCGACGAGCTGGTGTTCCGCCTCGACCCCGAGGACGAGATCACCGGCAGGGCCGCCGACGATCACCCGGTCAAGCTGGCCACCAACACCTGCCACGTCCACGGCGTGCCCGCCGACGCCCATCCCGACCTGTACGCGGTCGCGGCCTGGACGATCGTCGCCCCCTGGACCCGGCGCCGGATCGCCTTCGACCGGGGCGTCTCGCCCGAGCTGGCCGCGGCGCTGCACGACGGCTGGGGGATCGAGGCGGGCCCGGTCTCCGGTACGGCACGCCGTACCGGATCGGTGCTGGCGATCTCCTACAGCGGCGGCGCGGACTCCGTGGCGGCGGCGGCGATCCTGCCCGAGGCGCCGTTCGTGCACTTCAAGCGGGTCTCGCATCCGCGGGTGCCGAACCGGTGGTCGCACTACCGCTCGGACGTGCTGGCCAGGCTGGCCGCGCAGACCGGGCGGGAGCTCACGGTGGTCTCGTCGGACCTGGAGTTCACGCTGGCCGAGCCGCGGCCCGGGTACCCGGAGCACCACGCCGTCGCGGCCGGGGCGCTGCTGCTGGCCGACGAACTGGACCTGGGCGGGCTGGCCTTCGGCTACGAGCTGGGCTCGCGCTGGCTGGGCGGCGACCGTTACCTGCTGCGCTTCACGCCGGACAACCCGATGTGGGCGCCGCACGGCGCGTGGGGCCGGCTGTTCGCGGCGGCGGGGGTCCACATCGTGCTGCCGGTGGGCGGGGTGAGCGAGGCCGTGACGATGCGGCTGGCGCTGAACTCGCCGCTGAAGGACCAGCTGCGGTGGTGCCTGCGCGGGGTCGACGGGCCGTGCCGTACCTGCGGCAAGTGCCTGTACAAGGAGCTCATCCAGGCCGCCGTCGAGGGCCGGCCGCTGGACACGCCGCTGACCGCCGACCGGCCGGTGGCGCGCAAGTGGCTGCGGCCGCCGCCGTACGGCGGGCAGGAGATGGTCGAGTACGGCCTGGCCAGGGTGCCGGGGATCGAGTCGAGCCTCTTCGGCGGAGCCGCGGAGTACTTCGACGCGTCGCTGGAGTCGACGTCGTGGCTCGACCACTGCTACCCGCCGGCGCTGGAGGAGATCCCCGATCGCTGGCGGGCGCAGGTCCGTGAGTTCATGACCGCCGAGGTGGGGCTGATGACGCCCGAGGAGGTCCGCAAGGTGGAGGAGTGGGGCACGTGAGGGTCTACCTGTCGGTGGACATGGAGGGTGTGACCGGGCTGACCGATCCGGAGGAGATGCACGCGGGCAAGCGCGGCTACGAGCGCGGATGCGAGCTCATGACCGCCGACGCCAACGCGGCCGTCCACGGCGCCTACGACGCCGGAGCCGGCGCCGTGCTGGTCAACGACGCGCACGGCTCCACCAAGAACCTCCGCATCGACCTGCTCGACCCGCGGGCCACGCTCATCCGCGGCCCTGGCAAGGCCCAGCGCATGGCCCACGGCCTCGACGGCACCTTCGACGCGGCCTGCTTCGTCGGCTACCACGCCATGGCCGGGGTCCCCGACGGGGTGCTCAACCACACGTGGATGGGCAAGGAGATCCAGAACGTCTACCTGAACGGCACGGCCTGCGGCGAGACCCGCGTCGTGGCGGCCTGCGCCGGCTACCACGGGGTGCCGGTGGTCCTGGTGACCGGCGACGAGGCGGTCGGTGAAGAGGCCAGGGCGCTGCTCGGCGACGTCGAGACGGTCGCGGTCAAGAAGGGCATCGACAAGTTCTCCGCCGAGCTCCTGCCGCCCGCGCTCGCCCAGGCCCGCATCCGCGAGGCCACCGCGCGGGCGCTCGACCGCCTGACGGACTTCACGCCCTACGTGGAGCCCGCCCCCTACACGCTCGGCGTCGAGTGGAACTCCACCGCCATCGCCAGCGCCGTCTCCCTCATCCCCGGCGTCAAGCTCGCGGGTCCCCGCCACACGGAGTTCACCACGGACGAGTTCCCCCAGATCATGGCCCTGTTCGGGCTCTTCGCCTCCATCGCGGGCCAGGTGGCCTGCAACGCCGGCCCCTACGGCTGACCACGCACCATGCATGGCGGAAGGGCGGCTTGCCGTACGACAGCACAGAGGAGAGCGGCGTGCAGGCGCTGACACGACGCGGGCTGCTGGTCGGGATCGGCGCGGCCGGCGGCGCGGGCGCGATGTACGCGGCGATGGGCGCGCTCGGCCTGGCGCCGAGCGAGCAGGACAAGGCGTACACCCCCCCGCAGAAGAGTGACTTCCACCTGACCGGGAAGGGCGCCGCGAAGGTGGTCATCCTGGGCGCGGGCGTGGCGGGCCTGATCGCCGCCTACGAGCTGGGCAAGGCCGGCTACGACTGCACGCTGCTGGAGGCGAGTGACCGCGCCGGCGGCAGGAACAGGACGCTGCGCGGCGGCGACCGCCTGGCCGAGATGAACGGACCCACGCAGGAGGTCAGGTTCGGCGACGGCGTCTACTTCAACGCCGGACCCGGACGGATCGCCCAGTGGATGGTGACCCTGGACTACTGCCGCGAGCTGGGCGTCCCCATCGAGCCGTTCATCAACAACAACGCGCAGGCCTACGTGAACACCCACGGCCAGACCGTCAGGGCCCGCGCCGCCCGCGCCGACATGTACGGATACATCGCCGAGCTGCTGGCCAAGGCCACCAACGCCGGCCGGCTCGACAGGCGGCTCACCAGGGACGACAGGGAACGGCTGCTGGAGTTCCTGCGCCGCTTCGGCGACCTGGGTCCCAAGCTCGACTACGAAGGCTCCACCCGCCGCGGTTTCATGAAATATCCAACGACGGACGGCGGCACGCCGGTCGCGCCCCCCGGCACCCTCCAGCAGGTCCTGGCCGCGGGCACCGGCAGGGCGATCACCAACGACTTCGGCTACGACCAGGCCACCCCCATGTTCCAGCCCGTCGGCGGCATGGACGCCATCGTCACCAGGCTCAAGCAGGCCGTCGGCGAGGACCGCATCCGGACCGGCGTCAAGGTCAACAAGATCACGAACCTGCCCGACGGCGTCCAGGTGACCTGGGACGGCGGCGAGTTCAAGGCCGACTACTGCATCGCCACGCTCCCGCCGCACGTGCTGGCCAGGGTTCCGCACAACCTGGGCGCCGCCGTCACCTCCGCGCTCAGGACGCCCGTCCCGGTCGCCGCCGGCAAGATCGGGCTGGAGTACGGCAGGCGGTGGTGGGAGCTGGAGGACCGCATCTACGGCGGCATCACCGAGACCGACCTGGACATCACGCACATCTGGTACCCCTCCTACGGCTTCCACTCCGAGCGCGGCCTGATCGTCGGCTACTACACCTCCGAGAAGGAAGCCGAGCTGTACGGCGCGCTCACCCCCGAGGACCGCAGGCGCAGAGCACTCACCCAGGGCAGGAAGATCCACGGCGACAAGTACGGCAGGGACCTGCAGTCCAGCGTCTCGATCGCCTGGGACCGGCAGGAGCACATCCAGGGAGGCTGGGTGCGCTGGCCGGCCTTTGATTCGTCGTTCACTCTTCTGCAACGACCCAGCGGGAGGGTTTACCTCGCGGGCGACTGGCTGACACATCTGATCGCCTGGCAGGCGGGCGCCATGGAGTCCGCCCGCAGCGCGGTCACCCAGCTGCACCAGCGGGTGTTGCAGTCCGCGTGACGTAGGGTCCTTGGTGATGAATGAGAAACTGGTGTGGGTGCGAGCGAGCGACAGGCCGGATCTCCTGGCCGATCCCGTACGGCGTGCCGTACAGGAGGCCGAGGTCGCGGAGATCGACCCGGAGCTGGCCGACACCGCGGCGTTCTGCGATCGCTACGGCGTGGCACCGGAGGCGTCGGCCAACTGCGTGATCGTCGCGACCAAGAGGGGCGGCGAGACGCGGTACGCGGCGTGCATGGTGCTCGCGACGATGCGGGTGGACGTGAACGGCGTCGTACGCAAGCACCTGGACGCGCGCAAGGCGAGCTTCGCGCCGATGGATCAGGCGGTGGAGCTCACCGGGATGGAGTACGGCGGCATCACCCCGATCGGACTGCCGGAGGACTGGCCGATCCTGGTGGACGTCAACGTCGCCGCGCTCGACTGGGCGGTCATCGGCAGCGGGGTGCGCAGATCCAAGCTCGCCGTGCCGGGGGCGACGCTCGCCGGGCTCAAGGGAGCAGAGGTGCTCGCCCTGGCCAACTGAACGCAGGAGCTCGGTCCAAGAGGGTGAGGAACGATGCCGGCGAAGGATCGAGCGGGCGTGACGATATCGAGACCGTGTGATGGGAAACCGATCAGGCGTTCCTGGACGTTGTGCGAGTGGGAATGTGGCCTCATGGTTCATCTCGTGGGCGGTGATTAAGCCGGTATGGTGCTTCATGCCATGAACGATGACCGACTTGGCCCTTACCGGCTGCTCAGGCGGCTAGGTGAAGGCGGAATGGGTGTTGTCCACCTCGCCGTGGATCCGCAGGGCAGGCAGGTGGCGGTCAAGGTCCTGCGCTCCGAGGTGGCGGGGGACGAGGTGGCGCGGCGGCGCCTGTCGCGCGAGGTCGAGACCATGCGCCGGGTCCGCAGCAAGTACATCGCCGAGGTCCTCGACGCCGACGTGACCGGTCATCGGCCCTACATCGTCACCCGTTACGTCCCCGGACGCCCGCTCGACGAGATCGTCAAGGAGGACGGGCCGCTCGACCTGCCCGCCCTGATCAGGATCGCCCACGGCGTGGCCACGGCGCTGGCCGCCGTTCACTCCGTCGGCGTGATCCACCGTGACCTCAAGCCGGGCAACGTGCTCATCCTGGACGGCGAGCCTGTCCTGATCGACTTCGGCATCGCGCAGGCCGTCGACGCCACCCGGCTGACGCAGACCGGCATGTTCATCGGCACGCCCGGATACCTCGCCCCCGAGATCATCGAGGGCCAGGAGGCCGGGCCCGAGGTGGACATCCACGCCTGGGCGGGCACGCTGCTGTACTCGGGCACCGGCCAGCCGCCCTTCGGCAAGGGCACGCTGGAGATGATCTTCTACAACATCACCGCGGGCAAGGCCGACGTCAGCGCCGCGCCCGCGGCCCTGCAGCCGCTGCTCAAGGCCGCCTTCCAGCGCAACCCGAGCAAGCGGCCCAAGGCCGCGGAACTGGCCGAGCAGACGGCCAGGATGCTGCCCAGGTCGCAGACCAACGTGGTGGACGAGATCTCGACGGTGCCGCGCACCGACCGCACCGAGCCGCCGGCGGAGATGGCCACGCCTCCGGTCACGCCGCGCGAGCAGGTGCACCAGCCCGCGCCTGCGCCGCCGGCGCCGCAGGACCAGCCCTTCGTCTCGCTGCTGCCTGGCCAGGACGGCGACCCGTGGCCCACCCGCCGGGTGACCCCGGAGGAGCTGCGGCAGATGCAGCGTGAGGGCACCCCGGCCAGCCAGCCGTGGCCGCAGGCCAACAACCACGGCCACGCGATGCCGCCGCCGGAGAGCGACGTGCCCACGCGGCGGGTCAGGTCCGACACGCCGCAACCGCCGTCGCCCTACATCCCCGTGCAGGCCCAGTCGCAGCCGCACCTCCAGTCGCAGCAGCACGCCCAGCCGCATCACCAGCAGCAACAGCACCACCAGCAGCAGCCGATGCCCGACCCGCGCACCCGGCGCGAGCCGTTCATCCCCGGCGCGCTGCCGGGCCAGGCCCTGCAGCGTTCCAAGGCGTACGGCGTGGCGGGCGCGATGCTGCTGATCATCATGATCGTGCTGGCGACGCTGGCGCCGACGCTGGTCGCGATAGTGGCGATCCCCGTGGCGATCCTGCTGCGCGCCGCCGACCTGGCCCAGCCGGCGCTCATCGCCCGCAGGTCGGCCGGTTCGGCCGCGGTGGACGTGCTGCGCGTCCTCGGTCACCCCCAGGCGCTGGCCAAGTCGGTGGGCATCACGCTCGCCCTGGTGCTCTACGCCGCCATCCTCGGCCTGCCCGTGACACTGCTGCTCACGGTGGTGCTGAAGATGGAGCCGCACAACGCGCTGGCGTGGGGTGTGGCGATCGCCCTGTGGACACTCTGCGCGGGTCCCGGAGTAGAGGGACCTAGCAGACAAATGCGCAGAACGCTCTCATCCCTCGTACCCTCGAGAGCAGCAGCGATGGTGATGGCGGGAGTTTTCGCGGCGGGGGCCGCGCTCTCCCTGATCCTCGCTTACAGCACGTTCGGGGCCAGACCGCCGAGGGAGGCCATATGGGCGCCAGTGAGCGTGGAGACGCTTGTGACGCAGCTCAGGGGGCTGAATGGCAGTTCGGGGAAATGATGCGGGGACGAAGGCGATGAGCGGCATCCAGGCGCAGTCCAGGCTGGGGCCGTACCGGCTGGTCAGGAAGATCGGTGAGGGCGGCATGGGTGTCGTCCACCTGGGCATCGACGTGGAGGGCCGCGAGGTCGCCATCAAGGTGCTGCACCCGCACGTGGCCGCCGACCTCAAGGCCCGCGACCGGCTGACCCGCGAGGTCGAGACCATGCGCCGGGTCCGCAGCCAGTACGTGGCCGAGGTGGTCGACGCCGAGCTCGTGGGCGGCCAGCCGTACGTCGTGACCCGCTTCGCACCCGGCCGCACGCTGGAGGACATCGTCCTGGAGTCGGGCCCGCTCGAGCCGCGTCAGCTGATCAGGCTGGTCAACGGGCTCTGTCAGGCCCTGGTCGCCATCCACGCGGCCGAGGTGGTCCACCGCGACTTCAAGCCGTCCAACGTCATGCTGGTCGGCGACGAGCCGCTGGTCATCGACTTCGGCATCGCGCACCTGGTCAACGCCACCCGGCTCACCCAGACCGGGATGTTCGTCGGCACGCCGGGCTACCTGGCGCCGGAGATCATCCGCGACTCCGAGATCACCCAGGCGGCCGACGTGCACGCGCTGGCCTCCACGGTGTTCTTCGCCGCCGTCGGGGCCCCGCCGTTCGGCACGGGGACCTTCGAGGCGGTCTGTTTCAACATCATGGAAGGCCGGGCCCAGCTCGACAGGGCCCCGGCGTGGCTGCGCGGGTGGCTGTCGCGGGCCCTGCAGGTCGACCCCGGCCGCCGGCCCAGCGCGCACGAGCTGCTGCGGACGGCCAGGCAGCTCGACCCGACGGTGACCTCCTTCCACGAATCGACCTTCCACCAGCCGACGACGCCCAACGGGACCAAGCGGCTGCCGGTCAGCGAGACGTACTCGGACCTGCTGCCGCCCGTGGAGTACGCCAAGGCGGCGCCGCCGCCTCCCGTTGTGGAGAAGCCGCCGCCCTACGTGCCCGCGCCCGTCCAGGCCAGGCCTCCGGTGCCGGCGCCGCGCGCCGACCAGCGGGTGGCCGGATACCCGGCACCGCGCCAGCCTCAGCCTCAGCCTCGGACGTACACGCCGCCGGCGCCTCCTGCCGAGCGCAAGCGCTACCTGGTCGGCAGCCAGGTCATCGGCATGCTGCTCCTGGTCACGCTGGTCGCGCTGACCGTGATGATGCCGGTCGTGATGGGCGCCGTCTCGGTGGCCGTCGCGCTGGTGCTGCGGGTGGGCGAGTACCTGTTCGGCGACCTGGTCAGCCGCCGGCAGATCCGCGGCAGCAGCGCCGCCGACCCGCTGCTGGCGGTGGTCGGCACGCCGTGGGCGCTGGTCAAGGCCACCGCGGTGACCGTGCTGCACGTGCCGCTGTCGATCCTGTTCGGCGTCTGCGTGTGGGGCGTGCTGCGCTGGGGCGGCCAGATGCCCGTCAACGAGGCGGCCTCCTACGCCGCCGGCGCCTTCACGCTGGGGCTGTTCGTGCTGCCCGGCGGCGGGGCGCCGCGCAAGGCGGTCACGCGTACGCTGACCGGCGTCCTGCGCTCGCCGGGTGCGGCGCTGATCGGCATCGTCGTCGTCGGCACGGCCGCGCTCTTCGCGGTCCTGTTCGCGATGAGCCAGGACCCGACCTGGGCGCCGTGGAAGGCGCCGGAGACCGTGATCAGGCAGCTGACCAGGAGCGCGCAGGACAGCACCATCGGGGTGCTCACCGGCCTGGTCGACGACCTGTTGCACAGCACCGGGCTGGGTTTCCTCTCACCTTGGTCCTGAGTTCGCCGGAGGCGTTCCCGGGGGAGGAGGAAGGGTATGAGTGAGCACCTCGGCCCCTACCAGTTGCTCTCCAGGCTCGGCTCGGGCGGTTTCGGCGAGGTGCACCTGGCACTCGACCCCGAGGGCCGCACGGTCGCGGTCAAGCTGCTCCACCCGCACGTGGCCGCCGACGGCGCCGCGCTGGCCCGGCTGCACCGCGAGGTCGAGACCATGCGCCGGGTCCGCGGTGCGCACGTGGCCGAGGTGCTCGACGCCTCGCTCGAGGCGGCCAGGCCGTACCTGGTGACCCGCTACGTCCAGGGCAAGCCGCTCAGTGCGGTGCCGCTGCCCGTGGCCGACCTGCACCTGCTGGCGACCGGGCTGGCGGCGGCGCTGCTCGACATGCACGAGGCGGGCGTGGTGCACCGCGATCTCAAGCCGGCCAACGTGATGATGAGCGAGGGTGAGCCGGTCGTCATCGACTTCGGCATCGCCTCGGCGCTCGACTCGCTGTCGGTGACCGCCTCCGGCGCCGTCGTGGGGACGCCCGGATACCTGGCTCCCGAGGTGCTCGAGGGGCGGGCGTCGGGTCCGGAGACCGACGTCTTCGCGTTCGGGGCGACGCTGGCCTACGCCGCTACCGGGCGCCAGCCGTACGGGCAGGGGCCGGCGTCAGCGGTCGCCTACCGGGTCGTCCATCACGAGCCCGACCTGGACGGGGTGCCCGAGTGGCTGGCGCCGCTGCTGCGCGAATGCCTGGCCACGGATCCGGCTGCGCGGCCGACGGCCGCGCAGATCTGCGCCCGGCTCGGCGTCAGCGCGGAGCCCCGCGGCCGCCATCTCGCCGCCCCCGTCGGCTCCGGTACGGCGGTGCAGCCCAGGATCGAGGATCTGGCCACCCGCGAGTGGCGGCCGGGTCAGGTGCCGCGGCGCAGGTCCGTGGAGGAGTCCAGGGCGATACACCGGGAGCAGGTGCGCAGGCGCTGGGTGATCGGGTCCGGCCTGTTCGTGTCGCTGCTCGCCGCGGCGGCGCGGGTGCCGCTGCCCGAGGTGGCGCTGTTCATGCTGGCCGTCTACGCGCTGGCGATCATGGCGGACGCCGGGGTCGCGCTGTTCTCCCGCAGCCCCTACAGGACCTCGCGCATGGTGGTGGACCTGCTCAGCATCGCGGGCACCGCCGCGCTGTGCTTCGGGCTGAGCACCTTCTTCAGCACGTTCACGCTGGCGCTGTTCGCCGGTACGGCCGTCGTCGTGGCCATCGTGTTCCTGGTCTCGTCCTGATCGCGTTTTCCGATGGGGGCCATAGTCAGGCTCCCGAACAAAGTTCGGTATCGTGGTCCGAGCTGCTGGTTCGCCCTGAAGCTACTCATGGGTAACATGGCCGTGGGGAGCCCCCCCAGGTGGTGACTTGGGTAGGGCACCTGGCAGTCTGGACAGCGAGTTTTCCGAGCATGCGATTACGGGAGGTCGGCCACCGGCCATGAACATCGTCGTCTGCGTGAAGCAGGTCCCCGACACGGCGACCGAGCGCAAGCTCCGGTCCGATGACAAGACGCTCGACCGCGACGCCGTCGACGGCGTGGTGAACGAGCTTGACGAGTACGCGGTCGAGGAGGCGCTGAAGCTCAAGGAGGCCCACGGCGGTGAGGTCACCGTCCTCACCATGGGTCCCGCCAAGGCCACCGAGACCATCCGCAAGGCCCTGGCCATGGGCGCCGACAAGGCCGTGCACCTCACCGACGACGCGCTGCACGGCTCCGACGCGCTGTCGACCTCCTACGCGATGGCGCAGGCCCTGCAGCGGATCGGCTTCGACCTGGTGATCCTGGGTTCCGAGTCGACCGACGCGCGTACCGGCATGCTGCCGGCCATGCTGGCCGAGCGGCTCGGCGTGCCGCAGCTCACGCTGGCCAACAAGGTCGACGTCGACGGCTCGTCGATCTCGATCCAGCGGATCACCGACTACGGCTACGACAAGGTCGAGGCCTCGCTGCCCGCCGTCGTGTCCGTGGTCGAGAAGATCAACGAGCCGCGCTACCCCTCGTTCAAGGGGATCATGGCGGCCAAGAAGAAGCCGGTGGAGACTCTCGGCGTCGCCGACGTCGCGGCCGACGGTGGCCTTGTCGGGCTTGGTGCCGCGTGGTCGGAGGTGGTGGACTTCGCCGCCGCGCCGCCGCGCGCCGCGGGCACGATCGTCAAGGACGAGGGCGACGGTGGCGCGAAGGCCGCCGACTTCCTCGCGTCCAAGAAGTTCATCTGAGAAGCGGGAGTTTGCTGATATGTCGGAGATTCTCGTTCTCGTCGAGCAGGTCGACGGCGAGGTCAAGAAGGTCACGCTGGAGCTGCTGACCCTGGCCCGCTCGCTCGGCTCCCCGTCCGCCGTCTGGGCGGGTCCCGGCCTGACCGACGCCGCCACGGCCAAGCTGGCCGAGTACGGCGCCGAGAAGGTCTACAACGCCCCGTCGTCCGACGTGGTCGACTACGTGGTGGCGCCCCGCGCCGAGCTGCTGGCCCAGCTCGTGGCGGACAAGTCGCCCGCCGCGGTCCTGGTCGCCTCGACCGCCGAGGGCAAGGAGATCGCCGGTCGCCTGGCCGTCAAGACCGACTCGGGCGTCATCACCGACGCCGTCGGCCTGGGTGAGGGATTCGTCGCCGACCAGTCCATCTTCGGCGGCGGCGTCAACGTCCGGTCGCGCGTGGCCAAGGGCACCCCGATCGTGGCGGTACGCCCCAACTCCACGGCCCCCGCGCCCGCCGCCGGGGCCGGCGCGGTCGAGGAGGTCTCGCTGTCCCTGTCCGAAGGCGCCAAGGCCGCCAAGATCGTGGACAGGGTCAAGCAGGACAAGGGCGCCCGTCCCGAGCTGACGGAGGCCGCCATCGTGGTCTCCGGCGGCCGCGGCGTCGGCTCGGCCGAGAACTTCTCGGTCATCGAGGGCCTCGCGGACGCCCTGGGCGCCGCTGTCGGCGCCTCCCGCGCCGCCACGGACGCCGGCTGGTACCCGCACCAGTTCCAGGTCGGCCAGACGGGCAAGACCGTCTCGCCGCAGCTGTACATCGCGGCCGGCATCTCGGGCGCGATCCAGCACCGGGCGGGCATGCAGACGGCCAAGACGATCGTCGCGATCAACAAGGACCCGGAGGCGCCCATCTTCGAGCTCGCCGACTACGGCGTGGTCGGAGACCTCCACCAGGTGGTCCCGCAGCTGACCGAAGAGGTCAGGAAGCGCAAGTAGCCTCTGCGATCACACGAAGCGGCGCCGCGGTTCTCCGCGGCGCCGCTTCGCTTTGCCCGCTCAGGCCACCTGGGCCCTGGTACGGCGCGCGGTGACGAGCCATCCGGCGACCATCCCCGCCAGCACGGGCGGGCCGTGGAGGTTGGCGAAGGCCGCGAGAGCCAGGCCCGCGACGCCCGCCAGGGCGGGGAAAGCCCACGCCGGGATGCGGGCACGCAGGTTGACCAGCTGGAAGGCCGCCGCGGACACGATGACGAGCGCGATCAGCGAGCTGGGGAAGAGCTGGGAGACGGCCATCACCACGGCGTAGAAGGCCGCCACGGAGGCGGCCAGGCGGTCGGCGGCGACGGCCAGGCCGCCCGCCAGGGCGCAGACGGTGATCGAGTTGCCGGCGCCCGCCACGCCCAGCAGGTACCCGGTGGCCTCGCCGACGACGGCGCCCGTGACGTACAGCAGGAGCATCCGCGCGGGCCCCAGCGTGCGCTCGGCCAGGAAGGCCAGCACGGCCAGCGTCGCCAGGTTGAAGACGGTGCCGAACAGGCCGCCGTCCTGGACGACGAGCGCCGTCGCCAGCCGCCACCACTCGCCGTGCGAGATGGCGGCCGGATCGCGCATGAGCGCCGGCTCCAGCCCCGGGACGGCGAACTGGAGCAGGCTGGGCACGGCCGTGACGGCGACGACCGCGATGGAGGCGAGGGGGACCCTGGACATGGCCCCTAGCGTGCCAGCCCCCACCGCGTACCGGTCAGTGGGGGCTGTCCTGTCCTACTCAGGACAAATGTCCCGGCCGTACGGCGGGCCGATGCGCGCCACGTGGCGGACTGGCCTGCCGTACGCCGGCGTCTCAGGCGGCGACGCGCTCGCGAGCGGGTTCGGCTTCGGCAGGGAAGGTGATGACCGTGGTGTGCTCGCGGCGGGGCAGGAAGCGGGCGGCGATCGTGATCAGGACGCCGAGCACGATGGCCAGGCCGAGCGCGGTGCGCAGCGACGTGACGTCCGTGAGGAAGCCGATCACGACCGGGCCGAGCAGCAGGCCCGCGTAGCCCATGGCGCCCGCCTGGGCGATCGCCGGGCCGGGGTTGCCGGTGGCAGTGCCCGCCAGCGACAGCGTCATCGGCGAGATCGTAGCCACGCCAAGCCCCACGAAGAACATCGCGAAGACCGCCACCAGAGGCGTCGGAGCCAGCAGCACGACCGCGAAGAACCCGGCCGTGGCCAGCCCTGACACGGTCATCATGCCGCGCGCGCCGAACCGCGACCTGATCCGGTCGCCCGACAGCCTGGCCACCAGCATGCCCACCTCGAACACCGGGTAGCCGAGAGCCGCCAGCGCCTCCGGCGCGCCCAGGCTGTCACGCATGAACAGGCCGTTCCAGTCGGCGACCGTGCCCTCGACCATGAACGCGAAGAACATGATCGCGCCCAGCAGGTAGACGATGGGCGGCATCCGCCGGCGGGCCTGCTCGGCCGTCTGCGCGACGGGCCGCTCGGGCAGGTAGGTGCGGCCGATCGCGACCGTCAGCGGGACGGACACCAGGCCGATCAGGGTCAGGTGCAGGGTGAACGGCACGCCAAGCGCGATGGACAGGCTTCCGAGGCCGCCCGCCGAGATGGCGCCCACGCACCAGCCGGCGTGCATACCGTTCATCAGCGGCCTGCCGTAGGCCTGCTCCACGGTGGAGCCCTGGGCGTTCATCGCGATGTCGACCGTGCCGAAGGCCATCCCGAACAGCGCCGCGGCGGCCATCAGCGTCGGCACGTTCGGCGCCAGGCCCACCCCGACCAGGCTCAACGCGGTCAGCGGGCCGCCGATTCTGAGCACCGCTCTGCTGCCCGCTCTCGCCATGACGCCGCGCATGGACTGCATGGTGACCAGCGCGCCCAGACCCCACGCGAGCAGGATCAGACCGACGGCGGACTCGGACAGGCCGAGTTTGTCGGTCATGGCGGGGATGCGCACGGTCATCGTGCCGACCATCAGTCCGGCCAGGACGAAGGTGAGGATCGCGCCGTTGCGGGCGGTCCTCAGGTTGCGGGTCATGGGGTGCACCTCTCAGGGTTGTTGCTTCTTCAGTGGGGTTACTTGGGGTCGGCCCGCTTGAGCCGGTACGGCAAGCCGATTCGCCCTCGGGGCGAATCGGCGCCTGGTAAGTTGATCGTGTTAGGTACCGCCGGACGGGCGGGAACGGGATCGGAAGATCCGAAAGCCTGTGGAGACCCGGTAAGACCACTCCGGTGGCGCGGGTCAGTGAAGCAGGAAGCCACGGAAGTGTCGCGCGAGCGGCACAGGCCAGAATCTTCGGCGTTCACGCCGGAGAGCGTGTCAAAGCATGGCGAGGAGGCGGGCCTCGAGAGCCTCGAGGTCGGCTTCCGAGTGGGTGTCGGGGTCGTGGCTGGCCACGTCCCACAGGCCCTCACACGCCAGGCGCACGATCGACGAGGCCACCGGGTCGGGCTCTGATGACAGGCCCTCGCGGTGCCAGCGGGCCATCGCCTCCCGGAGCGGCGTCAGCAGGAACACGTTCCCTGACGCCCCGGTGACGACGGCCCATCGTCGCAGCTTGCCGGCCCTGACGGCCGTGAGCGTGGCCGCCAGGTATCGTTTGGTGTAGGTGTCGCCCGGTGAGGTCGCCAGCAGCTCGTCGAACTCGCCGATCAGGCGTTCGACCATGCCCTTGATCAGGGCTTCCTTGCTGGCGAAGTGGTAGAGGAGCCCGCCCTTGCTCACTCCGGCGCGCTCGGCGACGGCCGCCAGGGTGAGGGCCTCCGAACCCTGGTCGCACAGCAGGCCCTCCGCCGCGTCCAGTAGCTCGTCTCTCCTCATGCCTCAACTGTACCGTCCGGACGGTACAGTTGCAAACGAGATACCCTGAGCACGTGACGTCGGCCTATCTTGATCACGCGGCGACCACGCCGATGCTGCCCGAGGCCATCGAGGCGATGACGGAACAACTCGGCCGGGTCGGCAACGCCTCCTCACTGCACGCGGCCGGCCGCCAGGTGCGCAGGGTGGTCGAGGAGTCGCGCGAGGCCATCGCCGACGCGCTCGGCGCCCGCCCCAGCGAGGTCGTGTTCACCTCCGGCGGCACCGAGGCCGACAACCTGGCCATCAAGGGCCTGTACTGGTCGCGCCGGCCCAGGAAGCGCCTGCTGATCAGCTCGATCGAGCACCACGCCGCGCTCGACCCCGCCCACTGGCTGTCCACCAGCCAGGGCGCCGAGGTCGAGCTGCTGGAGGTCGACGAGTACGGCAGGCTGCACCCCGACACGCTCAGGGCCGCGATCGAACGGGCCCCCGACGACGTGGCGATGGTCAGCGTGATGTGGGCCAACAACGAGGTCGGCACCGTCCAGCCCGTGCGCGTGCTGGCGGCCGTCGCGCACGACCACGGCATCCCCTTCCACACCGACGCCGTGCAGGCGGTCGGCCAGCTGCCGGTGTCGTTCGCCGAGTCGGGCGCCGACGCGCTCACGCTGACCGGCCACAAGCTCGGCGGCCCGATGGGCGTCGGCGTGCTGCTGCTGGCCAGGGGGCTGACACCGGTCTCCGTGCTGCACGGCGGCGGCCAGGAGCGCGACGTGCGCTCCGGCACGCTCGACGCGCCCGCGATCGCCGGGCTGGCGGCAGCCGTACAGACCGCCACCAAGGGCCAGGAGGCGCTCAACAAGCGGCTGACCGCGCTGCGCGACGACCTCATCGAGCGGGTACGGCAGGCCGTCCCCGACGTCCTGCTCAACGGCGACCCGGTCGACCGGCTGCCCGGCAACGCGCACTTCTCCTTCCCCGGCTGCGAAGGCGACGCGCTGCTGATGCTGCTGGACGCCAAGGGCGTGGAGTGCTCCACCGGGTCGGCCTGCTCGGCGGGCGTGGCCCAGCCCTCGCACGTGCTGCTGGCGATGGGCGCCGACACCGCCTCGGCCAGGGGCTCGCTGCGCTTCACGCTCGGGCACACCTCGACCAAGCAGGACGTCGACCGCCTGGTCGAGGTCCTGCCCGGCGTCGTCGAGCGCGCCCGCCGCGCCGGCCTCAGCTAGCGCCCGGGCAGGCTAGGACAGGAAG
The DNA here is from genome assembly GCF_044457685.1 of Nonomuraea sp. NPDC050536. Classification (NCBI taxonomy): domain Bacteria; kingdom Bacillati; phylum Actinomycetota; class Actinomycetes; order Streptosporangiales; family Streptosporangiaceae; genus Nonomuraea; species Nonomuraea sp. NPDC050536. The sequence goes on from NZ_JBITHD010000005.1 coordinate 192,655, forward strand.
GGCGCGACCGCGGTCCAGGCGGGGTCGGCGGAGACGTCCACGCGGGGTTCGCCCTGCTCCCAGCTCACGATCAGCTCCTTGGCGTGGATGGCCGCGTCGCCGGTCGGATCGGCGTAGACGTGGATGACCCGGGTGCTCTCGGCGCTCAGATGGGCCGCGAGCACCGCCTCGGCGTGCGGCTTGGTGAGCCTGGCCGCCAGCCGTTCCTCGAAGTCGCGCAGCGCGGTCAGCGAGTCGCCGACGGGCAGCCCGTTCTCGTCGCGGTGCGCGTACGGCAGCGTGATCGTGATGAGCTGGTCGTAAAGCGGGTAGTCGACGGGCCGCAGCGGGTAGCGGGCCGTGGCGATCAGCGGCGCCCCGCTGGCCGTCTGGCCCTCGAGCAGCGCCCACTGCTCGTCCTCGTAGCCGGAGGCCACATCCGCCACCACGGCGGGCAGGTGGACGGCGGGCACGGAGTCGATGGGCTGGAACGTGGCCGGGGTGATCTCGCCCACCCAGCGCGCCACGTCGTCCTCGCCGAGCAGCCAGTCGAGCGCCAGCAGCGTGGCCTCCAGCCGGGTCTCCTCGTCCAGCTCGCCGAAGATCGGATGGTAGGCCGCCACGTCGACCCGGATCGTGCCGGGCGGCACGCGCAGCCCGAACATCAGCTTGTCCAGCGAGAACTCGAACCCGCCCACGCTGAGCGTGAGCTCGAGCGCCTGCGGGTTGGCCTGGCGCGAGGGGTGGAACTCCCACAGCATGTCGGGCTCGGGCGCGGCCTTGGCCCACCGGTGCGCCAGCGAGCGCAATTCGGCGTCGCCCGCGGCCGTCACGACCAGCGCGTGGATGGCGTTCCTGCCCGGCGCCACCTCGTAGACCAGCCCGGGATGGACGGCGGCCACCGCGGGCGCCAGCCTCTCCGACAGCCGCTCGGCCTCCTCGGCCGCCACCATGGCGTCGAGCTCAGGCCTGGTGGCCTCCCACCACTGCCAGAATCCGGCAATGCGGTCGGCAGGCTCGACCGGCTCTTCCTCTTCGCCCTTGCGCCCGAACAGTCGCATGCTGTCAATCCTTCCACGGGCGACGAGCATCCAGGACGAACGTGCTAGGCCGGGCGGGACAGTAGTCTGAGGAGGTGCGTGTTCTAGCCGCCATGTCAGGCGGAGTCGATTCCGCCGTGGCCGCCGCCCGGATCGCCGAGGCCGGCCACGATGTCACCGGTGTGCACCTGGCGCTGTCGGCCAACCCCCAATCCCACCGTACGGGCGCCAGGGGCTGCTGCACGATCGAGGACTCGCGCGACGCCCGCCGCGCCGCCGACGTGATCGGCATCCCCTTCTACATCTGGGACATGGCCGAGCGGTTCCAGCGCGACGTGATCGAGGACTTCGTCGCCGAGTACGCCGCCGGCCGCACGCCCAACCCGTGCCTGCGCTGCAACGAGAAGATCAAGTTCGCGGCGGTGCTCGACAGGGCGCTGGCGCTCGGCTTCGACGCGGTGGCCACGGGTCACCACGCCAAGCTGGTCGACGGGGTGCTGTCCAGGAGCGTGGACGAGGGCAAGGACCAGTCCTACGTGCTCGGCGTGCTCACCCGCGATCAGCTCAGCCACGCGATCTTCCCGCTGGGCGACTCCACCAAGGCCGAGGTGCGGGCCGAGGCGGCGCGGCGCGGGCTGACCGTGGCCGACAAGCCCGACAGCCACGACATCTGCTTCATCGCCGACGGTGACACCCGCGGCTTCCTGACCAAGCGCCTGGGCGCGGCCGAGGGCCCGATCGTGGACGAGGCGGGCGATGTCGTCGGCAGCCATCAGGGCGCCCACGGCTTCACCATCGGCCAGCGCAAGGGCCTGCACATCGACCGGCCCGCGCCCGACGGCCGCCCGCGCTACGTGCTGTCGATCGAGCCGGTGTCCAACACGGTCACGGTCGGCCCGCGTTCCGCGCTCGAGGTCACCGAGATCACCTGCGGCGCTCCGCTCTGGAACGGCCCCGACACCAGGGACGACCTGACGGTCCAGCTCAGGGCGCACGGCGAGGTGTACGGCTGCCGCGTCGAGGAGACCCTCGGCGGGCTGCGCATCCACCTCGACCGCCCCGCCACCGGGGTGGCGGCGGGACAGGCCGCGGTCCTCTACTCCGGCGAGACCGTCATCGGCTCCGCCACGATGGTCACGACAGCGTGACGGACTCCCCGACGGGGATGCGGCGGATGTCGGCCTTCTGGTGCTCGGCCTCGCCCTCGAGCCAGCCGTCGATCAGCATGTAGCCGATGTCGTTGTACAGGCCGTCGTGGGTGGAGTACGCCCGCGCGGGGCGGACCTCGCGCAGGTAGCCGACCATGTCCCCCAGCTTGAGCCAGGGCGCGCCGGTGGGCACCAGCAGGGTCCCCACGCGCGCCTCGGGGACGGTCAGCGCGTCGCCGGGGTAGAAGACCTCGTCGTCGACGAGGAAGCCGACGTTCTGCACGACCGGGATGTCCGGGTGGTTGCGCGCGTGCCACTCGCCGAACGCCCTGACCTCGAAGCCCGCCGCGGTGAACGCGTCGCCGTGCCGTACCGTCTGAACCTTGCCCGCCGCGCCGGAAAGCTCCTCCGCGACCGCCTCGCAGGTCCAGACCTCCAGGTCGGGAGCGTTCTTGACGAGCTCGGCGTCGAGGTGGTCCCAGTGCTCGTGCGTGATGAGCACGGCGTCGGCACCGTCGAGCAGCCCCTGCCCGCTGAACGTCCCCGGATCGATGACCAGGACCTTGCCGTCCTTCTCCAGGCGCCAGCAGGCGTGGCCGTACTTCGTGAGCTTCATGCGCAAGACCCTACGCTTGTCCCATGGTGACGTGGGGAGCGACTGGGGCCGGGTCGCATCCGGGTGAGGATCATCTGGAGGCGCTGCGGGTGGTGTTCGGCGAGCTGCCTGGCTTGCCGTACCTGCCGGAGCTGCCTGCCAGGGGCGTCGGCGCCGACATGATCGGCAGGACCGCCTCGCTGCTGATCGATCTGTCGGCGGAGGTGCAGCCGTCGGGCTGGCGGCTGTCCGACCGGCCCGGGCGCGACATGCAGCGGGCGGTCGAGCACCTGCGGCGCGACCTGGACGGCCTCGAGGAGGTCGCCCAGGGCTACGAGGGGCCGCTCAAGCTGCAGGTGTGCGGGCCGTGGACGCTGGCGGGCACGATCGAGCTACGCCACGGCGACAAGATGCTGTCCGACGCGGGAGCCGTCCGTGACCTGACCGCCTCGCTGCAGCAGGGCGTGGCCGACCACGTGGCCGAGGTGCGCAGGCGCCTGCCCGGCGTCACCGAGGTGGTGCTGCAGCTCGACGAGCCGGGACTGCCGGGGGTGCTCGCCGGGACCGTGCCGACCGCCTCCGGGTTCGGCCGGCTGCGCGCGATCGAGCCCCATGTGGTGGAGGAGTCCCTGCGCGGCTTCCCCGACCCGGTCGTGCACTGCTGCGCGCCGGGGGTGCCGTTCGGCGTGCTCAAGGACGTCCGCGGGATCTCGCTGGACGCCTCGCTGCTGCGCAGGCGCGACGAGGACGCCGTCGGCGAGGCGATCGAGAAGGGGATCACGCTGCTGCTCGGCGTGGTGCCCGGCACCGACACGCGGCTGCCCGACGTGGGCGTGATCGCCAGGCCCGCGATCGAGCTGTGGCGGCGGCTCGGCTTCGCCCCCGACCGGCTGGCCGAGCAGGTGGTGCTCACCCCTGCCTGCGGGCTGGCGGGCGCCTCGCCCCGCTACGCCAGGGCGGCGCTGGCGTCGTGCGTCAAGGCGGCGCAGGTACTCAGGGACGATCCTGCAAGTGGGCTGCAACCCTCCTGACCTAGCCTCTTGCCATGATTCTCCGCAGCATCGCGATCGGCGCCGCCCTCCTGGTGGCCTCCGCGTCGATCGCCGCCCCCGCCATGGCCGCGGCGTCCGCCAACCCGGAGACGTGGCACTGGGGCTCGATCTACTCCGCCGACAAGGCGGGCAAGGCCAAGGGCATGATCGTCCTCGACCGTCCCGGCTTCCAGATCAACGGCAAGCTCTACGACTTCCCCGGCCACGCGGGGTGCTCGTGGCTGAAGTTCCGCTGGACCAAGGAGAGCGGCGGCAAGGGCTACAAGACCTTCCACACCTGTGACGAGACCAAGCCGCTGAAGTTCTCCTTCCCGACCGGCTACATGCTGCAGATCGAGGGCAAGCTCTGCCGCGGCACCAGCAAGAAGATCACCGGCAGGTGCTCGATCTGGGAGGGCGTCTGGGCGCAGGGCGGCTGAGTACGCCCTACCCATCCGCGTAGGCGGAGTTCTGTGCTGCACTCGAAGGCGTGGACTTCGCCGGCGCGAGCGCGCTGCTGATCGGCACGGGCACGCACCTGCCCGGCTCCGACCTGCCGGACATCCCCGCCGTGGCCAGAACGCTCGACGACCTGCGCGCCGCGCTGCTCGAACGGTGCGGCCTCGGCGAGGTCAGGATCGAGCGGGACCTGGCCACGCCGCTCGAGCTGGGCGCGGTGGTCTCCGAGGCGGCCGCGTCCGCCGCCGGCCCGCTGATCGTGTACTACGTGGGTCACGGGCTGGTCAGCCGCCGGGGCGCGCTCTACCTGGCCGCCGGGGTGACCCGTTCGGGGCCGCTCCACCTGGAGCACACCGGCCTGCCGTACGACACCGTGCGCCGCTACCTGCTCGACAACGTGGACGCGCCCGTCGCGGTCGTGCTCGACTGCTGCTTCTCCGGGCGGGCCATCGAGGGCATGTCGCCGCCGTGGGACGAGGTCGCCGGGCTGGCGGAGATCACCGGCGCCTACGTGCTGACCTCGGCGGGGCGCTCCGAGCCGTCGTTCGCGCCCGCCGGGCTCGCGCACACCGCCTTCTCCGGTGCGCTGCTGCGGCTGCTGGCCGAGGGGATTCCCGGCGGCCCGCCGTACCTGAGCCTGCAGGACGTGCACCGGCAGCTGAGCAGGGTGCTGCCCGCGGGCGGGTTCCCGCGGCCGCGCGCCCGCTCCACAGGACGCGTCGGCGAGTTGCGGCTCGCGCCCAACCCGGCGCACGGCCAGGGCGCTGAGGGTGTACGGCTGTCGCCGCCGGGCAGGCGGGGCGGGTCGCCGTACAAGGGGCTGGCGGCGTTCGGCGAGGCGGACGCCGAGCTGTTCTTCGGACGCGAGCGGCTGGTGGCGACCCTGGTCAGGGAGCTGGCCGAGCGGCACGCCGACCCCGCCCCGCTGATCGTGACGGGGGCGTCGGGATCGGGCAAGTCGTCGCTGTTACGGGCCGGGCTGGTGCCCGCGCTGGCCCAGGGCGGGCTCGGCTTCCCGGCGACGGCCGCCGTGATCACGCCGGGCGAGCCCGTGCCGGACGTGGACGTGCTGATCGTGGACCAGGTCGAAGAGGCGGAGCTGCCTGAGGCGGTGTTCGCCAGGGACGGGCTGCTGGTTCTGGGGGTACGCGCCGACTTCCTGGGCCGCTGCGCCGAGGATCCGCGGCTGCGGACCGCGCTGGAACGCGGCCAGGTGGTCGTCGGGCCGATGACCGAGCAGGAGCTGCGCGAGGCCGTCGAGCGGCCCGCGCTCGCACACGGGCTGACGCTCGAGCCCGGCCTGGTCGAGCTGCTGCTGCGCGACCTGGGCACCGAGCCTGGACGGCTGCCGCTGCTCTCGCACGCGCTGCTGGCCACCTGGCAGCAGCGGCGCGGCCCCGCGCTGACCGTGGCCGGATACCGGCAGACGGGCGGCATCGCCGGGGCGCTGGCGGCCACCGCCGACGACGTGCTGGCCGGGCTGGACTCCCCCGACACGGCGCGGGCGATCTTCCGGCGGCTGGTGCGGGTGGGCGAGGGGACCGACGACACCCGGCGGCGGGTGCCGCTCGAGGAGCTGGCCTTCGGGCGCGAGGTGATCGATGCGTTCGCCGCCGACGACGCCAGGCTGCTCACGCTGGACAGCGACACCGTGGTGATCACCCACGAGGCGCTGCTGACCGCCTGGCCGGCGCTGCGCTCCTGGCTCGACGCCGATCGCGCCGGGATGCTGATCGAGCAGCACCTCGTCGAGGCGGCCGCCTCGTGGGACGGGGATCCTGGCGGGCTGTATCGCGGGTCCCGGCTCGCGCTGGCCCGCGAGTACGCCACCGGCAGAGCCCTCGGGCCCGCCGCGGAACGCTTCGTGGCCGCCTCGGTCGGCGCGGCCGAACGCCAGGCCAGGCGGCGGGTGCTGGTCACCGGGGTGCTGTCGGGGCTGCTCGTGGTCGCGCTGATCGCCTCGGTGGTCGCGGTACTGAAGTACCAGGACGCCGAGCGCGCGCGGAAGGTCGCCGCAGGCCGTGCCCTGATCTTCCAGGCGGACGCGGTACGGCAGGCCGACCCCGCCGCCGCGTTGCGCGCGAGCGTGGCGGCCGTCCGGGCGAATCCCGGCGTGGAGACCGAGGCGGCCCTGGCCGCGGACGCGGCAGGGATGGCCTTCCGTAGCCGGCTGACCGGGATGTCCGCCTCGGTGAACGCCGTGGCTGTCTCGCCCGACGGGACCCGGGCGCTGACCGGCGACTGGGCCGGGCGGCTGCTGTACTGGGATCTGACCCGTTCGCGCCGGCTGGCAGAGATCCCCTCGACCGGCAAGGGCTCCGTGTACGGCGTGCGGTTCCTTTCGCCGACGTCGGCCGTGGTGGTGTGGCGGGACGTGGGTCCGGAAATCTGGGATCTGTCGGGCCCCACCCTGGTCGGCAGGCTGGGCGGACCCGCCTACGCGGCCGATGTCTCGGGGTCCCGCGTGGCCGTGGCCGGGCTGGACGGCGTCTCGCTGTGGGACCTCTCGGGGCGGCGACTCTCACGCTTTCCCGGCGCGGCCGCCAAGGTCGCCCTTGCCGGGGACCGGCTGCTCGCCGGCGACCCGCAGGGTTCCGCGCGGCTGTGGAACCTGCGCGACGGGTCGTCGATGCGGCTGCCCGCGCCCGTCACCGACGCGCAGCCCAACCTGGGCGTGGCGCTGTCCCGCGACGGGCGCACGGCCGTCGCCGGTGACCGGGTGTGGGACGTCTCCTCCGGCAGGCCGCGGCTCGCGGCCTTCCTCGTCGGGCACGACAGCTGGATCGCCGACCTGGCCTTCGCGCCCGGCGACCAGGAGCTGGTGTCGGCCAGTGACGACCAGACGGCCATCGTGTGGGACCTGGCGGTGCCGTCGAGCCCCCGGCTGGTCAGGCGGCTGACCGGTCACCAGGGCCCGGTCCTGTCCGTGGCCACCGGGCCGGGCGGGCTCGTGCTGACCGGCAGCGGGGACCAGAGCGCCATCGCCTGGCGGGTGGCCACGCCGCCGCACGTCCGGGTGCTGCCCGGGACTCCACAGGCCATCGCGTACGGCGGGGCCAGGCTGCTGACCAGGGACGCGGACGACACGGGGACGCTGTGGGAGGGCGGCAGGGCCGTCACCCGCTTCCCCGACGCCGCCGGGGGAGTGGCGCTGTCGCGCGACGGCACGGTCGCCCTCGTCGGGGGGAAGCGAGGCGCCGATTTATCGGATATGTCGGGTGTGCGGGATCTGGCGGTCGGACGGCGCGTGTGGTCGGTGGCGTTGAGCGCTTCCGGGCGGCGGGCGCTGGTCGGTGGGCCTGACGGGGTGGTGCTGTGGGCCTCGGGGCGGGAGGTCGTCCTGCCCGGGACCGCCACCGCCGTCGGCCTGAGCGAGGACGGGTTGTTCGGGGTCACCGGGTCAGGAGGGCGGCTGGTGCCGTGGGACCTGCGCGACCCCTACGCGCCACGGCAGGGCGAGCCGGTGGAGGCGCACCGGGGGGACGTGCTCGGCCTCGCCGTACGGGATGGGCGGGTGCTGAGCGGGGGCGCGGACAGGAAGGCCGCGCTGTGGGAGATCACCGGGCCGGCGTCGCTGCGCGCGGCGGGGACGCTGCTCGGGCACCTGGACTCCGTCGGAGAGGTCGCGCTGAACGGGGACCTGGCCGCGACCGCGGGGACCGACGAGACCGTGCGCGTGTGGCTCATTCGCGATCCGGCCGGGCCCCGGCAGATTCAGCTGCTTTCCCGTGCCGGGATCGGGCTGGCATTTGGGCCTGGCACCTACTCGATATTCGCAAGTAACGTCCAAGGCGGGGTTATCAGGTGGGATTTCCGCTCTTCAGCCGATGCCATGGCACGGCCGCTGGCGACCGCGTGCGCACTGATCGAATGTTCGGAGGGGCAGACGAATGGTGGAGAGTGAGAAGCAAGTGGCCGGAGTCACGACGCCGCTGCCGTCGGCTTCCCACAAGTCGGACGCGTCCATCACGGTGCGGCCGGGTCGGAAGGGGGCCAAAAAGTATGCGATCACCTGGCGGCTGGAGGACGGCGGGCCCGGGCACGTCGCCGTTCTGACGGTCTTCTACAGGGAGGGCGGGGCCGTTCACAGCCACGCGGTCAGAAACAGCGGGAACGGTGTCCAACGGGGATCATTCACCATCAGAACTCAGAGCCCGGTCACGGCCATGTGGGCGAAGGTGACCAGGGAGGATTCGCACGAGTCGATCGGACGTGGCTCGGATCCCAACATCCTTTCCTGACCTGTGCTCTTGTCAGTGCACTTAGATAGCGTTCTCCTCAGAACGACGACGAGGGGAGTCGCAGGATGAGCGCCGAGGTCGAGGGCGTGCCGGTGACCGCGCTGAAGCGGCACGCGGAGCTGAGCGAGCTGGCAGAGGAAGCCCGCTGGCGCTACTACGTGCTCGACGAGCCCACCGTCAGCGACGCCCAGTTCGACGCCTGGTTCCGCGAGCTGCTCGAGCTGGAAGAGGCCTACCCGAGCCTGCAGACGCCCGACTCGCCGACGCAGAAGGTGGGCGCGCCCGTCTCGGGCGACTTCGCCAAGGTCCAGCACCTGGCCAGGATGGAGAGCCTCGACAACGCCTTCAACGAGGCCGACATGGCCTCCTGGATGGCCCGCGCCGAGCGCCTGGCGGAAGGCGACCCCGGGCCCTACCTGTGCGAGCTGAAGATCGACGGGCTGGCCATCGCGCTGGTCTACCGCGACGGCAAGCTCGAGCGGGGCGCCACCCGCGGCGACGGCCGCACCGGCGACGACGTGACCGCCAACGTGCGCACGATCAAGGGTGTGCCGCACCGGCTCAAGGGCGCCGACATCCCGTCGCTCGTCGAGGTTCGCGGCGAGGTCTACATCCCGGTCGAGGACTTCAAGAAGCTCAACGAGCAGCTCGTCGCCGACGGCAAGGCGCCCTTCGCCAACCCGCGCAACTCCGCCGCGGGCACGCTGCGGCAGAAGGACCCGCGCATCACCGCCCAGCGGCCGCTGCGCATGATCGTGCACGGCGTCGGCGTCTGGGAGGGCACCGCCGAGCCGCAGGCCCAGTCCGCGGTCTACGACCGGCTGCGCGAGTTCGGCCTGCCCGTGTCCGACCTGTACAAGGTGGTCGCCAACCTCACCGAGATCAACGAGTTCATCGAGCACTACCGGGTCCACCGGCACGACCCCGCCTACGAGATCGACGGTGTGGTCGTCAAGATCGACGACTTCCGTACGCAGCGGGAGCTGGGCTCCACCTCGCGGGCGCCGCGCTGGGCGATCGCCTACAAGTACCCGCCGGAGGAGGTCAACACCAAGCTCATCGACATCCAGGTGGGCGTCGGCCGCACCGGCCGGGTCACCCCGTACGCCGTGATGGAGCCCATCGTCGTGGCCGGATCCACGGTCGAGCGGGCCACCCTGCACAACGCGGCCATCGTGGTCAAGAAGGCCGTGCTCATCGGCGACACCGTCGTGCTGCGCAAGGCGGGCGACGTCATCCCCGAGATCGTCGGTCCGGTCGCCGCGCTGCGCGACGGGTCCGAGCGCGAGTTCGTCATGCCCACCCACTGCCCCGAGTGCGGCACCGAGCTGGCCTACGAGAAGGAGGGCGACGCCGACCTGCGCTGCCCCAACGCCCGCGGCTGCCCCGCGCAGATCCGCGAGCGCCTCTACTTCGCCGCCGGGCGCTACGCGCTCGACATCGACGGCCTCGGCTACGTCGCGGCCACCGCGCTGTCGCAGCCGCTGCCGCCGCAGGAGCCCGTCGTCCGGACCGAGGCCGACCTGTTCGACCTCACGCTCGAGCAGCTGATCCCCATCAAGTCCGTGGTCCGCGACATGGAGACCGGGCTGCCCAAGATCGACCCGAAGACCGGCGAGCAGAAGGTCGTCAACCTCTTCTCCAACAAGGACGGCAACCCCAGCCAGCTCGCGCTGCTGCTGATCGACGAGCTGGACAAGGCCAAGCAGGTGCCGCTCTGGCGGATCCTGGTCGCCCTGTCCATCCGCCACATCGGCCCGCCCACCGCCCGCGCCCTGGCCGACGCCATGCGCTCCATCGACGCCGTCGCCGGCGCCTCCGTCGAGGAGCTGTCGGCCGTCGAGGGCATCGGCGCCCAGGTGGCCGCCACGATCCACGAGTGGTTCCAGGTCGACTGGCACCGCGAGATCATCACCCGCTGGCGGGCGGCCGGGGTGCGCATGGAGGACGAGCCTGCTCCCGAGAAGGGCCCGCAGATCCTCGAGGGCCACACCTTCGTCGTCACGGGCACCCTGGAGGGCTTCACCCGCGACTCGGCCGCCGAGGCCATCACCACGCGCGGCGGCAAGGTGGCCAGCTCGGTCTCCAAGAAGACGTCCTTCGTCATCGCGGGGGAGAACGCGGGCTCCAAGTACGACAAGGCCATCTCCCTCGGCGTCCCCATCCTCGACGTGACCGGCTTCCACACCCTCCTCAACGAAGGCCCCGAAGCCGCCACCCCCGTCGCCACCGCCACCGAGGAGTAACCCACCCCAAAGGCGAGGTCTTCGCTGCGCTCAGGCGTTCTTCCCGGGCGAAGGGCGCGGTCTTGGGGGCGCGCAGGTACGCAGCCCTGGAACGCCGACCGGCGGGCCAGGCCCGCGATGGAGCGGCCGCCGCCATGGATTCGACCGTGGACGGTCTCACCGACGCCACCGGGCGGGAGTTCGGCCTCCAGCGCATCCTCGACAGCCTGGAGGTCTTTATCGCCTCGCGTTCCCGGGGCGGCCGGAGCGGTAGGTGATCTCCCGCTGTGGGTTGTGGTGCGGGGCGTGAGCCGTACCGGACCGCAGCAGGCCAGGACGAGCGTCGGCGTAGCAGGGGGACCTGCCCTGCCTGAAAGAAGTTACGCCAGCGTCCCCGTGGCGAGGCCGAGTTCCTGCTCGGCGATCTGGGGGACCAGATCCTTGACGGTCCGATAGTCGATCGTCGTGCCCATCACGGCCTTGATGCTCAGCCCGTCGAACACGGCCAGGATCCGCATGGCGTTGGCGACCGGATCGGCCGTGCGGAAGACTCCCGTCGCGCGGCCGTCCTCGATGAGGGCCGCGACGCGGTCCAGCCAGGCGCGGGCTTGGCGCACGACCTCGGCCATGAGCAGGGGTCGTTTGCGGCCGGCGTTCCACCCGTCGATCCACAGCAGGCTGATGCGGTCCCGCTCGTCCGACAGGAGGTGCCGCATGAACGCCCGCATCCCTTCGAGCGGACCGTCCGACGCGCCGACGTCGTAGAAGATCTTGTCGACCTCGGCCGCGGCGATCGTCCTGAACACCTCGGCGAGCAGTTCGTCCACCGACGGGAAGTAGTGGCCGACCAGGCCGCCGGTGATGCCCAGATCGTCGGCGACCGAGCGCAGGCTCAGTGTGCCGAGCCCGTCCTCCATCGCCATCCGGCAGGCCGCGGAGACGATCTCGGCACGGCGCTCCTCGGGAGTCTTCCTGGTGCGGCGCGATTTCCGGGGCTCGGCTCTTGACGTCACGGCCATCACCTTATTGAATTCGTGCCCAATATGCTATTGGGCATGCGCCCAATTGCAGACCGGAGGCGTACATGGTTCGCCGCGCTCGTCATCGGCACCGCAGCCGCGGTGACCTGCCTGGCCACCACCGCCTATGTCGGCCCCGTGGCCCGGTGGCTGGACGGGGCGACCTGTCCAGCCTCGTGGGTCCGATCGGCTCCACGGTCGTGTACGTGGCGCTCGTGAACCGGCTCTACCCCCAACACAGGAGAATCTGAATGACTCGATATGGCGTTCAATTCGGCCCGGACATCACCTATCTCGGTGTCGACCGATGCGACTGGACGGATGCGTCGACCTACGCCGACGCCGACGTCGTGATCCTCGGCGCCCCGTTCGACGGCGGCACCTCCCACCGGCCGGGAGCCCGCTTCGGCCCGCAGTCCATCCGGCAGACCGACTACATGCCGCATGACGGGTCGCGGCCGTCGCTGGCGATGCGGGTCGACGCCCTGCGGGACCTGCGCGTGTACGACGCGGGGGACGTCGAGATGTACTCCGGCGACGCGGAACGCTCCGTTCACGCCCTCCAGGAGGCGGTGCACGCCGTCACCGCGAACGGCGCCGTCCCGATGATCCTCGGCGGTGACCACACGATCGCCTGGCCCGACGCGGCGGGAGTCGCCCAGCATCACGGCTGGGGCCGGGTCTCGATGATCCACTTCGACGCCCACGCCGACACGGGGGATGTCGAGTTCGGCTCGCTGATCGGGCACGGCCAGCCGATGCGCAGGCTCATCGAGTCCGGCGCGGTACGCGGCGACCGTTTCCTCCAGCTCGGGCTGCGCGGCTACTGGCCCGGACCGGACACCCTGGGGTGGATGGCGGAGCAGAAGATGCGCTCCTACGAGATGACCGAGATCGTGGCCCGCGGGTTCGAGGTCTGCCTGACGGAGGCCTTCGCCATCGCGATGGATGACTGCGACGGGGTGTTCCTGTCCGTCGACGTGGACGTCTGCGACCCCGGGCACGCGCCGGGCACGGGTACGCCGGAACCCGGGGGGCTCACCTCACGCCAGCTCCTCGACGCGGTCCGCAGGATCGCCTACGAGCTCCCGCTGCTCGGGGTGGACGTCGTCGAGGTCTCACCGCCCTACGACGTCTCCGACATCACCTCCTACCTGGGCAACCGCGTGATCCTCGAGGCGCTGTCCGGGATGGCGCGGCGTCGCCGCGACGACAGGGACGGGACCACGTGGGACCCCGCGCAGCCACTCCTCGAAGGCAGGGGAGCTGAGTAGATCGGCCAGGGAGTTCATGCGATCGATGCACTACGGCGGTCCAACGACTCGAAGACCTCTGTCGCCACCACCCCGAGAAGTAGCCAGTCCTGGTCTACTTGAAGCATTGATCACGAAGACTATCCCGGAGGTAGACCGCCAAGGTCTGACCAGGCTGGGTGGTCGCCCCGATACTGTGCTCATGGCTTCATCGAAGGCATTCCTCGTTGGCGGTCCAGACGACCTGCCCGAGCGAGTCGTTCCGATCACTCCGCCCGGAAGCGAGCTGAAGATCCCCCACCGCGGTGGGTATGAGCACTTCAGGCTGACCTCCCGGCATGAGGAGACCGACGAAGGACGGTTGCCGATCTACGAGTGGTTCGAACGCACCGCGATCGCCGAGTGACCCACGCCCCGCAGCGGGCTTGCCCCACGTCGGTCCTCGCTCCGCTTGGGCGTCATCCCGAACCCGCGTTCTGTGGTCTGGTGCCTGCGCCCATCAGAGTCGGCACCGCCCGGCCGGGTCTCGGGAGAGCACCTGCCCCGCCGGTCGGCCGTGTCAGCCTGCACCACGTGCATGGTGGGCCACACCGGGCGCGGGTCCTCAGCCGTCTCATGCCCACCCGCCCTTGGTTCCGGGCGCCGTGGCGGTGGGTGAGGGGCGCCGACTCGCCGGAAGCGCCGGGCGCGGGCCCTCAGCCGAAGTGCGGCGGGCGGCCGGTGGGGCGGCTTGCCGTACGTGATCAATGACGGCACGAGATGAATGGCCGGGAGAGGGGGAGGTGGTCCGGCAGCGGATCAGGAGGCGGGGGAGCGTGTGTAGAGGTCGGTGAGGTCGATTGTCCGGACGTCGGGCTCGACGCGGAGGCGGTCGTCGAAGCCGGATCCGCTGTAGCAGGCCAGCACCGTGTCTCGGACGTCGTAGCCTTTGGCGTCCAGTAGTTCCCTGGCTCGCCGGAGTCGTGCGCTGTGCCTGGGGGTCATGGTTTTGCCCCACTTCACTTCTCCGAGAGAGAGGATGCGCTGCGGTTCGCCGGGTAGGGCGGGGGCGAAGACGACGACGTCGACCTCGATTTGATCGCGGCGGACCGGGTCGGCGACCACGCCGGCGCCTACCTCGCCGGGAAGCTCGCCGAAGGCGGGCTCCAGCCTGGCGTACTGGCGGCACATCTCCTCGAAGTGCGGGCCGAGGACCTGGTCGCTGAACCGGCCGCGCGAGTCCTGCCACACCGGCGCGGCGCGACCGCTTTCCAGCAGACCCCAGCGCGGTCGCATCACGACCTGGTAGAAGGTGATCAGCGGCTCGGCGATGCGGTAGACGGAGCGGGATGGCCGGAAGACGTCGGCTTCCCTGCGAAGCAGGCAGCTGTCCTCCAGGACATTGAGGTGGTGCCCGATGTCGGTGGCCTTGCGGCCGATGTACGCCGCGATGCCGCCCCGCGTGCCGTTGCCCGTCGCGACGGCCGCCAACACCGAGTGGTAGATGCCTGAGCTGCGCACGTCACCGTCGGCGTCCAGGAGGTAGCGGGCCTCGCGGAAGAGTGGAGTGCCGGGGTCGAGCACGGTCCTCAGCACCCAGTCGTCGAAGTCGTCGGGGCCCGCGGGTCTGTCATCGCCGACGAATCGCAGGTAGGCGGGGGTCCCTCCGACGATGGCGTGCGTACGGACGGCCAGCAACGGGTCGTCGATCCCCCAATACTCGGCGGCGAGGGGGTATTCGAAGGGGCGGACCACGAGTTCCAGCGAGGCCCGTCCGCGTAGAGGCGCGGTGCCAGTCAGCAGGCGGCCCATCACCGACATCGCCGAGCCGCAGAGCAGGAGCGACACAGGGGCGGATGTCGCCACGGCCCGGTCGAGTTCGCGCTGGATGATCGACGGCAGCGCCGGTGTCACACCGCTCAGGTAGGGAAACTCGTCGATCACCATGAGCTCACGCCGTTCGGCGCTGATCGCGAAGAGCTGGCGGATCGCCTCGTCCCAGGCGGTGAACCTGAAAGGGGTGGGCGCCTGGACATACTCACTGAGGGCGAGCGAGAACAGGTGGAGTGACTCGGTCTCCGTCGCCTCTGTCGCGCTGAAGTAGAAGCCGTTCGTCGCGTCGGCCAGTGCCTCGACCAGGAAGGTCTTGCCCTGGCGCCGCCTGCCGCTGACCACGCCGAGCTGGGCGGTCCGACCGGTGCGCTCGGCGAACCTGGTCAGGTGCCGCCATTCGAAGTCTCGGTTGAAGATTCGGTCGGGCTTCGCGATCACTTGGCGTCCAAGTTATAGGAGTATACTTCTAAGAAGTGTACTCCTACATCTTATCGTTTACAGAGAGTCACGAAGGGCGACCCACACAGCCGGGTCCCGGGCACCGTTGCGGCGAGCTAGGAGGGCCGACTCGCCGGAAGCGCCGGGCGCGGGTCCTCAGCCGAAGTGCGGTCGGCGGCCGGTGGGGTGGCTTGCCGTACGAGATGGCTGTCGGGTAGGTGGGTCAGTGGCGGGGCTCGTAGGTCAGCACTACGACTCCGTCGTCGCCGACGGGGCGGGCTGAGGTGAGGCGGAGGCCGAGCGCGGCGGGGGAGTCGGTGAAGAGGCGTCTGCCCTGGCCCAGGAGCGTGGGGAAGATCATGAGGCGGTACTCGTCCACCAGGTCGTTGGCGGCGAGTGCGCCCACCAGGGTGGCGCTGCCGTACACCAGGAGGTCGCCCGAGATGTTCTGCTTGAGGTCGGCCGCCTCGGTGGCGGGGTCTCCGCGCAGGATCGTGGAGTTGTTCCAGTCCGCCTTGTCGAGGGATGCCGAGACCACGTACTTCGGCATGTCGTTCATCTTGTTGGCGAAGTCGCCCTCGGGCCGGGCGGGCCAGGCGGCCGCGAAGCCCTCGTAGGTGTGCCGGCCGAGCAGGAGGGCTTCCGCGGCCAGGACCTCGTCCAGTTTGAAACGGTCGCCCTCGTCGCCGCGGTTGAACTGGAAGGCCCAGCCGCCCCGCGCGGACTTCTCCGCCCCGCCGGGATCCTCCATGTAGCCGTCCACGGTCACGAATTCGGATACCACGAGCTTCGCCATGACGTACCTCCTTCTCCAGCCAAGTGTGACGGAACGTGCGCGGTTGGTTTCGCGAAGTGGGGTTGAGGTCGTACCCTCCCATAGTGACCTAATGGGGGTTCTGTTACCGATGGCTGACCCAACCGACACCCGCGATACAGGGCCGCGCGTCGGCACGCCGCTGTGGGCGTTCCTCGCCGGCGTCAACGTGATCGGCATCACCGCGCTGGTGGTGGCCATGCTCAGGCTGCACATGGGCGAGGTGGTCGATCTCGCCCGCACGCCGCTGTTCTGGGTGCTGGCGGTGCTGGTCATTCTGGGGGAACTGCGGCCCGTCATGGTCTCGTCGGCCACCGCGGTAGGGGGCACGTACCCGTCGACGATGTTCACCTTCGCGGTGCTGCTCCACTTCGGACTGCCCGTGGCCGTGCTCATGCAGACCGTCGCCGTGGTCATCAACGGCGTCGTCACCCGCAAGGCCTGGTTCCGGGTGATGTTCAACGTGGCCCAGTCGACGCTGGCGCTGACCGCCGCGGCGGTCGTGCTCGGGCTGTTCGGCGTCGTGCCGAACCCGGCAGTGCCGTGGGTGCCCAGGGGCGCCGACCTGCCGGCGATCGCGCTGGCGGGGGTGGCCTACTTCGCGACCCGCGCCCTGCTGGTGTGCGGCGCGGTCGCCCTGCACGAGCGCAGGTCGCTGCTGCGCGTGCTGAAGTCGACGGCCGGCCCGCAGAGCCTGGTCTACGCCGGCCTGCTCGGCCTCGCGCCGCTGGTCGTGATCGTGATGGACGAGTCGCCCGGGCTGGTGCCGCTGTTCGTGGCGCCGCTGGCCGCCGTCTACTTCACCGCCACGCTGTCCATGCGCCACGACCACCAGGCCATGCACGACGAGCTGACCGGCCTGCCCAACCGCAAGCTGCTCAACGTCAGCACCGAGGAGGCGCTGGCCGAGGCCCGCGAGGGGGACAAGGTCGGCTTCTTCCTGCTCGACCTGCACGGTCTCAAGCAGGTCAACGACACGCTCGGCCACCCCGTCGGTGACCGGCTGCTGCAGCTGATGGCGCACAGGCTCACACATTCGGTACGGCCGGGCGACGTCGTGGCCCGCCTGGGCGGGGACGAGTTCGCCGTCCTGCTGCCGAGGATCCGCGACGTCCAGGCTGCCAGGGAGGTGGCGGCCCGGCTGCGGGTGGCGCTGACGGAGTCGGTGCGCCTGGAGGGCATGTCGTTCGACCTGGACGGCTCGGTCGGCATCGCGCTCTACCCCGACCACGCGCCCGACTTCGAGCTGCTGCTCCAGCGCGCCGACGTGGCCATGTACCTGGCCAAGGAGAGCCGCAACGGGGTCGAGCTCTACCAGGCCGACAAGGACCGCAACTCGCCCGAGCGGCTCGGCCTCTTCGGCGATCTACGGCGCGCGGTCGACAACCGGGACCTGCGCCTGCACTACCAGCCCAAGCTCGACCTGGCCGACGGCAGCGTGCAGGGCATGGAGGCGTTGCTGCGCTGGCGGCACCCGGTGCGTGGGACGATCGCGCCGTCGGAGTTCATCCCGCTGGCCGAGCAGTCCTACCTGATGCGCCAGATCACCGAGTACGTCATCGAGGGCGCGCTCGAGCAGGCCGCCCGCTGGTGGCACGCCGGCCTGCGGGTGCAGGTCGCGGTCAACGTCTCGGCCCGCGACCTGCTCGACTTGGCGCTGCCCGACCAGCTCGAGGTGGGCCTGGCCCGTTACAGCCTGCCGCCGGACGCGATCCAGCTGGAGGTCACCGAGCGGGTGCTGACCGGGGAGCAGTCGCACGACACGATCAAGGCGCTGGCCGCGCTGGGGGTGCCGCTGGCGCTGGACGACTTCGGCACCGGGTACTCCTCGCTCATCCGGCTGCAGCGGCTGGCCGTGTCCGAGGTGAAGATCGACTCCTCGTTCGTGACGCGGATCGCCGAGTCGCAGGACGACGACCGGATCGTGCGCTCGATCGTGGACCTGGTGCGCTCGCTCGGGCTGCGGTCGGTGGCCGAGGGCGTGGAGTCGGACGAGATCGCGATACGGCTGGCCGAGATGGGCTGCGACATGGGCCAGGGCTGGCTGTTCAGCCAGCCGATGCCGGCCGCGGAGGCCACGGTGTGGCTGCGCGAGCGCGTGGGCGGGAACGTGGAGGAGGCCCCGGCCGGGGTCAGCGTGTGAACGCGTCGTAGGCCTGCTGGTCGAACAGGACGAAGCGCACCTCCTCCACCTGCGTGTCGGCGGAGCGGACCGCGACCAGGGCGATGCGGGCGGCGTCCTCCAGCGGCCAGCGGTAGATGCCGGTGGAGATGGCGGGGAAGGCGACGGTCTTGGCGCCCAGCTCATCCGCCACCTTCAGGGATTCGCGGTAGCAGGAGGCCAGCAGGTCCGAGCGGTCCTCGGTGGCCGAGTAGACGGGGCCCACGGTGTGGATGACCCACCTGGCGTCCAGGTTTCCCGCGGTGGTGGCGACGGCTTTGCCGGTGGGGAGGCCCTTGCCGTACCGACTTGACCGGATTTTTCGGCATTCATCGAGGATTGCGGGGCCGCCGCGGCGGTGGATCGCGCCGTCGACCCCGCCACCGCCCATGAGGGAGGAGTTCGCGGCGTTGACGATCGCGTCCGTCGCCTGGCCGGTGATGTCACCCTGGAGCATGGTGAGCCTCATCTGACGACGGTATCGCGGGTTAATGGTTCGGACACGCTCAGTCAGGGCCCCTAGGATGACAAGTGACCGAACACCAACCACGAAACGGGTTCTCCGACACATGTCCGCCATAACCCGCGATGAAGTCGCGCACCTGGCGCGGTTGTCCCGCATGGCGCTCACCGACGATGAACTCGACCACTTCGCCACCCAGCTCGATGTCATCATCGGCGCGGTGGCCAAGGTGAGCGAGATCGCCGCCGTGGACGTGCCGCCTTCGTCGCACGCGCTGCCTCTGACCAACGTCTTCCGCGACGACGAAGTGCGACAGTGCCTCACGCCCGAACAGGCGCTCTCCGGCGCGCCCGCCGTCGAGGACGACCGCTTCCGCGTGCCGCGCATCCTGGGGGAGGAGGAATGAGCCTTATTCACAAGACCGCCGCGGAGCTGGGCGCGCTGATCGCCGCCGGCGAGGTGACGGCGGAAGAGGTCACCGAGGCTCACCTCGACCGGATCGAAGAGGTCGACCCCAAGGTCAAGGCGTTCCTGCACGTCGACAGGGAGTCCGCGGTCGCGCAGGCCAGGGCCGTCGACGCCCGCCTGGTCGCGGGCGAGAAGCTGGGTCCGCTGGCCGGGGTGCCGATCGCGCACAAGGACATCTTCGCCACGAAGGACATGCCGACCACGGCCGGGTCGAAGATCCTGGAGGGCTGGCGCCCGCCGTACGACGCGACCGTGACGGCGCGTCTGCGCGCGGCCGGGCTGGTCATCCTGGGCAAGACGAACCTCGACGAGTTCGCGATGGGCTCCTCGACGGAGAACTCGGCCTACGGCCCGACGCACAACCCGTGGGACCTGTCCAAGATCCCCGGCGGGTCGTCCGGCGGCTCGTCGGCGGCGGTGGCGGCCTACGAGGCGCCGCTGTCGACCGGCACCGACACCGGCGGCTCGATCCGGCAGCCCGCCGCGGTGACCGGCATCGTAGGGATGAAGCCGACCTACGGTGGTTCGTCCCGGTACGGGCTGATCGCCTTCGCGTCCTCGCTGGACACGCCCGGCCCCTTCGCGCGGAACGTCCTGGACGCCGCGCTGCTGCAGGCGGCCTTCTCCGGCTACGACCCGATGGACTCCACCTCGGTCGACGAGCCGGTGCCCGACGTGGTGGCGGCCGCTCGTAATGCCGATATTTCCGGCATGCGGATCGGCGTGGTCAAGGAGTTCGACGGCGAGGGATACCAGCCGGGCGTCCTGGCCCGCTTCCACGACGTGATCGAGCTGCTGGAGTCGCTGGGCGCCAAGGTCGTCGAGGTGTCGTGCCCGACGTTCACCACCGCGCTGCCCGCCTACTACCTGATCGCGCCCTCCGAGTGCTCGTCCAACCTCGCGCGCTTCGACGCCATGCGGTATGGCCTGCGGGTCGGCGACGACGGCACCCGCAGCGCCGAGGAGGTCATGGCGCTGACCAGGGCCGCCGGGTTCGGTCCCGAGGTCAAGCGGCGCATCATGCTGGGCACGTACGCGCTGTCCAGCGGCTACTACGACGCCTACTACGGCCAGGCCCAGAAGGTCCGCACGCTCATCTCGCGTGACTTCGAGGCCGCCTACCAGCAGGTCGACGTGCTGATCTCGCCGACCACGCCGACCACGGCGTTCGCGATCGGCGAGCGCGCCGACGACCCGATGGCGATGTACCTGGCCGACCTGTGCACGATCCCGTCCAACCTGGCGGGCAACGCCGCCATCTCGGTGCCGTGCGGCCTGGCCGACGAGGACAACCTGCCGGTGGGCCTGCAGATCATGGCTCCCGTTCTGGGCGACGACCGCTGCTACCGGGTCGGCGCCGCCGTGGAGAAGGCTTTGGAGAGCCGCTGGGGCGGCCCTCTGCTCAAGGAGGCTCCAGCGCTATGACCGTGATGGCCTACGAGGAGGCCCTGGGCCGGTACGCGCCGGTCCTCGGCCTGGAGACCCACGTCGAGCTGGGCACCGAGTCGAAGATGTTCTGCGGCTGCGCCACTGCGTTCGGCGCGCCGCCCAACACTCAGGTCTGCCCGACCTGCCTGGCCTTCCCCGGCTCGCTGCCGGTGGCCAACGCCAAGGCGATCGAGTCCACGATCCGCATCGGCCTGGCGCTCAACTGCACGATCGCCGAGTGGTGCCGCTTCGCCCGGAAGAACTACTTCTATCCGGACATGCCGAAGAACTACCAGATCTCGCAGTACGACGAGCCGCTGTGCACCAACGGCTATCTCGATGTCGAGGTCGACGGCCAGACCGTGCGCGTCGAGATCGAGCGCGTCCACCTGGAGGAGGACACCGGCAAGTCCACGCACGTGGGCGGCGCCACCGGCCGCATCCAGGGCGCGGACTACTCGATCGTCGACTACAACCGCGCCGGCATCCCGCTGGTCGAGATCGTCACCAAGCCGATCGAGGGCACCGACCGGCTCGCCCCCGACGTGGCGCGCGCCTACGTCACCGAGCTGCGCGAGGTCATGCGGGCTCTGGGCGTCTCCGACGTACGCATGGAGGAAGGCTCCCTGCGCTGCGACGTGAACGTCTCGCTGATGCCGCGCGGCGCGTCCGAGTGGGGCACCCGCACCGAGACCAAGAACGTCAACTCCCTCCGCTCGGTCGAGCGCGCCGTCCGCGGCGAGATCGAACGGCAGGCGTTCGTGTTGTCGGAGGGCGGGCGCATCATCCAGGAGACCCGCCACTTCCACGAGGAAAGCGGCGTCACCACGCCCGGCCGGTCCAAGGAAGAGGCGCAGGACTACCGCTACTTCCCGGACCCCGACCTGGTGCCCATCGCGCCCGACCCCGCCTGGGTCGCCTCGCTCAAGGCCGCGCTGCCGGAGATGCCGCTGGCCAGGCGCAAGCGCCTGCAGGCCGAGTGGGGCGTGTCGGACCACGATCTGGAGTCGATGCACAACGCCGGCGCCATCGACCTGGTCGAGGCCACCGTCGCCGCCGGCGCCCCGGCCGCGGACGCTCGCAAGTGGTGGATGGGCGAGCTGGCCCGCACGGCCAACGAGCGCGGTACGGCTCTCGCCGACCTGCCCATCACGCCCACGCAGATCGCCCGCGTGACGGAACTCGTGGCCTCCGGCGCGCTCAACGACAAGCTGGCCCGCGAGGTCCTGGAGGGCGTCCTGGCGGGCGAGGGCTCGCCTGACGAGGTCGTCGCCTCCCGGGGCCTGCAGATCGTCAACGACGAGGGCGAGCTGTCGGCCATCATCGACCAGGTGCTGGCGGACAACGCGGACGCGGCCGACAAGGTCCGCTCTGGCAAGGTCGCCGCTGTCGGCGCCCTGGTCGGCGGCGTCATGAAGGCCAGCCGCGGCAAGGCCGACGCCGCCCGAGCCCGCCAGCTCATCCTGGAGAAGCTCGGCGTAACGGAGTAACCGAACCCCATGGGCTCGGCCACCTACCCGAGCCCATGGGGCCCATCCAAATCGCACCGCCAACCGCATGGGCCTCGACACTGCCGCGTTCCGCGCGGATCAGCTTCGGGCTGCCCTAAGTGGGGGGCCCAGCCCCCCACGGCCCCCTGGCAGGGGCGCGCCCCTGCACCCGCGCCGACCTCGCCTCCGGCGAGGGCTGTTTGATCGATGGTGTTCGCGCCTACGGCGCGCAAGGGCCCTCGCCAAGGCGAGGACTGTGCTTCCACGGGCCCCAAACCCACCCGGACCACCCGCGAACGGTGCACGGTCGGCCCGGTGAGCCCAAAGGCGATCAGCAGTCTTGGGCATCACTCCCGCATGATGCCGGAATCTCGGATGGCTCGCTGTCGGGGCGAAGGCCCGCGCACCCCTCAGCTGGCCGCGCCTGCGGTGTTCCGCCGCTTGCGCCCTTCCGGGGTGAACGTGAACGTTTCCCGGAACGGGCCGGTGCCGCAGCGGACGGCGAGCAGAATGGGCTGGTCGTACTCGAAGTCGTTCCACAGGTGGAAGAAGACCATCGGATCGCCGACCCGCTCGCTCGCGTAACCAAGCGTCTTCCCGAAAGACGGGTTGGTGCCGCCGATCCACAGCGAAGGCGTGCCGAATGCTTCGACCACGTCGCCGAGCGTGCGATCCTCTACGGTCCACGTGCCAAGCCCCTGCCGCAGGGACTCGTACTCGGCGATCCTCAGCGTTCTGTCCACTGAGAGCCATCTGCGATTCCGAGCGAACTCCGCGTAGACCGAGGCCGGGGCATGCTCGTCGATGCCCTCGAACAAGGCACGGAAAGCGCCCTTCACCATGGTCGCGCAGCAGGCTCCGCGCTCCACCATCAACCGCAGTTCTTCCTCCCAGAGGAGGTCCTCGCCTGTCGCATAGGCGAGGTGATCGACGAGTATCCGCAGTGACAGCTCGCCGCCGAACATGCTCGGGCGGGTGAGCGCCAGGTTGAGCTGATCGATGAGGTAGCCGCGGATCTGCGCGGAGGACCGTGGTTTCATGATTCCCTCAGAGCAGTAGGAGAGGCGCCGAGGTCGCGGCGGCAGGTCTTGTTGAAGGCCTGGAGGTCGGGGATGCCGACCTCGGCGGCTATCGAGGCGATCGACTGGGTGGAGGCGCGCAGCAGGTGGCGGGCGCGTTCCATGCGGCGCTGCCGGATGTAGGCGACGATCGTGGCGCCCGTCTCCGCGCGGAACAACCTCGTGAGGTGGTTGTGCGACAGGCCGGCGGCCCGCGCGATGGCGGGGACCGTGAGCGGGCCCGCGAGGTTGGACTCGATGTGCGCGATGGCGGCCGAGACGGCCGGGTGGGGGCCGTTCTGCGAGGGCAGGGTCAGGGTGGCGACGCGCCACAACACCGTCCAGAGTTCGGCCGACGCGCGGGCGGGCGGTGCGATGACGGCCGCGCGCATCAGGCCCGACAGCAGGGGCGTCTCGGCACCCGCGTCCTGCATCAGCGGAACCGTCCGCCGGTCCGAGAGGCCCGGCAACCGGAAGTGGGCGAAGACATGCGTGGACCGCCCGAGGTAGTCGAAGCGCACCTCGACGTCCGGCGGGACCAGGCTCACGTGTCCCGGCCGGATCGGATGGGCGGCACCGTGCACGGTCAGCGTGGCGGCATAGCCGTACAGGTGCAGCTGCCACAGGTCGGGCAGCCGGAAGACGTCGGTGGGCCCGCGCGTGCCGTGGACGCCGATGCCGACGTTGGCCACGACGGGCGGCTCGCTGAGCGCCAGCTCCACCCGATCCATGGTGAAAAACTACCAGTAGACGCCGAATACACCCCACGACAGGGCGAATCCCACTAAATACCGTTTGATGCATGCGAACCACTAAGTTGACCTCAGTCCAGATGGCGAGGTTCGTCGCGCACGGTTACCTGCGCCTGGACGGGGTGGTGCCGGACGAGCTCAACCGGCAGGCGATCCAGGTCTTCGACCAGGGCATCCCCGAGGTCCCGTACGGCACGCCGCTGCGTGAGGCGTTTCCCGCGGGATCCTTCGCCCGGAGCCTGGTCGAGGTGCCCGAGGTGGCCGGGGCCCTGGAGAGCCTGGTGGGCCAGGACCCGACCGTGGACCACCATGCCGTGCACATCAGGGAGCCGCACGGCGGCGAGGCCCAGCCGCTGCACGGCGACGCGATCATCGACGTCCGGCGGGACGCCTTCGACGTGCAGCTCATGTACTACCCGCGCGAGGTGGCCGCCGACATGGGCGGAACCCTGGTCGTGCCGGGCAGCCACCTGCGCCGCACCAACGAGAGCGACACCGGCCGCTACCAGAACCTGCTCGGCCAGACCCGGCTCACCTGCCCGGCGGGGACCGTGATGTTCGTGCACCACGGCATCTGGCACGGCGGCAGGCGCAACGACAGCGACGTGCCGCGGTACATGTTCAAGATCCGCTTCAACCCGACGATGCCGCAGGTCAGGCTCTGGGACACGGCCGACCTCGGCGACCCCGCGGTCGAAAAGGAGCTGGACACCAGCTTTCCGTGGTACGAGCCGGCCGCGGGAAGGCTGGAGATCTACAACCGCGTCAAACTGTGGCGGGCGCTGACCGCCGACGACACCTTCGACATCGACTACTGGGTAACCCGGGTGAGTGCCGTATGAAGCAGCAGGTCCTGGTCCTCTATCTGGCCACCTCGGCCCTGGACTCGAAGGTCGTCGGCTGGGCGAACTACGACGGCACCGGCCGTACGAACCCGACCACCGGCGACAGCGACGAGCCGCCCTACGAGAGCGGACTCCACGCACTCCACGACGGCTGGCGACTTTTCCAGGCGTCGCAGCTGATCCCGCCGTATCCGGGGGTCGAGTACGACACGTCGTTCATGAAGCACGAGTTCTTCTTCGAGAAGCTGGAGTCCTAGGCCCATCTGCGTAGGCCTCTCGCGGGAGGTGCTAATCCGCATATATCCCTAACGTCGAAATCATGACGCGCAGGGCATTGACGGCAGGTCTGGTGGCCATGGTCACGTTGGTGGCCTTCGAGTACATGGCGGTCGCGGTCGCGATGCCCGTGGTGGCCAAGGAACTCGACGGAGTGCCGCTGTACGGCCTGGCCTTCAGCGGATCCGCGGCCGCCGGAGTGATCGGGACCGTGCTGGGCGGCCGGTGGGCGGACCTGCGCGGCCCACTCGCCCCGCTGTGGACGGGAGTGGCGACGTTCGCGGGAGGCCTGATCGTGGCGGGTCTCGCACCGGCCATGGAGGTGCTCATCCTGGGGCGGCTCATCCAGGGCTTCGGTGGCGCTCTGGTCAGCGTGGCGCTCTATGTGGTGGTGGCCCGGGCCTACCCGGAAGAGCTCCGCCCCAGGATCTTCTCCCTGTTCGCCACCGCGTGGGTCGTGCCGTCGATGCTGGGCCCGGCGGTCGTCGGCGTCGTGGTGCAGACCGTGGGATGGCGCTGGGTGTTCCTCGGCGTGCCGATCCTGACCGCGCTGGCCGGGGCGGTTCTGGTGCGTGGCCTGGCCGGGCAGCCGATCGCGGGCGGACAGGCCACGCCGGCGCCGGGCCTGCTGGGAAAGATGGGCTGGGCCGCCGTCACAGCCGTCGGCGCGGGGCTGATGCAGTACGGCAGCGGCAACAACCTCGCCCTGGTCGGCCTCGGACTGATCGTGCTGCTGGTGGCGCTGCCCAAGCTGCTCCCAGCGGGCACGTTGCGAGCCGCGAGCGGGCTGCCCGCGGTGGTGGCGTTGCGTGGCCTGGCGACCGGGGCGATGTTCGCCGCCGAGGTGATCGTTCCGCTCATGCTGGTCGACGAGCGCGGGCTGTCGCCGCTGGTGGCCGGGTTCGCGCTCACCGGCGGGGCGATCACGTGGTCGCTCGGCTCCTGGCTGCAGGGGCGCGAAGTGTTCGACCGGATGACCAACCTGCGCGGCGGGTCGGCGCTGATCGCGCTGGGCATCCTGGCGATGGGCCTGGTGACGTTCGCGGCCGTGCCCGTGTGGCTGGCCTACCCGTCCTGGATCGTCACCGGATTCGGCATGGGGCTGGTCTATCCGACGCTGTCGGTGCTCACATTGGAGCTCTCCCAGCCAGGGGAGCAGGGCGTGAACACCTCGGCGCTGCAGGTCGGCGAGGCCGTCTTCTCGGTGGTGGCGGTGGCGGTCACCGGCGCGCTGTTCACCGCGGCCGGGTCCGGCTACTGGACGGTCTACGCCGCCGCCCTGGTGATGGCACTGGCCGGATTCTGGGTCGCGCCCCACGCGCGCGCCGCGCGGCGGGTGCGCGAGGTCGTGCCCGTGTGAAGCGGCAAGCCCCGCCGGGTGGACAAGGTCCGGCGGGGCCCCAAGAACCAGCTAGGGAATGCCCGGAAGCGGCCCAGGTCAGTCCTGTTGAGACGAGGCTGTGACCGGTTCGCCGCTACGGCGTGCCCAGAGCCTCCTGACGAGCGGGGCCAGCAGGGCGAGGACCGCCAGCGCCAGCAGGATCACCGCGATCGGGCTCTTCACCAGCACGCTCACGTCGCCCGCCCCGATGGCCAGCGCCCGCCGCAGCTGGACCTCCGCCATCGGCCCCAGGATGAGACCGATGACCGCCGGAGCCACGGGAAGGCCGAAGCGGCGCATCGCGAAGCCCAGCAGCCCGAGCAGGAACAGCACCCACAGGTCCACCAGGGACCCGTTCAGCGCGTAGACCCCGAGGGCGGCGAAGACCACGATCCCTGCGTACAGGTACGGCCGCGGGATCCGCAGGACACGCGCCCACAGCGGCGCCAGCGGCAGGTTCAGCACCAGCAGCATCGTGTTTCCGATGAACAGCGAGGCGATCATGCCCCACACCAGCGCCGGGTTGTGGTCGAAGAGCTGGGGGCCGGGCTGTAGGCCGTACTGCTGGAAGGCGGCGAGCAGGATCGCGGCCGTCGCCGACGTGGGCAGGCCCAGCGTGAGCAGCGGCACGAGAGTCCCCGCGGCGGAGGCGTTGTTGGCGGCCTCGGGCCCGGCGACGCCCTCGATGGCGCCCTTGCCGAACTCGTCGCCGCCCGACAGCCGCTTCTCGGCCGCGTACGACAGGAACGTGGGGATCTCCGCGCCGCCGCCGGGCAGCGCGCCGAACGGGAAGCCCAGCGCGGTGCCGCGCAGCCACGGCCCCCAGGAGCGGCGCCAGTCGCTGCGGCCCATCCAGGCCCGCCCGACCGGCATCACCTCGGGCGGCGAATGGCGCAGCCGGGAGGCCACGTACAGCGCCTCGCCCAGCGCGAACAGGCCGACCGCGACGACCACCACCTCGATGCCGTCCAGCAGTTGCGGGATGCCGAGCGTGAGCCGGGCCTGCCCGGTCTGCTGGTCGATGCCGATCAGCCCGATCACCAGGCCGAGCCCGAGCGAGGCCAGCCCGCGCACGACCGAGCGCGACAGCACCGACGAGACGGCGGTGAAGGCCAGGATCGCCAGCGCGAAGTAGTCCTCGGGTCCGAAGGCGATCGCGAAGCTGACCACCGCGGGCGCGGCCACGACCAGCAGCGCGGTCGCGATCGTGCCCGCGACGAACGACCCGATCGCCGCCGTGGCCAGGGCCTGCGCGGCCCTGCCTCGCCTGGCCATCTTGTTGCCCTCCAGCGCCGTGATCATCGACGACGACTCGCCGGGCGTGTTGAGCAGGATGGACGTGGTCGAGCCGCCGTACATGCCGCCGTAGTAGATCCCGGCGAACATGATGAACGCGCTGGTCGGCGGCACGGTGAAGGTGATCGGCAGCAGTAGCGCCACGGTCATCGCGGGCCCGATGCCGGGCAGCACGCCCACCAGCGTGCCCAGCGTGACGCCGATCAGGGCGTACATCAGGTTCACCGGGGTGAGCGCGGCGCCGAACCCGTCGAGCAGGAGCTGGAGCGACTCCACCTAGAACACCCCCGAGGGCAGCGAGACGCCGAGCACCTCGACGAACAGCAGGTACGTCGCCACGCCGACCGCCACCGCCACGATCCCGGCCCTGACCTTGTGATCGGCCCCGAGCACCACGGCCACGCCCCAGAACAGCAGGCTGGAGGAGATCACCCAGCCGAGGTACTCCAGCACCGCGGTGAACGCCAGGAAGATCCCGCCCATCAGCAGCACGGCACGCCAGTCGGCGGGCGCGTCGGCGTCCACGTCCTCGCCCTCCTCGGGATCGCCGTGCCCGCCGCGGAGCACGTCGGCCACGTAGCAGGCGCCCACGACGATCATCGAGCCGCCGACGAGCATGGGGAAGAAGCGCGGCCCGATGCCCAGGGTGGAGGCCGCGGCCGAGACGTCCAGCGTCCCGACCACGACGAACACCCCGAGCCCGAGCACGACCAGGGCCAGCCCGAGCTCGGTCCGCCACAACCGCGTGAGCATCAGGACACGAGCCCCATCTCGGCGATGATGCCCTTGACCCGGGTCTGCTCGGCGCCGAGGAAGTCGGCGAACTGCTGCCCGGTCTGGAAGGAGTCGATCCAGCCGTTCTTGGCCACGGCGTCCTTCCACGACTGCGAGTCGTGCATCTTGGTGACCAGGTCGGTCAGCGCCTTCTTGTCCTCGTCCTTGATGCCGGCGGGGGCCACGAAGCCACGCCAGTTGGCCAGCTCGACGTCCAGACCGCCCTCCTTGATCGTGGGCGCGTCCAGCTCGCTGACCCGCTGCGGGGCCGAGATGGCCAGGGCGCGCAGCTTGCCGGACCTGACGTGCTCGGCGAACTCGCCCAGACCCGAGACACCGATCGTGGCCTTCTCGCCGAGCAGGAGGTTGAGCGCCTCGCCACCGCCCGAGTTGGCCACGTAGTTGATCTGCTTGGGGTCGACGCCTGCGGCCTTGGCCATCAGCCCGGCCAGGATGTGGTCGGTGCCGCCCGCCGAGCCGCCCGCGATCGACACCTTTGCCGGGTCGGCCTTCCACGCCTTGACCAGGTCGGCCAGCGACTTCAGCGGGGAGGAGGCGGGCACGACGACGATCTCGTACTCCTCGGTCAGCTTGGCGATGGGCGTGGTCTCGCTCAGCGTCACCTTGGACTTGTTCTGCTCGATCGCGCCCACCATGACCAGGCCCATGGTCATCAGCAGGTTGCCGTTGCCCTTCTCGCCCGCCAGCTGGGCCAGGCCGATCGTGCCACCCGCGCCCGGCACGTTGAACACCTCGACCTTGCGCTGGGGATCGGCGGACTTCAGCGCCTGCTCGGCCGTGCGGGACGTCTGGTCCCAGCCTCCGCCCGGGGCGGCGGGGGCCATGATGCGCAGCGAGCCGGTGCCGCCGCCAGAGCCGGTGCCGCAGGCGGTCAGTGCGGCCAGCAGGACGGCCGCGAGTATGCGTAGACGCATGGGTGTCTCCTCACAGGGGGTGACACCGGATCGTGAGCCGCATCCCCAGAGAAAGCCATAAATCGCAACTACCTCTCGTATTGGTCGTTTTGGTCTCCGCGACTGCTTCGCGCAGACCAAAACGCCCGAGGTCGCTGTGTTTGATGGTGCCCTCGCTGCGCTCGGTCACTGTCGCGACCCGTCCGTGACCTGGGGGTGTTTCCATCGGCATGGTGAGACTCGGGACCCAGCTGTTCGTGCTGCAGATGGTGATCGTGCTGCTCGCCGTAGGAGGGACCGCGACCGTCTGGGCGGTGCACACGCGCAACCAGCTCGACGCGCTGCACCAGCAGCGCGCGCTGGCGATCGCCCAATCCGTCGCCGGGCTCCCGCAGGTCAGGGAGGCCTTCAACCGGCGCAACCCGGAGACGGTGCTGCAGCCGCTCGCCCTGGGCGTGCAGCAGGCCACCGGCGCCGACTACGTGGTCATCGCCAACAACGAGCAGACCCGCTACGCCCACCCCAACGCCGCGCTCATCGGCAAGAAGCTGTCCACCGACGGCGCGACCGTGCTCAGAACCGGCAGGAGCTGGGTCGGCACCGAGACCGGCACGATCGGCACCACCGTGCGCGGCAAGGCGCCGATCTTCGACGAGTACGGCAACGTCATCGGCCTGGCCTCGGTGGGCGTGCTCCAGACCACGGTCATGGGCCAGCTCTGGACGGCGCTGCCGCCGCTGCTGTGGACGGCGCTGGCCGTACTGCTGGCGGGGCTCGCGGCCGCCGCGCTGATCACCGCGCGGATACGCAGGCAGACCTTCGGCCTGGAGCCCGGCGAGATCGCCGCGCTGCTCGAGCAGCGCGAGGGCGTGCTACACGGTGTCAAGGAGGGCGTGCTCGCCTTCGACCTGACCGGCAGGGTGACGCTGGTCAACGACGCCGCCCGCGAGCTGCTCGGCGACGTCGGCCCCGACCTGGCCGGGATGCCCGTCTCCGACCGCCTGCGCGACGTGCTCGGCGGCGCCGACCCGGGCGAGGACAAGATCGTGCTGCACGGCGATCGGGTGCTCGTGCTCAACCGCACGCCTGTGTCCGTCCGCGGCCAGCAGCGCGGCTGGGTGGTCACGCTGCGCGACAGGACGGAGCTGGTACGGCTGGCGCGCGAGCTGGACGACACCAGCTCGGCCACCGAGGCGCTGCGGGCGCAGGCCCACGAGTTCGCCAACCGCATGCACACCGTGGTCGGCCTGCTGGAGCTGGGCGAGCACGATGCGGCGATCGCGTTCATCACCCGCTCCACGCGCAGCACCTACGCGGCCGGCCTCCGCGAGCGCGTCCAGGAGCCGACCCTGGCGGCGCTGCTGCTGGCCAAGTCGGCGGAGGCGGCGGAGCGCGGCGCCACGCTGGAGCTGGCGGCCGACTCCTCGGTGCGGGAGGGCACGCTGCGCGACCCGCAGGACGCGGTGCTCGTGGTCGGCAACCTGGTGGCCAACGCCATCGACGCCCTCGACGGCGCTCCCGGCACGATCGAGGTCTCGGTCCGCGCGGACGCCGACGGGCTGCACGTGCGGGTCGGCGACTCCGGGCCCGGCATCGCGCCCGGCCTGGTCGAAGAGGTCTTCAGGGAGGGCTTCACCACCAAGGCGGCGCACTCGGGCCCGCGCGGGCTGGGGCTGGCGCTCACCCGTCAGGCCTGCCTGCGCCGCGGAGGCTGGGTCCGCGTCCGCAACTCGGGAGGCGCGGTGTTCACGGCACTCCTGCCATGATCAGGGTCCTGGTGGTGGACGACGACTTCATGGTCGCCAGGATCCACGCCGGATACGTCTCCCGGATGCCCGGGTTCGAGGTGGTGGCCGCCGTGCACACGGGAGCCGAGGCGCTGCAGGCGGTGGCCGAGCACCGGCCGGATCTGGTGCTGCTGGACATCTACCTGCCCGACCTCTCCGGCCTGGAGGTGCTCAAACAGCTGCACGACGTGGACGTCCTCATGATCAGCGCCGCCCGCGACGTGCCCACTGTCAGGGAGGCCATGCGCGGCGGCGCCGTGAACTACCTGATCAAGCCGTTCTCGGCGGACGCGCTGGCCGAGCGGCTCCAGCAGTACGCCGGCACCCGCAGGCGCCTGACCGCGATCGGCCCCGAGGCCCGCCAGGACGACGTGGACCGCCTGTTCGGCACGCCCACCGGCACCGACCCGCTGCCCAAGGGCCTGTCGGCGGCGACCTGCGCGCTGGTCGAGCAGACGTTGCGCCAGGCTGGCGGCGACCTGTCGGCAGCCGAGGCCGCCGCCCGCGCGGGCTTGTCCCGGGTCAGCGCCCGCCGCTACCTCGAGTACCTGTGCGTCGTGCGAAGGGCGGAGCTCCATCCCAGGTACGGCACAGCCGGGCGGCCCGAGCACCGCTACCGTTGGATCGGATGACACAGTTGCCATTTCCAGTGACATATACGGATGTGCGTGCCTTACTGTTGCCTGAGGAATGGCGGCGGAGCGGGAGGAGATTGAGGCGTGCCTAACGCCGGACCGATCGAATCACCGACCGACCCCTTCGCCTCGGTGCCTCTGCCGACGCCCGGCGCGCGCAAGCCGCGGGTCGAGGGATTACCTCCGGGTGTCTCCCGCGAGATCTTCGGACCACAGGACCAGCACCAGGAGGCCCAGGGGCCCCAGCCGTCGAGCGGCCCGCAGGCCAGGGGCGGCGGCGCGTTGCCCCCGGTCGCCCCGCCACCGCAGCCGTGGCCGATGAACGACGACCAGTCGCACGAGCCTCCCGCGCCGCCCGTGTTCGGCGGCATCGCCCCGCCGCCCGAGCGGCTGCCGGCCTTCATCGAGCCGGAGCCGCCCCGCCGCCGCATCCTGCCCGGCATCGTGGTCGTCGTCGTGGTCCTGATCGCGCTGTCCTACCTCGCGCCCGCCGTGATCATGTCGGGATCGGTGCTGCGCGGCACCAAGGTCGGCGGGATCGACATCGGCGGGCTCACCGTCACCCAGGCCGCCGACAAGCTGCGCACGGAGCTGTCCGCCAAGCTGGCCAAGCCGGTCGTGGTCGACATCGGCAGCCAGAAGGAGACCATCCAGGCCGACGAGGCGGGCCTGGAGCTCGACGTGGTGGGCACCATCGGGCAGGCCTCCAGCGGTTTCCCCAGCCCGACCGAGGTGTGGCGGGGACTCACCGCCGCCACCAACCTGGATCCCAAGATCACCATCGACCCCGCCCAGCTCACCAGGACCGTTGAGGGCCTGGCAGAGAGCGTCGACAAGGCGCCGCGCGAGGGCAAGGTGTCCTTCGCCGGCCTGCGGCGGCAGATCGTCACCCCGCGCGACGGGGTCCTGCTCGACCGCGGCGACGCCGTCAAGCAGATCAGCGACGCGTTCCTGCAGGGCAGAGGCTCTGTCGCGCTCACCCTCAGGCCCGCCAAGCCGGACACCACGCTCGAGGCCGTCAAGCAGGCCGCCGCCGACGCCACGAAGGCGATCTCGGCGCCCATCACGCTGACCCTCGGCGGCAAACAGGCACAGCTCACCCCTGCCGTGATCGCCGCCAACCTGTCGTTCGTCCCCGATGGCAAGGGCGGGCTCGAGCCGAAGTTCGACGCCTCGAAGGCGTGCGACACGGTCGAGAGCAGCCTCGTCGACGCCGCACAGGCGCCGCGCGACGCGACGTACCAGATCGTGAACGGCAAGCCCGTCCTGGTGCCCGCCCGCGCCGGGCGCGGCATCGACGACGACAAGCTGGCCGCCGCGGTGGTCAAGCTGGTCAAGTCCGGCGGCAGCCGTACGATCGCCGTGGAGCTCGCGACCGTCAGGCCCAAGGTGACCACCACGCAGGTGAGCGGGCTGGGGATCAAGGAGCAGGTGGCCGAGTTCACCACCACGTTCGACTGCTGCCAGCCGCGCGTGACGAACATCAGGCGGATGGCCGAGCAGCTGGACGGCTACGTGGTCAAGCCGGGCGAGACGTTCTCGCTCAACCAGGTCGCCGGCGAGCGCACCCACGAGGGCGGCTACGTGGATGCCGGTCAGATCGTCGGCGGGCGGATGGTCAACATCGTCGGCGGCGGCACGTCGCAGTTCGCCACCACGCTCTACAACGCGGTGTTCTTCGGCGGTTACGAAGAGGTCGACCACACGCCGATGGACTACTTCGCCACCCGCTACCCGGCCGGGCGCGACGCGGCGCTGCTCTACCCTGACCTGGATCTGAAGTGGCGCAACGACTCGCCGGACGGTGTGCTGATCAAGGCCGCCAGCACGCCCACCTCCGTCACGGTCACGCTGTGGGGGACCAAGCGCTACGACAAGATCGAGGCCGACGAGTCGGACAAGCGCAACACCACCCCGTTCCGCCGCGAGACGGTCAGCGGGCCGAACTGCCTTGCCACGGCCGGGCAGCAGGGCTTCACCATCGACGTCACCCGCGTCTTCTACCAGGACGACAAGGAGGTCAAGCGGGACAAGAAGCTGACCACCAAGTACCGGCCGCAGGCGCAGGTGGTCTGCGCTACGGGGTGACGGCCAGGATCTTGTCGTCGCCTGGACGCGGGTCACCCCGGCCGTCCTGGTTGCTGGTCGACACCCAGAGCTCGCCGCCGGGGGCCGCCACGACCGCGCGCAGCCTGCCGTACTCGCCCCTGAAGTGGGCGACCGGCTTGCCCGGCGAGCCGTCCTTGCCGAGGGGGACCTGCCAGAGGCGCTCGCCGCGCAGCGCGCCCACCCACAGCGAGCCGTCGGCGTAGGCAAGGCCCGAGGGGGAGGCCTCGTCGGTGGGCCAGGTGACGATGGGGTTCACGTAACGGGGGTCGTCGCCCTTGCCCTCGACCTCCGGCCAGCCGTAGTTGCCGCCCGGCTTGATGACGTTGATCTCGTCCCAGGTGTTCTGGCCGAACTCCGAGGCGTACATCCGGCCCGACGGGTCCCAGGCCAGGCCCTGGACGTTGCGGTGGCCGTAGGAGTAGACCAGCGTGCCGAACGGGTTGCCGGGGGCCGGGGTGCCGTCGACGGTCATCCGCAGGATCTTGCCCCCGAGCGAGTCCCGCCGCTGGGCCAGCTCGTCATGGCCGGTCTCGCCCGTGCCCGCGTACAGGTAGCCGTCGGGGCCGAAGGCGAGCCTGCCGCCGTTGTGGATCGGGCCCTTGGGGATGCCGTGGACCAGCACCTTCGGCTCCGCCAGGCGGCCCGAGACCAGGCGATATCGGACGATCCGGTTGTCGTCGGCGGCGGTGAAGTAGAGGAAGACGAAATCGTCCTTGGCCGCCACGCCCAGCAGGCCTCCCTCACCGCCGGGCTCGACGCCGTCCACCTGGCCGACCTCGCTGACCTTGCCCGCCCTGGTGATCCGCAGCAGCCGGGCCGAGTCGCGTTCGGTCACCAGTGCGTCGCCGCCGGGAAGGAAGGCGATCCCCCACGGGACGGCGAGGCCGGAGGCGACGACCCGGGGCTCGCCGGGCGCGGAGGCGGCGGAAACGGCCGCCGTGGGAGTCACCCCGCCCGCCTCAGGCGCCACGCTCGCCACATCGGCGCAGCCGGTCACCAGGGCCAGGAGCGTGATCATCCAGAGGTTCCTCATGTCCTCCATACTTACTCAAGAGCCTTAAAGTTCTCGGCATGAAGATCTGGGTCCCATCCGAGGAGAGTGCCGGGGTTCTGGAGGATCTGCCCCGCCTGGAGACGTCGGTCTACGACGGCAGCGGCCCGCTGCCCGACGGCATCGACGAGGTCGAGGTGTGGGTCCCGCCGCTGATCTACGTGCCCGATCTGGCGGGCACGCTGGCCAGGATGACCTCGCTGCGCCTGCTCCAGACGGTCTCGGCCGGGGTGGAGGCCTACCGGCCGCACCTGCCGCCCGGCGTGGTGCTGTGCAACGCCCGCGGCGTGCACGACGCGGGCACCGCCGAGTGGGCGGTCGGCGTGATGATCGCCGTACAGCGCGAGTTCCCCGGCTTCGCCGGTGCGCAGAGCAGGGGCGAGTGGACCTACCACCACACCGGCGCGCTGGCCGACTCGCGCGTGCTGATCGTCGGGTACGGCTCGATCGGCGCGGCGCTGGAGCGGCGGCTGTCCGGCTTCGAGGTGGAGGTCGTGCGGGTGGCCAGGACCGCCCGCGACGGCGTCCACGGCATGGCCGAGCTGCCCGCCCTGCTGCCCGAGGCCGACGTGGTGGTGCTGCTCGTGCCCGCCACTGCCGACACCGCCGGGATGGTGGACGAGGCCTTCCTGGCCCGGATGAAGGACGGCGCGCTGCTGGTCAACGCCGCCAGGGGCTCGGTCGTCGACACCGGCGCGCTGCTGGCCGAGCTGACGACCGGCCGCCTGCGGGCGGCCCTGGACGTGACCGACCCCGAACCGCTGCCGGACGGTCACCCTCTGTGGAGCGCGCCGGGGCTGTTCCTCACCCCGCACATCGCGGGCAGCACGCCCGCCTCGCAGCGCAGGACGCTGCGGTTGATCCGCTCCCAAGTGCTGCGCTACCTCGCAGGCGAGCGGTTGAACAATGTGATCACCGACGCGTACTGAGAGGAATCCGGAACGTGGCTGGCCCGTGACCTTCGGTGCGTACGGTAGTCGTCTACCAGGGGTTCCTGACTAGCTGTCAAGGAGATCCTCGAAGGGAATTGGTCTGTGTGGTTATCAGATCGGTGACGACATCGCCGTTGTCACCCCCCGCGCACCCGGAACCGCACACACTGGCGATGAGCCCCTCGGGGCACAGAGCCGAGTTCTAGACGGGATGGGCAACGACATTGATCCGCTGGCGTGATCCGCGAGCACCGCTGACCGCCGCGGCGGCCGCCGGTGCCGTGGGCGTCGCCGCCGCGCTGCTGGCCGGCGGCCCTGCCCTGCGTACCGGCGCGATCGCGGGTGTGCTCGCGGCGCTGCTGGCGGCGGGGTCGCTGCTGCTCGCCTCGGCGAGGCTCGGCGGGTCGGCGGCGATGGGCGCGCGCTGGATGAGCGGCGGCGCGCTGGTGTGGGCCGCAGGGGTCGGCGTGCGGCCGATCGCGGAGAGCACCAGCATCGTGGTCAGCTTCGCCGACCTGCTGGTGCTGGTCGGCACCGTCCTGCTGGCCAGCGGGACGCTGATCGCCGCGGGCCGCCGCGTGCCCGGCAGGATCGTGGCTCGCCACCTGACCGACTCCTATCTCAGCGCGGCCTCGCTCTTCCTCATCGGCTGGGTCGTGGCGCTGCGTCAGGTCTACTTCGACGCGGCCGACCCCGCGGCGTTCACCTTCGCGCTGCTGCCGCCGATGGTCTCGCTGCTCGTCATGTTCGCGGTCATCCCCTCCGTCCTGCGCAGCAGGTCGAGCGCCTGGTCGCTGGGGCTGGCGGGGATCGGCGTGCTGGCGACCTCCACCGTGTCGGCCATGGCCTCCGCCGTCGCCCGGCTGGGCGGCGGGCCGCCGCCGATGTGGAGCGTGGTGCTCGCGCCGCTGGCGTTCCTGCTGCTGGCCGCGGTCGCCCAGACCGACCTGGAGTCCGAGGACGCCCGCCCGCCCGCGGGCTCGGCGGTCGGCAACTTCACCGCGATGCTGCCGCTGGCCCTGGTCGCGCTCGCCACCTGCACGCTGCTGGTCTCGGTGGCCGGCGGCAGGGAGAAGGCCGTCACCGGCGTCGTCGCGCTGGCCGCCTCGGTGGTGCTGGTGCTGCTGGTGCGCATGCTCGTGCTGTCAGGGGCCAACATCCGGCTGCGCAGGCTGGTCTCGCTCGGCGACAGGCAGCTCAGGGAGCTGGCCGAGAGCACGGGCGACGTGGTGCTGCTGTGCGACTACGACGGCGTCGTCCGCGAGATCGGCCCCGGCGTCGAGGTCACGTACGGCTACCGCCCCGACGACCTCGTGGGCGGCTCCATCTTCGACTACATCCACCCCGAGGACGTGCCGGGGATCCAGGCGGCCCTGCGGCAGATGGGCCTGGACGAGGAGAACGCCGCGCCCGGCGCCTGCCTGATCGCCTGCCGGGTACGCGCGGCCGACGGCACCTGGCGGCCCACCGAGTCCGTGGCCACCCGCCACGTCGGCGGCGAGGACATGCTCCTGGTCACCACGCGCGACGTCAGCGACCAGGAGGCGCTGCGCAACCAGGTGGCCCACCTGACCTTCCACGACGGCATCACCGGGCTGCCCAACCGGGCCTACTTCGAGGAGCGCACCCGGGAGGTGCTGTCCGGCAGGACCTCGGGGCAGTCGGCGGTCATCTTCCTCGACCTGGACGGGTTCACCTCGGTCAACGACTCCGTCGGCCACGCCAGCGGCGACACGCTGCTCGGCCAGGCGGCCAGGCGCCTTCGCGGCGCCGTACACCCCGACGACACGCTGGCCCGCTGGGGCGGCGACGAGTTCGCGGTGCTGGTGGAGACCGGGGGAGAGGCGCAGCTGGCGGTCGACCTGGCCGAGCGGCTGGTCAGGGCCGTCTCGCAGGAGCCGTTCCGGGTGGCCGACCGCGACGTGGCGCTGACCGCGAGCGTCGGCGTGGCCTTCGCCGAGGACGACATGCCCTCCGGCGACCTGATCCGCAACGCCGACGTCGCCATGGCCAGGGCCAAGGAGCTGGGCGGGCGGCGGGTCGAGGTGTTCGCCGCGCAGATGCACGCCGACGTGGTGCGCCGCCTGGAGCTGGCCGCCGACCTGCAGCGCGCGCTGATCGAGAACCAGTTCGCCATCGAGTACCAGCCCGTCGTCGACCTGGCGACCTCGCGCGTGACCGCGGTCGAGGCGCTGGTGCGCTGGTGGCGCGGGTCGGTGTTCGTGCCGCCGGACCAGTTCCTCGGGCCCGCCGAGGACACCGGGCTGATCGTGCCGCTCGGCGAGTGGATCCTGCGCGAGGCCTGCCGTGAGGTGGCCGCCTGGCGCGCCTCGTCGTGGGACATCGGCCTGTCGCTGAACCTGTCGGCGCGCCAGATCACCGCGCCGCGCTTCGTGGAGACCGTGGAGGAGGCGCTGGCCGAAAGCGGGCTGCCCGCCTCGGCGCTGACGCTCGAGGTCATCGAGGAGATGCTGGTCGAGGACGCCGAGGAGACGATCCGCCGGCTGTCCGAGCTGCGGTCCCTGGGTGTGCGGCTGGCCATCGACGACTTCGGCACGGGCTACGCCTCGCTGGCCTTTTTGAGACAGCTGCCCGTCGACATGATCAAGATCGACCCGTCCTTCGTGTCCGGGCTCGGGCGCGACGAGACGCTGACGCTGTTGACCAGGACGATCGTGCGGCTCGGCCACGACCTCGGGCTCATCGTGGTGGCCGAGGGCATCGAGCGTCCCGAGCAGTTGGAGAAGCTGCGTGAGATGGGCTGCACGCGCGGCCAGGGCTTCCTCGTCGCACG
Source organism: Nonomuraea sp. NPDC050536 (assembly GCF_044457685.1). Lineage (NCBI taxonomy): Bacteria > Bacillati > Actinomycetota > Actinomycetes > Streptosporangiales > Streptosporangiaceae > Nonomuraea > Nonomuraea sp. NPDC050536. Next base: position 231,323 of record NZ_JBITHD010000005.1, read on the forward strand.
GCCGATGGCGGCCCGCGGGGTGGACTCGCTGATGCGGACGAGTCTCACAGTCTGAGACTCATGTCCACGAAGTTGACACCGGGGCCCGCCGGGAGGCTAAGGTGTGGTCATGCTTCGCAGTGAGATTCTCGTAGTACTTCGCCGGCGCGCAGGCCGATAGCGAAGCACGTCGACCTGCGCGCCGCCCCAGCCCACCTTTCCCGGTGGTGAGGGGCATTTTTTATGTCCTGAACGTGTAGCCACGCAAGGAACGAGCCGAATGACCGAACGGATGACTGGTGCACAGGCCCTGGTGAGGGCCTTGGAGCACATGGACGTCGACACCGTGTTCGGGATCCCTGGCGGCGCCATCCTCCCCGCCTACGATCCCCTCTACGACTCGACCAAGGTCCGGCACGTGCTCGTACGACACGAGCAGGGCGCCGGTCACGCGGCCGAGGGGTACGCGCAGGCCACCGGGCGAGTCGGGGTGTGCATGGCCACCAGCGGCCCCGGCGCGACGAACCTGGTGACCCCCATTGCCGACGCCTACATGGACTCGGTGCCGATCGTGGCCATCACCGGGCAGGTTGCGAGCGCCGCGATCGGGACCGACGCGTTCCAGGAAGCGGACATCTCCGGCATCACCATGCCGATCACCAAGCACAACTTCCTGGTGACCGACGCCGCCGACATCCCGCGTACGATCATGGAGGCGTTCCACATCGCCTCCACCGGCCGGCCCGGGCCCGTGCTCGTTGACATCTCCAAGGACGCGCTGCAGGCGGACACTGACTTCCACTGGCCGCCGACCATGCAGTTGCCTGGCTACCGTCCGGTCACCCGGCCGCACTCCAAGCAGATCCGCGAGGCCGCCAAGCTGATCGCGGAGGCCAAGCGGCCCGTGCTCTACGTCGGCGGCGGCGTGCACAAGGCGCGCGCGTCCGCCGAGCTGTTCCGCCTGGCCGAGCTGACGAGCATCCCCGTCGTCACGACGCTGATGGCCCGCGGCACGTTCCCCGACAGCCATCCGCAGCACATGGGCATGCCGGGCATGCACGGCAGTGTGTCCGCCGTGGGCGCGCTGCAGAAGTCCGACCTGCTCATCGGCCTGGGTGTCCGCTTCGACGACCGGGTGACGGGCGAGCTGTCCTCGTTCGCGCCGGGCGCCAAGGTCGTCCACGCCGACATCGACCCGGCCGAGATCTCCAAGAACCGCCACGCGGACGTGCCGATCGTGGGCGACTGCAAGGAGGTCATCGGCGACCTGATCGCCGCCATCGAGGCGTCAGGGCAGAAGGGCGACTACTCCGCCTGGTGGTCGATGCTCAACGCCATCAAGCAGACCTACCCCCTCGGCTATGACGAGTTCGAGGACGGATCGCTGGCCCCGCAGTACGTCATGGAGCGGCTGAGCGCCATCGCCGGACCCGACACGTACTACGTGGCAGGGGTCGGCCAGCACCAGATGTGGGCCTCGCAGTTCATCGACTACGAGAACCCGGGCACGTTCATCAACTCCGGCGGCCTGGGCACGATGGGCTTCGCGGTCCCGGCGGCCATGGGCGCCAAGATGGGCAGGCCCGAGTCGACGGTGTGGGCCATCGACGGCGACGGCTGCTTCCAGATGACCAACCAGGAACTGGCCACCTGCGCGCTCGAGGGCGTCCCGATCAAGATCGCCGTCATCAACAACGGCAATCTCGGCATGGTCCGCCAGTGGCAGACGCTCTTCTACGACCAGCGCTACTCCAACACCAATCTCCAGACGACACGCCGCATCCCTGACTTCGTCAAGCTCGCCGACGCCTATGGTTGTGTTGGCCTGCGGTGCGAGCGCCCCGAGGACGTCGACGCGACCATCAAGAAGGCCATGGAGATCAACGACGTGCCCGTCGTGGTCGACTTCGTGGTCCACCAGGACGCTATGGTCTGGCCCATGGTCGCCGCGGGCACCAGCAACGACGACATCAAGATCGCCCGGCACATGGCGCCGAAGTGGAGTGAAGATGAGTAGGCACACGCTGTCGGTGCTCGTGGAGAACAAGCCCGGTGTCCTGGCCAGGGTCTCCGCGCTGTTCAGCCGGCGCGGCTTCAACATCGACTCGCTCGCCGTCGGGCCCACTGAGCACGACGACATCTCCCGCATGACCATCGTGGTCAGCGTCGAGGAACTGCCGCTGGAGCAGGTCACCAAGCAGCTCAACAAGCTGGTGAACGTGCTCAAGATCGTCGAGCTCGACACATCCCAGTCGGTGCAGCGCGAGCTGATGCTGATCAAGGTCAGGGCCGACGCCGACAGCCGCTCGCACGTGCTCGAGCTCGTCCAGCTCTTCCGCGCCCGCTGCGTCGACGTGGCGTCCGACGCCGTGACCATCGAGGTCACCGGCACTCCCGACAAGCTCGAGGCGTTCGTCAAGGTCCTCGAGCCCTTCGGGATCAAGGAGCTCGTCCAATCGGGCATGGTGGCCATCGGCCGCGGCGCCCGTTCCATCACCGACCGGTCCCTCAGGGCACTGGACCGTACCGCCTGAAAGGTTTCTTCGTTCACATGACCGAGATCTACTACGACGACCAGGCCGACCTGTCGATCATCCAGGGGCGTCACGTGGCCGTGCTGGGGTACGGCAGCCAGGGCCACGCCCACGCGCTCTCCCTGCGTGACTCCGGCGTCGACGTCCGGGTCGGACTGCCCGAGGGCTCCAAGAGCCGCGAGAAGGCCGAGAACGACGGGCTGCGGGTGCTGACCCCGTCCGAGGCCGTCGAAGAGGCCAACCTCACCATGATCCTCGCGCCGGACCACATCCAGCGCGACCTGTACTCCCAGCACGTGGCGCCGAACCTGGTCGAGGGCGACGCGCTCTTCTTCGGCCACGGCCTCAACATCCGCTACGGCCTCATCGAGGCCCCCGAGGGCGTCGACGTCTGCATGGTCGCCCCCAAGGGTCCGGGGCATCTGGTCAGGCGCCAGTTCGAGGCAGGCCGCGGCGTGCCCGTGCTCGTCGCCGTCGAGAAGGACGCCTCCGGCAAGGCTCTCGACCTGGCCCTTTCGTACGCCAAGGGCATCGGCGGCACCCGCGCGGGCGCGCTGCGCACCACGTTCACCGAGGAGACCGAGACCGACCTGTTCGGCGAGCAGGCCGTGCTGTGCGGCGGCGTGTCCGAGCTCATCAAGGCGGGCTTCGAGACGCTCATCGAGGCGGGCTACCAGCCGGAGGTCGCCTACTTCGAGTGCCTGCACGAGATGAAGCTCATCGTCGACCTCATGTACGAGGGCGGCATCTCCAAGATGTACTGGTCGGTCTCCGACACGGCCGAGTACGGCGGCTACACCCGCGGCCCGCGCATCGTCACCGACGAGACGCGCGCCGAGATGCGCCGCATCCTGGGCGAGATCCAGGACGGCGCGTTCGCCCGCGAGCTCGTCGCCGAGTTCGACGGCGGCCAGAAGGAGTTCACCCGCTACCGCGAGGAGCTCGCCGAGAACCCGATCGAGAAGACCGGCGCCAAGCTCCGCCCCATGATGAGCTGGCTGAAGGCCTGACTCCCGTACGGCAGGCCCAGCCACCCCGGTGGCTGGGCCTTCCCGCAAAGAGGCCTTCACTTCGCTCAGACGCGTTCTCTGAAACCCACCCGGCACCCACCTGGCCTTCCACCCATCTGACGCCCACCCGAGTCCGCCCGGGGTGAGGAGCGCTTTGGCTTCGGCCAGGTGTCGGTCCATACGACAGGATCGTCGGTGTTCTGGGTGGTGCGTGATCCCCCGTGCGGGGGAGGAAGGGCGGCGGTGACCCCTGGCAGAGTGGCAGGGTGACTGAGCATGATCCGGTGTTGTCCAAGGGCCTGGAGGTCCAGCGGACGTTCAACAAGATCACTGACTACTACGACCGCATGAATCGCATCATGACGCTGGGGCGACATGCCGCCTGGTGTCGTGACGTCGCAGCGAGTGCGAAAGTCCCTTCAGGCGGAAGCATGCTCGATGTCGCCACCGGAACCGGTGTCATCGCTCTTGCCGCACTGGAGAAGTATCCGAACTCGACCATCCATGCCGTCGATTTCTCGGAGCGGATGCTGACGGAAGCAGCGGGCAAACCGGGGGCCTCCGCCATCACGTGGCAGCATGCGGATGCGAACGAGCTGCCTTTCGGTGACGAGTCCTTCGATGCCGTCACGCATGGTTACCTCCTCCGCAACGTTGATGATGCCGAGCGCGTGCTCGAAGAGCAGTACCGGGTGCTCAAACCCGGAGGCCGGGTCGTCATTCTGGAGACCTGCCCACCGCGAGGACCGCTCCGATACCCGGTGACTCTGGGTGTTCGAGTCTTGATTCCCCTACTCGGCCAGCTGGTCGCAGGCGATCGTGAGTCATACGCGTACCTGGAGAAGTCCACGCTCGGATTCATGACTCCAACCGAGGTCGCCGCGATCCTGCGTCGAGTCGGCTTCGCCTCCATAGCGTGGAAGAAGAAGTTCTTCGGCACTCACATGATCATCTCGGCCCAGAAGTCGTAGTCCCGGGCCAGCCGGATTCCAGGAGGGTGATGATCTGGTCGGTGGCTTGGCGGGGGTCCGGAGAGCGGTGGATGAGGTCGCGGGAGTCCAGGGTGAAGCGGGCCAGGGCCGCGCAGGTGACGTCGTCCGCGGGGGCGCTGGTTTCCTGGGCGATGGCGTGGGCGAGGGCCGTTTCGTGGCGCATCCACATTCTGCGCCCGTACTCCTGCAGGGCGGGGGTGTCCTGGATGAGGCGCATGAAGGCCGCCATCTCCGGGGTCTGGGAGCTTGTGGTTGAGCGGAGGATGTGTTCGCCGAGGGCGCGGGGGATCGACCAGCCCGCGGGACGGTCGTGGACGGCGGCGATCAGGGCGGCCTCGATGTCCGCGTCCTGGTCGAACAGGAGCGCTTCCTTGCTGGGGAAGTGCTTGAAGAGCGTGGTGAGCGAGACATCCGCGGCTTCCGCCACGTCCTTGACGCCTACCTGGTCGAAGCCTCGCTCGAGGAACAGGCTCAGCGCCGCGTCGGCCAGGGCCTGGCGGGTCTGGGCCTTCTTGCGCTCCCTGCGCCCGATCGTCTCCGTCACGTGCCCAACGATACCGCAAGCCGTACTCGCTAAAAAAGTGTAGTGATTGCCCTTTTTTTAGTGACTGTGCTTTTCTGTGGGCATGAACATCGCCATAGTGGGCGCCGGCCTTGGTGGCCTGGCCTGCGCCCGGATACTTCAGATGGGTGGCCGCTCGGTCACCGTTTTCGAGGGTGAGCCGTCCCCCGGTGCCCGCTCCCAGGGCGGGACGCTCGACGTTCACGCCGACTCGGGGCAGGTCGCGCTGCGTACGGCGGGGCTGCTCGACCGGTTTCGCGCGCTGTCACGGCCGGAGGGGCAGGAGTGGCGGACGCTTACGCCCGACGGCACCGTGGTGGGGCACGACTGGCCCGACGACGACCGGCCCGAGATCGACAGGGGGCAGCTGCGCGGCCTGTTCCTGGAGGCGCTGGCCGAGGGGACGGTGCGGTGGGGGCGTGGGGTGGCCGCGGTCGCACCGCCTGGGCGGGTGGTCTTCGAGGACGGCACCAGCCAGGACTTCGACCTGGTCGTGGGGGCCGACGGGGCCTGGTCCCGGGTTCGCGCGGCGGTGACGGGGGCCGTGCCGGAGTACACGGGCGTGACGTTCGTGGAGGCCTGGTTCGACGACACCGACCGGCGGCATCCGCGGATCGCGCACCTGGTCGGCAACGGAACCATGGTGGCCAAGGTGCCGGGCAAGGGCCTGTTCGCCCAGCGCAACAGCAACGGCCACATCCGCGTCTACGCCGCTGTGCGCGCGCCCGAGAATCCAGGGCTGGACTTCGACGACGCCGAGGGGGTGCGCGCGCACCTGCTGCGCCTGTACGACGGGTGGAGCGAGAACCTGCGGGACCTCCTGCGCGACAACGACGGCCCCTTCATCCACCGGCCGTTGTACGCGCTGCCCGTGCCGCACGTCTGGCGGGACGTGCCCGGGTTCACGCTGGTGGGCGATGCCGCGCACCTGATGCCGCCGCTCGGCCTGGGCGCGAACCTGGCCATGCTCGACGGCGCCGAACTGGCGACCGCTCTGGTGACCGAGCCCACGGTCGAGGCGGCGGTGCGCGCCTACGAGAGCGTCATGATGCCCCGCTCGGTGGAGGCCGCGAAGGCCTGCAAGGAGGGGCTCGATCACCTGCTGCCCGCGGACGGGGTACAGTACTGGTCGCCAATGCAGGAATCGGCCTAGGAGGTGAGACCCATTTCCGTACGGACAGGTGGTTGGGCGCTCACCGGGTATAGGTGATCACGCGGGGGCGCCCTGATCGAAAGGCGCTCCATGTCGATTGTTTCCAGGCTTCGGGCGGCGGGCTGTGTGTTCGCCGAGGAAGAGGCCGACCTGCTCGTCTCCGCCGCCTCCAGCCCTGATGAGCTCGACACCATGGTCGAGCGGAGGGTGGCAGGGTTCCCGCTCGAGCAGGTGCTCGGATGGGCGGAGTTCTGCGGGCTGCGCATCACGGTCGAGCCGGGGGTGTTCGTGCCCCGGCGCCGCAGCGAGTTCCTCGTGGCCCAGGCCGTTTCCCTGGGCGGGTCGACGATCGTCGATCTGTGCTGCGGGACGGGGGCGATCGGGCTGGCGATCTCCCAGGGGCTGCCGGGTTCCCGCGTGTACGCGGCGGACCTCGACCCGGCGGCGGTGCGGTGCGCTCGCCGGAACCTCTCGCACGTCTACGAGGGGGATCTCTTCGAGGCGCTGCCCGGCGAGCTGCGGGGGACCGTCGACCTGCTGGTGGTGAGCCCGCCGTACGTCCCGACCGAGGCGATCACGCTGCTGCCGGCGGAGGCGCGCGAGCACGAGCCGCGCATGGCGCTGGACGGCGGCGCGGACGGGCTCGACCTGGTCCGCAGAGTCACCGCCGAGGCGGGCGAGTGGCTGGCAGACGGCGGCAGCCTGCTGGTGGAGATGAGCGAGCGGCAGGCCGGCGAGGCGGCAGGGCTGGTGCGCGCGGCGGGCCTGGCGGCGGAGGTGCGGCTCGACGACGAGCTGGGCGCGACTGTCGTGGTCGGCACCTGGTTCGGCGGCTAGGCGAAGGCCGCCTCGAGGCTGTTGCGGGCGAGTAGGTCGAGCTGGTCGTCGGTCATGCCGAGTTCCCGCTGAAGGGCCCGGTAGTTGTCCTCGACGTAGCCGCCGAAGTAGGCGGGGTCGTCGGAGTTGATCGTGACCAGCAGGCCCTCGTCCAGCATCGCGGGCAGGACGTGGTCCTGCAGGGAGGGCACCGCGCGCAGGCGCACGTTCGACAGCGGGCACACCGTCAGCGGGATCCGCTCGTCGCGCAGCCGCGCCACCAGCGCCGGGTCCTCCATGGCGCGGATGCCGTGGTCCACGCGGGATACGTGCAGGATGTCCAGCGCCTCCCACACGTAGTCGGGCCCGCCCTCCTCGCCCGCGTGCGCCACCCGGTGCAGCCCCTCGGCCGCAGCGATCTCGAACACGCGCCTGAACAGCGACGGCGGGTAGCCCACCTCCGCCGAGTCCAGCCCCACGCCGATGAACCCTTCCCGGTACGGCAGGGCCGCCCGCAGCACCCGCTCGGCCTCCTCCGCTCCCCGGTCCCGCAGGAAGCACAGGATGAGGTCGGCCGACACCGGGCTGTCCTTCAGCGCCGCGGTCAGCCCGCCGAACACCACCTCCAGCGGCACGCCGCGGACCAGGTGCGCCTGGGGATCGAAGAAGATCTCGGCCCGCCGTACACCCTGGTCCTGGGCGCGGCGCAGGTAGGCGGCGGCCAGGTCGTAGAAGTCCTGCTCGGTGCGGAGCACCGCCATGTTCTCGTAGTAGATGTCCAGGAAGGACTGCAGGTCGGCGAAGTCGTAGCGGGCCCTGATCGCCTCCGGGTCGAAGGTGGGCAGCTCGAGCCGGTTACGCAGGGCGAGCTCGACGACGAGCTCCGGCTCGAGGGTGCCTTCGATGTGCAGGTGGAGTTCCGCTTTGGGCCGCATGAGACCGAGTAAACCGGACCCGCCGGTATCGTGCGAACCTCCGAACTGTCATGTCATGACCTGGCATAACCCGCCTGCGTGAGTCAGTGGGCGGCGAAGACCTGGGTCCAGAGTGGGCCCTGCTTGGCGTAGCCGACGCCGATGTGGGTGAAGGCGCAGTTCATGATGTTGGCGCGGTGCCCGGGGCTGTTCAGCCAGCCCTCGACCACGTCGGCGGGCGTGCGCTGGCCCATCGCGATGTTCTCGCCCCACGTGCTGATGGGGGAGAAGCCGGCCGCCTTGATGCGGTCGCCCGGCGACCTGCCGTCCTTGGAGGTGTGGTCGAAGTAGCCCTTGGCGGCCATGTCGGCCGAGTGCTCGCGGGCCGCGGCGCTCAGCTTGGGATCGCTGACCAGCGGGCGGCAGCCGTTGCTCGCCCTGGCCTTGTTCGTCAGGCTCACCACCTGGTCCTCGACGCTCGAACCGCCGGTCGCGGGCGTGGTGGGCGTCCTGGGCGTCTTGCAGGACAGGGTGGCGACCGGGGACTTCGCGGGCGCGCTCTTGTAGTCCATCGCGACCACGTAGTAGCGGCGCGGAGTGGTGGTGCAGCGGACGGTCGTGGTGAGGCGGCCGGTGGCGACGTCGCGCGAGCCGCTCTTGACGGCGCGGCTCTTGCCGGCGACGACCTGCACGATCCGTACGCGCAGCCGTGCCGTGTCGGTGCAGCCGACTCTCGAAGCGATGCCCCTGATCATGCCCTTGCCGTCGACGTACGGCTTGGCCGCCGTGACGCGGCACGCCTGTGCGGTGGCCGCCTGGGCCATCGCCGGCACGGGGATGTTCAATGCCGCCAGACTTCCGAGGCAGGCCAGCGCCTGGAGTTGTCTGCGCACTTTGTCCTCCGATGGGGGTTAGACACTGCGTCGAACCCGCATTCTGGACCCCGCAAAAGCCGCATGTCCCCCAAAACCCACCAACACCTGGAGCCCCAACCGTTCCGTCGGCCACGGTTCGCATGCCCGGGGACGCGGATGGCTGGGCGCCGTAGCGGCGCCCAGCCATGTGTCACCGGAGGAGCGTCTCCCTGGACAGAGCCCGGCCGAAGTGCGGTGACTGGCGGTGGGGCGGCCCTGCCGTTCGGGAGCTCCTAAGAATGAGCGGTACAGGAGCTCCTAGGAACGACTAGGAACGAGACGTCAGCACTCCGCGGGCTTGAGCCAGGAGCACTCGAGGTCGCCGGAATCGGTGGATGCGCGGAGCGGGGAAACGGAATCGACCGCCTTGGTGCGGGAGAAGTTGGCCAGGCGGATCGCGATCTTGTCCTCGATGTCCTTGGGCGCTCCCGACAGGTACTGGTTGAGCATGATCGAGAAGATCAGCGGCTCCCCGTCGGCGTCCGTGACGTACCCGGACAGCGAGGTGACGCCCGTCAGCGAGCCCGTCTTGGCGTGGACGTTGTTGGCCGCGGCCGTGCCGCGCATCCGGCTGCGGAGCGTGCCGCCGGTGAAGCGGTCCGGGTTGCCGGCGATGGGCAGGGCGTCGTACCAGGTCTTGAACCAGGGCTTGCCGCGGGCGGCGGTCAGGATCTGCGCGATCGAGGTGGGCGTGAAGCCGTCGCGTCGCGACAGGCCGGAGCCGTCGCGCATGTTGAGCACCTGGACGCCGTTGGCCTTGGCGAAGTCCGTGGTGACCTTGAGTCCGGCGGACCAGCTGCCCTCGCCGGCGACCTTGCGGCCCATGGCCTTGGTGAGGATCTCGGCGTGCATGTTGTTGCTCAGCTTGAGGAAGGGCACCAGCAGCTCGCTCAGCGGCATCGAGTCGTGCCTGGCCAGCTCGGCGGCGTTCGCCGGGGCCGCGCCGGTGACCGTCGGGCCGAGCACGTGGACACCGTGCTTGGCCAGGGCCTTGCGGAACAGGTCGGACACGTACGTCGTGGGGTCGTCGACCGCGACCCACTCCTGGTAGGGGTCCTTGACCGTGCCCGTGATGACGACGGTACGGCTGGCGTGCTGCCGCTCGATGAGCACGTCCGTCTCGGCGCCCACGGTGGCCTTGTTGACGATCTTGAGGTAGTCCGTCTCCGGGGTCGTGGACACCTTGACCTTGTCGCCGTCGGCCGCCACGGACACGATCACCGACCCGGCGTCGTAGTCCCTGTCGGGTGAGGCCGTCAGCGCCGAGATCGGGGCGGCGTAGTAGGCGGTCTCGTCGTCCCAGGCCCAGTCCTGGCCCAGGCGTACCGAGTCGAACCAGGTGTCGTCGGCCACCAGCCTGCCGGTCACCACCTTCACGCCCTGGTCGGCCACCTTGGCGGCCAGCGCGTCGTAGTCCTCGGCCAGCATGGTCGGGTCGCCGGTGCCCTTGAGTACGAGGTCCCCGGTGATCGCCGAGCCGAGCTTGCGGCCCGCATTGAGCACCGTGGTGGGGAAGCGGTAGTCCAGGCCGAGCGTGTCGACCGCGGCGGCCGAGGTGAACAGCTTGGTGTTCGAGGCCGGGGTCAGCAGCTTGCCGGCGTCGGTGGAGTACAGCTCCTCGCCGCTGGCGGCGCTGCGGACCACCACGCCGGCCCGGGCGATCGTGAGCCGGGAGTCGCTGAGTATCTGGTTGATGTCCTGGGTCAGGTCCTGCACGCCGACCGCGGGCTCGAGCGCCGTGGCCGGGGAGGTCGGGCTGGACGCCCACGCGAGGGCCGCGACGAGCGCGCCCCCGACGAGCGTGGCTGAGGTGCGCCGCATGGGAACTCCAAAGGACTGGGGGTCTCGCCTGGGATCATGAGCCAGCCCCCACGGGCTTGGAATCCGCAAATCTCCGTATTTATCGGAGCTTTATGCGGACGGATTCCCCGAGGAGATCAGGAACCCGCAGTCGCCGAAGGAGACCTCGTCCCCGGAGCGCACCCGCGCGGGCCCCACCAGCCGCCAGCCGTTCAACCGGGTCCCGTTGAGCGAGCCGAGGTCGACCAGCAGCCAGCTGCCTTCCTCCTCGCGCCGCAGCTCGGCGTGCACCCGTGACACGGTCAGGTCCGACAGCACGAGATCGCAGGCGGAGCCCCGCCCCACGACGTAGCGCAGCCTGTTGTCATCGGGCAGCGCCAGCCGAGGCAGCCGCGGCTTGCGCCAGGCGGACTGGACCTTGGTCGTGAAGTCGGAGACGGCGGCCACCACATCGGTCAGCCGCTTGCGGAACGTCGGCCGCTCGGGAAAATCGGCGACCAGCTCGTCGAGCTCGTACCGGTTCTGCGCCCGCAACGCCTGGTCGACCCGCCCCACGAACGTGTCGTGCGAGATCCGCCCCTCGACGGCGCGGTCGCGCAGCTCGTCGATCGCTCGGTCACGTTCGCCATCAGATGCGCGAAAGTGCGGATGCGTCGAGCTCATGCCCCGAGTATCGGCCTCATCGCCACCCCCTGTCCAGAATACGCCGATCTCACCGGCCTTCCGGGACCGCAGCGGGAATGGCGAGGCGGTATTTCAAGGTCATCAGGACTGCTGTGAAGATGATGACGGCGGGGATGGCGGTCTGGCCGAGGAGGATGGCGGTGGTGGCCGTGTCCGGCTGGGTGACCGGGGTCGAGGGGTCCGAGGAGACGAAGCCGCCGATCGTGAGGACGGCGCCGAACAGCAACGCTCCCAGGGATGAGACGCCGCTTTCGATGGCCGTCCACAGGCCGGTGAACACGCCCGCGCGGCGCTTGCCTGTCGCCGAGGCGTCCAGGGCGATGACGTCCCCGAGCATCGAGAACTGCAGCAGCTGGACCCCGGCGATGCCGGTTCCGACCAGGAACAGGGTGACGTGCGCGTACCAGGCGCCGACCAGCGGCGTGAGCGTGGCCGCCAGGGTTCCGCCGCCGAACAGCAGGCCGGCCAGGACCATCGCGCCGCGCTTGTCGTAGCGGCGCGACAGCCACACCCACAGCGGCATCGTCAGCAGGATCGGCCCGACGAGCGCCGCGAAGAGGCTGCTGGTCGCCCGCGGGTCGCCGATCGTGTAGGCGGCGAAGTACGGCGCGGCCGCCTCCATCATGCTGACCGCGACCATCTGCGTGCAGCTGAGCACGAGCAGCCGCACGAACGCCGGGTTCCCCCTGGCCGCTGCGAGCTGGGCGCGCCAGCCTCCCGCGTCGGGCTCGGGAGCCCCGGTCATGGGGGCGCCTGCCGTACCGAAGAACGCGCCGAGCATGGCGGCGAGCAGGACCACCGCGATCACCAGGGCCATCGTGCGGTAGCCGGAGCCGTTGACGATGGCGGGGGCGGCGATGCCGCTGATCGCGGTGGCGACGCCGATGAAGACCATCCGCCACTGCAGCAGTGAGGTGCGCTCGTGGTAGTCGCCGGTCATCTCGGCGGGCATGGCCTTGTAGGGCACCTCGAACAGGGCGTAGGCGGTCGCGGCGGCCATGAAGCAGGCGCCCACGTAGAGCGCGGCGGGTACCCCGCGCAGCGGCGGGCCCGCGAAGACCAGGAAGAACAGCACGGGCAGCGTGCACGCGCCCGCGAGCAGCCACGGCCGGCGCGGGCCCCACCGGGAGGTCGTGCGGTCGGACCAGCGGCCGACCAGCGGGTTGATCACCAGGTCCCAGACCTTGGGCGCGGTGACCACCGCCCCGGCCAGCCACGCGGGCACGGCCAGGTAGTTGGTCATGTAGTACAGCAGCAACAGCCCGGGTACGGCGGCGAAGGTGGCCGTGCAGAAGGAGCCCACGCCGTAGCCGAGCCGCACGCCGCGGGAGACCGTGATCACGCCTCACATTGAAGCCTACCGAGCGCTTGTTTGTAAGGTTTTCAGTCCGTCACGTCCGCGCACACCACGTGCGCGCCGATCTCGATCATCCGCCGCTCACTGCGGGCGTCCGCCACCCGGGCCATCAGGATCGGCGCCTCGCTGGCCGCGAACTGCGGCAGCCGTGCCCGCACGCCCCTGTGCAGGTCGCGCACCACGTCCTCGGCGGCCGACATGTGCACCTTGACGTGCAGCATGATCCCCGGCGCCCCGGAGGCCGTGCGCGCCTCGGAGATCCACACGTGGTGCACCAGCGGGAAGTCCATGAGCAGGTGGGCGATCGCGTACCGCAGCGCCGGCAGGATCGGGTGCGCGCACCGGCGGTAGCCGGGGTCCACCTGCTGCATCGGCCCCGACAGGTGCGGCCGCGGCGCCGGGATCCAGGGCAGCGGCGGCGCGTCGGTGACGGTCTCGGGAGCGGCCTGCGCGACCACGCCTCCTCGCGAGATCGTGGCCATCGCCCCGGTCGCGTACGCCGCGGGCACGGCCCCCGACAGCACCGGCGTCGGTCCCGTCCGGGTGGAGGTCAGATAGCGCTGCAGGTCGTCGATCGGTACGGCTGCCGCCGCAGGACCCGCCGCGTCGATGACGATCTCCCGGACCCCGGTGACACGCTGGATGTCCAGGATGGTGTCGGCGTCACAGGCCGACAGAGTATGGCTGCCACGGTGCCGGGCGTATGTCACGGGCCCGGTGTAGCCGAGCAGCACCCGGTCGCCGGCCTGGGTGGTGCCCAGGACGACGGAGCGATCCGGCCGCACAGCCACCAGGACCCCACCGTCGGCGAGCGCTGCCAGCAGGCGGTGCGGAGAGCCATGCTGGGCGAGCACGTCGGCAAGCGCAGGATTCCCGATGCTCATATGACGAACCATAGGTAGTTGGCCACGGCTTAACAGGCTAATAGCCAACAAATCTCCCGATCAAGACAAAGATGGGCCCAACGTGGATGACTTTGGGCCGGCTTGGGTAGGGCGCCACGCGTCTCAGATCCCGGGACCCTCGTGAATGCGTTCACAAGCGTGGATAGACTCAGAGGGATCCCGAGGGGCCCGTTGACGTGTCCCTCAGCCCGCCGCATGCCTCATAAGGATCCACTCGTGACAAAGCCCGTCGTACTGGTCGCAGAGGAGCTGTCCCCGGCAGGCCTCGCCGTGCTCGGCAACGATTTCGAGGTCCGCCACACCGACGGCGCCGACCGCTCGCAGCTGCTGCCCGCTCTCGCGGACGTGGACGCGGTGATCGTGCGGTCCGCCACCCAGATCGACGCGGAGGCCATCGCCGCCGCGCCCAAGCTGCGCGTGGTCGCCCGCGCCGGAGTCGGCCTCGACAACGTCGACGTCGAGGCGGCGACCAAGGCCGGTGTCATGGTCGTCAACGCGCCGACCTCCAACATCACCAGCGCCGCGGAGCAGACGCTCGCGCTCATCCTGGCCAGCGCCCGCAACACCGCCCAGGCGCACGCCGCGCTGAAGAACGGTGAGTGGAAGCGCTCCAAGTACACCGGTGTCGAGCTGGACGAGAAGGTCATCGGCATCCTGGGCCTGGGCAAGATCGGCCAGCTGGTGGCCCAGCGCCTGCAGCCGTTCGGCGTCGAGCTGATCGCCTACGACCCGTACCTGCCGCCGGCCCGCGCCGCGCAGATGGGCGTCAAGCTGGTCAGCCTGGAGGAGGTCATCAGGCAGGCCGACTTCATCACGGTCCACCTGCCCAAGTCCAAGGAGACCGTCGGCCTCATCGGCGACAAGGAGCTGCACGAGGTCAAGCCCAACGTGCGGATCATCAACGTGGCCCGCGGCGGCATCGTGGACGAGGGCGCGCTCTACTCGGCGATCAAGGAGGGCAGGGTCGCGGGCGCGGGCATCGACGTGTTCTCCAAGGAGCCCTGCACCGACAGCCCGCTGTTCGAGCTGGACCAGGTCGTCGTCACCCCGCACCTGGGCGCCTCCACCCACGAGGCCCAGGAGAAGGCCGGCACCCAGGTCGCCCGCAGCGTCAAGCTGGCGCTGGCCGGGGAGTTCGTGCCCGACGCGGTGAACGTCCAGGGCGGCGTCGTGGCCGAGGACGTCAAGCCGGGCCTGCCGCTGGCCGAGAAGCTGGGCCGCGTCTTCACCGCGCTGGCCGGCGAGGTGGCCACCAAGCTCGACGTCGAGGTCCGCGGCGAGATCGCCTCCCAGGACGTGCGGGTCATCGAGCTGGCCGCGCTCAAGGGCGTCTTCGCCGACGTCATCGAGGAGCAGGTCACCTACGTCAACGCCCCGCTGCTGGCCAAGGAGCGCGGTATCGAGGTCGAGCTGGTCACCAGCTCCGAGAGCCCCGACTGGCGCAACGTGGTCACGGTCCGCGGCGTGCTGGCCGACGGCCGCCAGGTGTCGGTCTCCGGCACGCTGTCGGGTCCGCGGCAGATCACGAAGATCGTCGAGGTCAACGGCTACGAGATGGAGATCGAGCCGACGGCGCACCTGTCGTTCTTCACCTACACGGACCGTCCCGGCATCGTCGGCGTGGTCGGCCGCCTCCTCGGCGAGGCCGGGGTGAACATCGCCTCGATGCAGGTGGCCCGCGACACCAAGGGCGGCAAGGCCCTCATCGCCCTCACGGTCGACTCGGTGATCCCGGCGGACATCGTGGAGCAGATCACCACGGAGATCGGCGCGGAGAGCGGCCGCACCGTCGACCTCGAGGACTGACCCCGACGGCGGGTACGGCATGCCGTACCCGCCCTTGGTGGGAACCTAGAGGACGCGGACCGCGTCGCAGCCGAAGAAGCGGTAGACCTGCCCGCCCTCTCCGGTGAACGAGCCCTTGACGCAGGCCTCGGTCATGGCCGGCTGCAGGTCGGCGTCACCGGAGTTGAAGTGCAGGACCATGTCGGTGTCGCCGTCGCGCACCGTCTCGCGTTCTCCTCGCTCGAGGGAATCCTCCAGGTGGCCGCGCTGGTGCACCTCGCTCGCGCCGTTGCCGGCCCACGCCGTCCCGCGCGGGCTGAACCGCACGGTGAGGGGCTGGACGGTCGCCGCGTCGAAGGCGAGTGGCAGGCCGTACTCGCCGGCTGTGGTCGTCAGGACCGCCAGCGGGACGAGTGCGTTCGGCGGGTTGATGGAGTTGGGGTTGCTCCCCGGCTTGATGTTGATCGCCACCGGGACCACGCAGTCGAGGGTGAACTCGACGGTGCGCGTGTTGTTGCCCGGCTCGGGATCGATGTCCTCCGCGCTGGCCGGCTCGATCGAGGCGGTCAGCTTGTAGGTGTGGTGGCCGGGCCGCGTGCAGCCGACCGTGAAGTCGGAGTCGAGCTCGCGTGGGCTGCCCACAGCCAGTGCCGGTACGGCAAGCTCACCGGTGGACGGGGTGATCGAGGCGCCGGACTCGGCGCTCGCGGAGAGCTTCACGGTGGCGTTCATCGGCGTGGAAGGCCCCTTGTTCGCGGCCGTCACGTGGAGCGGGATCTGCTGGGTCTGACCGATGAGGATCTGGTCGGGCGCCGTGGCGGTCAGCCCGGTCACCGCCAGATCGGCCATCGCGACCACCTTGGTGCTCTCCTGGGCCCGGTTGTTTGAGGAGTCGGGATCGGGACCGGCCTGGTTGGAGACCTCGGCGACGGCGTTGATCGTCTTGGGTCCGCCGTTGCGGTAGACGAGGTCCTCCGGCACATGGGCGGTCACGGTGAAGGAACGCTGCCCGTGCGCCGGGATCTCACCCAGATGGCAGCCGGTGGCGTTGCAGGTGGCGGTGCTGCCGACATAGGCGACCTCCGCCGGCAAGGTGACCTTGGCCAGGACCGAGGTCGCAGGAGCCGGGCCGTCGTTGCGTACGGTCACCGTGTAGGTGAGGTCGGTGCCCGCGCCGACCGGGTCGGGGGAGTCGGACAGGGCGACCGACAGGTCGGCGGTGTTCAACGTCTGCCAGAGCTGTTGGATCTCCTCCTCGGTGAGTTCGGGCTCCGTCTCGGGGTTGACGGGGGCGTCCGCGGAGTCGGCGGACTCGTGGAACGGCAGGGAGATGTGGCTCCAGTCGTCGTAACCCTTGAGCGTGCTGGTGGTGCTGGTGTTGACGCACTTCTTGGGATTGCCGCTGGGATCGGCGTTGTCGACGTTGGCGGTCACCGGGTTCTCGTACGGCGGGTCGGCGCCGTCGCCGTCCCAGTCCGGATTGCCGTTGAGGTTGTGGGGTGCCAGGTTGCCCTTCTTGTCGGTGAAGTTGAAGCGGTTGACCTTGTCGCTGGGATCCACGATGACGTTCTCGTTGAGCATGTTCTCGACCAGCGGGGCGAGCGGAGCCGTGTCCCGGTTGGAGCCGTCCAGCGCGGTGCGCGGCGGGGAGTAGTCCAGGATGGCTCCGCCTTGCTGCTGTGGGATGCCCGGCTTGTAGGTGTAGTTCATCAGGCTGACGTAGTTGGGCTTGCAGGGGTTGTTCTCGAATCCGCCGTGTCGCAGCCCGAGGTTGTGACCGAGCTCGTGGAAGAGGGTGCGGCCTGTGCCGTTGTGATCGACTATGTCGTTGCCACCGATCTCGCCCTGCCCGCCCTTGCCGCACTTGGCCGAGCCGGCGAGGCTGATCCCGTAGTGGAAGATGAAGCGCCTGGCCGGGTCGAAGGCCGTGCGCTTGGTGTTGTAGAAGGCGTTGCCGTCGAACCCGCAGAACGGGGCGACGCCGAGGAGCTCGCTCCCCTTCCACAGGTCATGGAAGTCGTCGCCGATCAGGCAGTCGTCGTCCTGGGCGTCCGTCTTGGAGTCCCCGTCGTTGTCGACGTTGTCGAGGCAGTTGCCGGGCTGGGGGTCCTCGACGCTGCCGTCGAGGAACGTGCAGTCGGCGTCGGCACCGTCGATGTCTCCGTCGCCGCCGTTGTCGATCCCGTCGCCGCAGGTGCCCTTGGCCTGTCCCTCGCGCAGGTCGGAATCGGCCCGCGCGCCCATGTCCAGGTGGAAGGTGATGCCGCGCTTGCCGTCGGGGTTGCGCACCCCGCCGGCGTCGACAGGCGCGGCGGCGTAGGCCGCCCTGACGGCCTCCACGTCCTCCTTGGAGGGGAAGTGGTCGCCCACGTAGTCCAGCTCGACGAAGAGGTCCTTGTGATCGGGCTTCGCCCCCATCTTGGGCAGATCCACGTCGATGACCGAGTCGGCGTTGTCGTTGTAGCCGTTGCGCTCCCAGCCGTCCAGCAGGCCGTCGCCGTCGGCGTCGCCGGTGGTGGTGTCGGTGGAGATGTCGAAGCAGACCTCCACCCGCGGCTCGTCGTCATCGCCGCCGTCGCCGATGGAGCAGGCCTGTGGCCAGTTGACGTCACCGGTCCAGCGGCCGGTGTCCATCGAGACGGTCAGGTCCAGGTTGTTGTCGCCGTTGTTCGGGCTGGCGTCGCCGAGGTCGTGGCCGGAGGTGGTGTCCCAGTCCCAGATCTGGATGGTGATGGGCACCTGCGTGTGCGTCGAGTCCACGTTGGCGGGGATCACCCAGAACGGAGTCACCTCCTCCTGGTCGTCGGGGGCTCGGGGAGGTCTGGGTTGCTGCACACCGTCGATCCAGACCAAGGTGAAGAAGTCGGCGGCCGACTCGCCATCGCTCTCCAGACCGTCGTTGCGGCAGTCGTCGATGCATTTGACCTTGGTGATGGTGAGTGCGAGTGGCCGGGTGGCCGTGGAGTGCGCCGGCGCTGCGGACAGCAGCGCGGCGACGAGCAGGCTCGCCACGAGGGCGGCCAGGCGCGTTAAACGCATGGTTGGTTCCCCTCCCTAGGTACTGTCTGGCGCCTACGGTGGGGCCTTTTCGCACTCGCCGCCTGAGTAGGACGTACTCAGCTGGTCACACAGTGCGATCTCCAAGCGCGTCTCAAGATGTGAGATGCTAGGACATCCAACGAGATTCCGAGGTAACCTGGCGACTAATGCGCCAGGTTCTCGTACTTATTACCTGCCGCGGCGGGGCCTGTTAGGGCAGGTCGACGACTCGCCGCGGTGGAGCGGCGTGTGTCGGCCGATAAGTCCCTCCCTCCGGAGGTCCGTGACCCGGATCTCGCGAGCATCAGACCCGGTCAAATTCGCGACCGGAGTCCGGCTCCCGTTCATCCGCGCCCGCGAAGAGAGATGAGACTCATGTACGAGATGTACCCCTGGAACCGATCCGAGGAAGGCAAAGACGAGGCCGCCGAGGCCCTGCAGACCGCCCTGGACCGCAGAGACAACGGCGGCGCCCCCACCGAGCGCTGAGGGCCGGCTAAGACAGGTCCTGAGTGGCCGCGTGGGCCAGGGCCAGCGCGCCCAGCAGCGGCGCGTCGTCGGCGAACCTGGCTGCTCTGATCTCCGGCGGGAACGGCACGGACCGCCGGAGCTCGTCCGCCAGCCTGGGCAGGATCAGCTCGGCGGCGCCCATCATCCCGCCGCCGACCACCAGGCGTTCCGGGTCGACCATCGCGCACAGGTTGGCCACGCTCATCGCCAGCGTGGCCAGCGCCTCGTCCACCAGGTCGGCCACCGGGCCGTCGGTCACGGACAGGACCTCGGCGGCCGTCACCTGGCGGCCGAGCAGCGCGCTGCCCTGGGCGGCGAGCGCGCTTCCCGAGACGAGCTCCTCCAGCGGTGCCCGGCCCTCGGCGAAGGCCGGCCGGCCGGGCCGCACCTGCACGTAGCCGATCTCGCCCGCGGCGCCGTGCGCGCCGGGCACCACGCGCCCGCCCGCCACCAGCGCCGCCGCCAAACCCGTGCCCAGGTTCAGGTAGAGCCCGGTGGAGACGTCCTGGAGCGCGCCCCAGCGCAGCTCCGCCGCCGCGGCCGCGTTCACGTCGTTGTCGATCGCCACCGGCGTGACGCCGTACTCCTCTCGCAGCAGCCTCGGCAGTTCGAGACCCTCCCAGCCGGGCACGTTCGGGGCCAGCCGTACCACGCCATCGCGGATCACCCCGCACGTGGAGAAGCCGACCGCGGCGGGGGCGCCGTCGAGCGCCCTGGCCGCCGCGAGCGCGCGGGCGAGCGTGTCAGGGCCGGTGTCCAGCCGGGTCCGCGTCAGGATGAACGGACCGTCGGCCCCGGAGACCCCGATCGCGACCTTCGTACCTCCGACGTCGATGCCCAGGACCCGGCTCACCGGGCCGCGCCTCTGCGGGCCACCGAGTCGATGGCCACGGCCAGCGCCAGCACCGCCGCGGTGACCATGAAGCGCACCGAGGAGTCCACGCTGAGCAGGAACATGCCGTTCGTGATGGCCTGGATGACCAGCACGCCGAGCAGGGCGTCGTAGGCACGGCCGCGCCCGCCGAACAGCGAGGTGCCGCCGATGACGGCCGCCGCGATCGCCATGAGCAGGATGTCGCTGCCGCCCGAGGCCTGGTTGACCGCCGACAGGCGGCTCGCGGCCAGGATGCCGCCGGCCGTGGCCAGTGCGGAGGCCAGCATGAACGCCAGGATCCTGATCCTGACGACGTTGATGCCGGCCCGACGGGCCGCCTCGGCGTTGCCGCCGACCGCGTAGATGTGCCGGCCGAATGTGGTGTTTCGCAGAATGAGATCAAAAATCACCACGAGTCCGCCGAAGATGATCAGCAGCAGCGGGACGCCCCGGTCCGCCGACATGATCAAGACGACGGCCCCCAGCAGCACGGCCAGCCCGCCGGTCCTGACCAGCAGCCACCACACCGGCGTCACGGGCAGCCCCGCGGACAGCCTGGCCCGCCGTGCCAGCAGCGACGAGCCGCCGGAGAGCAGCACGAGCAGCACGACCAGCCCCCACGACAGCCAGCCGGGCAGCCAGGTGTCGCTCAGCTTGGAGATGAACCCGGTGAACGGCAGGTTGATCGTCCCGCCCTCGCGCAGCAGGTAGAGCAGCAGGCCCAGCCACCCCATCAACCCGGCCAGCGTGACCACGAACGACGGCATCCGCAGCTTGGTCAGCATCAGCCCGTGCAGGAACCCGATCGCCGCCCCGATCACCAGCGCCGCCAGGATCGCCAGCAGCGGGTTCCAGCCCTGCTTGACGTGCAGGATCGTCATGATCGTGGCGCACAGCCCGCTCACCGAGCCGGCCGACAGGTCGATCTCGCCCAGCAGCAGCACCATGATGATGCCCAGCGAGATCGTTCCGGTCGCGGCCATCTGCAGCGCCAGCGTGGTCAGGTTCACCGGCGCCAGGAAGCGGTCGTTGAGCAGGCTGAACACGATCGCGATCGCGACCAGCCCGCCCACGACCGGCCAGGCGCCCACATCGCCCTGACGCAGCCGCTCCACCGCGACCTTCGGGGTGTACGGCTTGCGCACCAGCGTGTCCGTCATTGCCTCGCTCCCGTGATCGCGGCCACGATCTCTTCCTGAGTCGCGGTGGCCGTTTCGAACTCGCCCTCGTTGCGTCCCAGCCGCAGCACCACCACCCGGTCGCTCACCGCCCGCACGTCGGCGAGGTTGTGCGAGATGACCAGCACCGCCAGGCCGCGCTCGCGCAGCCGCCTGATCAGGGCGAGCACCTGCGCCGTCTGTTCCACGCCGAGCGCCGCGGTGGGCTCGTCGAGGATGACCACGCGGGGCTCACCGATCAGCGCCCTGGCGATGGCAACGGACTGGCGCTGGCCGCCCGACAGCATGGCGACCGGGACCCTGATGTCCCTGATCCGCACGTCGAGCTGGTGGAGCAGCTCCCGGGTGGCCTTCTCCATGGCGATGTGGCCCAGGACGCTGAACCTCCTGCGCTCGGTGCCGAGGAAGAGGTTGGCCACCACGTCGAGGTTCTCGCAGAGCGCGAGGTCCTGGTAGACGGTCGAGACGCCCAGGGCCTGGGCGTCGTGCGGGGTGCTGATCCTGACCGGCTCGCCGTCCACGGTGATCGTGCCCGAGTCCGGGTTGACCACCCCGGCGATGGTCTTGACCAGGGTGGACTTGCCCGCGCCGTTGTCGCCGACCAGCGCCACGACCTCGCCCTCGCGCAGGTCCAGGCTCGCGCCGCTGAGAGCCTGGACCGCGCCGTACCGCTTGGTGATGTCCTTCGCGGAGAGCATTTACTGGATGCCCGCCTTCGCGCAGGCCTGCTTGACCTCGGCGGTGCAGATCTGGTCGACCGTGTAGAACTTGTCCTTCACGATCGTGTCCTTGATCTTGTCGGCGGTGACCGCGATGGGGTCGAGGAGGAAGGCCGGGATGTCGGCGGTGCCGTTGTTGACCTTGTCGGTCGCCTGCGGCTTGTCGCCCTTGACGAGCGAGACCGCCAGCTCCGCGGACTTCTCCGCCTCCGACCTGATGTCCAGGTAGATGGTCATGTACTGCTCGCCCGTCAGGATGCGCTGGACGGCGGCCAGCTCGGCGTCCTGGCCGGTGATGGGCGGCAGCATCTTGTAGCCGGCCCGCTTCATGGCCGCGATCGCGCCGCCCGCCATGCCGTCGTTGGCGCTCAACACGCCGACGACCTGGTCACGGCCGATGGCGGTGATGGCCTGCTCCATCTCCTGCTGAGCCTTGTCCGGGCTCCAGTCGGGAGTGTCGAACTCCCTGCCCACCTTGACCTTGCCGTCCAGGACGCTCTTGGCGCCCTTCTTGTAGTCGGCGGAGCTGGGGTCGGTCGGCGAGCCGTGGATCATCACGATCTGGCCCTTGTCCGCGGTGCCGCGCGCGTTCATCGCGTCCAGCAGGGCCTGGCCCTGCATCTCGCCCACGCGCACGTTGTTGAACGAGACGTAGTAGGCGTAGTCGATGCCGGAGATCAGCCGGTCGTAGGCGACCACCGGGATGTTCTTCTGCTTGGCCTGGTTGACCAGCGGCGCCACCGCGTTGGCGTCCACCGCGTCGAGCACCAGGACGTTGGCGCCCTGCGTGATCGCCGCCTCCACCTGCTGTTGCTGCTTGGCGGGATCCTGCTCGGCGTTGCTGTAGAGGACCTTGCAGGCGCCGCAGAGCGCCTTCACCTTGGCCTCGAACAGCGGGCGGTCGAACGCCTCGTACCGCGTGGTCTTGGACTCGGGCAGGAACAGCGCGATCGTCCCGCCCTTCTCACCCGCCGCCGGCGCCTGTGACTGGCTGGCGGTGGTCGTGTTGTTCCCGCAGGCAGCGGCCAGCAGGACCGCCGCAACAGGAATTGTTCGCCATGCTCGATGCATCGCCCATCGTCCTCTCGAGCCCTCTGCCGGCTGCTTGGTAAGAAAGGTAATTTACTATTAGGGGTATTGGCTAGAGTTCTCCTCTGAGGAGGCGAAAGATGCGGGGTGAGCTGGGTAATCCGCGGCTGCTGCGGGTGCTGAACGAGCGACGGCTGCTCGACCAGCTCCATGAGCACGGTCCCGCGTCGCGTGCCGATCTGGCCAAGATCACCGGGCTGTCCAAGCCGACGGTGTCGGCCGCGCTGGCCGGACTGGAGGAGGACGGGCTCGTCCACCTGGTCGGCGAGGTGTCGGGCAGGCCGGGTCCCGTCACGTCCCTGTACGACATGAACGCCGGTTCCGCCCACGTCGCCGGCATCGACATCGGCCGCGACTGGATCAGGGTGGCGGTGGCGGACCTGCGGGGCGCCTTCGTCGGCCGCACCGACGGGCGCAACACCGCGCGCAGCTCCGCCGAGCTGGCCACCGTGGTCGACCAACTGGCCAGGGCCGCCGCCCGCGAGGCCGACCTGGACTGGAGCTCGATCGCCTGCGCGGTCGTGGGCACGCCCGGCGTCTACGACCAGGCGGTGGGCAAGCTGCTGTTCGCCCCGAACCTGCCCGACCCGGACATCGCCGAGCGGCTGCGCTCGGCGCTCGCGGTCGACCTCGTCATCGAGAACGACATCAACCTGGCGGCCGTCGGCGAGCACGCCTACGGCGAGGGGCAGGGCAAGAGCAACTTCGCGCTGGTCTCCATCGGCACGGGCGTCGGCATGGGCATCGTCGTCAACGGCGAGCTCTACGTGGGCGCCAGGGGCGCCGCCGGCGAGGTCTCCTACGTTCCCGCCGCCGAGGACCCGTGGGATACCGGTGATCTCCAGGCGCACGGCTCGACGGAGGCGGTCGCCGCCGCGACCGGCGTGGTGCGCGCGGCCCGCTCGGCCGGCCTCGACCTCGCCACGGCGAAGGAGGTCTTCACCGCCGCCGCGGGCGGCGATCCGGTGGCGCGCACGGTCGTGGAGGCGGAGGGCCGCCGCATCGGCGCCCTCCTGGTGACGGTCGCCGCCGTCCTTGATCCCGAAGTGATCGTGCTCAGCGGCGGAGTGGGACGCAACCTCGACCTCCTCGGGGAGGCCATCCAGTCGCGCATCGACGAGCTCGGCCCGCTCAGGCCCGTGGTCGTCCCCAGCGCGCTCGGTGACAGCGGCGTCCTACTCGGCGCCGTCGCCCACGCCCGCTCCCGCGCCTGGGACCTGATCTTCGACTCCCGCCGGGCATAGCTGTCTTCCTCGGCCCGCCCGACGTCTCTGGGCTGCGGAGCTTTTCTCCGCGTGTTCTCCGGTACGGCACGCCGTCCGGCGTCTCTGAGGTGCGGGGCTTTTCCCTGCGTGTTCTCCGGTACGGCAGGCCGTCC
The DNA here is from genome assembly GCF_044457685.1 of Nonomuraea sp. NPDC050536. NCBI lineage: Bacteria > Bacillati > Actinomycetota > Actinomycetes > Streptosporangiales > Streptosporangiaceae > Nonomuraea > Nonomuraea sp. NPDC050536. The sequence goes on from NZ_JBITHD010000005.1 coordinate 255,515, forward strand.
GGCGTCTCTGGGGTACGCGGCCTTTCCCTCGTCTTCTCCGGTACGGCAAGCCGCCCTACCGGCCGCCCGCCGTCGTGGCTTTCCGGCGCGCTCGCGGCGTGTCCCTCACGGGAGGCCGCCACCTCGTCGTCACGGCGCCCGGGATGCACCTGCCTGGGCCCGGGCTTGCCGCCGTACGACAGCGCCGCCGACCGCCGTCCCACGTCTCGCCGACCCGGCGCCGGGAGGGCCCACAGGGGTCCCGATCCCTGCAGCACCTGGGTTTCTCCTAGGCGCCGGGTCGGCGAGACGTGGTGCGGTGGAGGGCGGCGCCCATGTACGCCGGGCAACGCGGGACCTGGGTAAGCGGGTCGTGGGCGCCGTGACGGCGAGGTAGCGGCACCCCATGAGCGTGGCGCCGCAAGCGCGTCGGTAAGGCGCGACGGCGGGCGGCGGGTGGGGCGGCTTGCCGTACAACCGCAAGCCTGTCGAACAACAGCAAGCGCCGAACAACAGCAAGTCCGTCGAACAGCAGCTGTCGAACCACAGCAAGCCTGTCGAACAACGGCGCGCCTGTCGGACGACGGCAAGCCGCCCCGAAAGAGGAGGAGTTACAGGGTTGCGGTGGGCATGGCGGGGGCGGGGGATTTGCGGAGTTTGATCTGGTTGGCCCACTGTTTGACGCCCTTGGGGTCAGGGCGGACGGCGCCGGCGAAGCTGGAGCGGCGCCAGCCCGACAGGGGCTCTTCCTTGACCACGTCGCCCGTGTGGGGCGCGTCGACCATGTAGCCCGGTCGCGAGACCATGCCGACGTGGCCGAGGTCGTGGAAGAAGACCAGGTCTCCGGGTCGGAGATCCTTCCAGGCGATCTTGCGGGAGAAGGCCGAGTACTGCTCGGCGGCGGTGCGGGGGAGGGTGATGCCGGCCTTGCCGTACGCACGGAGCATCAGGCCGGAGCAGTCGTAACCGCCGTTGCCCGTGCCGCCCCAGACGTAGGGCGTGCCGCGCTTGGCCATCGCGAACTTCAGGGCGATCTTCCAGGCGGGGGTCGGGAGATGGGATACCTGGACCTGTTTGACCTGCGCCCCGGTGAGGGTGACGGTCGAATCAGAGGAGGGGGTGGGGGACGTGGCGGCGATCGCCAGGAATGCCAAAGTGGCAATGGTAGACAGGGGTCTGTCCTTCCATGAGGCCGGCCGGGTTAGCTGACGGGCTCGGACGTGGAAGGCGCCCTACCGAAAAAGATCGGATTCGCCCCAGGGGGAAAGTGGGTCCCCGGCTCCGTGGAGGGGCTCCACGGATTAGGCGGGGGGGACTCTAACGAAACGGTCAAAAGGGCGCAAATCGGTTAAAGCGACCATGTCCGGGAAGTGAGATGAGGTGTTCGGCAGCCGAGACGAGCAGGTAAGGTACCGGCCATGGAGTCGCGCAACATTCGCCTGGCCGTCGTCCCCGGCGACGGGATCGGTACCGAGGTCGTGGCCGAGGGGCTGAAGGTTCTGGAGGCCGTCGGGCCCAAGTTCGACATCACCCACTACGACCTGGGGGCCGAGCGCTACCACAGGACCGGCGAGGTGCTGCCCGACTCGGTGCTCCAGGAGCTGCGCGGCTATGACGCGATCCTGCTCGGCGCCGTCGGCGACCCGCGCAAGGTGCCGCCGGGCCTGCTCGAGCGTGACCTGCTGCTGCGCATCCGCTTCGACTTCGACCACTACGTCAACCTGCGGCCGATCAAGCTGCTGCCCGGCGTGGAGACCCCGCTCGCCGACACGCCCGCCGAGAACATCGACATGATCGTGGTCCGCGAGGGCACCGAGAGCCTGTACGCGGGCACGGGCGGCATCATGCGCAAGGGCACGCCGTACGAGGTCGCGACCCAGGAGTCGATCAACACCGCCTACGGCGTCGAGCGCGTCGTGCGTTACGCCTTCGAGAAGGCCAAGACGCGGCCGCGCAAGAAGCTCACGCTGGTGCACAAGACCAACGTGCTGACCTTCGCCGGCGACCTGTGGCAGCGCACGGTCAACCGGCTGGCCGAGGAGTACCCGGACGTCGAGACCGACTACGTGCACATCGACGCGGCCACGATGTTCTTCGTCAACCAGCCCGAGCGCTTCGACGTGATCGTCACCGACAACCTGTTCGGCGACATCATCACCGACCTCGGCGCCGCCATCGCGGGCGGCATCGGCCTGGCGGCCAGTGGCAACATCAACCCGGAGGGCGCCGCGCCGAGCATGTTCGAGCCGGTCCACGGCAGCGCCCCGGACATCGCCGGCCAGGGCAAGGCCGACCCGACGGCCACGATCCTGTCGGTCGCCATGCTCCTCGACCACCTGGGCCTGCACGCGGAGGCCGCCAAGGTCGAGCAGGCCGTGGCCGACGACATCGTCGACCGCCTCACCGGCTGGACCGGCCGCACCACGCACGAGATCGGCGACGACATCACCGCGCGAGTATCCGGCTAGGGCCGCCTAGCTCAGAAACGCGCCTGGCGGTTCCTCCAAAGGACCGCCAGGCGCTTTTGCATGCCCGACAACCCTTGCCATCCCAAATAGCGAGACACTAGTACTTATCTGGCACCCGTAGAGAGAAGGAACCCACGTCATGACCATCGCTCAGAAGCTCAGCTTCGATGTGCAGCATTCCGACCACGCTCGCACCGCGGCCGAGCGGGAGCAGGTACTGGCGAACCCAGGGTTCGGTCAGCACTTCACCGACCACATGATCTCGATCGACTTCACCGAGGGCGAGGGCTGGCACAACGCGCGCCTGCACCCCTACGGGCCGCTCTCGCTCGACCCGGCGACCTCGGTCTTCCACTACGCCCAGGAGCTCTTCGAGGGCCTCAAGGCCTACCGCCAGGTCAACGGGTCCATCGCGACGTTCCGCCCGTACGCCAACGCCGCCAGGTTCAACCGCTCCTGTGTGCGCATGGCCATGCCGGAGCTCCCCGAGGACCTCTTCGTCGAGGCGCTGGAGCTGCTCGTCCAGGCCGATCGCGAGTGGGTCCCGACGACCGAGGGGCACAGCCTCTACCTGCGCCCGTTCATCATCGCCACGCAGGTCGGCCTCGGCGTGAACTACCCGTCGAAGACCTACACCTTCATGGTCATCGCCTCGCCGGCCGGCTCCTACTTCACCGGCGGCATCAAGCCGGTGTCGGTGTGGCTGTCGACCGAGTACACCCGCGCCGCCCCCGGCGGCACCGGCGCCGCCAAGTGCGGCGGCAACTACGCCGCGGCCTTCGTCGCCCAGCGCCAGGCCATCGAGAACGGCTGCGACCAGGTGGTCTGGCTCGACGCCAACGAGCACCGCTACGTCGAGGAGATGGGCGGGATGAACCTGTTCTTCGTCTTCGGCGACAAGCTGGTCACCCCCGCGCTGACCGGGACGCTGCTGCCGGGCATCACCCGCGACTCGATCCTCGCCCTCGCCGCCGACCTCGGGCTCGAGGCTGAGGAGGGCACGATCAGCATCGACGAGTGGCAGGCCGGGTGCGAGTCGGGCGAGCTCACGGAGGTCTTCGCCTGCGGCACGGCCGCGGTGGTCACGCCGGTCGGCTCGGTCAAGGGCGTCAGCCGCGCCTGGACCATCGGCGACGGCACCCCAGGGCCGGTGACGATGCGCATCCGCGAGGAGCTCGTCGGCGTCCAGTACGGCTCCCGCCCCGACGCCCACGACTGGATCCACAAGATCGCCTAGACCTTTTCTCAAGGTTCTTGTACGGCGGGCCACGCCTCCCGGCCGCCCGCCGTACTTCGCCTGAGGGCCCGCGCCCGGCGCTTCCGGCGAGTCGGTGACGGTTGCCCGCCGCTACGGCGCACGGGACCCCTGTCCCGGCGATCCCGGGTCGCACGCCGTAAGGGCGGCTTCCGCGAAGTCGAGGAGGAGGGGCGTGCGGCGGGTCGCGGGCCAGGCCAGGGCGACGCGGTTGGGCGCCAAACCGTCGACGGGGACGTGGGTGACGTCTGGTCGGGTGTAGAACGTGGTCACCGACAGGGGCAGGATGATGATGCCGTGGTGGGCCGCCACGTGTTCGAGCTTCTCCTCGACGCTGCGTTGAGGCGGGAGCTCGCGAGGGCGACGGCCGTGCCACTCGGGCACCACGGAAGGAGCCTGGAGGAGCGGCTCGGCCTCCAGGTCGGCCAGGGTGACGCGCTCCTTGCCCGCCAGCGGGTGATCCCGCGGCAGCACCGCCACCCGCGGCTCCTCGAGCAGCGGGCGTACCTCCAGCCCGCGTTCGTCGATCGGCAGCCGGACGAAGCCCAGGTCCACCCGCCCGTCGTGGATGACCGCCACCTGGTCGTCCCAGCTGGTGCGCAGCAGTTCCACCGTGACCTCGGGATGGCGCCGGCCGAAGGCCCGTACGGCGGGTGTGACGATGAGCCCTGGCATGAAGCCGACCGTGAGCACCAGAGGATCGCCCGTCACGCGCCGCCTGGCCGCCCGGGCCGCGGCCAGCAGCGGCCGCGCGTCCTCCAGCAGCCGCTGCCCGGCCGGCGTGAGCGTCGTGGCCCGCCTGGTGCGGTCGAACAGGCGCGCCTTCAGGTCGTCCTCCAGCGCCCTGATCTGGCGTGACAGCACCGGCTGCGCGATGTGCAGCTCCTGGGCCGCGCGGCCGAAGTTCAGGTGCTCGGCCACGGCCACGAAGTAGCGCAGCTTGCGCAGGTCCAGATCCCCGCTCATACCCTCAAGGTATTACAGCGCCGGAAAAGGGTCTTGGACGCCCGCGGCATCGCGGCGGCATCGTGGACGGCATGGAACTTAATGACCAGCGCATTGTCGTCCTCGGTGGCACCTCGGGCATCGGCCTGGCCACCGCCAAGCTCGCCGCCTCGCAGGGGGCCGAGGTCGTCGTGGTGTCCAGCCGCCCCGCCGGCGTGGCGCGGGCCGTGGCGGAGGTGCCCGCCGCCGGGCACGTGGCCGACCTGACGGATCCCGCCGCGGTGGAGGCCCTCTTCCGCGAGCTGGGCGCCTTCGACCACCTGGTGTACACCGCGGGGGAGCCGCTCCGGCTGATGCCTGTCGCCGACCTGGACCTGGCTAGCGCGAAGGACTTCTTCACCCTGCGCTTCTTCGGCGCGCTGTGGGCGGTGCACGCGGCCCTGCCGTACGTCAGAGAATCGATCACGCTCACCACCGGGACCGCCAAGGACCGGCCTGGGCCTGGCTGGGCGGTGGCGGCCGGGATCTGCGGCGCGATGGAGTCGCTGACCAAGGCCCTCGCGGTCGAGCTCGCGCCCATCCGGGTGAACGCGGTGGCGCCGGGCGTCGTGCGGTCGCCGCTGTGGTCCGCGATGCCCGACCCCGAGGCCTTCTTCGAGCAGGTCGGCGGGGCGATCCCGGCCGGGAGGGTGGGTGAGGTGGACGACATCGCCCGCGCCTACCTGTCGTTCGTCACCCAGCCCTTCGCCACGGGGGCGGTCCTGACTATCGACGGTGGAACGGTGCTCGTTTAGAATCCCGCTGATCATGGATGGATTAGTGGGCGCCGACGTCGGCGAAGACGGTTTAGTCACGCGGATTCGCATCGATCCGCGGGCCATGCGGCTGGGCTCGGGAGAGCTCGCCGAGCGGTTGCTCGGGGTGGTGCGCGCGGCGCAGCTGAGGCACGTGGCGCCACCCGCCCTCGACCCTGGCGACCTGTCCAGACGGCTGGACGAGCTGGAGGTCCAGGCGGCCCGCGACTTCGAGCACCTGACCGCGCTGCTCGACGACACGATCAGGAGGCTCGCGGACTGATGGAGATCATCATCGACGCCGCCGGGCGCGACGCCTCCGGGCGTTCGTTCGGCAGGCTGGCGGAGGAGTACGAACGGGGCCTGACCTGGTCGCAGGACGAGCCGTTGCCGTTCGAGGAGCTCGCAGGGCCGTACCGGGAGCTGCGTGACGGCCTGCGCCAGTCGTGCGAGCAGCTCACACGGACGCTGCGCCAGGTCGGTGACGGGCAGGTGCTCATGGCCGCGGTCAACGAACGGGTCGAGCAGGCGTGAACGGGCTAGCGCTGCTCGACGTCGCGCCGCTGCCCGGTGTTGCGGGCATCGACCGGCACATCGCGGAGCTGGAGCAGGCTGCCGCCCACCACAGGAGCCTGTCCGAGTCGGGCCGCGGCGCCCAGCTGCTGGCCGCCGGCAACAGCGGCCCCGCCAGCGACGCGCTGGACGCCCACCTGGCCGAGGCGAACGTGGCCGACCACCTCGCGGACCGCTTCTCCAGGACGGCCGGCGCCTTGCGCGTCACCAGGGGCGTGCTGGTGTGGGTCGAGGGCATGCTGGTGGGCCTGGGCGCGCTAGCCCTGGCCGTGGCCGTCCACCCCGAGCTGCTCGCCAAGCTCAGGACCATGGCCGCGAAGCTGGTCCACCGGCTCCGCGAGATCACCGCCCGCATCGGCGCGATCATGCGCGGCATGTCCAAGACCTTGACCAAGCGCAGGGTCGATCGAGTGGCGGCCCGCTTCCACGACGAGTGGCGTGCCGGGCGCCGGCTGCCGGACGGCACCTACGAGCCCAGGATGAAGACCACCACGGACCAGGCCTGGATCAAAAAGCACGGCACCGACCAGGTCGACATCGCCAACACCCGCTACCGCCACCTGCCCGCCGACTGGCAGCTGGAGAACCGGGAGTCGGCCCGCATCGGAGTCCAGCTGGTCGACGAGGCCCGCGCGAGCGGCGTCGACGTCCACAGCCCCGAGTTCATGGAGCAGTCCTCCTCGGTGGTGCACGACAAATGGCTGGGGCGCAACGGGGAGTGGGCCTCGACCGAGCAGAAGCTGCCCTACAACCTGCTCTCGGAGCCGGAGAAGCAAAAGGACAGGGACGTCATCCGCATGGTGCTCCAGCTCTGGTGGTGATCTAGCGCTTCCTGACCAGCGTCAGCCCGTCGGCCACCGGCAGGATGACCACGCTCACCCGCGGATCCTCCGCCACCAGGTCGTTGAACTCGCGCATGGCCACCGTGGTCGCCTCGTTGTGCGCCGGGTCGGCCACGTACCCGGTCCACAGCGTGTTGTCCACCATGAGCAGCCCGCCCGGGCGCAGCCTGCTGACCAGCAGCTCGTAGTAGGCCGGGTAGTTCGGCTTGTCGGCGTCGAGGAAGGCCAGGTCGATCCGCTGGTCGAAGGCCGCCAGCGTCTCCACCGCCGGCCCCAGGGTCAGCGTGACCCGGTCGGCCACCCCGGCCTTCTCCCAGTAGCGGCGGGCGATCGCCGTCCACTCCTCGCTCACGTCGAAGCAGTGCAGGCGGCCACCCGACAGCCCGCGCGCGATGCACAGCGAGGAGTATCCGGTGAACGTGCCCACCTCCACCGCCACCTCGGGCGCCACGAACTGGGTGATCATGGTGAGCAGCTGGCCCTGGTCCACCGAGATCTGCATGCCCGCGCTGTCGCCGGTCGCGGCGCGCGTCTCCTCCGCCAAGTCCTGCAGCAGGGTGTCGGGCTGGGTGGAGTGGTCGAGGATGTACTGGGCAACGGCCTCATCGAGCAGAAATGCCTTCATGAACCCCATTGTGTAGGGTCACCACGTTGACATCCTCCACCCGCCTGAAGGCGGGGGATTCCAACAGCAACTACCCCACGAGGAGGAGGTCGTGTTGAGGTTCGCGGTTCACGGGCCCGCCCAATGGCGTGCCTCCCCGCGCAGCCACCGTGTGCCCCACGGCGGTGTCTCGGATGTTCTTGGCCGCGTTAACGTCGGCGTTGTCTCGGTGCCCGCAGGCGACGCACAGGAAGAGGGCTTGGCTCTCGCGGCTCTCCCTGGCGATGTGCTTGCAGACGTTGCAGGTCTGCGACGAGTAACGCGGGTTGATCTTCTGGACGCGGCCGGGGGCCTTGTGCTCCAGTCGTTGGACAAGCTGACCCCAGCCCGCCGCCAGGATCGAACGGTTGAGCCCGGCCTTCTGCCGGACGTTGACCCCTGGCGCGTCGATCGTTCCCTTGGCCGAACGGGTCATGTTGGAGATCTTCAGGTCTTCGACGGCGATCACATCGAAACGCCTGGCCAGGTCAGTGCTGGTTTTCTCGACCCAATCCCTGCGCCGGTCCGTCTCGCGTGCTTTCAGCCGCGCAATCGCGGCCTTGACCCTGCCGCGCCGATTGGAGCCTCGATTGGCGCGGGCCAGCCTACGGAGCAGTCGGAGAAGGCGACGCTTCTCGCTCTCCCGCCGAGTGGGCGCGTTCAGCATCTGGCCCGTAGACAGCGCCGCGGACACGGTAACGCCCCGGTCCAATCCCACGATCTCACCCGTCCCGGGCGCGGGGATCGGCTCCGGGATGGCGGCGAGACCAAAATGCGCCACCGTTCCGGCCTTCCTCCCCGCCCTGAAGGACGGGGCCTCCAGCCTGCAGGTGCTCGGTGAGAACGAGGTTCTTGATCGCCGCCGTGTCGGCACTGGCCGTTCTCGGCATCGTCGCTCTCGCGGCGCCGGGAAGATCGGCCGGGGTGGTCGGGCTGGTGCGGCAGCAGGACGGCTCGATGGTGCTCGCCGCATCGCAGGGCAGCGCACCCGTCCTGGACCTCTACGAGGACTTCGACTGCCCGGTGTGTAAGGAGCTGCACAGCAGGGTCAACGGCACCGTGCTCAGGCTGGCCAGGGAGGGCAAGGTCAAGGTCGTCTTCCACACCGTGACGATCTTCCGAGACGAGCCGATGCGCTCCAACTCCATCCGCGCCGCCGCGGCCGCGCGCTGCGTCCCCGAGACGAGCTGGCTGGCCTTCCGCGACGAGCTGTACGGCATGCAGCCCGCACCCCACGGCGAGGCCTCGGGCTTCACCGTCGAGGAACTGGTCAAGGCCGCCCATCAGGCGGGCGCGACCGACGTGGACTCGTGCATCACCCGCCAGTCCTACGCCCAGGAGCACCTGGCGCAGTCGAACAGGATCCCGCTGGACGGCACGCCCACCGTCGTCCTGGACGGGCAGCAGCTCGGCGACGCCGCCTTCGACGCCGCCGCGCTCGAGCGGGCCATCACCGGCGGCCAGGGAACCACTGTCTGAAAGCTTTGCTGTCCACAACGTGAGATCGATGTGCCACATGGTGATTTCATGTGGCAGACTCGGTCGCACCATGTTCTACAGTCTGCTCATTATCGGCAGGCGCGCTGGCTGACAAGGGACAACGCCAGCGCGCAGACCTCTCACGTCCGTGAGGGGTCTTTTTCGTTTCTACAGGAGCTTGAGATGGCCGACGACAGATTCCACGTCTACGACACGACGCTGCGTGACGGCGCCCAGCAGGAGGGCCTCAACCTCACGGTGGCCGACAAGCTGGCGATCGCGCGTCATCTGGACGGGATGGGCGTCGGCTTCATCGAGGGGGGCTGGCCCGGCGCCAACCCCAAGGACACCGAGTTCTTCCGGCGGGCTCGAACCGAGCTCGACCTGAAGCACGCGCAACTAGCCGCGTTCGGCGCGACCCGCCGGGCCGGTGTGAAGGCCGCAGATGACCCTCTGGTAGCCGCCTTGCGCGAATCCGGCGCGCCGGTCGTGACCCTTGTCGCCAAGAGCCACGACCGGCACGTGGAGCTGGCCCTCCGCACGACTCTCCAGGAGAACCTCGCGATGATCCGCGATACGGTTTCTCACCTTCGTGCGGGGGGACAGCGAGTCTTCCTCGATGCCGAGCACTTCTTCGACGGTTACAAGTCCAACCCAGCCTACGCCCGTGAGGTGCTGCTCGCCGCGGCCGAGGCCGGAGCCGACGTCATCGCCCTGTGCGACACCAACGGCGGCATGCTGCCCGACGAGCTCGGCGAGGTCGTGCACGACGTCGCGCAGCTCGGCGCCCGGGTCGGCATCCACTGCCACGACGACACCGGCTGTGCCGTGGCCAACACCCTGGCCGCCGTCAGGGCCGGCGCCACGCACGTCCAGGGCTGCGCCAACGGGTACGGCGAGCGCTCGGGCAACGCCAACCTGTTCACCGTGGTGGCCAACCTGCAGCTCAAGCGCGGTTTCGACCTGGTGCCCCCGACGGCGCTCGCGGACATGACCCGCATCGCGCACGCCATCACCGAGGTCACCAACGTCACCCCCAACTCGCACGCGCCCTACGTCGGCACCTCCGCCTTCGCGCACAAGGCCGGCCTGCACGCCAGCGCCATCAAGGTCGACCCCAACCTCTACCAGCACATCGACCCCGCCGCCGTCGGCAACGACATGCGGATGCTCGTCTCGGACATGGCCGGGCGCGCCTCCGTCGAGCTCAAGGGCCGCGAGCTCGGCTACTCGCTGACGCCCGAGCACACCAAGACGCTGGTCGACCGCGTCAAGGACCTCGAGGCCCGCGGCTTCACCTTCGAGGCCGCCGACGCCTCCTTCGAGCTGCTGCTGCGCGACACCGTCCACGGCGAGCGCAAGCGCCACTTCGAGGTCGAGTCCTGGCGCGTCATCGTCGAGCGCACCAAGGGCGGCGAGCTCGTCAGCGAGGCGACGGTCAAGCTGCACGCCAAGGGGGAGCGCATCGTGGCCACCGGGGAGGGCAACGGCCCCGTCAACGCCCTCGACCGCGCGGTCCGCCTGGCGCTGGAGAAGCTCTATCCCGAGCTGGCCAAGCTGGAGCTCATCGACTACAAGGTCCGCATACTGGAGGGCACGCACGGCACGGACGCCATCACCCGCGTCCTCATCACCTCAAGCGACGACACCTCCGAGTGGGCCACGCTCGGCGTCGCCGAGAACATCATCGACGCCTCCTGGCAGGCTCTCGAGCAGGCGGTCACCTACGGCCTCCTGCGCGCCGGCCGCGAACCCTCCTAGCGTCCCGGGGCTCCCTCAGGGGAGCCCCCGCCAGCGTCGCTCAGGCCGGCGATGAGCAGGGCGATGAGGCGGTCGTAGGTTTCGTCGAGGTCCTCGGGGAGGCCGAAGGCGGATTCCGCTTCGAGGATGGCGAAGCCGTGGATGGCGGCCCGCAGGCATCGGGCAGCGTGGACCGCGGCCGAGTCGGTGAAGCCGTAGGCGCGCAGCGCCGCGAGGATGACGTCGATGATGCGGGATCCGGCCGCGATCGTGCCGGGCACGGGGGCCTGGATGATGGCGGTGTAGCGGTGCGGGTGGGCCAGGGCGTAGCGGCGCCAGGCCAGCATGAGCTCCCTGATCGCCTCGTCCGCCGACCGCCCGAGCACGGCCGCGCCGACCTGCTCCGCGAGCTCGCCCAGGATGCGTGACGACACCAGCTCCCGCAGTTCGGCCAGGTTGCGCACGTGCTTGTAGAGCGAGGGCGTGGCGACCCCGGCCTCGCCCGCCACGGCGGCCAGCGTGAGCGCGCCGGGCCCCGACGCGTCGACGATCCGCAACGCCACGTCCACGACCGCCTCAGCGGAGAGCGCCGCCCTAGCCACGTCCACCATCCTTGATCCGCGGGCTGCCGGAAGGTTCTGTCCTAGTCACGGTCACCGTCCTTGAGGAAGCGCAGGATGGCGTCGGCGACCTGGTCGGGGAACTGGGCGTGGGCGTAGTGGCCCGCACCTTCGATCATCTCGATCCTGCCCAGGCCGGCGGGCATCGCGGCGATGATGCCCTCGGCCTCCGCGCGCGGGTCGGACCAGTCGGGGTCGAGAGTCCCCTCGATGACGAGGGCGGGGCAGCGGAGGTCGGCCAGGCGGGCGCCCGCGTCCGTCGGGGCCGACATGCCCATCTTGGCGACGACGGCCATCCGGCCGGGACGGCGCAGGTCGGCATCGAGGCCGGCGATGCGCCCGGCGTAGGAGGCGGGCTTGGTGCCCGGGTAGGCGTGGTCGAGATAGCGCTTCCAGAGGCCGAGGCTGCGCAGCAGGCCGGTGCCCATCAGCAGCGTCATGCCCGTGCGGTAGCGGGCGTTGGAGAACAGCGCGCCCGCGTCCATCTTCTGCGCCCGGGTGAACGGGCTGATCTCGACGACGGCCGTGACCAGGCCGGGCTCCTGGGCGGCGGCGATCGTGGCGGCGCCGCCGGCGAAGGAGTGGCCGACCAGGACGGCGGGCCCGCCCAGGTGCCGCACCAGCGCCAGCAGGTCGCCGGCCGCGTCGGTGCGGGTGTAGGAGGCCCAGCCGGTGCTCGACTCGCCGTGGCCGCGCTGGTCCAGGCTCGCCACCCGGTATCCGGAGGCGGCCAGCCGGTCGGCCAGCTCGGCGAAGGCGGACCGGTTGTCACCCATCCCGTGGGCCAGGACGATCAGCGGGCCCTCGCCGATGACGTCGTACGCCAGCTGTCCGCCGTCGATGTTCAGCATCATGGCCGCCTCCAAGTGGCTAATGGCTATAACCAGAAAGCTAATGCCATTAGCCAGAAGCGTCAACCCCGGATTCTCAGAGGAGGTTGGCCGGCAGCTTCACGCCCTCCACGGAGACCTTGCCGCCCGAGCACGACACGCTGGGCGAGTCGCCGGGCACGATGACGGTGAGCAGGTCGCTCGCCTGCGGCGAGATCACCACGTTGGTCCGCTTCTTGGACAGGTACGCGGGCGAGACCCAGCCCAGCTTGCCGCCGCGCTCCACGCGCTGGCCCCCGATCGGCTTGCACCCGGACAGCTGCACCAGCGTGACGCGGAACTTGCCGTCGGACAGCACGACCCGGCCGCCGTCGTTGGAGACGACCTTCAGCGACGGGTCGAAGCGCCACAGGCTCTGGATCTTCTTGCCGCCCGCGGCGCTGTCGAGCACCGCCATGAAGTCCGCGCCGTGGTTGACCAGCACCGAACGGGTCCTGGCCGTGCCGTAGGCCTTGTCGGTGAACCGGAAGGCCTGGCGGTCCTTGCCGTAGGCGGTCTCGACGAGCTTGCTCGCCGTACGGGGCCTGAAGCGCTCGCCCACGACGACGGGGATGTTGTGCGCCGTGGGGCCGAGCGTCCAGTAGCGGTAGGCGCTCTTCTCGTAGGAGTTGAAGCCGCCGTCGACCAGGATGTCGCGGCCCTTGGCGTAGTAGGTGACGCCCAGGTGGTCCTCGTGGCCGTGGAACTTCATGGCGGGCCCGAAACGGATCGAGTAGAACGCCGACTCCGGCTTGTTCCACTCGGTGCGGCCGAAGACGTAGCCGGCCTTGTAGACCTTGACCGCGTCCTTCGGGGTGCCGGTGTCCATCTTCGGCTCGGTCTCGGCGTCGCCGTCGCCGATGGGCACCATGTAGCCGTTGGGCTGCGTGGCGTGGGCGACGAAGTCCTTGAGCGCGTCGGCGCGGTGGGCGATCTCGCCGGGCACCTTGCGCCCGCAGGCGCGCATGTTCTCCATCGCGACCTGCAGCCTGCCGTACACGTAGACCGCGTAGCGGGGCGCCTGTTCCATCAGCGCGCCCTGCGAGTCGATGTCCAGCTTCACGGTGCCGACCAGGCGCTTGGTGGCCAGGGCGGTCCAGTCGGACCGGCCGTAGCGGCAGCCGATGCCCATGAGCGCGATGTCCTGGTCCATCCCGTGGTTGTGGCCCTTCTTGTACAGCCGCGGGTCGGACAGGAGCTTGGCGTGCACCTGCAGGCTGTCCTTGAGCCAGCCGTCCTTGACGTGCATGCTCAGGCAGATCAGCGCCTGGGAGCGCAGCGAGACGGGGTGGTCCTTCCATACGTAGGGCTTGGTGCCGGCGGCGCCGCGCTTGTTGTGGTCCACCCAGTCCTTGGCGATCTCCTTGGCCCGGTCGAGGTACTGCTGCTCGCCGGTGTCCTCGTAGGCGACGACCAGCGTGCCCATCCAGCGCAGCGACTGGAAGACGAACTCCCACGAGCGGTTGTGGTACGGGCTCGCGCCCCAGTTGATCTTCTTGCCGAGCTTGTAGGACGGCAGCCCGACCAGCGAGATGTCGCCGCGCATGACGTCGTCGGCGGTCGGCGTGGCGGGCAGCCAGTCGCCCTGGCACTGGGCGGTGCGCTTCACGGCGCCCTGCTTCGTGTCGGCCTGGACGGGGCTCGTCGCGGCGCCGAGGGCCAGCACGAGGGCAAGGGGTATCGCGAGGCGGCGCACGCCGGTTCCTTCCGGATGAAAGATGAGAGCGAGACATGCTGACGGAATCCTGATCTACCGGTCAAGCCGGAATGCGCGATCGTTATGGCGTTTTCGCCGGTATTGTCGGGGGCTATGTCCCAGGTCCGCACGCACGCGATCTTCCTGGTGGCGCTGCTGGCGGGCCTGGCCCTGCGGTTCGTGGCGCTGCTGGGGTACCGGCCGGCGATCTGGTTCTGGGCGGACTCCTTCGCCTACCTGGGCGCCGCGCTCGACCCGCGGCCGCTGGAGTCGCGCACGTCGGGCTACTCGCTGTTCCTGTGGGCGCTCAAGCCGCTGTCCAGCCTGGAGCTGGTGGTCGTCGTCCAGCACCTGATGGGCCTGGCCGTCGGCGTGTTCATCTACCTGCTGCTGCGCCGGCTCACGACCCTGCCGGGCTGGGCGGCCACGCTGTTCGCGCTGCCGGCGCTGCTCGACGCCTTCCAGATCCAGCTCGAGCACCTGATCATGGCGGACCTGCTGTTCGTCTTCCTGGTGATGGCCGCGGTGACGCTGGTCCTGTGGCGGCGCCGCCCCACGGTGTGGATGGGCGCGTGCGCGGGCCTGCTGCTGGCCGCGGCCACGGTGACACGCACGATGGGGCTGCCGGTGATCGCGGTGGTTCTGGTCGGGCTGCTGCTGCGCCGCGCGGGCTGGCGGCCGCTCGTCGCGCTCGCCGCCGCCTGCGCCGTCCCGCTCGCCGGCTACGCCCTCTGGTTCCAGAGCGAGTACGGCCAGCTCGGGCTGAGCCGGGGCAACACGTTCCTGTGGGCGCGGACCATGACCTTCGCCGAGTGCGAGCCCGGGCACGGCCTGTGCCCCAAGGAGCCCCTGGGCCAGCGCAAGGCGCCGCCGGAGTACATCTGGGGCGCCGACTCGCCCATCAACCGGCTCGGCACCGACTCCGCCGGCAGGGACGCGGCCGCCGGAGCCGAGGCCAAGCGGATCATCCTGGCCCAGCCGCTGGACTTCCTGCTCACCGGGCTGGGGGACGTGGCACACGTGTTCACCTGGGACCGGTGGGTGTACCCGGTAGAGGGGCCGCAGAGCGCCTACGTCTTCCCCGAGCACCCGGCGCCCTTCAAGAAGGGACCCGCCTCCCAGGGCAGGACGGCCGCCGAGCTCACGACCGCCTACCAGGGCTTCACCGGCGAGGCGATGACCGTCGAGCCCTACGCCGGTCTGATCCGGAAATATCAGGAATTCGGGTTCCTGCGCGGGCCCTTCCTGGCCGTGCTGCTCGCGATCGGGCTGGCCGGGGTCGTGGCGCGCTGGCGGCGTCTCGGGGGAGCGGTGCTGCTGCCGTGGACGGTCGGCGTGGCCCTGCTGGTCGTGCCGGTGCTCATCGCCGCCTTCGACCACCGGTACGTGCTGCCCGCCGTACCGCTGATCTGCCTGGCCGCCGGGCTGGCCGTTGGCCGGAATATTGCGGAAGCGGACCACCCGGCCACTCGCGCTACCCCGCGACCTCACGACATGGTGGACGCATGACGCACTTCCCGGACACCCCTGCCTGCCGTACCGCCCTCGAGGTCGCGACCGAGTACCACACGCCGTCGCTGTTGAACCACTCCATCAGGGCCTACCTGTTCGCCGCCGCCTACGGGCGCGAGCACGGGATCGGGTTCGACGACGAGTTGCTGTTCGTGTCCTCGATGCTGCACGACATCGGGCTCACCCCGCAGTTCGACAGCCACACCGTGCCCTTCGAGGAGGCCGGCGGGCACGTGGCGTGGGTGTTCGGCGCGGGCGCCGGCTGGCCGGTCGAGCGCAGAGTGCGCGCCGCCGAGGTGATCATCCGCCACATGTGGGACGAGGTGCCCGTCGAGCAGGACCCCGAGGGGCACCTGCTCGAGCTGTCCACCGGGATGGACATCTCCGGCCGCCGCACCGACGAGATCCCCAGCGGGGTGCGCGCGGACGTGCTGGCGCGCTACCCGCGACTGGACATCGCCAAGGAGTTCACGGCCTGCGTCACCGACCAGGGGGCCCGCAAGCCCGACAGCGTGGCGGGCCGCTTCGTGCGCTCCGGCGTCGCCGAGCGCATCGCGGCCAACCCGCTGGACCGCTAGACCACCCGCCGTTGCGCGTGCTCCAGCGTCACCTGGGCCACCGCGGGCAGGTGCTCGGTCTCCAGCGTCGAGCGCATGCGCGGGATCGCCACGTCGGACAGCTGGGCCACGACCTGGCCCATCGGGGCCTGCTCGTCGGCCACCAGGTTGAGCCGTACCTCACCCGACTCGCCCAGGTTGGCGCTGGCCTTCAACACCGCTGGGCTGGCCGCCACGTCGGCGGCCACCGCCTGGGTGATGCCGTTCGAGGAGACGTTGGTCACCCCCGTGGGCCCCGACTCCAGCCGTATCATGCCGGTCGTGGCACGGCGGCCCTGGACCACCAGCCAGCGCAGGCCGAGGAGCGCCACGATCGCCGCGACCACCGCCACGCCCCACCAGGCCATCGGGTCGCGCAGCTGCGAGAGCAGGACCGGCTGGCGCAGTGGCGCCATCAGCCACAGCAGCACGCCCAGCACGCCGAGCACGACCAGCAGCACGCCGACCACGGTCAGGCCGATCCTGTTGCCGCGCGCCGTCCGCCGGTTCATGTCCGCTCCTTGAGGTTGACTCGCACCGCGAGCGGCGTCACGGGCTCCAGCGCCGCCATCCTGGTCAGCACGGCATCCCGTACGGCCTCCGTCACCTGCTCCTTCTCCGGCCCGGCGATGCGGCCGGTGACGGTCACCGTGGGCCCGCGGATCGAGGCGTGCGCCTCGTAGACCCCCGGCACCTGCTCGGCGGCATGCCCGAGGGCGCCGGCGAAGCTCTTGGCCCGCACCCCCACGATCAGCTCCGGATCGCCGGTGCGCACCGGAATCACGCTGGAACGCCCGGAACGGAACGCGGTCACCAGCAACGCCAGCCCGGCCAGGAGCATCAGCAGGGCCACGAGCAGGACGAGCGGGTTGCGCCACGGATTGGTGGCGGCCCAGCCGTACAGCCTGAGGTAGGAGACCACCGGGCGGTTGAGCAGCGCCGAGACGACCTC
Organism: Nonomuraea sp. NPDC050536; assembly: GCF_044457685.1. Classification (NCBI taxonomy): domain Bacteria; kingdom Bacillati; phylum Actinomycetota; class Actinomycetes; order Streptosporangiales; family Streptosporangiaceae; genus Nonomuraea; species Nonomuraea sp. NPDC050536. The sequence goes on from NZ_JBITHD010000005.1 coordinate 272,478, forward strand.
GACGGCCACCAGCACGCCCACCACCGTGATCAGCAGCGCGACCACCGAGGACAGGACCGTCCGCGACGGGCGGAACGCCTTCAGCGCCGCCTTGTCTGCCGGTGTGGCGTTCATGAGGGATGCTCCGTGTTGATCGTCACGTCCACCCGCGAGACCGACAGTCCCGTGAGCTGGGCCACCCGGTGAGCCACGTAATCCCTGATCTGCGCCGAGAGCTCGCGCAGCGGCGCCGGGTAGGCCACGGTCACCGCCAGGCGGATCGCGATCACGTCGCCGGCGACCTTCGCATCCGAGGTGGGCGACCACGGCAGCCCGCCGGCCTCGACCCGCAGCACCGCCGGCAGCTCGGCCGCGCTCTGGACGGCGATCCGGGTGGCCACCCGGTCCGCGATCCGCGTGCGCCCGCGCTGCCCGACGGCGGCGGTGGTCATCGTCTCTTCGCGGTGAGGTTGGGCAGAGTGATCTCACCGCCCTGCAGAATCCGGCCGACCAGGAGCCCGACGGCCCCCAGGACGAGCACCAGCAGGAACGCCCCGAGCCCGCCGAAGGCCCCGGCCAGCCCGAGCACGATGCCCACGGCCATGCAGATCAGCGGCAGTACTGCGCTGTTGTTCATCACGCCTCCCTCACTGGACCCGGGGTTGGGGCTGATCTGAGGTCTCGGTCTTCTCTCCCGGCAGGTGCACGTCGTCGACCTTAATGTTGACCTCGGTCACCTCCAGGCCGCACATCCGCTCGACCTCGGCGATGACCCTGGCGCGTACGGCTGCCGCCATCTCCGGGATCGCGGTGCCGTACTCGACGACCAGGGCCAGGTCGCACGCGGCCTGGCGCTCGCCCACCTCGACGGAGACGCCCTGGGCGACGCTCTTCTCCGCGCCCACCATGCCGCGCATCACGCCCAGCGCTCTGGCGGTGCCGGCACCCATGGCGTACACGCCGTCCACCTCACGCGCGGCCAGCCCGGCGATCTTGGCGACGACGGCGTCGTCGATGGTGGTCGAGCCCTTCTCGCTCTTGAGCGCTGCGGTTTCCTGGGTCCTCTGCCCCGGGACCGCCGGCGCTTGCTCTTTGACGCTTGGGTCCGCCACGATCCGTCACCCCCGACGTTCGCTGAGTCACTATGCTCGGGACAATTACCGCCAATTCAGGAAAAATGCGCCTGAAGACGCACTCTATAGACGCTTGTGGGGCATTCCTGACTCAGCCGCATCGTCGCGTCGACACGGGCCCCTCGCTCGTGCGTCCCGCCCACGCCACGGGCTCCAACTCCTCGGCCGTGAGCGCGAACCCCATGGGGGACCCTGGTGACTTCCTTTTCGCACCTCTATGGCATGCGGTGGGAGGTTGGGGACGGCGAATTGGATTGGACGCCAGCGATAGCCTTGTCACGTGCGTATAGCTAGGTTCTCCACAGGCGAAGGCGTGTCGTTCGGCGTCGTCGAGGGCGGCTCGGGCGAGGAATTCATCTCCACGATCTCCGGCCACCCGTTCGGGCAGGTGCAGTTCACCGGCGAGCGGCAACCGCTCAGCCAGGTGCGGCTGCTGGCCCCGATGCTGCCGAGCAAGGTCGTCGCCATCGGCAGGAACTACGCCGACCACGCCAAGGAGCTGGGCAACGAGGTCCCCGAAGAGCCGCTCATCTTCCTCAAGCCGTCGACCTCCGTGATCGGCCACGGCGAGGCGATCGCCTATCCGGCGCTGTCCGACCGGGTCGACTTCGAGGGCGAGCTGGCCGTGGTGATCGGGCGGCTGTGCCGCGAGGTGCCGGTCGATCGGGTAAAGGACGTGATCTTCGGCTACACCTGCGCCAACGACGTCACGGCGCGCGACCTGCAGAAGAAGGACGTCCAGTTCACCCGGGCCAAGAGCTTCGACACCTTCTGCCCGCTAGGCCCGTGGATCCAGACCGACCTCGACCCGAGCGACCTGGCGCTGACGACCACGGTCAACGGCGAGGTACGGCAGAGCACTCGCACCAGCCAGCTCATCAACGACATCCCCGCGCTCGTGGCATACGTGAGCGCGGTCATGACGCTGATCCCCGGCGACGTGATCCTCACCGGCACCCCGGCGGGCGTGGGCCCGCTGGAGGTCGGCGACGAGGTCAGCGTCGGCATCGAGGGCATCGGCACCCTGACGAACAAGGTGGTCTCCCGTGACTGATCTCCGGGTGCGTTTCGCCCCGTCCCCGACCGGCATGTTCCATGTGGGTGGCGCCCGCACGGCGCTGTTCAACTGGGCCATGGCCGAGCAGTCCGGCGGCCAGTTCGTGCTGCGCATCGAGGACACCGACGTCAGCCGGAACAAGCCGGAGTGGACCGAGGGCATCATCTCGGCGCTCGACTGGATCGGCATCAACGGCTCGAACCCGGTCTTCGAGGGACCTTACTTCCAGTCCGCTTTCGAGCCGCAGCACCGTGAGGCCGTGGCCAAGCTGCTGGCCGACGGCCGCGCCTACTACTGCGACTGCACCAGGGAGGACCTGGTCGCCAGGACGGGCTCGGAGCACAAGGGCTACGACGGCTACTGCCGTGACCGCGGCCTGGCCGAGGGCGCGGTCCGCTTCCGCACCCCCGACGAGGGCATCACGGTGGTCGACGACGTGATCCGCGGCCGGGTCGAGTTCCCCAACGAGGCCCAGGAAGACTTCGTCATCGCCCGCACCAACGGCACGCCGCTGTACGTGCTGGCCAACGCCGTCGACGACATCACCCAGAACATCACCCATGTCGTGCGCGGCGAGGAGCACCTGGGCAACGCCGCCAAGCAGCAGCTGCTCTGGCCCGCGCTCGGCGCCACCCCGCCGGTCTGGGCGCACCTGCCGGTGATCGTCAACGAGCAGCGCAAGAAGCTGTCCAAGCGCCGCGACAAGGTCGCCCTGGAGGACTACCGCGCCGAGGGCTACCTGGCCGAGGCCATGGTCAACTACCTGATGCTGCTGGGCTGGGGCCCGGGCGACGACCGCGAGATCCTGCCGTGGTCGGAGATGATGCCGCTGTTCAAGCTGGACAACGTCAACTCCGCCAGCGCGTTCTTCGACGAGAAGAAGCTGCGCGCCTTCAACGGCGAGTACATCCGCGCGCTGCCCGCCGAGGTGTTCGAGGAGCGCTGCGCGCCCTACCTCGACCCGTTGTGGGACCTGGAGACCTTCAGCAAGGTCGCGCCGCTGGCCCAGACCCGCCTCACGGTCCTGTCGGAGATCAGGCAGAACGTCGACTTCCTCTTCCTCGACCAGCCCGTCTTCGACCAGGCCTCCTGGGACAAGGCGATGAAGAGCTCGGCGGAGGAGATCCTTTCCGGCTACCTGGCCAAGCTCGAGATCGTCAGCTGGGACACCGAGTCGCTCAAGGAGTCGCTCGAGGAGGTCGGCAACGCGCAGGGGCTCAAGCTCGGCAAGGCACAGGCACCGGTCCGGGTGGCCATCACCGGCCGGACGGTGGGGCTGCCGCTGTTCGAGTCGATCGAGGTCCTCGGCCGGGAGCGGTCGCAGGAGCGGATCCGCGCCGCGCTAGCACGCCTGCGAGGCTGACGACGGCGCCCGCCGCCGACGCCAGCCACACCCCGGTGACGCCGATCCGGGCGCTCAGCAGATAGGCCAGGGGCAGCTGTACGGCGAAGCCGGCCAGCGTGGCCGCGAGCAGCCGGCCGCCCCTGCCGTCGGCCTGCATGCGCCCGCCCACGGCGATCAGCCCGCCGAACGGCACCAAGTAGAGCGCCATCCACCGCAGGTAGCTCACCGCGGCCTCGGGGTCCGCGGTGAACAACCCAGCAGCCGGTACGGCGAGCAGGTTCAATCCCGCGGCGACCACCACCCCCGCTCCCAGCCCGAGCCACAGCGGCGACCCGGAGGCCTGGGAGCGGGCGGTCTGGATCATGGCCGCCTGCTTGAGTGCGTAGAACGCCATCACGCCCGCCAGCATGATCTTCTGCCCGATGCCGAACCCGGCCAGCGCGGCGGTGCCGAAGGAAGCCACCAGCCCGGTCTGCAGCCACCCCACGATGTCGCGTGCCAGGAAATCTCCGGACATGGGCAGTCCGGCCTTCATGATGTTTCCGGCATTCTCCAGCATCGCTTCGGCGGAGGACCTGTGCCCTGTGGTGCGGGCTCCGGGCCGCGTCGCTTCGGCTGAGGACCCGTTGTGGGCTCCGGGCCGCGTCAGCCGTACCAGCGTCCGACAGGAGACCGCGAGCGTGATCGCGCGGGCCGCCAGCGTGGCCCAGGCGGCGCCGTTCACTCCGAGGCCGAGCCCGTAGATGCACAGCGGGTCCAGCGCGATGACCAGCGCGTTGCAGATCAGCGCGTTGCGCATCGGGATCCGGGTGTTGCCGAGGCCCTTGACGATGCCGTCGGCCACCGTCTGGGCGAAGTACACGGGCAGCCCGCCGAGCGAGATCAGCAGGAACCCCTCGGCGTGCGTGCCCAGCGCCAGTACATGCCGCAGCAGCAGCGCCGGGATCACGATCACCGCCGACGCCGCGGCCCACAGCGCCCAGCCGGACCTGATCGCCGGGCCCAGGGGAGCGCGGCCGTCGAGGCGGCCCACCACGACCGTCAGGCCGAAGGGGATGGCCAGGAACACCCCGTAGGCCAGGTACTCCAGCGTGGTGGCCACGGTGACCGTGGCGATCGCCTCCGGGCCGAGCCCGGACACCCACAGCAGGTCGATCACGCTCACCGCCACCACGGCCGTGAGCAACTCCACATAGACCGGCAGAGCCAACCGGATCATGATTTTTACCTCGTTTCGCTATATATCGTTTAGATGTATAGCGATACGATGCGCCCATGGCAAGTGGCGGTGACCTGACTCTCACCATCCTGGGGTTCCTGAACGAGCGGCCGATGCACGGCTACGAGCTCAAGACCAGGCTCAACGCGCTGAGCGGCCACTTGCGGCCGCTCAGCGACGGCGCGCTCTATCCGGCGGTCGCCCGCCTGGAGGCCAAGGGGCTGGTCGAGCGGCACGAGGAGGAGGGCGCGGCGGCGGCGCGCAGGCTGGTGATCACGCTCACGGGCAAGGGCCGCGAGGAGCTGACGAACCGGCTCAGGGAGCCGCCGGACCTGGACGTCAGCGACCAGAGCCGGTTCTTCGCGTTGCTGACGTTCCTGTCGGTGCTGCCGGAGCAGGAGCAGGCGGCGGTGCTGCGCCGCCGGCTCGACTTCCTGAGCGCACCCGCCAGCTTCTTCTACGAGGGCGACCGCCCGGTCAGGGCCGAGGACGAACCCGACCCCAACCGGCGCGGCATGCTACTCATCGCCCGAGCCACCGGCACCGCAGAACGCGCCTGGCTCGAGGACCGCCTGACCCAGCTGGAATCACCCCACGCCCCGACCCCCCAGTAGCCCCTGTCCCGCCCAGGACCACGCCCTACCGTGCCGCTCCGGTGGCGCCTGGCCCCGTCCAGGGCCACGCCCTGGCGCACCACTCGGGTGGCGCGTGGCTCGTCCGGGATCACGCCCTGCCGCGATGCTCCGGTGATGTGTGGCCTGTCCAGGATTGGGCGGGGTGTAGTGGCTGGCGGGGAGGGTTAGAGCAGGCCGCGGCGCTCCAGGAGGGGCTGGATGCTGGGCTCGCGGCCGCGGAAGTTGCGGAACTGGGTCAGCGGGTCGAGGCTGCCGCCCTTGGACAGCAGCTCGCGGCGGAAGTGGTCGCCGTTCTCCCGCTTCAGCCCGCCGTTCTCCTTGAACCACTCCACGCTCTCGGCGTCGAGGACCTCGCTCCAGATGTAGGAGTAGTAGGCCGCGCTGTAGCCGCCGGCGAAGATGTGCGCGAAGTAGTTCGTCCGGTAGCGGGTCCGCACCAGCGGGAAAGCGATCTGCGCCGCCTCCAGCGCGGCCTGCTCGAAGGCCTGCGCGTCCGCCACGGTCTCGCCCTCGCCCAGCTTGTGCCAGGCCCAGTCGAGCAGCGTCGCCGCCAGGTACTCCACGGTCTTGAAGCCCTGGTTGAACTTCTCGGTGGCAGTCATCTTCGCCACCAGCTCGGCCGGCATCGGCTCGCCCGTCTCGTAATGCTTGGCGTAGTTGGCCAGGATCTCCGGCCAGGTCGCCCACATCTCGTTGACCTGCGAGGGGTACTCCACGAAGTCGCGCGGCACGTTGGTGCCGGACACCCGCGGGTAGCGCACCTGCGAGAACAGCCCGTGCAGCGCGTGGCCGAACTCGTGGAAGGCGGTGTTGACCTCGTCGAAGGTGAGCAGCGTCGGCCCCTCGGCGGGCTTGGTGAGGTTGAGGTTGTTCATCACCACGGGCTTCTCGCCGAACAGGAACGACTGGTCGACCAGGTTGTTCATCCACGCCCCGCCCCGCTTGGTGGGCCGTGCGTACGGGTCGAGCGCGAACAGCCCCAGCGTGCCAGCGTGCTCATGGTCGCGCTCCCTCGGCTCTCCGTTGGCATCGCTGCGCTCGCTCTCTCCGAGCCGGCTCGCCGCTCCGTTGTCGAACACCTCGAAGACCCGCACGTCCGAGTGGTAGCCCTTCAGGTCGGTCCGCTCGGTGAACGTGACGCCGTACAGCTGCGTCGCGGCGTAGAAGACGCCGTCCAGGAAGACCCGGTTCAGCTCGAAGTAGGGCCGCATCGCGTCGGCGTCGAAGTCGTAACGCGCCGCGCGCACCTTCTCGGTGTAGAACGACCAGTCCCACGGCTCGATCGGGAACCCAGCCTGTTCGGCCAGCGCCTCCGCCTCCTTGCGGGCATTGCGTACGGCGGGCTCCACCAGCTGGCCGAGCATCGACTCCACCGCCTCCACGGTCTTGGCCGTCTGGTCGGCCACCGCGTAGGCGGCGTGGTTGGGGAAGCCGAGCAGCGCGGAACGCTCGGCCCGCAGCGTCGCCGTCCTGATCGCCAGCGCGAAGTTCTGTGGCGCCCGCTCCACGCTCAGCGTGTACAGGTGGCGGCGCACGTCGCGGTCGGTCAGCTGGGCCAGCGCCGGCTGGTTGGTGAAGTTCAGCAGCGGCAGGACGTACGTGCCGTCCTTCTCCAGCGCCTTGATCTGGGCCTCGTCCAGCCCGTCGAGCTCGGCGGGGTCCTCGACGACCAGCGCCGACTCCGTCGAGGCCTTGATCAGGTTCTGCGAGAACTCGGTGGACAGCCTCGACAGTTCCTCGTTGAGCTCCCGCAGCCGGGCCTGCTGCTCCTCCGACAGGTCCGCGCCGGCCCTGACGAAGTCCTCACGGTACTTCTCCAGCAGCCACGCCTCCTCGGGGTCGGCCGTGTCCACCTGCTTGATCCGCGCCCACAGCGCCCGGTTCAGCCGTACGGCGTCGCTGTGCTTGGCCAGTTCGGGCGAGATCTGCTGCTCGATCTCCATGATCGTGTCGGTGGAGTCGGAGGCGGCGACGCTGAAGAAGACCATCGACACGCGGCTCAGTATCTGGCCCGACCGTTCGAGCGCGGCCACAGTGTTGTCGAACGTGGGCGGCTTGGTGCTGCTCGCGATGGCGTCGACCTCGGCCAGATGATCGGCCATCCCGCGCTCGAAGGCGGGCAGGTAGTGCTCCTCGCGGATCTCCTCGAAGGGCGGCAGCTGATACGGCAGGCTGCTGGGGGCGAAGAACGGGTTCTCGGCCAACGCTAGGGCTCCTCCACGTGGTGTTTTGTCCCCTTCAGCTTGGCATGACCGAGCGGGCGACACGTGTTTCGGGGAATCGTTTTGGTGTCACCCCCCAAGCTGGGCTATTCTTTCGGAGGTCGCCGAGCGAGCCCCACAAAGGGCCCGCATACGGTGGGGTATGGTGTAATTGGCAGCACGACTGATTCTGGTTCAGTTAGTCTAGGTTCGAGTCCTGGTACCCCAGCTTTTCCTCACTTTCCCAGCTGGTCGAGAATATCGATGATCTTTCGTGTCGCCTCGGCCGTTGGTGCGTGTGACGCCTCCACGGTGAAGACCTGAAACCTGTTGCCCGGCGTCGCCGTGTCCGCCTCCCTGATCATCCGATCCTGTAGCGCGAGCGGGATCGTCCTGTCCTTGGCGTGCCTGATGTAGGTGCGCGGCACCCTCCCCCACCGGTCCTTGTGGCCCCTGGCGTCGGCGACCGGCACCTGGAGGCTCTCGTCGGGCAGCAACGTGTTGAGCATCGCCAGAAACTCGCCCTCGGCCGCGTCGGCCATGAACGCCTCCTTGGCCGCCCGCAGAAACTCCCTGTCCTTCGTGCGCCAGTTGGTGCGTGACGCCTTGATGACCCGAGGATCGGCCACCATGCCCTTCAGCAGGTTCGGCACGAGGCTCGCCTCGCCCTCCGGCGTGCTCAGGTAGTCGGCCGCCGAGCGCAGCCCCGTGCAGCAGAACGCCGTGTCGTAGACGAGCCGGTGGATCAGGTCCGGCACCGTGTCGGCCACCTTGGTGATCACGACGCCGCCCAGGCTCCCGCCGACCAGGATGACCGGGCCGAACGACGCGGCCGGGGCGCAGGTGGGGGTGTACACGGTCATCGGCGGCATCGCCGTACCCCTGATGTTGCGGGCTGGTACGTGGCCGCGGAGAGCGACAAACGGCGCGAGCTGATCGCCGACCTGCGCACCGCGCTCGCCGAGAACGCCGACCTGCACGCCCGCCTGCTCGAGCAGGCCAGGGACGCCGGCGTCCGCGACGAGCGGCAGCGGATGGCCGGCGAGATCCACGACACGATCGCGCAGGACCTGGTCGCACTCACCGGCCAGCTGCGCGCCGCCGACCGCGCGGCCGACGACACGGTACGGCGGCGCCACCTCCACCAGGCGGCGTCCCTGGCAACGCGGGGCCTGGCCGAGGCCCGCCGCTCCGTGCGCGCGCTGCGGCCAGAACCGCTGGAGGACGGCCGGCTGCCCGAGGCGATCACCCGGATGGCCCACGCGTGGGGCGAGACCGCCGCCGTCGCGCTGACCGTCGAGGTCACGGGCACGCCCGTCGCGCTCGCGCCCGACCTGGAGGTCACCCTCTTCAGAGTGGCCCAGGAGGCGCTGGCAAATGTGGCCAAACACGCGGGGCGGCCAGGGCGGGCGTGACGCTCTCCTACGAGGACTCCGCGGTCCTGCTCGACGTCCGCGACGACGGGCGTGGCTTCGATCCAGGGACCCCGCGAGAAGGGTTCGGGCTGGACGGGATGCGGCAGCGCGCTGGTCGCCGGCGGGGCGACCAACAGGGAGGCCGCCTCCCGGCTGTTCATCAGCGAGGCCAGCGTCAAGACGCACCTGCTGCACATCTACGCCAAGCTCGACGTCCGCGACAGAGCCGCCGCCGTCGGCGAGGCCTATCGCAGAGGGATTCTGTGACCGGCAAAGCGGTTTGGTGGCACTCCTCGGGGTGCGGTAGAGTTACCTGCGTTGCCGGGGAGGCCCGGCACGTTCGCTTGTGGACAGGGTCCCGTCGTCTAGTGGCCCAGGACGCCGCCCTCTCAAGGCGGTAGCGCCGGTTCGAATCCGGTCGGGACTACCACTGTCACAAGCTTGCGAAGGTCCCGTCGTCTAGTGGCCCAGGACGCCGCCCTCTCAAGGCGGTAGCGCCGGTTCGAATCCGGTCGGGACTACTGTCTCCTTCCGCATCTCCCCACTTTCGAGCAGCCCGGTCCGGGCTGCTCGTCGCCCTGGCATACAACTGCCGCGCAGCCCGGTCCGGGTTGCGCGTCGCCTGGCATACGACTCCGCTTCCATGCCGGGGCAGCTCGCCGTACACCGGCATGCAGCCGCAGCGTGGCTGACCGTGTCGTAGAACATCCCCATCCAGCGCGCGTCGACGTCCGGGCTCTGTCAGAGGATGCCGGCGAGCCTTTCCAGGATGTCCGGCTTGGCGTGGTGCGGCAGGTTGATGATCACCAGGTCGGCGCCCGCCACGCGATAGGCGTCCACCGGACCCGTCACCGCGTCCACGTCGTCGGGATCGACCCGGACGTTCACCGAGCACGTGATCTCCGACGGGTCCCGCCCCAGGTCGGCGCAGTGGCCCAGCAGGACCTCCTTGAGGGCGCGCCAGTCGTCGGCGTCCTGGGTGATCACGTTCCACTGCTGGGCCCAGCGCGCCGCCGTCCGCAGCGTACGCTTCGGCCCGCGGCCCCCGATCGTGATCGGCGGGTACGGCCGCTGCACCGGCTTCGGCTCGCACCGGGCGTCGGTCAGGCGGACGTAGCGGCCCTCGAACGTCGTCGAGGTCTGGCTCAGCAGCCGCGCGATCGCCTCGACGCCCTCGTCGAACCGGTCGAACCGCTCCCGCAGCGGCGGCAGCTCGATCCCGTACGCATCACACTCCTGCTGGTTCCACCCGGCGCCCAGCCCCAGCTCAAGCCGCCCCTCGGAGATGATGTCGACGGTCGCCGCCATGTTCGCCAGCACCGCTGGATGACGGTAGATCATGCCGGTCACCTGGCAGCCCAGCCGAATCCGCCGCGTGGCCTGCGCCATCGCGGCCAGCATCGTCCAGCCCTCCAGATTCGTCCCGTTCAGCGTGTCGCCGGTCAGCGGATAGAAGTGATCCCAGTTCCAGGCAGACTCGAACAACTCGATCTGATCCGCCGCCACCCAAACGTCACGAATCTCCGCCCACGTCTGATGCTCCGGCCTCGTCTTGATCGCAAACCGCATCCCAACCTCCTCACCCACACCCAGCCCCCACTACCCGCCAGCATCCCTCCCCACCCCACCCCTGACCACCCCTCCCCCCACCGCCCCGAGAACCGGCATGCGCGGCACTCCAGGAGCGCACAGAGCCCTCAATGGCGCCGGGTCGGCGGGATGCGGGACGGCGGTTGTCGGCGCCCGTGTACGGCGGGCACCACGGGCCCCTCACGCGGACAACGGCGTGGCACGCAACGCGGGACCACGAGGCGGCCCGGCCGCAAGACCGTCGCCTCCGGCGAGCGCTCGGTGGCCGTCGGCGGCTACAACAGCCGATGCAAGGTGCGCAACCCTGGCCTCGCATCGGCTAGCAACGCGGGACCTCGGTAGGCAACGCTGGACCGTCAGCCGGGCGATGCGGGACCGCGAGGTGGGCACAGAAGCGTGCCGGGGCGTGCGGGCACTCCGGGAGCACGCGGATGCCGCACCGGCGCCGGGTCGGCGGGATGTGGAACGGGCGTCGTCGGCGCCCGTGTATGGCGGGCAACACGAGGCCCGCACGCGGACAACGCAGAACCACCTGGCGCGGAACGTGGGACCGTGAGGTGGGCGGATGCGGAAGCCGTGTGGCAAACGACGTGGGGCACGTGGGGTGGGCAGCGCGAAACCCGGGAGGGGACAGCTCGGGGCGGGAGTTGGAGGCGCCGGCAGTGGGTGAGAGGGCCCGGGGGTGGGTGAGGGGGCCCGGGGCGGGTGGGGGGTGCCGGGGGCGGGGTGGGAGGTTAGGGGCGGGTGGCGGAGCGGGCCTTGAAGAGGGCTCGGCGGGCGGCCTTGGCGACCTGCTTGTCCGGGTGGACCTGCGAGATGAGGTCCAGCAGTTCCTCCACGTGCGCGTGCGGAATCTTCCAGATCACCTCGAGCAGGTTGTTGAGCAGGTCCGGCCCGATGTCCTTGAGGCTGCCCACGAACTCCGCCCGCCCCAGACCGGCTGAGATCGTCCACATGTCGAGGATGAGCCAGTGCGTATCGTCCTGGGTGGGCTCGGGCGCGTCGGGAACCTCGAGCTGGCTGAGGTGGGTGGCCGCGTAGGGGCGCAGGGAGGGTTCCTTGAGCGCCTCCTGCCAGGCGGGGATCGCGGCCTCGCCGAGCGTGCCGACCACGCTGGCGGCCTGTACCCGGATGAGGGCGTTGCCGTCGTCCTCCGCCGCGGCCGCGAGCAGTTCCTCGGCGGCGCGGGCAGGTTCGCGGCGCTCCATCCAGGCGGCCAGCTCCGCGTCGGCCTCGTCTTCGGGCAGCTCGGCGCTGAGCTCGAGCAGGTCGTGCGCGCTCATCGACTCGATCGCCGGGCGGGCGTCGACCTCGATGTCGGCGTCGTCGACCAGATGGACGACGCCCTCGGTGCCGAGCGCGGTCAGCGTGACCGTGGCGCCGGCGACCTCGAGCATGCCGTACTCGCTGAGCCATTCGAGCACCGACGCCAGCGGGTCGCCCGCGGCCTCCCAAGCCTCGGCGCCCAGCTCGTCGAGCTCGGCGGCGGCCTCGGCCAGCTCGGTGGCCAGCTCCTCGCGCGGTCGCGAGCCGCCGGCCAGCAGCAGGCGCACGAGCAGGCCGCGGGAGAGCCCGGCCAGCGCCATGGTCAGGTCGTCGTCGGCGAGCTCGGGGTCACCGTAGTCGACCGAGTGCAGGCCGAGCATCCACGCGTCGAGGACGTCCTCGTCGTCGTCGAAGGGCCACTCGGCCGTGTCGTCCTGGACGGCGACCGTGTTGCCCTCGCCGGGCTCGAGGAACTCCAGGTCGACGGCGAGGTTCCAGATGTTCCAGAGCTGGGGGACCGACTCGGCCAGCGGGCCCTCGGCGTCGGGACGCTCCAGTCCGATGGTCTCCAGGGCCTGCTCGACCTCGGAGTCGGACAGCAGCGAGTCGTCGCCCACCTTGCGGCCGGACCCCACCCACAGGGCCAGGTCACGGGCCTTGGCGATGAGCGGCACCTGGCGGGCGGCCGTGGCCAGCTCGGAGTCGGGACGCAGCCGGATCGTGGGCAGGTTGCCGAGCTCGTCCGCGAACGGCTCGAAGTCGCCCAGGTCGCCGCCTTCCTCCTCGTCGTCGTCCTCGCCGTCCTGCTCGTCGAGCAGGTCCTCCATGAGCTCGACGAAGTCGTCCTCGAGGTCGTCGAGCTCGGCCTGCAGGTCGTCCAGCGAGTCGGAGTGCTCGCTGAGCTTGCCGGTCTGCGACAGGAACGTCAGGTAGGCGTCGACGGCGGGCAGCATCCCGTCGGCGGCCGCATCGGGGTCCTCGACGACCTTCGGCATCCGGTCGAGCAGCACGTTGCGCAGGTCAGTGCGCTTCCACGTGCCGATGTCGTCGGAGAAGGCGAGACGGTGCCACAGTGCGGCGGGCCCCACGAGCTCGGGGTCGCTTCCGGGCGCGTTGGTACGCGCCCACATGATGAACTCTTCGAGCAGGGGTCGCAGCTCAGTGGCGGCTACCTCGATGCGATCGGTCACCCAATCAGGCTAGTGCTCCCGCGAGGCACTCGGCTCCCCAATTAGGCGGTTTTGCTGATCATGGGCATCGCGTCCAATAGCAGCTCTCTCTGAATCTCGTCCGGCGGCCGCCTCGGACCGCTGTCGTGTTCTCGTCCGGCGGGGGCCTCGGCTCGGCTCCCGATCTCTGTCGTGTTCTCGTCCGGCGGGCGCCTCGGCTTGGCTCCCGATCTCTGTGGTGATCTTGTACGGCGGGCCGCGCCCACCGGCCGCCCCCCGCACTTCGGCTGAGGGCCCGCGACCGGCGCTGCTGGCGAGTCGGTGACGGTTGCCCGCCGCCACGGCGCACGGGAGCCGGGTGAGGGCGTTCTCGGGTTGCGCGCCGCACATGGGCGCCGGGCTCCGCCGTACAACGTCCCGCCGACCCGGCGCCTGTGAGTGGCGCACCGCTCCAGAGCCCCGCCGTGCAGGGTCCGGCCGTGCAGGGTCCGGCCGTGCGGGGTCCGGCCGTTTCAGGGTCCCCGCCCTACAGGGTCCGGAGTGCAGCAGGTGCCCGTGCAAGGGGGCTCGCCGTACGGGATGGGGGGTTAGGAGGAGCGGCGCATGGACTCTGTGATGCGTTCGGCGGCGGCCATGACGGGGACCGCGTGGAGGCGGCCGGGGGCGCGGGTGAGGCGTTCGATGGGGCCCGAGACCGAGACGGCCGCGATGACCTTGCCGCCGGTGCCCCGGATGGGCGCTGAGACGCTGGCCACACCCTGCTCCCGCTCACCCACGCTGTGGGCCCACCCCCGGCGCCGCACCGAGGCCAGGGTGGCCGCGGTGAACTTGGCCCCGCGCAACCCGCGGTGCAGCCGGTCAGGCTCCTCCCAAGCCAGCAAGATCTGGGCCGCCGACCCCGCGGTCATCGGCAGGGCCGACCCCACGGGCACGGTGTCGCGAAGCCCGGACGCACGCTCGGCCGCGGCCACGCAGACCCGCTCGTCACCCTGGCGCCGGTAGAGTTGCGCGCTCTCCCCGGTCAGGTCGCGCAACTGCATCAAGATGGGCGCGGCGACGGCTAGCAACCGGTCCTCGCCCGCCGCCGTGGACAACTCGGAAAGGCGCGGGCCGAGGACGAAGCGGCCCTGTGTGTCGCGGGTGACGATCCTGTGGTGCTCCAGGGCGACCGCCAGCCGGTGCGCCGTGGGCCGGGCCAGGCCGGTGGCCTGAACGAGCTGCGCAAGCGAGGCGGGACCCGCTTCCAGAGCGTTGAGCACGAGAACGGCCTTGTCCAGTACGCCGACTCCGCTAGAGTTGTCCATAGGCCGATACTGCCGTCTCGACATATGAGAAAGCAAGTCGGACGCAATCTCAAGCGAGGGAGCGCCGGTCTCTGGCCTGAGCGACGAGGGAAGAGACCGGCTTCACAGCGACCGAGCGGCGATGCGGAGCATCGCGGTTAACACGAGGAGAGATCAATGGGCCGCACACTGGCCGAGAAGGTCTGGGAGCAGCACGTCGTGCGGCGTGCCGAGGGTGAGCCGGACCTGCTCTACATCGACCTGCACCTCATTCACGAGGTGACCAGCCCGCAGGCGTTCGACGGCCTGCGTCTCGCCGGCCGTACCGTGCGAAGGCCCGATCTCACGATCGCCACCGAGGACCACAACGTGCCGACCGTGCTCGGCCCGATCTCGGACCCGGTGTCCAAGACCCAGGTCGAGACCCTGCGCAAGAACGCTGCCGAGTTCGGCATCCGGCTGCACCCGATGGGCGACGCCGGGCAGGGCGTGGTGCACATCATCGGCCCGCAGTTCGGGCTGACCCAGCCGGGCATGACGATCGTGTGCGGCGACTCGCACACCTCCACGCACGGCGCGTTCGGCGGCATCGCCTTCGGCATCGGCACCTCCGAGGTCGAGCACGTGCTGGCCACCCAGACGCTGCCCGCCTACCGGCCCAAGACCATGGCCATCGAGGTCAAGGGCGACCTGCCCGGGGGCGTGACGGCCAAGGACCTGATCCTGGCGATCATCGCCAAGATCGGCACCGGCGGCGGCCAGGGCTACATCGTCGAGTACCGCGGCGAGGCCATCCGCAAGCTCTCCATGGAGGGCCGGATGACGGTCTGCAACATGTCCATCGAGGCGGGCGCCCGCGCCGGCATGATCGCCCCGGACGAGACCACGTTCGCCTACCTCAAGGGCCGCAAGCACGCCCCCACCGGCGCGGCCTGGGACCAGGCTGTGGAGTACTGGAAGTCGCTGCGCACCGACGACGACGCCGCCTTCGACAAGGTCGTCGAGATCGACGCCTCGACGCTCACGCCGTTCGTGACCTGGGGGACGAACCCGGGCCAGGGCCTGCCGCTGGGCGAGGCCGTACCCGACCCCGAGACCTTCGCCGACCCGGACGAGCGGGCCGCGGCCGAGCGGGCGCTTGAGTACATGGGCCTGACCGCGGGCACGCCGCTGCGCGAGATCGAGGTCGACACCGTCTTCGTCGGCTCGTGCACCAACGGGCGCGTGGAGGACCTGCGGGCCGCCGCCGAGATCCTGCGCGGGCGCAAGGTCAAGACCCGCACGCTGGTCGTGCCCGGCTCCATGCTGGTCAAGCTCGAGGCCGAGAAGGAGGGCCTGGACAAGGTCTTCGAGGCGGCGGGGGCCGAGTGGCGCCAGGCCGGCTGCTCGATGTGCCTGGGCATGAACCCGGACACGCTCAAGCCGGGCGAGCGCAGCGCCTCCACCTCCAACCGCAACTTCGAGGGCCGCCAGGGCAAGGGTGGCCGCACCCACCTGGTGTCGCCCCAGGTCGCCGCCGCGACCGCCGTCACCGGCAAGCTCACCGCGCCCGCCGACCTGGCCTAGGAGAACCCGAAAATGGAAGCTTTCACCACCCACACCGGTACGGCGGTGCCGCTGCGCCGCAGCAACGTCGACACCGACCAGATCATCCCGGCGGTCTGGCTCAAGCAGGTCAGCCGCACCGGCTTCGAGAAGGGCCTGTTCTCCGCCTGGCGCGAGAACCCCGACTTCGTGCTGAACCAGGACAAATACCACGGCGCGAGCATCCTGCTGGCGGGTCCCGACTTCGGCACCGGGTCCTCGCGCGAGCACGCCGTCTGGGCCATCCAGCAGTACGGCTTCCGCGTCGTGATCGCGCCCAGGTTCGGCGACATCTTCCGGAACAACTCCACCAAGATGGGCCTGCTGCCCGTCGTGCTCGACGTCAAGATCGTGGAGGAGCTGCAGTCGGCCGTCGAGGCGGACCCGACCGCGCGGATCACCGTCGACCTGGCCGAGCGCGAGGTCCGCCTGGGCGACCAGGCCTGGTCCTTCGAGCTGGACGACTACACGCGCTGGCGGCTCATGGAGGGCCTGGACGACATCGGACTGACCCTGCGTCACAGCGAGGACGTCGCCACGTACGAGAATGGTCGGCAGCCATGGCTGCCGACGACCGTCTAGAAGACGACGAGCTGGCGCGGCGGTTGCGCGAGGCGCACCGCCGCGTCCGCGTGCTCCCGCCCGCCGAGAAAGCGCGCTGTGCGCGGCGATATCTCGCGATCTGCGACCTCGCAAAGCGTGATCCAGAACGGGCCGCGGCCCGCCTCGAAGCCTTCCTGACCAGCCTCGACGACACGCCACGCGGTAAAGAAAACCCCCTGGGTAATTGAGTTCCCCAGCGATCCGGCCTACTTTCGAGCCCGTAAGGGGTTTCTACGTCGAACTCGTGAGCTGGAACCCCGAGCCAAACTGGGGGAGCAGAACTTTCATGAACAAGCGGGAACTCGTCGACGCCATCGCAGATCGGGTGGGCGACAAGAAGACGGCCACTGAGGCCGTGAACGCGATCATCGACGCCGTGCAGAAGGCGGTCGCAAGCGGAGACAAGGTCTCGATCACGGGCTTCGGCGCGTTCGAGATGGTCCACAAGCCCGCGCGCACTGCCAGGAACCCGTCGACCGGTGCCGAGATCAAGGTCGCCGAGAGCTGGGGACCCAAGTTCCGCCCCGGCTCCGACTTCAAGGAGCTGGTGAACATCGGCGGCAAGAAAGCAGCCAAGAAGAAGTAAATAGATACACGAGTACGCCCGGGCCGTTTCGGTCCGGGCGTTCTTGCATTCTTCGGCGGCGGCCCGCCTTAATGGAGATCAGTCCGGCACGGGAAAAGTGGACAGCGTGATGTAAGTGATCTGGCCGTCAGAAGTGGCCAGATTGACCCGCTGGCCGGAACGCAGCAGCCGCAGCGGCCCCGCGTCGAAAGCGCTCGCCGGAAACTCGAGCACCGTCCCGTCGTCGAGGAAGACCGTGCCCGAGCGGGTGGCCGGATCGAAGGTGCGTACCGTGGCCTGCACGTCGACCAGCGTAAACGCTTTGCCCGATCACGGCCACAGCAGCCTGACCACCTCCGCCGTGTGCGGGCCGAGCCCGAGCGCCACGGCCGCGCGCAGGTCGTCGGGCGTGTCCACGTCGCGCCTGACCGACTCGATGCCCTCCGGGCACAGCTCCTTGGCGCCGCCGGCCAGGTGCTTGGCCCGCGACTCCCCGCCGAATCTGGGCGTGAACCGGATCCCGTCCTGCACGCCGTAGAACGTGGTGCCGACCCCCTGCGCGTCCGGCACGAAGGCCTGGTCGAACTCGGCCGCGGCCGCCAGGGCGATCGCCAGCTCAGCGGGCCTCAGCGAAGGCAGGTCCGCCTGGAGCGCGCCGATGGGGCCGCCGTGCCGTACGGCGTGCGCGGCGCCCGTGCGCAGGGCGGTGTTGAGCCCGCGGTCGGGGTCGTGCACCACCTCGGCCCCGAGCCCGGCCAGCGGGCCCGCGGCGGCCGGATCCGAGGTGACCACGATTACCCGGGCGACCAGCGGGCAGGAGAGCGCGGCCGAGACGGTGTCGGAGGCGACGGCAACGGCCAGCCGCGTCCGGTAGGGCCCAGTGGCGGCGGCCAGCCGTGTCTTCGCCGCGACCAGCGTCTTCACCGGGATGACCACGGACCAGCGGTTGCTCATAGGCTTAAGCATCCCGCCTCGACATCCCACGCGGCCAACCGGGAGACTTGGGCGCACACCGCACGTGTTGGAGGAGAGCATGAGCCGCCCCGCGCGACCCTCGCGTTTCTGGGAGTACTTCGCCGTAGCGGTGGTGAAACCGCTCTCCGGGCTCCTCGTCAGGAAGGACTGGCGGCACGGCGAGCGGATCCCGCGCGAGGGCGGGGTGATCATCGCGGCCAACCACCTGTCCTGGACCGATCCCGTGCTGCTGTCCCACTTCCTCTACAACAACGGGCGCTGGCCGGTCATCCTGGCCAAGGCCGGCCTGTTCAAGGTGCCGTTCCTGGGCAGGGCCGTGCGCGGGCTGCTGGCGATCCCCGTCTACCGCGGCAGCAGCGAGGCGGCCAAGTCGCTGAGCGAGTCGCAGCAGCGGCTCGCCTACGGCGGCGCGATCCTGTTCTACCCCGAGGGCACCTGCACCAGGGATCCCGAGCTGTGGCCGATGGTCGGCAAGACCGGCGCGGCCCGGCTGGCGCTGGAGAGCGGCGCCAGGGTCATCCCCGTCGCCCACTGGGGCGCCCAGGAGCTGCTGCCCTACGGCGAGAAGAAGCCCAGGCTGTTCCCCCGCAAGACCTTCCACGTCAGCGTGGGCCCGCCGGTCGACCTGTCCAGGTACGCGGACAAGCCGCCGCACGCCGACATCCTGCGCGACGCGACCGCCGACATCATGGCGGCGATCACCGTGCAGCTGGCCGAGCTGCGCGGCCAGAAGGCCCCCGAATCCCCCTACGACCCAGCGAGGCAGTGATCCCATGACCCTGCTTCCCGACAGCCTCCTGCGCTCCGCTCCTCGGTTGCCGGCGCTCCCTGCGATGCTCACTCCGGAGGCTGTCTCATGACCAAGGCGGCCGTCTTCGGCACCGGTCCCTGGGGGACCACGTTCGGCATGATCCTCGCCGAGGCGGGCAACGACACGATCATCTGGGGCCGCAGGCCGGAGATGATCGAGTCGATCAACCGGGCCCACTCCAACATCGACTACCTGCCAGGGGTGGCGCTGCCGCCGTCGCTGCGCGCCACCAACGACCCGGCGGAGGCGCTCGACGGCGCCGACTTCATGGTCATCGCCGTCCCCGCCCAGTCGCTGCGCGACAACCTGGCCGCCTGGCGCGAGCACATCCCGCGCGAGGCCGTGCTGGTCAGCCTGATGAAGGGCATCGAGCTCGGCACGACCAAGCGGATGAGCGAGGTCATCATGGAGGTGGCGGACGTCTCCCAGGAGCGGGTCGCCGTCGTCTCAGGACCCAACCTGGCCAAGGAGATCGCCCAGCGCCAGCCCGCCGCGACGGTCGTCGCCTGCACCGACGAGACGGTCGCGGCCAGGCTGCAGGAGGCCTGCCACCTGCCGCCCTGGTTCCGCCCCTACACCAACCCGGACGTGGTGGGCGTGGAGCTGGGCGGCGCGGTCAAGAACGTGATCGCGCTGGCCGTCGGCGTCTCGGCCGGCATGGGCATGGGCGACAACGTCAGCGCCATGCTGATCACCCGCGGCCTGGCCGAGATCTCCCGCCTCGGCGCCGCGCTCGGAGCCGACCCGCACACCTTCTCGGGCCTGGCCGGGATGGGCGACCTGGTGGCCACCTGCACCTCTCCGCTGTCGCGCAACCGCACGTTCGGCGACAAGCTGGGTCGCGGCATGCCGCTGGCGGAGGTGCTGGCCGGCACCAAGCAGCTGCCCGAAGGGGTCAAGTCCTGCGAGTCGGTCCTGGAGCTCGCCGGCAAGCACGGCGTCGAGATGCCGATCACCGAGGTCGTGGTCGGCGTCGTGCACGACGGCATGACGCCGAGCGAGGCCGGCATGCTGCTGATGTCCCGCTCGCCCAAACCCGAACGGTACGGGGTTTGAGAGAGAACACGCGCTGCGTCCACCTGCCGGGCGAGGAGCGGACCGCGGAGGGCTTCGCCGCCGCGGTCGCCTCGCTGGAGGGTGCCGCCGCTCCGGAGGACGTGGCGGGCCAGGCCTTCGCCTCCGGCCAGGCAGCGCTGACGGTCGCCATGCTGACGTTCCTGCGCGGCGGCACCCACGTCGTCGCCCCCGCTCCAGGCACGGGCCTGCTGGCCAACGTGCTCGCCCGCTTCGGAGTGAGTGCCGACTTCGTCGACATGTCCGATCTTGAGCGGGTACGGCAGGCCGTCAAACCCACCACCAAGATCCTCTACGCGGAAACCCTGTCCGACCAGGTGGCCGACATCCGCAGCCTCTACCGGATCGCCCGTCAGGCGGGCGCGCTGCTCGTGATCGACTCCACGCTGGCCACCCCGATCGTGTGCCGCCCGCTGGAACACGGCGCCGACCTGGTCGTCCATGCGGCCGGCGCGTTGCTGGGCGGCCACGACGGCTGCTCGGGCGGTGTGATCACCGGCCGTCCCGACCTGGTGGGCAGGCTGCGCCAGGTCTGCGCCGACCTCGGCGCCGAACTGCCTGGGGGCGAGGCCGCCGAGCTGCGCAGGGGGCTGCGGACGCTGCCCCTGCGGGTGCGGCGGATGTGCTCGACCGCGATGGTCTTCGCCGCCGCCGTCGCCAAGCACCCGGGCGTGTTCAGGGTCGGCTACCCGGGCCTGACCGATCACCCCGGACACCTGCTGGCCAGGCGGCTGTTCGACTCGGGGCCCGAGGGGACCAGGTTCGGCACGTGCGTGAGCCTCACGCCGCGCGGCGACCCGCATTCCCTGGTCAAGGCGCTCAACCTGGTGAGCTCCGGCCCCGCTGGCGGGCCGTACAGTACAGCAGAGGTCAGGGATGGACGGGTGCGCTTTTCGGTCGGTTTGGAAGACGCGGAGGATTTGATCACGGACGTCACGCGCGCTCTTGAGTACATTGGGGTCACATGAGCAAGCCACGTGTCGCCGTCGTTTTCGGAGGTCGCAATTCTGAGCACGCCGTGTCCCTGATGGGGGCGGGCAGCGTGCTGGAGGCGATCGACAGGGACAAGTACGAAGTGATCCCGATCGGGATCGCGCAGGACGGCAGGTGGGTGCTGGCCGCCGGCGACCAGCGCTTCCAGATCGAGGGCGGCGAGCTGCCCGAGGTCGACTCCAGCGGCGCGGCGCTCGCGCTGCCCAGCGGCGACAGCTCGCTCGTGGCCTACGACCCCGGCAGCATCCCTGTCGAGCTGGGTTCCGTCGACGTGGTGTTCCCCGTGATGCACGGGGCGTTCGCCGAGGACGGCACGATCCAGGGGCTGCTGGAGATGGCCGGCGTCCGCTACGTCGGCTCCGGCGTGCTGGCCAGCGCCGTCGGCATGGACAAGGCCTACATGAAGACCGTGATGGCCGCCGCGGGCCTGCCGATCGGCCCCTACCTGGTGGTCCGCGACCGTGACTGGCGGCTCGACCGCGACCGGGTGGTCAAGGAGGCCGAGGACCTCGGCTGGCCGGTGTTCGTCAAGCCCGCCAGGGCCGGCTCGTCGCAGGGCATCTCCAAGGCGCACGACCGCGCCTCGCTGGAGGCGGCCGTGGACCTGGCCCGCGAGCACGACCCGAAGGTGCTGATCGAGGCCGCGATCGTCGGCAGGGAGATCGAGTGCGCGGTGCTGGAGTCGCTCGGCGACGAGCCGGCCGCCGCCTCCCAGCCCGGCGAGGTGAAGGTCGAGGGCGGGCAGGACTTCTTCGACTTCGAGGCCAAGTACTACCCGGACCAGATGTCGCTCACGGTCCCCGCCGACCTGCCCGCGGAGGTCGCCGAGCAGCTACGGGCGATGGCGGTGCAGGCCTTCGAGTCGCTGGAGTGCGAGGGGCTGTCGCGGGTCGACTTCTTCTACACGCCCGACGGCAAGCTGGTCTTCAACGAGATCAACACGATGCCCGGGTTCACCTCGCTGTCGGTGGCGCCTCAGCTGTGGGCCGCCTCCGGCCTGACCTACCCGCAGCTCGTCGACAGGCTCGTCCAGCTGGCGCTGCGCAGGTCACCCGGACTTCGGTGAGACCTGGGCGATCGGGCCCGACAGGTCGGCGAGCACGCTCGGCGCGGTGTGCGTGCCGGCGATCGTGACCTCCACGTAGAGGGGCGCGGCGACCGCGGTGTACAGCGTGGGCTTGTCCGGATCGGCGAACCAGCCCACGCCGTCGATCTCCTGGAGCTGGTCGGTGGGCTGCATCCTGGCCGGGCGGGGCACGCCGCAGCGCAGCGCGATGTCCGCCTCGCCCCAGACGGCCACGTAGGGCGACTCGGGGCTGGAGGTGCCCCGGGCGGCGCCGTCGAGAGCCTTGGGGAGCAGGCCCGACAGGCGCCGGCAGGCCGCCGCCGCCTCGCCCTGAGGCGTCGGCGGCGCCACCTGGACGGTGCCGCCGCAACCGGCGAGGGTGAGCAGGACGATCAGGACGGCAGCGGCGCGCATGGAGACTCTCAGATGTGGACGATGGGACACGTCAGCGTACGCGTGATCCCCTCCACCGCCTGGATCTGGGCGACGACGAGCTTGCCCAGTTCGTCCACGTTGCGCGCCTCCGCGCGCACGATCACGTCGTACGGACCGGTGACGTCCTCGGCCTGCGTGACCCCGGGGATCCCGGAGATCTCGTGGGCCACGTTCGCGGCCTTGCCGACCTCGGTCTGAATAAGGATGTAGGCCTGCACCATTACGTCCTCCCGGGCGATTGGATCACGCCGAAGGGCCACCGTACCGTTTCGGGCTGATGAGCGGCCAGATGACCTGGTACCCCCGTGCTTGATCCAGCATACGGAGTGGCTAGCGTGAGGTGACTTCTGGAGGTGTGCCATCACGGTCGGGGAACTCGGCGAGTTCGGCGCCATCGCGCGGATCGCCAGTCGGCTGCCGCAGGGGGAGGCCGTGCTGCTCGGCCCCGGGGACGACGCGGCCGTCGTGCGGGCCGCCGACGGGCGGGTGGTGGTCTCCACCGACCTGCTGATCGAGGGGCGGCACTTCCGCCGCGACTGGTCGGGCGGGTACGACGTGGGGCGCAAGGCGGCCGCGCAGAACCTGGCCGACGTGGCCGCGATGGGCGCCGTTCCGACGTCGCTGGTGGTGGGGCTCGGCATGCCCCCCTCGCTGCCGGTGGAGTGGCTGGACGCGCTGACCGACGGGTTCCGCGACGAGTGCGCCGTGGTGCGGGCCGGCGTCGCGGGCGGCGATGTGACCAGGTGCGACCTGGTGGTGCTCGGGGTGACCGCGCTCGGCTCGCTCGACGGGCGCGACCCCGTGACCCGCTCCGGTGCCAGGCCCGGGCAGGTCGTGGCCGTGACGGGCAGGCTCGGATACGCGGCGGCCGGGCTGGCGCTGCTCGAGGCGGGCTGGACGCCGGATTCCAGGCCGGGCGGGCTGGCCGGGCCACGGCTGCTGAGGGAGGCGGTGGACGGGCACCGGCGGCCCCGCCCGCCGTACGCCCGCGGGCCGGAGGCGGCGCTGCTGGGGGCCGGCGCGATGCTCGACGTGAGCGACGGGCTGGTGCAGGACCTCGGGCACGTGGCCGAGGAGAGCGGGGTGCGGATCATGCTGGACCCGGCGGCCTTCGAGGTGGCCGCGCCCGTCGCGGCGGCGGCCGCGGAACTGGGGGCCGATCCACTGGAGTGGGTGCTCTCGGGCGGGGACGATCATGCGCTGGCCGCGGTGTTCCCCGCGGAGGTACGGCTGCCGCCGGAGTGGACGATCGTGGGGTCGGTCACGGAGGGTGACGGCGTGAGCGTGCTCGGCAGGGAAATGGGCCCCGGCGGCTGGGATCACTTCCGTTGATTTGTCCGGATTTAGGTAAAATTCTGTGTGACTCCGGTGAATGCTGTGACAAAGGCGTAGTAAAGGTGTTATGAAGAGTGGCGGCCACTGTAACCGGCAGAAAGGGCAGCCATGGGCCGCCACGGCACAGGTGGATCCGAGAACGAAGATGAACGGGGGATGGGCAGCGCCGACGACGCGACCTGGTCCCAGGATCGTATAGACAGCAACGGCTTCTGGGGATCGGACGAGCCGCCCGGCTGGCCGGCGCCACCTGATCAGGTCGAGGTGACCGGGCAGTGGAGGCCCGCGCCGGAGCGAACCCCCGCCGAGGCTGCGGGCTCTTTCGCGTCGGAGCCGTCGGAGCCGTCGGAGCCGTTCGAGCGGACTGGCGCCTTCAGGCCGCCTTCGCCGCCCGGGCCGTTCGAGACCACGGGCGCCTTCACACCGCCCCCCGGAGCCTTCGAACCCACCGGCGCCTTCAACGCGCCCCCTGGAGTCTTCGAGCCCGGTGCGAGGTCGTCGACGCCCGCCGCGGATGCCTTTGGCGTGCCCGGGGCCGAGCCGTTCGAGACCACGGGCGCCTTCGCGCGGCCACCGCTCGACGACACCCAGGGCATCGGCTCCTTCGACGAGCCCTCAGGCCCCGCCTCCGTCTACGGCACCGGGCCACCCGACGCCACGGCTGTGTACGGCGCGCCCGCTCCAGGGGACGTCAGGGTGGCCGGGAACCCCACGATGGTCAACGCGCCAACCCCGGCATGGGCCGGCGCCGCCGACACCGCGCTCCTCGACTCCGGCGAGACCGGTTTCCTCGGCTCCGGGTGGGCCGACGAGGAGCTCCCGCCCGAGGAGCCGTCAGGACGGCGTCGCGGGCGCCGCAAGCCGCCCAACCGCGACTCCGTGGACGCCCCGCCGAGCGGGCGGGGCAAGGTGGCCCTGCTGTCGGTCGCCGCCGTGGTGGTCGTGCTCGGCGGCACCGTGGTCGGGGTGAAGATGATGGGCGCCTCCGCTGACCTGGCGAAGTGCCCGGGTGGCAAGTGCGCCGCCGTACAGGCCTCCAACCAGCCGGGGCCGCAGGTCTCCACGTCCGCGCCCGTCGAGGACTCCGACACGCCCACCGAGGAGCCGACCACGACGGAGTCCGACTCGCCGGCTCCCACGGCGACCACGGGGACCCAAGTGCCGCGCCGTACCCAGGTGCCTCAGCCCGTCCCCACGCCCACCAAGAAGGTCAAGGTGAAGACGTCGGCGACGCCGACACGCAAGCCGACGCAGCAGGACGCGCCCGTCCCGACGGACACCCCGTCGGATGACAGCCCGACCGCCACCGACGCGCCGACGGCGACCACCTCGAGCGACACGGGCGGCTTCCCGACCGGCAATCCCAATCCGACCGCGACCGTGCAGCCGGGGTCCAACGCGGGCTCGGTGAACCTCACCTACGACGTCGTGCGGCGCGGGCTGGTCGGGTTCACGGCCAAGCTGAACGTCACCAACTCCGCCTCGAACGCGCTGTCGGCGGCCACGGTGTCGATCCCGGTGGCGGGCAAGGTGCTGGACGTCAGGGGCGCCGGCTGGAGCCAGGATGGCGACCTGCTCATCCTGGACGTCTCCAGCACGCTGGCGGCCGGCGACTCGATCAACGTCACCATCGACGCCACGGGGTCTTCCACGGCGCCGCAGACCTGCGGGCTGGTGGGCGGTGACTGCTCCATCACCTGATTTGATGGAGACATGACGGTTTCCACCCCACCCCTTGTGCTGACCGTCGCCGGATCCGACTCCGGCGGCGGGGCGGGCATCCAGGCGGACCTCAAGACCATGCTCGCCAACGGCGTGCACGGCATGAGTGTCATCGCCGCGGTCACGGCGCAGAACTCGCTCGGCGTGCAGGGCTACTGGGAACTGCCGCCTGAGGCGGTGCGCGCGCAGCTCGACTCCGTGCTGGGCGACATCGGCGCGCAGGCCATCAAGACCGGCATGCTCGCCTCCTCGGCTCTCGTCGAGATCGTGGCCGAGGTCATCGGCGCGTACGGGGCCCCCACGGTGATCGACCCCGTCGGGGTCTCCAAGCACGGCGACTCCCTGCTGGCCCCTTCGGCGGTGGAAACGATCAAGACCGACCTGCTGCCCGTCGCGACGGTCGTGACGCCCAACCTCTGGGAAGTCGAACAGCTCACCTCGGTCAAGGTCGAGGACGAATCCGACCTACGGCGCGCCGCGGAGGCCGTCCTGGCCCTGGGGCCCCGCTGGGCCCTCATCAAGGGCGGTCACCTGCCGGGAGATCCGGTGGACCTGCTCACGGACGGGGAGTCGGAGTACTTCTTCCGCGCCGAACGTCTCGACAACCGCCACACCCACGGCACGGGCTGCACCCTGGCCTCGGCCATCGCCTCGCACCTCGCCCTCGGGTCCTCCGTCCCTGAGGCGGTCGGCAAGGCCAAGGACTACGTCACCGGGGCGATCGCCCGCGGCTTCCCCCTCGGCGGCGGCATCGGCCCCGTCGACCACGCCTGGCGCTGGCGCCCCTGAGTAGGGCGGGGGTGGGAATGACGAAAGCCCGGCGCTCGGGGAGCGGCGGGCTTCGTGGCGAAAGTGGTGCGGGCTAGCGGGTGACCTTGCCTGCCTTGATGCAGGAGGTGCACACGTTCAGCTTCTTCGGCGTGCCGCCGATGACCGCGCGGACCGTCTGGATGTTGGGGTTCCAACGACGACGGGTGCGGCGGTGCGAGTGGGACACGTTGTTGCCGAAGGTCGGGCCCTTGCGGCAGACATCGCAGACGGAAGCCACGGTATCGCTCCTTAAAACAGTCGATGTAGCCCTGTCCGCTGATGGTTTTCCTGGCGGAGGGCATGCCGGGACAACCGGCCAGCCATACGAGGGTATCTGATCCTCAGCACTACGTGCGAACTCGAGCAGCACGAACGGGGATATTCTCCTCCATAAAGTCGGGAGGTCGGAGCACGCAGATGCAGGTACTCGACCCGCTCTCGGTACGCCGCTGGGCACGGCTGGCCGCCGACGCGCTCGGCAGGGCCAGATCCGAGATCGACGCTCTGAACGTCTTCCCCGTCGCCGACGGCGACACCGGAACCAACCTGCACCTGACCCTGCTGTCGGCGGCCGAGGCCGTCGAGGCGCTGCCCGAGGACGTCGACGCGGCCGTGACGTGGCAGACGCTCTCCTACGGCGCGCTGGTCGGGGCGCGCGGCAACTCCGGTGTCATCGTCAGCCAGGCGCTGCGCGGGCTGGCCGAGGTGCTCAAGGACGGTCCCGACCTGCGGGCGGGCCTACGGCGGGCCGCCGCGTTGGCCAGGGAGGCGGTGGCGCGGCCGGTGGAGGGCACCGTGCTGAGCGTGCTGACCGCCGCGGCGGGAGCCGTACAGGATCTGGACGGCGACCTGGAGGAGGTCGCGCGGCGGGCGGCCGGTGAGGCGCGGGCGGCGCTGCGGCGCACGCCCGACCAGCTCGACGTGCTGGCCCGTAGCGGCGTCGTCGACGCGGGCGGCGCGGGGCTGACGATCGTGCTCGAGTCGCTGGCCGAGGTGATCACCGATTCCTACAGCGACCGCTACGACGTGCCCGCGCCGACCGCGCGGGTGTCGCCGATGACCGAGGTGGGCGCCGGGTACGAGGTGATGTACCTGCTCGACGCCGACGACCGCGCGGTGCCCAGGCTGCGCGAGGAGCTCGACGGGATGGGCGAGTCGCTGGTCGTGGTGGGCGGCGGCGGCCTGTGGAACGTGCACGTGCACGTGGGGGAGGCCGGGCCTGCGATCGAGGCGGGTATGCGGGCAGGGCGGCCGCACCGGATCAGGGTCACGTACCTGGCTGAACGCACCCATCGCGGCAACGCGGGCCGTGGCGTGGTCGCGGTCGCGGCCGGGCACGGGATCGCGGCGCTGTTCGAGGAGAGCGGGGCGGTGGTCGTGCGCAGGGCGCCCGGTTCGCGCCCGTCGCTGCCGACGATGCTGGCCGCGATCAGGGAGGCGGGCAGCGAGGTCGCCGTGCTGCCCAACGACGAGGGCGCGGGCTCGGTGGCCGCCGCCGCGGCGGAGATCGCCCGCGGGGACGGCGTCGTGGTCAGCGTGCTGCCCACGAAGGCCACCGTGCAGGGTTTGGCGGCGCTCGCCGTACACGATCCGTTGCGGCGTTTCGACGACGACGTGGTGGCGATGACGGACGCCGCCGGACATACCCGGTACGGCCATCTCACCGTCGCCGACCGCGAGGCCGTCACCAGCGCGGGCCTGTGCCGGCCCGGGGACGTGCTCGGGCTGATCGACGGCGACGTCGCCGTCATCGGCTCGGCGCTGGAGGACGTCGCCACGATGATCGTGGACAGGATGGTGGCGGGCGGCGGCGAGCTGGTCACCCTGGTCACGGGGATCGACGCTCCGGTACGGCTGGCGCCGCACGTCGAGGAGCACCTGGCGCGCGTCAGACCCGACGTCGACCTCGTGGTCTACCAGGGCGAGCAGGGCGGCTACCCGCTGCTCATCGGTGTCGAATGATTCCTGTCAGTAGTAGGCGGTAGAACATAGGACCGTGAGCGAACACAGCGTCTCGGCTCGGGCGGCCGACGAAGCAGGCCGCCAGAGCCGATTCGACGAGCCTCTGGCGAAGGCGCTCGATCCGAAGACCGCCAAGCTGCTGCACAGCGTGCTCGGCCTGGAGACGGTCGGCGACCTGCTGCGTCACTACCCGCGCCGCTACGCCGAGCGCGGCGAGCTGACCTCGCTCGACGCGCTGGAGGTCGACGAGCACGTCACGGTGGTGGGCGAGGTCTCCCGGCTGATGCGCAAGCCCATGCGCAACCGCGGCGGCACCTGGCTCGAGGTCGAGGTCGTCGACGGCAACCGCAACAAGATCTACCTGTCCTTCTTCGGCAAGGGCTCCCACGTGGCCGAGTCGCGGCTCAAGCCCGGCAGGCGCGGCATGTTCGCCGGCAAGGTCGGCATGTTCGGCTCGCGGACGCAACCGCGCTGGCAGATGGCGCACCCCGAGTTCGAGCTGTTCGAGGAGAGCGAGTCCAGCGCGCAGGAGTTCGCGACCGCGCCCGTGCCGATCTATCCCGCGGGCAAGGACCTGACGCCGTGGGCGATCCGGCGCGCGATCGGCATCGTGCTCGACACGCTCGGCCCGCTGGAGGATCCGCTGTCCGCCGAGGTGCGGGACCGCCACCAGCTCGACGGGCTGGCCGAGTCGCTGGTGGCCATCCACCGGCCCAAGGACTTCGGCGAGGTCAACAGGGCTCGCCAGCGGCTGAAGTTCGACGAGGCGTTCGTGCTGCAGGCTGTACTGCTGCAGCGCAGGGCGGCGGCCACGGCCTGGCCGGCCAAGCCCTTCCCACGCGGAGACGGTGGCATGCTCGCCGACTTCGACGCCCGCCTGCCGTTCTCGCTGACCGAGGGCCAGGCCCAGGTGGGGGAGGAGATCGCGGCCGACCTGGCGCTGGCGCACCCGATGCACCGGCTGCTGCAGGGCGAGGTCGGCGCCGGCAAGACCGTGGTGGCGCTGCGCGCGATGCTGCAGGTGGCCGATGCCGGCGGCCAGGCTGCGCTGCTCGCCCCGACCGAGGTGCTCGCCCAGCAGCACCACCGCTCGATCACGGCCATGCTCGGCGATCTGGCCCAGGGCGGCATGTTCGGCGGCACCGCGGTCACGCTGCTGACCGGCTCGATGGGCGCGGCCGCTCGCCGCGCGGCCCTGCTCGACGCCGCCTCCGGTACGGCCGGCATCGTCGTCGGCACCCACGCACTGCTTCAGGAGCACGTCCAGTTCGCCGACCTGGGGCTCGTGGTCGTGGACGAGCAGCACCGCTTCGGCGTGGAGCAGCGTGACGCGCTGCGCGAGAAGGTGACCGGCGGGCGCCCGCACGTGCTGGTGATGACCGCGACCCCGATCCCGCGCACGGTCGCCATGACGGTCTTCGGCGACCTGGAGGTCTCCACGCTGGCGCAGCTGCCGTCCGGGCGGGCCCCGATCACCAGCCACGTCGTGCCGGCCGCCGAGAAGCCGCACTACCTGGAGCGCACCTGGGAACGCGTCCGCGAGGAGGTCGGGCTCGGCCGCCAGGCCTACATCGTCTGCCCCCGCATCGGCGACACCGAGGGGGACGAGGGAGACCTTTCGCCCACCGATGATGATCGGCGTCCGCCGCTCGCCGTGCTGGACGTGGCCGAGATGCTGGCCGACGGGCCGCTGCACGGGCTGCGGCTGGCGGTGCTGCACGGCAAGCTGCCGCCGGAGGAGAAGGACGCCATCATGCGGGCCTTCACCAAGGGTGAGCTCGACGTGCTGGTGGCCACCACGGTCATCGAGGTCGGCGTGGACGTCCGCAACGCGTCCGTCATGATCATCATGGATGCCGACCGGTTCGGGGTGTCGCAGTTGCACCAGCTGCGCGGGCGCGTCGGGCGGGGTGGGCTGCCGGGGCTGTGCCTGCTGGTGTCGGAGTTCGCCGAGGGCACGCCGGCCCGGGCTCGGCTGGACGCGGTGGCGGCCACGCTCGACGGGTTCGAGCTCTCGCGGGTGGACCTGGAGCAGCGGCGGGAGGGCGACGTGCTGGGGGCGGCGCAGTCGGGCAAGCGGTCGTCGCTGAAGCTCCTGCAGCTGCTGCGGGACGAGGACGTCATCGAGACGGCCCGCGACGAGGCCGCCGCCCTCCTGGCCACCGATCCCGCCCTGGAGACCCACCCCGCCCTACGCGCCGAGATCGACCGCCTCCTGGCCGACGAAAAAGCCAACTACCTCGAAAAAACCTGACTCCCCTCCCCACCAACCCGGCGCCTTGTGCGGTGGGAGAGCGGGGTCGGGGTGCCACGGTCTAGGGCGTCGTGGCGGCGGGGAGCGTCATCGACTCGCCGGAAGCGCCGGTCGCGGGTCCTCAGCCGGAGTTTGGCGGGCGGCCGGTGGGGCGGCTTGCCGTACAGGAGAGTCCTGAAGAGCTCGTGCAGGAGAGACCTGAAGAAGCCGTACAGGAGGGTCTGAGAAGACGGCCGGGAGAGAAAGTTCAGGGCCCAGCCGCGGGGGCGGCCTCCCCCCGAATGCCGCCCCCGGCTGGGCCCACCCTCGGGTCAGGTGCCGAGGGAACCGGCGTGCGGAAGGGCTCACGATCACGCCGGTCGGCCTCCTTCTGGGTCACCTCGAAGGCCGCAGTCATCATCATGCTGATGCGCCCACCCGATGGGAACGACCCTTGCGTAGTCGAGGCCGACACTTGTCCACTCTTGACCTGCGGCAACATGCGGAACAATGGTCCCTATGACTCGGATCATCGCGGGCATCGCGGGTGGGCGTCGGCTGGCTGTGCCGACGGGGCGCGGCACGAGGCCGACCAGCGACAGGGCGCGGGAAGGGCTCTTCTTGACCCTGGATTCGCTGCACGGCCTGCGGGGTGCCCGGGTGATGGATCTGTACGCGGGTTCGGGGGCCGTGGGGCTGGAGGCGCTGTCGCGTGGGGCCGCCCATGCGCTGCTGGTCGAGTCCGATTCCAAGGCGGTGCGGACGATCAAGGCGAACGTCCAGGCCCTGGGGCTCCCGGGCGCGGACGTGGTGGCCGATCGCGTGGAGCGCGTGCTCGCGAGGGAACCGGACGAACCGTACGACATCGTGTTCGCAGACCCGCCCTATGTGGTCTCCAGCGAGCAGGTGGTCGCGGTGCTGGAGGCGCTCAGGGACAACGGCTGGCTGGCGGAAGACGCGCTCGTCGCCTTTGAACGCGAGACCAGGGGGAAAGCCCTGGAATGGCCCGAAGGGTACATCGAGGAGAGGGTCCGTAGATATGGTGAAGCGTCCGTTTGGTACGGTCGCGCCGCCGGGAACCCGTAAACCTGGGGAGGCGTAGTGCGCCGCGTTGTCTGTCCGGGGTCGTTCGACCCCATCACCAACGGCCATCTCGACATCATCGGCCGGGCTGCCCGGCTCTACGACGAGGTGACCGTCGCGGTACTGATCAACGTTGAGAAGAGCAGCCTGTTCACCGTCGACGAGCGCGTCGACATCCTGCAGACCGTGACCAAGGACTACGACAACGTCAAGGTGGAGAAGTTCCAAGGACTGCTGGTGGACTTCTGCCGTCAGAACGACATCCCCGCCATCGTCAAGGGGATCAGGGTCGTCAGCGACTTCGACTACGAGCTGCAGATGGCGCAGCTCAACTACCGGTTGTCAGGCGTGGAGACGCTCTTCATGCCGACGAACCCCGAGTACTCCTTCCTGTCCTCCAGCCGGGTCAAGGAGATCGCCCGGTATGGTGGCGATGTGTCCGGCCTGGTCCCCGACCTGGTCCACAAGCTTCTGATCGAGCGGCTCAGAGGTTGACGCGAGCCTGGTATCCTTTCATTTCGGCCTTGTACGACGGCGATCGTTTCGCCATGCCTAGCGAGAGCAGATGATTCAGCACCTCGACCCCCGTTCCCCGTGGGTGATCTCCACTCATGACCTGGGGAGGCGGCCGGGCTCGATGCGGCGGATGTCGCTGTCCCTCCCGGCACCGGTGAATCTCGGCGTCGACATGATCGGTGTCCCCAAGGACGCCGAAGTCGAGCTGGAGCTCCGGCTCGAAGCAGTGATGGAAGGCGTGCTCGTCTCGGGCACGGCGCAGGCCCCGCTGGCCGGGGAGTGCGCGCGGTGCCTGGACCAGGTCACCTCGGACATCGAGGTCGACCTGCAGGAGCTGTTCTTCTACTCCGACGAGGACGCCTCGGAGGAGGATTCGCTGCTCGACGGAGAGCTGCTCGACCTCGAGCCGACGTTCCGCGACGCGGTGGTGCTCGCACTGCCGTTGAGCCCGGTCTGCCGAGACGACTGCCCTGGGCTCTGCACGGAATGTGGGATCAAGCTGGCCGAGGCCGGCCCCGATCACCGGCACGAGAAGATCGACGCTCGCTGGGCGTCGTTGCAAGGTCTGATTACCGAGAACGATAACGATCAGGAGAAGTGACGTGGCCGTCCCGAAGCGAAAGATGTCGCGGAGCAACACCCGCGCCCGTCGCTCCCAGTGGAAGACGACTGCTGTCGCCCTGGTGAGCTGCCCCCAGTGCCGTTCGCCCAAGCAGCCGCACATCGCGTGCCCGACCTGCGGCACCTACAACCGCCGCCAGGTCATCGAGCCGTCTGCCTGATCCGAGAGGTCCAGCCACGCGCTCTGAATAAGGGACGCGTGGGGGATACCGATCTGAATTGACGTGATGCCGACCGGGTGCCAATGTGCCCCGGTCGGCGTTACCGTCTCAGATGCGTGCGGTGGCGGTTCGCCCGCGGCCGTGGTGGACGCCGGAGCAAGGCATTCCCCGACGCCCACCACGTTTTCGGGCACCTTCCGCAGCCATCGCGCCTTGTGAAGATGTCCGAGGAGGAACACGTGGGCGCAGGTCCCAAGCCGGTGGCCGTGGAGGTCGCCAAACAAGAACTCGACAAGGTGCTGGACGTCCAGCTCGACTCCGACATTCTCGAGCGAGCCCTGACGCACCGCTCCTACGCGTACGAGAACGGTGGCCTGCCCACCAACGAGCGCCTGGAATTCCTCGGCGACTCGGTGCTGGGCCTGGTGGTCACCGACACGCTCTACCGCAACCACCCCGACCTGCCCGAGGGCCAGCTGGCCAAGCTGCGGGCCGCGGTGGTCAACATGCGCGCGCTGGCCGACGTGGCCAGGGGCCTCGGCCTGGGCCGGTTCATGCGGCTCGGCAGGGGCGAGGAAGGCACGGGCGGGCGCGACAAGTCCTCGATCCTGGCCGACACGCTGGAGGCGCTGATCGGCGCGATCTACGTGGACAAGGGCCTGGACGAGGCGTTCCGCGTCGTCCACGTGCTGTTCGACCCGCTGATCGAGCGGTCGGCCTCGCTGGGCGCCGGGCTTGACTGGAAGACCTCGCTGCAGGAGCTCACCGCCTCCGAGGCGCTCGGCGTGCCTGAATACCACGTCGAGGAGAGCGGCCCCGACCACGCCAAGTCGTTCACCGCCGAGGTGCGGGTGGGCGGCGAGTCGTACGGTTCGGGCACGGGCCGCAGCAAGAAGGAAGCCGAGCAGCAGGCGGCCGAGGCGGCCTGGACCCGTATCCGGGGCCGCCGCGAGCAGCGCGAGAGCCAGCCGGCGGGCTAGCGTGCCCGAGCTGCCAGAGGTCGAGGTCGTCCGCCGGGGCCTGGCCGAGTGGGTCGCCGGCCGGGAGATCGCCGCCGCCGAGGTGTTCCACCCGCGCGCGATCAGGCGCCACGAGCCAGGCGCGGACGAATTCGCCGCGCGGCTGAAGGGCCGCGTCATCCAGGAGGCCAGGCGGCGCGGCAAGTACCTGTGGCTGCCGCTGGGCCCCGACGACGCGCTCCTGGCCCACCTGGGCATGAGCGGCCAGTTGCTGGTCGTCCCGCCCGACTCGCCGCTGGAGAAGCACCTGCGGGTACGGCTGGCCTTCGCCGACGGCGGTCCCGACCTGCGCTTCGTCGACCAGCGCACGTTCGGCCACGTGATGCTGACCCGGCTGGTCGGCGGGGTGCCCGAGCCGATCGCGCACATCGCCCCCGACCCGTTCGAGGAGGCCTTCGACGACGCCGTCTTCGCGGCGAAGCTGCGGGCCAAGCACACCGAGATCAAGCGGGCCCTGCTGGACCAGTCGCTGATCAGCGGCGTCGGCAACATCTATGCCGACGAGGCGCTGTGGCTGGCCAAGCTGCACTGGGCCCGCCCCACCCACACGCTGACCAAGCCGAAGATCGCCGAGCTGCTGGCCGCCGTCCGCCACGTC
Organism: Nonomuraea sp. NPDC050536; assembly: GCF_044457685.1. NCBI lineage: Bacteria > Bacillati > Actinomycetota > Actinomycetes > Streptosporangiales > Streptosporangiaceae > Nonomuraea > Nonomuraea sp. NPDC050536. Next base: position 306,936 of record NZ_JBITHD010000005.1, read on the forward strand.
ATGGGTGCCGCCCTGCAGCAGGGCGGCACGTCCTTCGACAGCCTCTACGTCAACGTCAACGGCGAAAGCGGCTACTTCGAACGCTCCCTCGAGGCGTACGGCAGGCGCGACCTGCCGTGCTCGCGCTGCGGTACCCCGATCAAGCGGGAGGCGTTCATGAACCGCTCGTCCTACTTCTGCCCGCGATGCCAGCGAAAGCCGCGGTGAGCAGGGCCAGGACCGCGCCCACCCACATCACCGCCGAGGCGGAGACCCCGTCGAGCACCCGGCCGCCCACGAACGAGCCGAGCGAGACCGACACGTTGAACGCGCTGACGAACGCCGCCGTCGCCAGCTCGCGCCCGCCCGCCTGCATGATCCACAGCTGCAGGGCCACGCCCACCCCGCCGTAGGCCAGCCCCCAGACCGCCAGCGGCACCAGCGGCGTCGCCGGCAGCGCCAGCGCCGCGGCGGCCAGCCCGATCAGCAGCGCCCGCACGACCAGCGCGGCCCCTGGACGCCTGGCGGTCGCCCCGCTGCCTGCGAAGTTGCCCACCACGCCGGCGGCGCCGAACAGCAGCAGCGCGGTGCTGACCAGCGCGGGACCGGCGTGCGAGACCTGCTCGAGGAACGGCCGCAGGTAGGTGTAGGCGGAGAAGTGCCCGGTGATGACCAGCACGGTGATGGCCAGCAGTACCTTGATGCGTCCCGTCAGCGGCTCCCGGGCGGCTCCCGCCTCGTCGCCCGGCATGGCAGGCAGTGCCCCCGACAGCACGGCGAACACCACCAGAGCCAATCCCGCCACGATCAGGAACGCCGCCCGCCAGCCCAGATACGTGGCCAGGAAGGTGCTCGCGGGCACGCCGAGCACCAGCGCCACGGACACCCCGCTCATAATCACCGAGGTGGCCCGCCCCACGACCTGCCCCGGGACCAGCCGCGGCGCCAGCCCGGAGGCGAAGGCCCAGAAACCGCCGATGCTCACCCCGGTCAGCAGCCGGGCCGCCAGCATCACCGGCAAGTTGGGTGCGATCGCGGACAAGAGGTTGGACAACACCAGCAACGCCATCATGCCCAGCAGCGGGATCCGCCGGTCCAGCCGCCGCGTGGCGATCGCCAGCACGGGCGCGGACACGGCCGCCACCAGCCCGGGGACCGACACCATGAGGCCCGCCGTACCGTCCGACACCCCGAGATCCGCGGCGATCGAGGTCAGCAAGCCGACAGGAAGCATCTCGCTGGTCACGACGGCGAAGGTGCCCACCGCCACCGAGCTCACCGCTAGCCAGCGTTCCCGTACAGGGGAAACAGTCAAAGTCGTCATGCGGCTCAGCCTGCTCCCGGGCCCCTGGGGGAACAATGACGAGATCCGAAGGCTTGGTTTAGGTGGGCTAAGCGATCGGCACGGAGGTGGCATGGAGTTCAGGGAACTGGAGTGCTTCGTCGTCCTCAGCGAGGAACTGCACTTCGCGCGGGCGGCCGAGCGGCTCTACCTGTCGCCTGGACGGGTCAGCCAGCTCATCGCCGCGCTCGAGACCCGGATCGGCGGCCGGCTCCTGGAGCGGACCAGCAGGCGGGTGCGGCTGACGAAGCTCGGCGAGAGCTTCCTGGCCGACCTGCGCCCCTCCTATGACGGCCTGACCAAGGCCGTGGTCAGGGCGAAGTCGGCGGCCCGTGAAGTGACGGGGCTGCTGCGGGTCGGGTTCCTGGCCACGCCCACGGACCTGGTCACGGGCAGCGTGCAGCGCTTCGAGGGACTGTATCCGGGCAGTGCGGTGGAACTGGTGGAGATCCCGCTGTCGGACCCCTTCAGCAAGCTGCGGGCACGCCAGGTGGACGTGGTGTTCACGTTGCTCCCCGTGGAAGAAGCCGACCTGGTGACCGGGGCGGGGCTGAACCGCGTGCCGATGCGGCTGGGCGTCTCGGTCCGCCACCCGCTGGCCGCCCGGCGCGGCATCGACGCCGAGGAGCTGGCCTCGGTGGCGCTGATCGGGCTGGACGAGCCCGCTCCGCGCCGCTGGCGCGAGCACATCGCCCCCTCCGCGACCCCGTCGGGCCGGCCGATCGCTCTGGCGGGTACGGTGGCCACCAGCCAGGAGGGCCTGACCCAGGTCGCGCTCAACCGGGGCGCGATGCTGATCTGCACGCCCACGGCCGTCGCCCACGTCCGTCCCGACGTGGCCTTCGTGCCGGTCACCGGGCTGCCGGATTCGGTGCTCGGTCTGGCTTGGCGTAAATCTTCGGAAACGGCCGCCATCCGAGCCTTCAATGACGCGGCAGAACGCCATTCGGTGCAGGTCGCGGGACCCCATCTGGCCGCGTAAATATTACGCACGGTAACGGAAAATGAAATGCTGGAGAACGCGGAAAAAGCAAGAGTGACGGCCTGGGTGAGAGGCCGCGTGCAGGGGGTGGGCTTCCGCTGGTGGACCCGCGCGCGGGCGCTGGAGCTCGGCCTGACCGGCTGGGCGCGCAACACCGACGACGGCAGGGTCGAGGTTGTGGCCGAGGGGCCCCGCGGGGCCTGCGTCAAGCTACTCGAGCAGCTCAGGGGTTGCGACACGCCCGGGCAGGTCGATGGAGTAGTAGAACGATGGAGTGAACCACGAGGTAGTTTGGTCGGGTTTGTGGAGAGATAACCCTTCCACTAAACCCACCAAATAGGGTATATTTGTATGTCGGGAGTGCCCAGCAGTAGGTCTATGCGGTGCGTTCGACTTGACCGCCCACACTGCCGGTGCGACTCTTGTTAGGTACCACGCGCACCCCTCCCGCGGAACAGAAGTGCGCGAACCAGTCTGGTCACTCAGCGTGGAGGACCCTTTACCATGGCGAAGGCTCTACTAGGCCACGTCGGCGGTCCTGACCCTCGAATGGTCTCGGAGATGCGCCGTCTGCAGCAGCGTATTCGGGACCTGGAGGCAGAACTCATCCGGCTCCAGGCCCAGAATGACGCTCTTGCAGCGCAGACCCGCGACGAGGCAATCAGCCGCATGCAGGAGCGCGAGCCGGCACTCACTTGAGAGTGATCGGAGCGCACCACCCAGGGACGTCTCAGCGAGACGTCCCTTGTCATTTGTCCAGACATATGCCGACATGAGGCGATCCGAGCAGACTCCCGCACCCCGACCTCGCCATTTGCCTGCGCATCGACTGTCGCGCCGCACACGGGGCAGCCAGGACCAGTAGTCTTTCCCGAGGCTGATTTCAGGGAGAAGGGGGTCCGCGCTTGTATTTGAAGACCCTCACCCTGCGCGGCTTCAAGTCCTTCGCCTCCGCCACCGCCCTGCGGTTCGAACCGGGCATCACCTGCGTCGTCGGCCCCAACGGCTCGGGGAAGTCCAACGTCGTCGACGCCCTGGCCTGGGTCATGGGCGAGCACAGCGCCAAGTCGCTGCGCGGCGGCAAGATGGAGGACGTCATCTTCGCCGGCACCTCCAGCAGGCCGCCGCTGGGCCGCGCCGAGGTCACGCTGACCATCGACAACTCCGACGGCGCGCTGCCGATCGACTACACCGAGGTCACGATCAGCCGCCTGATGTTCAGGAGCGGCCAGAGCGAGTACGCCATCAACGGCGACACCTGCCGCCTGCTCGACATCCAGGAGCTGCTGTCCGACTCGGGCATCGGCCGCGAGATGCACGTCATCGTCGGCCAGGGCCAGCTCGACGCCGTCCTCCACGCGGGCCCGGAGGACCGGCGGGCCTTCATCGAGGAGGCCGCCGGCGTTCTCAAGCACCGCAAGCGCAAGGAGAAGGCGCTGCGGAAGCTGGACGCCATGCAGGCCAACCTGACCCGCGTCCAGGACCTGGCCACCGAGCTGCGCCGCCAGCTCAAGCCGCTGGGCCGGCAGGCGGAGATCGCCCGCAAGGCCGCCGTCATCCAGGCCGACCTGCGTGACGCGCGGCTGCGCCTGCTCGCCGACGACGTGTGCATCCTGCGGGCCACGCTGGAGCGGGAGGCCGCCGACGAGGCCGCCGTGCTGGCCCGCCGTACCCGGGTCGAGACCGAGCTGGCCGAGGGCCAGCAGCGCGAGGCGGTGCTCGAGCAGGCCGAGGCCGAGGCGCAGCCGAGGCTGAGCGCGGCCCAGGAGACCTTCTTCCGGCTGTCGTCGCTGCGCGAGCGCATCACCGGCCTGGAGCAGCTGGCCGCAGAGCGACACCGGCACGCGCTGGACGCCGCCGCGATCGAGCGGCGCGGCCGCGAACCGGAGGAGCTGGAGCGCGAGGCCGAGGAGGCCCGCGAGCGGGAAGCGGTCCTGCGCGCCGAGCTGGAGCGTGCCGAGGAGCTCCTGGAGGAGGCCGTGCAGCGGCGCGCGGAGGCAGAGGCCGAGCTGAGCACGGAGGAACAGCGCCTGGCGCTGGCCGCGCGCGCTGCGGCCGACCGCCGCGAGGGGCTGGCCAAGCTCCGCGGCCAGGTCGACTCGGTGCGCAGCAGGTCCCGCGCGGCCGAGGAGGAGATCGGCCGCCTCACCCAGGCCATGCAGGACGCCGAGCAGCGCGAACGGCAGGCCCGCGAGGACCTGGAGACCCAGGAGCGCGAGGAGCCCGCCGTCGATCCCGCCCTCGCCGAGGAGCTGGCGACCGCCCAGGCGGCGGTGGAGGAGGCCCGCGCCATCGCCGACGAGGCCCGCGCCGCCGTCGAGGACGCCAAGTCCGCGCTTGACGGCCCCCGCGCGGCTCTCCAGGCGGCCAGGTCCTCCGTCGGTACGGCTCGCGCCGCCGACCAGGAGGCACAGCGCGCCGTGGCCGCGCTGCAGGCCCGCCGCGATGCCCTGGAGCTGAGCCTGGCCAAGGGCGACGCCACCCTCCTGGAAGCCGACCTGGCCGGGGTACTCGGCCCGCTGGCGGCCTCCCTCCAGGTCTCTCCCGGCGCCGAGATCGCCATCGCCGCGGTCCTGGGCCCCATCGCCGACGCGATCGCCGTCAAGTCCCTCGACGCCGCCGTGGAGGCACTGGAACTACTGCGCGCCGGAGACGCGGGCCAAGCGACGCTACTGGTCGCGGGCGGCACGGGGAACGATGCGGGCGGCGCCGGGGGCGATGCGGCAGCGAGCTTCCCCGGCGCGGGCGCCTCCGGGCGCCGGGTCGGCGAGGAGGGGTACGGCGGAGGTCGGCGCCCTCGTACGGCGCCCAGCGGGACCGCATGGGCGTCCGATCTGGTCACCGTGCCCGACCACCTCCGCCCCGCGATCGAGCACGTCCTCGACGAAGTCGTCGTGGTGGACGACCTGGAGAGCGCGCGGCAGGTCGTCGAGCACGATCCCGAGCTGAAGGCCGTCACCAAGAGCGGCGACGTCATCGGCGCCCACCTGGCCAGCGGCGGCTCCGCGGGCGGTACGTCGGTCCTCCAGATGCGCGCCGCCCTGGACGAGGCGATCGCCGATCTCGAGGCCGCCGAGGAGCGGGTGGCCGAGACCACCGAGGGTCTGGAGCAGGCCGTACAGGCGGAGCAGGAAGCGCAGGCGGCCGTGGAGGCGGCCCAGGCGCACGTCAACGAGGTCCAGACGGCTGTCAGCACCGCGCAGCACGGCGTCAGCGCCGCGCAGGGCGTTCTCGACCAGGTCAGGGCCAAGCAGCGCGAGGCAGACCAGCGCAACGCCGCCGCCGCCAAGCGCCTGGCCCAGCTGGAGGCCGCTGCCGGCGCCGCCAAGGCCGAGGCGGAGCGCCTGGCCAGGAGCGTCCAGACCGCCGAGGCGGGCCGCGAGGAGGGCCTGGCGGAGCTGGCCGAGCTGGAGATACGGCTGGCCGAGGCGGAGTACGCGGGAGAGCTGGAGTCCGAGCCCACCACCGAGACCCGCGACGAGCTGGCGGCGCAGGCCGAGACGGAACGCCGGCGCGAGATGGAGACCCGCCTGTCCGTCCGCACGGCGGAGGAGCGGGTCAAGGGCATCGAGGGCCGCGCCGACGGGCTGATGCGGGCCGCGGAGCGGGAGCGCCAGGAGCGCGCTCAGGCGGCCGTCCAGCGGGCCAGGCGCAGGCAGCAGGCCACCCTGGCCGAAGCGGTCGCCAAGGGGGCCAGGCAGGTCCTGGCCAGGCTGGCCGAGTCGATCAAGCTGGCCGCCAGGGAGCGTGACGAGGCCGACCTGGCCAGGGTGGCGGTCGACGCCGAGCTCAAGCAGGTCCGCGTGCACGTGCGCGAGCTGAGCCAGGAGCTGGACAAGCTGGTCAACCGGGTGCACGGCAGCGAAGTGGCGCGCACCGAGCAGCGCCTGCGGCTGGAGCAGCTGGAGCAGCGCGCCATGGACGAGTTCGGCGTCGAGGCCGAGGCGCTGCTGAGCGAGTACGGTCCCGACGTGCCCGTGCCGGGCGAGCCGCCCGTGCCGTACGTCAGAGAGGAACAGGAGAAGCGGGCCAGGGCCGCCGAGCGGCAGATGAACCAGCTCGGCAAGGTCAACCCGCTGGCCCTGGAGGAGTTCGCGGCGCTTGAGGAGCGGCACGCCTTCCTCAACAGCCAGCTGGAGGACCTGAAGAAGACCAGGCGCGACCTGATGACCGTGGTCAAGGAGGTCGACGACCGGGTGGAGCAGATGTTCGCCTCCGCCTACGAGGACGTGGCCCGGGAGTTCGAGCAGATCTTCGGCAGGGTCTTCCCCGGCGGCGACGGCAGGCTGGTGCTCACCCAGCCCGAGGACATGCTGACCACCGGCATCGAGGTGGAGGCGCGCCCACCGGGCAAGAAGGTCAAGCGGCTGTCACTGCTGTCGGGCGGCGAGCGGTCGCTGACGGCGGTGGCGTTCCTGGTGTCCATCTTCAAGGCGCGGCCCTCGCCCTTCTACGTGATGGACGAGGTCGAGGCCGCCCTCGACGACACCAACACGCAGCGGCTGCTGACGCTGTTCGAGGAGCTGAGACAGAGCTCACAGCTCATCGTGATCACCCACAACAAGCGCACGATGGAGATCGCCGACGCCCTCTACGGCGTGTCCATGCGGGGAGACGGCGTCACCCAGGTGGTGAGCCAGCGCCTGCGCGAGCGGGTTTAGGCAGGATGGAGCAGAGGCCGCCATCTGGGAAACTGACATGGTGAGCCAGCCACCGCCGACAGGGAATCCTCGTGACTGACTATCTGGGCATCATCGTGATCGTCGTGCTCGTCGCCCTAGCGGCGGCGGGCGGCCTGTTCTACCTGTTCAGGCCCGGACGCAAGGTCTCGCCGCCGCCGCAGGCCCCCGAGCTGCCCGAGGAGCGGCCAGCGGCCGCCGGCGGCGAGGAGGAGGGCGAGGGCGCCGCGACCGCCACGGCGGTCAAACCGGCCGAACCCATGGTCAAGGCGCCCGAGGTCGAGGTTCCGCCACCCTCGGCTGGGCGGATGGTCCGGCTGCGGTCCCGGCTGGCCCGCTCGCAGAGCGCGCTCGGCCGCGGGCTGCTCGAGCTGCTGTCCCGCGACCGCCTCGACGACGAGGTGTGGGACGAGATCGAGGAGAGCCTGATCACCGCGGACGTGGGCGTGGCGCCCACGCGGGTGATGGTCGAGGAACTGAAGACCAAGGTCAAGGTGCTCGGCAGCCGCACCCCCGAGGAGGTGCGCGGTCTGCTGCGCGAGCAACTGCTCGTCCAGATCGACCCCGAGCTCGACCGCACGCTGCACATCAAGAAGCACGGTGAGCGCCCCGCGGTCGTGCTCGTGGTCGGCGTGAACGGCACCGGCAAGACCACCACCACGGGCAAGCTGGCCCGCGCGCTGGTCGGCGACGGCAAGAAGGTCGTGCTCGGCGCGGCCGACACCTTCCGCGCCGCGGCGGCCGACCAGCTGCAGACCTGGGGCGAGCGGGTCGGCGCCGACATCGTGCGCGGGCCCGAGGGCGGCGACCCCGCCTCGGTCGCCTTCGACGCCACGGCCAAGGGCATCGAGGAGAAGGCCGACGTCGTCATCGTCGACACCGCCGGCCGCCTGCACACCAAGACCGGCCTGATGGACGAGCTGGGCAAGGTCAAGCGCGTCATCGAGAAGAAGGCCACCGTCGACGAGGTGCTGCTCGTGCTCGACGCCACCACGGGTCAGAACGGCATGCGCCAGGCCCAGGTGTTCGCCGAGGTGGTGAACATCACGGGCATCGCGCTGACCAAGCTCGACGGCACCGCCAAGGGCGGCATCGTCATCTCGGTGCAGCGTGAGCTGGGCGTGCCGGTGAAGCTGGTCGGCCTGGGCGAGGGCCCCGACGACCTGGCGCCGTTCGACCCCGAGGTCTTCGTCGACGCGATCCTGGGCGACTGATTCCGGATCCTCCGCGATCTCTGCGGCGCGTGTCCTTTTATATGTGGAAATATCCCTTACCGGGGCAAGTCTTGATCGAAGACTTTGACTCGTGTTCACATGAGTAGTTCGTCGGGATCGCTCCGAGCAAACATTCTCATGCGGCGATTCCTTTCTGCACGAAGATGGAAGGGTGCGAATGAAGAAGGTCGTCGTCCACAAGTCCGGAACCGTGAGGCCCGCGGGCGCCGCATCGCCTAGGCACGCCCAGTAGGCCTCCGCTTGGTCGGCGTTCTGAGCGGGGGCGCCGACTGCGGGAGCACGGAAGAAGGACCCTGTGAACGCGATCTTTCTCGATGCTGATCGCCGCCTGCGCGGCCCTTACACGCTCGCCGCCGCCCTCCTGGAGGCGCTCGTCCCCGACGCGCCTCCGGAGCTGGTCGCGGCCCACGACCTCGAGATCAACGTGGCGGCGCCCCATCTGGGCGTGCTGCTGACCAGGCGCTCCCTGGCGGCTTCGCTGCCCAGGCCGCAGCGCATCCTCATCCCCGGCGCCCGCCGCACGTTGCGCATCGCCAACGGGCTCGCCGAGTTCGTCCGCGACCACCTGCGCAGGGCGGGACCGGTCAGGCTGACCGTGGCCAACCTGGACGAGGCCGATCCCACCGACACCGAGCTGGTGGCGGTCTTCCGGCGGCGGATCCCGGCGGAGCTGCTGGAGATCGTCCGCGGGCCGTCCGCGCCTGGCGACCGGCCGCTGGTGGCCGACTTCGACCGCTACCGCGACGAGGGCTTCCACCACGCGATGGCCGAGTCCGGCCTGGGGGCGCTGCGCGGTATGGAGTACGACGCCGATCCCGAGGCCTGGCAGGTCCTCGTGCAGCGGGTCGCCGGCGCGCTCGAGGCCCTCGACCGAGAGGAGGAGGCCCGCGAGCTCTACGACAGGTCCCGGCGGCTGAGCACCGATCCCAAACACCGCGCCACGATCGCCTACGGCACGGCCATGCTGCTGGTGCGCCACCACGACCGGGTCAGGCGTGACCCCGAGCAGGCGCTGGCCTGGATCAACGAGGCCGTCACGATCACCGCGCTGCTGCCCGACCCCGCCGAGCGCGCCTTCCACCTGGGCTTCGACCTGAACGGCAAGGCCCTGGTCGAGGTCCGCAGGGCACGCTTCGCCGAGGCGCTGGCGCTGGTGGAGGAGGCCATCGCGCTGGCCGAGCAGGACCTGCGCGGCGTGCACCCGATCCACCGCCTGGTGCTGTACGCCAACCGGGCCCAGCTGCTGGCCATGGCGGGCCGGGTCCGTGAGGCGCTGGCCGACTACGCCACCGCGATCGAGGCCGACCCCGGCTACTCGGACTACTACCTGGAACGTGGCAATCTGCTGCACAAGCTGGGCCGCATGGGCGAGGCGCTGGCCGACTTCGAGCAGGTGATCAGGCTCAGCCCGCCCTTCCCCGAGGCGCACTACAACCGGGCCGAGGTGCGCTACGCCGCCGGCGACCTGGAGGGGGCGCTGGCGGACCTGGACTACGCTGCCGAGCTGGATCCCGACTTCGCGCCCACCTACGTCAACCGGGCCGGGCTGCACGCCGCCACCGGCGAGTACGGCAAGGCCGCCGACGACGTGGCACGCGGGCTTGAGCTGGATCCCGGCAACCCGTACCTGCTGTGCGTGCGCGGGCAGATCGAGGCGGCGGCGGGCAGGACGCGCGAGGCCAGGGCGGCCTACGACGCGGCGCTGGCGGTGGATCACGAGCTGGCGCCCGCCTGGGCGGGCCGGGCGGAGCTGTCGTTCCAGGAGGGTGACCACGCGGGGGCGCTGGCGGATCTCGGCTCGGCGATCAAGCTGGAGGAGACCGCCGCGCTGCTGTTCAACCGGGCTCTGGTGCTGCGGGCGGCCGGCCGTACCGAGGAAGCGCGGCAGGACCTGCTCAGGGCGGCCGGGCTGGATCCGGCCGACGAGGACGTCAGGCGCGCGCTCGGCTAGGGGCGGTTGAGCGGGCCGATGGGGACGACCAGCGGGGTGCCGGCGACGGGGTCCTCGATGACCTTGGCGTCCAGCTCGAAGACCTCGCGCAGCAGGTCCTCGGTCAGCACCTCGTGCGGCGGGCCGGCCGCGATCACCTTGCCGTCGCGCATGGCGACCAGCCGGTCGGTGTAGCGGGCGGCCAGGTTGAGGTCGTGCAGGACCATGACGATCGTACGGCCGGCCGCCCGGTGCAGGTGGCGCACCAGCTCCAGCACCTCCACCTGGTGGGCCAGGTCCAGGAACGTGGTCGGCTCGTCGAGCAGCAGCAGGTCGGTGCCCTGGGCCAGGGCCATGGAGATCCAGGCCCGCTGGCGCTGCCCGCCCGACAGCTCGTCCAGCGGCCGTTCCGCCAGGTCGGCCAGGCCGGTCAGCTCCAGCGCCTGGCCCACGGCGGCCTCGTCGTCGGAGGACCACTGGCGGTACCAGGTCTGGTGCGGGTGACGGCCCCTGGCCACCAGGTCGGCCACGGTCAGTCCCTCGGGTGCGGTGGGCGCCTGGGGGAGCACCGTGAGGGTCCTGGCCACCTCCTTGGTCGGGATGGCGGTGATGAGCCTGCCGTCGAGCAGCACCTCGCCGCCCTGCGGCTTGAGCAGCCTGCCCAGGGCGCGCAGCAGCGTGGACTTGCCGCAGCCGTTCGGGCCGATGATCGTGGTCACGGTGCCCGCCTCGATGCCGAGGTCGAGGCCGTCGACGATGACCCGCTCGCCGTAACCGAGCTTCACCGATTTGGCGTGCAACCTCACTTGTGGGCCCTCCAGATGAGGTGGATCAGGTACGGCGCGCCGAGCACCGCCGTCACGACGCCGACGGGCAGCTCCAGCGGCGAGAACGCGGTGCGCGCGATCAGGTCGGCGCCCGCGGTCAGGACGGCGCCGACCACGGCCGAGCACAGCAGCGGCGGCCGCGCGCAGCGCGCGAGCCGGAGCGCGATCTGCGGCGAGGCGAGCGCCACGAACGCGATCGGCCCGGCGGAGGCCGTCGCGACCGCGGCCAGCAGTACGGCGGCCAGGATCATCAGCGCCCTGGCCGGGTTCATCCGCACGCCCAGCGCGGTGACGGTGTCGTCGCAGAAGCGCAGCGCGTCCAGCGACCGGGTGCCCAGCAGGGTGAGCGGGACGAGCACGGCCAGCGCGATCGCCACGGGCACGACGTGCTCCCAGCCGCGGCCGTTGAGGGATCCGCTGATCCAGACCATGGCCCGGCCGGTGTCGTTGACGTCGCCGACGGTCAGCAGCCAGTACTTGACGTTGGTGAACACCGCGGCCACGCCGATGCCCACCAGCACGAGCCGGTAGCCGTCCAGGCCGCGCCGCCAGGCCAGCGCGTACACGACCGTGGCGCCGAGCAGGCCGCCGAGCAGCGCGAGCGCCGGGATGCCGAGCGTCGACAGCAGGCCGCTGACGCCGCCGGCCGTGGTGCCGGTGAGCACCACCCCCGCCACGACCGTGACGGAGGCGCCGGTGGTGACGCCGAGGATCTCGGGGCTGGCCAGCGGGTTGCGCGCGATGGACTGGATGATCGCGCCCGACAGCGCGAGCGCGGCGCCGACCAGCGCTCCGGTGAGCGCGCGGGGGAGCCGCAGCTCCATGATCACGAAGTGTTCCGGCATGGCGGCGTCGACCGTGGCGCGGAAGACGGTCCCCAGGGACATCGGCAGGTCGCCGATGCGCGTGTTCAGCGCCATCAGCAGGGCCAGCGCGGCCAGCCCGGCGACCACGATCACGACGCCGCGCAGCCGTACCTGCCAGGACAGACCGGCGATCCGCAGGGCATAGGTGGTGCTGTGTTCATTGATGACCTCGACAAGCTCGGTCATAGGCGCACCGGCTTCCTGCGGCGGACCAGGAAGACGAAGAACGGCGCGCCGATCAGCGCGAGCACCACGCCCACCTCCAGTTCCCCCGGCGGGGCCACGACGCGGCCGATCACGTCGGCGAACAGCAGCAGCGCGGCGCCGATCAGGCCGGAGTACGGCAGCAGCCAGCGGTGGTCGGTGCCCGACAGCGGGCGCGCCAGGTGCGGCACGATCAGCCCGACGAAGGCCAGCGAGCCGCACGCCGCCACCGCGGCGCCCGACAGCAGTGTCACGGCGGCCACGCCGATGCCGCGGGTGAGCGCGATGTTCTGGCCGAGGCTGCGGGCGACGTCCTCGCCGAGCGCCAGCGCGTTCAGCCCGGGTGCGTTGATCATCGCCAGCACCAGCCCGGCCAGGATGAACGGCAGCACCTGCCAGGCCACCTCGGAGCCGCGGCCCGCGATCGAGCCGGCCTGCCAGAACCTGAACACGTCCATGGCCTGCTCGTCCAGCAGCACGATGGCCGAGGTCAGCGCGTAAAGGAAGGCGCTGACGGCGGTGCCTGCCAGCGCCAGCGTGACCGGGGTCGGGCCGCCCCTGCCGCCGACCATGCCCAGCGCGAACACGCCCACGCTGGCGATCAGCGCGCCCGCCAGGCCGAACCAGATGTAGCCGAGCAGGCTGGACGTGCCCAGCAGGATGATCGAGGCCACCATGGCGAACGCGGCGCCCTGGGTGACGCCGAGCAGCCCGGGGTCGGCCAGCGGGTTGCGGGTGTGGCCCTGCATGAGCGCGCCCGCGACGCCCAGCGCGATCCCGGCCATGACGCCGAGCGCGGTACGCGGCAGGCGCAGGGACCGGATGACGATGTCGTTCTCGGTGCCGTCCGGGTTGGCGAGCGCGTGCCAGGCGTCGGCCAGCGGCACGGACTTCGAGCCGATCGTGATGCTCAGGACCACCGCAAGCGCCACTGCGGCGAGCAGGACGACCAGGACGAGCAGGCGACTGCGGCGGATGCCGTGAAGGCGCACAGCGGTCGCGGTCACCCGTTCCTCCTCAGCATTTGCCCGATCCTGGTGAAGTATGCCAGGTTAGGCAGTCCTAACCTAAATTAGGTTTACCTAACCTTAGAAGGGGATCTACATGAGAGCGTTGCGCGTCCTGGTCGGCGCGGTCGTGATCGCCGGGCTCGCTGCCTGCGGGAGCACGTCGCCAAGCAGCACGTCGTCGGACAAGCCGTTCAGGACCGTGAAGCACGCGATGGGCGAGACCAGGATCCCGGCGCAGCCCAAGCGGATCGTCGCGCTCGACCAGAGCTTCGTCGACGCCACGCTCACGCTGGAGACGCCCGTGGTCGGCTACACGACCTACCGCTCCATCGAGACCAAGCTGCCCGACTACCTCGGCCCGCTCGCCCAGCAGTACGGCAAGGAGGCCACCGCGGTCGGCACGCTCGAGCAGCCCAGCCTTGAGAAGATCATGGCGCTCAAGCCCGACCTGATCCTGTCGGCCAAGGTCCGCCACGAGGCCCTCTACGACAAGCTGTCCAAGATCGCGCCGACCGTCTTCAGCGAGACCACCGGCGCCATCTGGAAGGACAACGTCCGCCTGGTGGGGCGGGCGCTCGGCAAGGAGCAGCTGGCCGAGACGCGCATCAAGGAGTACGAGGACAGGGCGCACAAGATCGGGCAGGAGATCCAGGCCAAGGACGGCAAGCTGCCCGCGATCTCGATCGTCCGCTTCGCCGGTGAGCCCACGACCCGCCTGTACGTGGAGAACTCCTACTCGGGCATCGTCATGAAGGACATCGGCTTCACCCGGCCCGCCTCGCAGCCCAAGGACCCCGCCAAGATCGCCGTCGACGTCAGTGCGGAGAACATCGCCCAGCTCGACGCCGACCACATCTTCGTCTCCACCTTCCCGGACGCCTCGACCGACGGGCCGAAGCAGAAGTTCGTCACCAACCCGCTGTGGGCCAAGCTACGGGGCAAGCAGCACGAGGTCAGCGACCTCACCTGGATGAGCGCCGTCGGCCTCCAGGGCGCCCACGCCATCCTCGACAACGTGGCGGCTTTCTTCTCCGTCGACCGCGCTCGTTCTTCTTGAGGCTTCGTGACAAGGCTCTTGCTTCTTGAAGGTTCGTGACAAGGCTCTTGTACGGCAGGCCGCCGCCACCGGCCGCCCGCCGCACTCCGGCTGACGGCCCGTGCCCTGCGCGTCCGGCGAGTCGATGATGGTTGCCCGCCGCCACGGCGCTTCGTCATCCGCGCACCACGGTCCCCCTGGCCCGCCGTACAGGGCGCCGGACGACCGCCGCGCGTCTCCTCGCCGACCCCGGCGCGGGAAGCCCGCCGTGGAGACCGCCCAGGCAAGCCCGGTTCCTGCGTCCCCGGTTCCGGGGGTTTCCAAGCGCCGGGTCGGCGGGGTGTGGGTCGGTGAAAGTCGGCGCCCTGTGCGGTGGGCTACCCGAGACCGTGGTGCCCGCGAAACGAAGCGTCGTGATGGCGAGCAAGGATCCCCGACTCGCCAGAAGCGCCGGTCACGGGTCCTCAGCCGAAATGTGAAGGGCGGCCGGTGGCGGCGGCTCGCCGTACAGGAGCTAGCTAAAAGAGCTCGCCGTACAGGAGCTGGCTCAAAAGCAACTCGCCGGACAGGAGCTGCTAGCTCAACAGGAAGTCGTGGAAGGTGGCGAGGTGGGGGGCGATGTCCATGCCCTGGGCGGTGATCCAGGTGGTGCTGGCGTAGGTGTCCTTGTAGCGGGTGCCGGAGTCGCAGATCAGGGTGACCACGCTGCCGTGCTCGCCCGCGGCGCGCATCTCGCGGATGAGGTCGACGCAGGCCGCGACGTTGGTGCCGGTGGAGCCGCCGACGTCGCGGCCGGTGACCTCGCGTACCCAGTGCATGGCCGCGATCGAGCGGTCGTCCGGCACCTGGATCATGCGGTCGATCACGCTGGGCTGGAAGGACGGCTCGACGCGCGGCCGGCCGATGCCCTCGATGCGCGAGCCCCTGCCCTTCAACGACAGGTCCTCCGACACCCACGCCGGGTAGAAGGCCGAGCCCTCCGGGTCGACGACCGCCAGGCGGGTGGCGTGACAGCGGTAGCGGATGTAGCGGCCGATCGTGGCGGACGTGCCGCCGGTGCCGGCGCCGACCACGATCCAGGCGGGCTCGGGATGGGGCTCCATCGACATCTGGGAATAGATCGACTCGGCGATGTTGTTGTTCCCGCGCCAGTCGGTGGCCCGCTCCGCGTAGGTGAACTGGTCCATGAAGTGGCCGCCTGTCTCGGCGGCCAGCCGGTGAGATTCGTCATAGATCGAGGCCGGGTCGTCGACCAGGTGGGACTTGCCGCCGTAGAACTCGATCAGGTGGATCTTCTCCGGCGAGGTGCTCGCCGGCATCACGGCGATGAACGGCAGGCCGAGCAGGCGGGCGAAGTACGCCTCGCTGACGGCGGTGGACCCGCTGGACGCCTCGACGATCGTGGTGGTGGGTCCGATCCATCCGTTGGCCAGCCCGTAGAGGAACAGTGACCTGGCCAGCCGGTGCTTCAGTGAACCGGTGGGGTGCACCGACTCGTCTTTCAAGTAGAGGTTTACCCCCCAACGGGAGGGCAGCGGGAAGACGTGCAGATGCGTATCACAGCTTCGGTTGGCGTCGGCCTCCACCAGGCGGATGGCCTCCGAGACCCACCGGCGTGTCACCGCGTCGTGACGGTCGGCAAACTCCATAGCCCTTAACTTATCCCATGTGACTCTGGCCACTTTTTCCGCGAAATTGGATGAAGAGTGTTACGATAATGAGACTTGTCCGGCCGTGGACGTGACCACGCACGCCGCGAGCAGAATGGACGTTTACCTCTCTGACCAGGCAGAACTGTTAACGCAGCCCTTACGTGTGGTTTGCGAAGATGGCGAAGCTGTCGGCGGCATGTGCCGAAAATGGGGGATAGCGCAAGGGGGAATGAATTGATCACTATGACCGAAGAGCAGCGTCAGGACTGGTTCGAGCGCGACGTCGTGCCCGTGACCTCGCAGCTGTTCGCCTCCGCGATGCGCCTGACCCGCAACACCGCCGACGCCGAGGACCTGGTCCAGGAGACGGTCGCCAAGGCGTACACGTCCTACCACCAGTTCCGCGAGGGCACCAACCTCAAGGCCTGGCTGCATCGCATCCTCACCAACAACTTCATCAACGACTACCGGAAGAAGCAGCGCTCTCCGAAGCTCTCGGCCGCCGAGGACATCGAGGACTGGCAGCTGCACGCCGCCGAGTCGCACACCTCGACCGGGCTGAAGTCCGCCGAGGCCGAGGCGCTCGACCGGCTCCCGGACAACGTCGTGATGAACGCGCTGCGCTCCCTGCCCGATGACTTCCGCGTCGCCGTCTACCTGGCCGACGTCGAGGGCTTCGCCTACAAGGAGATCGCGGAGAGGATGGGCACGCCGATCGGCACGGTCATGTCCCGTCTGCACCGAGGCCGCCGCCAGCTGCGCGGCATGCTCGAGGGGTACGCCCGCGAGGAGGGTGCCATCCGGCTACCCGCCCAGCGCGCCGCCGCCTAAGCCCATGTGCAGGCGCACCCTGAGCATCCCGTTCCCGGCGCGCAGTTCCACCAGATCGCACAGCTGACGACTTATCCAGAGCCCGTATCCCCGAGGGGATTCGGGCTCTGGTGGTATGTAGCCCGGCAGCGGGTCGTCGAGTGCGCCGCCGGGCTCGGTTATCTCGCAGACCAGCTCCCTGCCGTTGACCCACATCGTGATCGTGCCGTGGCCGGCGCCGTGCTCGACGCTGTTGGCCGCGATCTCCGACACGCTCAGCACCAGCGAGGCGATCAGATTGCGGTCCATGCCCGCCGCCCTGGCGTAGTCGCCGACGGTCTGGCGCAGCCGTTTGAGCTCCCGGGCGGTGAAGTCGGCGGAACGGGTCGTGCCGCTCGGTCCCGGCAGCGGCGCCCTGTCGCCGTTGAGCACCAGCTCGTGCGGCGGCACGAAGCCCTCGCTCGGGTTCTCGCCGCCCTCGCCCAGCTCGAAGGGGTGGGTGAGCGGGCCGTACTCGAGTACGGCGGGCGGCACCACCCGCACGTCATACAGGCACAGCATGGTCGCCGGGACGTCGCCGAACGCGGCGTTGACCACGGACTCGTAGCGGATCCACTCGCGTACCTCGCGCTCACTCCTGCCCGCCCAGACCGGTTCGCCGATCACGAGCGTGCGGCGGCCACGGACGTACTCGTGGCCGGCGGCCAGCGCCCTGGGCGGATGGGCGTACCAGGAGGCGGCCTCGCGCCGGTCGACCCCGGCGGCGTCGCTGCCGAGCGCGTCGGTCAGCAGATCGAGCTTGGCCCGGTCGGTGATCGCCAGCACCCGCCTGCCGTCGGCCAGGGCGGCGCGCACCCGAGGGACGATGAGTCGGAGAAATGCCTCATCAGAGCCGTAAGGCACCGTAATGTGCTTCAACGACTCGGTAGTTGAACGTGCCCGCTCCGGGTGCACGGCCGAACCGTAGCAAGCGTTTGTCTAGCTATGCAACGGAGGCGATGAGCGCCACCGCTCCCAGCGCGCAGGCGACCCCCGCGATCTGGATTCCGCGCAGCCGTTCACCGAGCACCTGGCGGGCCAGCAGCAGCGTGCTGGCCGGGTAGAGGGAGACGAGCACGGCGACCAGGCTGAGCAGCCCGTGCTGCTTGGCCAGCAGGTAGAGCACGTTGGCGGCCATGTCGAGCACACCGGCCGCGAGGATGATGTGCAGCGAGCCGCCGGACGGCTTGAGCGTGCGCCGTGTCACCACGGCCAGCAGCACCACCATGGCCAGCGAGGACATCCTGGCCCCGACCAGCGGCCACATGCCGGTGTCGTCGGGTGCCAGGGCGAGCAGGATGAAGAAGCCGCCGAAGCCCGCACCCGCCGCCAGGGCGATGAGCACCGAGCTCAGCGAGGTCTTCCGCGCGCCGCCGCGGTCCTGACTGACCAGCAGCACCGAGGCCAGCGCGAGCACGATCCCCGCCAGTGCCACGGGGTGCGGACGCTCCCCGGTCACCAGGCCGAACAGGACCGGCAGCGCGGCCGAGGTCACCGCCGTGGTGGGCGCGACCACGGACATCACGCCCCTGGCCAGCGCCCGGTAGAACAGCACCAGCCCGGCCGCGCCGGCGACGCCCGAGGCAAGCCCCCACAGCAACGCCCGCTCGTCGAAGTGGCCGGGCAGGATCGGCAGCAGCGCCAGGATCAGGATCAACCCGGCCGACTGCGACAGCGCCACGACCGAGAGCACGCGGGATCGCTTGGTGGCCAGTCCGCCGAAGAAGTCGGCCGTGCCGTACACCACCGCGCAGGCGGTCGCCAGGATCACCGCGGTCACATTTCACCTCAGTTCAGTCAAATACACTACTAGGACAATATAGTGTCCTTTGTGGAGGATCCAGAAACGATCACGCAGGCCATCGCGAACAACGTGCGCGCCCAGCGTTCTCATCGGGGGCTCACGCTGGACGCGCTGGCCGCCAGATCGGGCGTGAGCAGGGGGATGCTCGTCCAGGTCGAGCAGGGCAGGACCAACCCCAGCGTGTCGACGCTCACCCGGATCGCCTCCGCGCTCGGCGTCACCGTGGCACGGCTCGTGGAGGTCTCCGACGTGCCCGTGGTCCGCATCGTCGACAAGTCCGACGTGGTCACCTTCGACCAGGGCGCCGTGCAGGCCAGGCTGCTCGTCGGCGCCGACTCGCCGATGATCCTGGAGCTGTGGGACTGGCACCTGGCGCCGGGAGAGCACCACGACGGCGACGCCCACCCACCCGGCACCCGCGAGATGCTGACCGTGCTCGCGGGGGAGCTGACCCTGACGGTGTACGGCAAGAGCCACGTCGTCCGGACCGACGACGCCGTCCTGTTCACCGCCGATCGCCCGCATCGTTACGCGAATCTGGGTACGGAGGATCTTCGGTTGATCATGGTCGTGGCGGAGCCGCGCGAGGTTACCGACCAATAACGGCGGAACGGCTCCAGATCACTTGACGGAGTTCCATGATTACTCCATGTCCTTGACGCCTGGTGGCCAATGCTGGGTACATCCCTTGGTGTGCGGCGAATCGTCAGCAGGGGGAAGCCTGTGACCGAGTCCGGCGCGGCGACGGAGAAGCTCCGTGCGGAGCTGCAGACACTCGGTGTGACCACCGCTTACGACGTGGGTGACGAGGCGACCCTGTCGGTCTGGATCGGTCTGGTCGTGCGCTACAGGGACGGCCTTTACCGCTGGCAGGAAGGGACGGTGCAACGTCGGCATTTGGGTACGGATCCGGTTGGATGTGCCATAAGAGTGGCGCGTCGCTATACCGAACTGCAGGCGGATATCCCACCTTGGTGGGACGACCTGGCCAAGGAACTGCGGGGGGACCCGGCCCAGGAATATCCGTAACCCCCGCATGTGCTTTCGGGGGGAAGCATGCGCGCCTGGGTGGCACCGCTGGCGTTGCTGGCGGTGGCGGGATGCGGGGCGATCCATCCGCTGATGGACGTGCCTGCGGTCCCGGCGCTCCCGCCGATGGTCGTCGATCGCAGCACCCTGGCCAAACGGCTCATCGCCATGCAGCCCGGCTGGCCCGCCAAACCCAACTGCCGGCGGGTCAAGTGCGTCGCGCTCACCTTCGACGACGGGCCGGGCCCGTACACCAACCACCTGCTCGACATCCTGCACCGGCGCGGCGTCAAGGCCACGTTCTTCCTGATCGGGCAGAGCGTCGCCGCCGACAGGGGCCGGACCGTGCGCAGGATCCTGGCCGAGGGCCATGAGATCGGCAACCACACCTGGAATCACCCGCAACTGTCGATGCTCTCCAGGCCCGGGATCAGGTACCAGCTCACGCGCACCGAGCGGCTGGTCAAGCGGCTGACAGGTGTCCACATGCGCATGATGCGCCCGCCGTACGGGGCGACCGATCGCCGCGTCGCGGCCGAGTGCCGGCGCGAGGGGCTGGCGCAGATCCTGTGGACCGTCGACACGAACGACTGGCGCGACCGCGTCTCCTCGATCGTGGCCAGGCGCGCCGGAGCCGCCAAACCCGGCTCGATCATCCTCATGCACGACATCCACCGCACCACCGTCGCAGCCGTGCCCCGGCTGATCGACAAGCTCAAGCACAAGGGCTACACGTTCGTGACCGTCCCCGATCTGTTCGGCAAGCCGCTGGTACCAGGCAGGAAATATGTTGAAAGATGAAGTGATCAAGGGTTACAGCTTCGACGGGCCGACCGTGGATCTCGGCGCGCTGGCCGTCGACGGCGAAGGAGTTCCCGAGGCGCAGGTCCGGCTGCCGCTGCGGATGCTCAACCGCCACGGCCTGGTCGCCGGCGCCACCGGTTCAGGCAAGACCATCACGCTGCAGGTGATGGCCGAACAGCTGTCGGCGCAGGGCGTCCCGGTCTTCCTGGCCGACGTCAAGGGCGACCTGTCCGGGATCGCCTCACCGGGGGAGTCCTCGGACAAGCTGCTCAAGCGCACCGCCGGGCTCGGGCAGGACTGGAAGCCGCAGGCCTGCCCCACCGAGTTCTACGCGCTGGGCGGGATCGGCGAGGGGATCCCGCTGCGGGCCACGATGAGCTCGTTCGGACCCACGTTGCTGTCGAAGGTGATGGGGCTCAACGAGACCCAGGAGTCCTCGCTCGGGCTGATCTTCCACTTCGCCGACCAGCAGGGGCTGCCGCTGCTCGACATGAAGGACCTGCAGTCGGTCATCCAATACCTCATCGACAACCCCGACGCGCTCAAGGGCGTGGGCGGGCTGTCCAAGCAGACCGCCGGGGTGATCCTGCGGTCCCTGACTAACCTGTCCGCGGAGGGGGCCGACCAGTTCTTCGGCGAGCCCGAGTTCGACACGGCCGACCTGATGCGGGTGGCTCCCGACGGGCGGGGCGTCGTCTCGGTTCTGGAGCTGCCTGCCGTACAGGATCGGCCTGCTCTGTTCTCCACCTTCCTGATGTGGCTGCTCGCCGACCTGTTCAGCGGGCTGCCCGAGGTGGGGGACGTGGACAAGCCCAAGCTGGTGTTCTTCTTCGACGAGGCGCACCTGCTGTTCACCGACGCCTCCAAGGAGTTCCTGCGCTCGATCACGCAGACCGTGCGGCTGATCAGGTCCAAGGGGGTCGGCGTGTTCTTCGTCACGCAGACGCCCAAGGACGTGCCCTCCGACGTGCTGGCGCAGCTCGGCGCCCGGGTGCAGCACGCGCTGCGGGCCTTCACGCCGCAGGACGCCAAGGCGCTGCGCGCCACGGTCTCGACGTTCCCCCACTCCTCCTACGACCTGGAGGAGGTGCTGACCCAGCTCGGGATCGGCGAGGCGATCGTGACCGTGCTGGGGGAGGAGGGCATCCCGACGCCGGTGGTCTGGACGCGGATCCTGGCTCCGCAGACGCGGATGGGGCCTTCAGATCCAGCGTTCGTGCAGTCGGTGATCGCCGGGTCGCCGTTGCGGCCCAAGTACGCCGAGCCCATCGACCGCCAGTCGGCCTACGAGATCCTGGCCGCTCGGCTCGCGCCTCCTGCTCACGAGGTTTCTGAGGAGCCGGCGCCTCGGCGGGAGGAGCAGTCGTCGGTGCTCGAGTCCGTGCTGGGTTCGTCCGTCTTCAAGTCCTTCGCCCGGTCGGCTGCCAGCTCGCTCGGGCGCGAGATCAGCAGGTCGATCTTCGGTACGGCACGGCGGCGGCGGTAACTGTCGGCGCGGCGTGGCACCCTTGTCCGCATGGGGTTCACCGGCTTTCCCGACGAGGCCTTCGTGTTCTACGAGGGGCTCGAGGCTGACAACAGCAAGACGTACTTCACGCGGCACAAGCACTTCTACGACGATGCCGTGCGGGCGCCCATGGTCGCGCTCACCGACGCGCTGGCCGGCGAGTTCGGTGAGGCGCAGCTCTTCCGTCCCTACCGCGACGTCCGTTTCTCCAAGGACAAGTCGCCGTACAAGACGCACCAGGGCGCCTTCGTCGACTTCGTGCCCGGGATCGGGCTCTACGTCCAGCTGGACGCCTCCGGCCTCTACACGGCGGGCGGCGTCTACACGCAGGCCTCCGACCAGGTGGCCCGCTTCCGTGCCGCCGTGGACGAGGACATCTCCGGCAAACCCCTCGAATCCATCGTGGACGCGCTCCGCGCCGCAGGCTACTCCATCGACGGAGACCGCCTCAAAACCCGCCCCCGCGGCGTCCCGGAGGGCCACCCCCGCCTCGACCTCCTCCGCCACCGCTCCCTCTACGCCGGCCGCCGCTTCGACCCGGAACCCTGGATCCACACCCCCGAGGTCATCGACCGCGTCCGCCAAACCTGGCGCGCCTACGCCCCCTTGCTCGACTGGCTCTCCACCCACGTCCGCGCCTCCGAACTCCCCCGCCGCTAACCCTCCGCAGCCCCCGGCATCCCGCCACGCACGCCACGGGCCCGGACCCACGTCACGCGGAACCCAGCGCCCTGGTTCGGCAAGCGCCCTGGTGATTCCGTGACGCGGGGCAGCCGATCTCGAGCGCGTAGTGGCTGGTGATCACGCGACGTCGGGCAGGCGATCCGCGGGCGTGGAAGGCGGTGGCCCCGCGGCATACGGCACGCGGTGACCCGTCCCGCCGACGCGGCCACCCGCTGGTGCCGCGTCGGCGGGACGTTGTGCGGTGGTGCTCGGCGCCGTGTCGCGGTGGTTAGAGGGTGGGGTCGGGGCCGGGGCGGTGGAGGACTATGTAGTCGGTTGAGGCGTAGATCTGCTGGTAGCCGTTGGCCAGGAGGAGGTGGATGCGGGCCTGCTGTTCGGTGAGGTCCTTGAAGGGGAACGTCTTGCGGCTCTGGTCGGCTACCACCCACGGCGCCCAGCGGGGGGTACGGTCCCACAGGAGGACCCGGTCGCGGGCCGTGAGTGCGGGTGCCAGGTTGTTGGCAGCCTCGACCAGCACCCCGTCCGGCACCTTGGCGACCGCCGCCGCGGCAGCCCGCTCCCGCTGATCGATCCGGTACGACTCAGGATCCGCCACCTGCGCCAACGAGAAGAACGGCACCGCCCCGACGGCGAACGCCAGCACGCCGGCGGCCCACCCCCGCACCACCCAATCCCACGACCGCCCGACCCTCTCGCGCGCCCGCCCGAGCCACGCGGGCGGCCATGCCAGCCGTTCGCCCATCCGCCCCAGCCACGCGAGCGACCGTACCAGCCGTTCGCGCGCCCGGCCCAACCGTCCAGTGGGCCATGACAGGCGCCCTAGCCACGCGGGCGACTGTGCCGGCCGTACAGAGGACTGAGTCGGCAGGGCATGGGGGGTCGCTGGGCGTTCGTGTGGGCGGAGGCGGGACAGGCCGTCGACCGCGGCGGCGAAGACGGTCACGATGAGGAAGGCGTTGTAGTGGTACGCGGGCACCCACCAGTTGGGGAAGGAACTGGCCAGCAGGCGCTCCGCCAGCAGCGGCACCGTGGCCAGGACCAGCGGTGACAGCAGCGCCGCGCCCAAGGTGACGGCGAGCAGGAGGCCGAGCGTGGCGAGTTTGACCGGGGGCGTCCAGAGTTGGGCGACGACCGCGAGCGGGTCCGTCACCGCGGTCCTGACGACGCCCGAGACGTTCGGCCCGAGCGCGCCGTACGCCCAGTAGTAGTCAGGCCGCCCACCGAAGGCGGGGACGAGCACCTGCGTGGCGAGCCAGGTGTAGACGAGCCCCCCGACCACGAACGAGACGCCCATGACCCGCCACCCCGCCCGGGTGAGCAGAAAGAGCCCGAACCCGGCGACCAGCAGCCCCATGTCCTCCTTGACGCACAGCAGCGCCACGGCCGCCAGGATGACGGGCAGTCGCCGTCCGGCCTGCCAGCGTTCCAGCATCAGCCCGGTCAGCAGCGGCACGAAGGCCACCTCGTGGAAGTCGAACGCCACGGTCTCGGCCACCGGCCAGGAGATCGCGTAGGCCGCGGACACCGCGTACGCCGGCCACCTGCCGAGCGCGCGCCACGTGAACACCCACAGCGGGACCACCGCCGCGGCGAGCAGTACGGCCTGCGCCACGAGCAGCGTCACCGGCCCGTCGAACACCCAGTACAGCGGCGCCAGCACGGCCAGGATCGGCGACCAGTGATCCCCCAGCACGCTGAACCCGGCGCCGAAGTCGTTGTGCACGCCCTTGACGATCGCGATCGGCAGCTGGAACCTCGAGTACGACCGCACGGCCTGGTCGAAGATCACCAGGTCGTAGGCCCCCGCCTTGAAGTTGGCCACCCTGACGAGGGACAACACCACGTAGACGACGGCCGCCGCCCCGGCGAGGACCGCCACCCCGACCCGATCCCCCCGCCGCACCGCCACCTCCCCGCACGCCCGCCCCACACGGGCCGATCCCCGCACCCTATCCACGCCCAAGCCATCCCAAGTACGGCCGGCCCACCCCAGAGAACCGCCTCCGCCGAAGCACACCCGTGACGCTCACGCGGCCTGCCGTAACCCGTGAGCCCCAAGGCCGCAGCCAGTGAGGGGTTAGGGGGATTGGGTGGCGCCTTGGAGGATGTGTTCTACGGTTTGGCCGGCGGCTGTGGTGGCGGCGGCGGTGCCGAAGGCGATGATGACGGCGATGAGGGGCGTGGCGAGGCTGCGGATGCTGCGGATGTTGCGCACCCGCCCCCAGGGCTCCCCGGCGAGGTGCATGATCCGCCACTCCCAGTAGAGCCCGAGCCCGAGCGACACCAGCGCCACCTTACCCACCACGATGGCGACGACCTGGACCTTGTCCAGCGCCCCGAGATCCGGCTGGAAGAGTGTCGGCAAATATCCGGACAGCTCGGTGAGCAGCGCCGCCACCATCAGGTGAAGCGCCTTGGTCATCGGCTGCGTCCCCCGCAACCGCGGATAGAAATATCCGTACAAAAACCCAAAAGCCGGAAGAGTCAGCAAATATCGGGAATCGAAGAGGAAACTGGAAAGATCGGGACCCGCCGGCCAGCCGTACACGAGCAGGAACGGCAAGCTCAAAAGCAGACTGATGACGAAAGCGTTCACCCCGTTGTGCCAGGGCGAGCAGCCCGCCGCCGTCCCGAAGGCGCTCTCCCTGCCATCGGCGTGCAGCGCCCGCTCCAGATCGCGCCGCCGCCGGTCGAAGTCCCCCAGCGTCATCTCCCCAGATCCGAGCCGCCCCCGCCCCAGCCGGTACAGCTCCTGCTCGGAGATCTGCAGGAGCCGCCGGTGCAACGCGTTCCTGACCAGCTCCCGATGCTCGGCGGGCGTGGCGGGCTCGGCGAACGGCGGATGCGTGCGCGCGAGCAGCCACCGGGCCGTCACCCAGGCCACGATCGAGGTGATCGACAGCACCGGCAGCGGCACCTGGCTGTCGGCGACCGTGACGGTGCCCCGCGGCGTCAGGTAGAGCACCATCAGCACGATGATCATCGTGGCCCCCGCCGCGGGCCGGTCGCCCTCCGCCACCGAGTCGCCGAGCCGGCGCAGCCGCAGCACCAGCAGCACGAACCCGAGCAGCAACAGCCCGAAGACCCCGCGCATCAGCGGCGTGAGCTCGAACGGCCCGATGGACGGCAGCTTCTCGGGCAGCGGCAGGCTCCACGACCCGGCGTCCAGCCACTCGGTCGGCCACCCCTGCACGAGCAGGCTGACCACGACGATGCCCAGTACGGTCACCCGCGACCAGCCCCGGGTCGCCACCGCCACGGTGGCGATCGGGATGATCGACCAGAAGAGCCCCAGGACCAGCCGGACGCTGTCGGGCGGGTACACCCCGGTCAGCAGCGCCCGTGTCCACAGGGCCAGCGCGAGCAGCCCGACCGCCGCCCCGGCCCACAGCAGGGCCAGCCGTACGACGACGATGGGCACGCCGAGGTCGGCGCTGAAGGCGATCGCCGAGCCCGCGGCGGCGACCGCGGCCGCGAGCGCCGTGGCCACCAGGACGGGACCGGGCAGCTGCTGGTGCAGCCACGACCAGGTCAGCATGCCGAAGCCGACGACGACCCCGAGCGCGGTCACGCCGAGCACGTCCGTGGTCGTCCACGGCGGGCTGGTCGGCACCACCCGGGCGGCGTGCCGTACGGCGAGCGCGGGTAGAGCGAGGAAGAGGATCACATAGGAGATGGGCGCCAGAGCGGGGTCGAACAGCGGGATCAGCAGCGTGGGCGCCGCCAGCACCAGCCCGACGACCAGCTCGCGGTTGGCCAGGCGCTGCCACCAGGCCGTGCCGAGCGACCGGAGCAGCAGCACGATCAGCACGATCGCGGTCAGGATGCCGAGCGCGGTACCCCAGGAGACGTCGTCGTGCGCCTCGGCCTCGGGATACGCGAAGAAGGAGGGCGCGAGCGCCAGCGTGACCCGGTTGGCCCCGACGGTGAACTGCAGGCGCCGCTGGCCCTCGTCATCCGGCTGGACGCCCTGCAGCCCGGTCACGGTCCAGCCCACGGGCGTCAGCGTGACCGTGCGGGTCACCACCAGCAGCGGCTTGGCCAGCGGCGCGTTGAAGTCCAGCTTGAGCACTTCTCCGCGCGGCAGCTGGCGCAGCAGCGTGACGGTGAACTCGGCGGTCGTCAGGCCCGCGAAGGAGGACAGGCGGGGCGCCAGCCGCGTGGTGGGCGCCAGCGCGAAGCCGTTGATCTTGACGGCGCCGAACCCGTCGTCGGTGAAGTGCTGGACGCTGTCCGGCGGGTCGAGCCCCTGCCGCAGGATGGGGACCAGGTAGTCGGCCTCGGCCATGCGCAGGCGGTGCGTGATCGTCACCTTGACCTGGCTCTGCCGCCCGTCCAGCCGCCCCTGCAGCGCGCCGGCCAGGTCGGCGCGGGTGGCCGGGCCGACCTGGATGTCGGTGGTGGCCACGCGCTCCCGCTCCACCCCTGGCCGGCGCTGCACGGCAGACACCTGCCACGGATACACCTGGGCGGAGGTCACCGACGGCTGCGCGCCCCGCACCGGCCGGGCGACAGCGGCACACCAGACGATGGCCCCCGCTGACACCACGGCCAGCCCGTAGGCCACGACCATCCGGAGCACCCCCACAGTGAGGATGATCCACGCGGTCGTGACAATGTTCTACGACAAGCCGTAACGGTGTGATTACGACCCTACGAGCGCTTCGCCCGGGCGGCGGCCCGGCCGCGGATGGCGGCGTCGAGCACGACCTTGCGGATGCGCACCGCGTCAGGAGTGATCTCCACGCACTCGTCCTCACGGATGAACTCCAGGGCCTGCTCCAGCGACAGCTGCCGGGGCGGGATGACCTTCTCGGTCTCCTCGGAGGTGGACGAGCGCATGTTCGTGAGCTTCTTCTCCTTGGTGATGTTCACATCCATGTCGTCCGACCGCGAGTTCTCGCCGACGATCATCCCCTCGTACACCTCGGTGGTGGGGGAGACGAACAGGACGCCGCGCTCCTGCAGGTTGAGCATGGCGAAGGCGGTGACGGGGCCGGAGCGGTCGGCCACCAGCGAGCCGTTGTTACGGGTGCGCAGCTCGCCGAACCACGGCTCGTAGGAGTCGAACACGTGGTGAACCAGCCCGGTGCCGCGCGTCTCGGTGAGGAACTCGGTCCGGAAGCCGATCAGCCCACGCGCCGGGACCACGAACTCCATCCGGATCCACCCGGTGCCGTGGTTGGTCATGTGCTCCATGCGGCCCTTGCGTACGGCCAGCAGCTGCGTGACCGCGCCGAGGTACTCCTCGGGGCAGTCGACCGTCAGCCGCTCCACCGGCTCGTGCAGCTTGCCGTCGATGGTCTTGGTGACGACCTGCGGCTTGCCCACGGTCAGCTCGTAGCCCTCGCGGCGCATCTGCTCGACCAGGATGGCCAGCGCCAGCTCGCCGCGGCCCTGCACCTCCCAGGCGTCGGGCCGGTCGGTGGGCAGCACGCGCAGCGAGACGTTGCCGACGAGCTCCTTCTCGAGACGGTCCTTGACCATCCGGGCGGTGACCTTGGACCCCTTGACCTTGCCCACGAGCGGCGAGGTGTTGGTGCCGATGGTCATCGAGATGGCGGGCTCGTCGACGGTGATCAGCGGCAGCGGGCGCGGGTCGTCGGGGTCGGCCAGCGTCTCGCCGATCATGATGTCCGGGATGCCGGCGATCGCCACGATGTCGCCGGGACCCGCCTCGTCGGCGGGCTTGCGCTCGAGCGCCTCGGTCATCAGCAGCTCGGTGAGCTTGACCCGCTGGATCGTGCCGTCGATGCGGCACCAGGCCACCTGCTGGCCCTTCTTCAGCGTGCCCTGGTGGATGCGGCACAGCGCGATCCGGCCCAGGTAGGAGGAGGCGTCGAGGTTGGTGACGTGGGCCTGCAGCGGCGCCGCCGGGTCGTATACCGGAGCGGGGATCGTCGACTTGATGATGTCGAACAGCGGCTCGAGGTCCTCGGAGTCGGGCATGCCGCCGTCGTCGGGCCGATTCATCGAGGCGCGCCCGGCCTTGGCCGAGGCGTAGACGATCGGGAAGTCGATCTGCTCCTCGGTCGCGTCGAGGTCCATGAACAGCTCGTAGACCTCGTCGACGACTTCCTTGATGCGCGCGTCGGGCCGGTCGACCTTGTTGATGCACAGGATCACCGGCATCTTCGCGGCGAACGCCTTGCGCAGCACGAACCGCGTCTGCGGCAGCGGGCCCTCGGAGGCGTCGACCAGCAGCACGACCCCGTCGACCATGGACAGCCCACGCTCGACCTCGCCGCCGAAGTCGGCGTGGCCGGGGGTGTCGATGATGTTGAGGGTCATGCCGCTGTGCTTGACAGCGGTGTTCTTCGCGAGAATGGTGATGCCCTTCTCGCGCTCCAGATCGTTGGAGTCCATGACCCGGTCGTCGACGTCCTGGTTGGCGCGGAACGCCCCGGACTGCCAGAGCATGGCGTCGACCAGCGTGGTCTTGCCATGGTCGACATGCGCGATGATCGCGATGTTCCGCAGGTCGTCGCGGCTGTTCAAAGGCATAGTGACGTCTCGCTCTGTGATCGTGGGGGCGGCCGCGCGAAGTCGCGACATATCAATTCTACGGGAGGAGTGGCACCAGGTGCCTCTTGGCGAACATCCTGGCCTCCCGTTCTGTTCCCAGCGGAATCGCGGTCTCCGGGGTCAGCAGGAACGACAGGGCGAGCCGGATGAACATCTCGGAAACAGCCTCGGCGTCGGGGAAGTCCAGGTGCGCGGCCAGATACTCGCGCGCCACCCGCAGGTAGGGCCCGGCCTGCAGGGTCAGCTGCGGCAGGATCGTCTCGGGCTCGCTCTCCAGCAGCCTGCTGAGCAGCGGATGGCCGCGCACCAGCCGCAGCGTGACGACGAACCCCTCCTCGACCTGGTCGGCGAGCGTCGGCAGCGGTGACACCGCCCGCTCGAACTCGGCCAGGAACCGCCGCAGCTCGCGCAGCATCACGCCCTGGACCAGGTCGCTCCTACGGGCGAAGCGCCGGTAGACGGTGACGCGCGACAGGCCCGCCTCCCTGGCCACGTCGTCCACCGTGGTGCGGCGCAGCCCGTGCGCCAGCATCCGCCGGTAGGCGGCGTCCAGGATCCGCTCGGCGGGGTCGTCGGGCACGGATCAAGAATAGGTCCACCCCACGGTCAAGAACCGTTCACGTGTCGCTCAACGAGAGCTACATATCGTGATGCACATTTGTGCGCATGGCAGCCGCTCCTGGAGTTCCTACATTGGCGGCATGACGTGGACAGAGCTCGTGCTGGCCGCCGTACCCAGGCGGGGCGACCAGCCGGCCGTGAGCGACGTCAGGACAGGCGAGATGCTGTCCTACGCCGCTTTCAATAGACGGGTCACGCACACCGCCGCCGGCTTCCGCCGGCACGGGCTGCGTTACGGCGACCGGGTGCACCTCGACATCCCCTTCGGTGCGATGCTCCCGGTGCTGGCGCACGCGGTCGCGTGGGCGGGCGGCATCGCCGTCCTCAGACCATCCGGTACGGCGAGCATGCTGGTGACCCTCCGGGACTTCTCCCCGGGCCCCAAACAGGTCTTCACCGTCGAGCCGGTCCCGGGCGCGACGCCGTACGCCAAGCTCCTCAACGACCAGGCGGTGGAGTTCGGCCCGCTCGCGGGCCCCGCGCTGAGCCCCGACGGCGAGCGCGTGTTCGACAACGACGAGCTCGCCGCCGACCTGCGCAGGCTGGCCAGGCGGCTGCCGGTCGGCAAGGACGACGTGGTCCTCGCGGCGGTGACCGACAGGATGCGCGGCCTGCGGACCGTCGACCTGGCGCTGATGGCCGGAGCCCATGTGATCATCGCGCACGAGCCGACCCTGATCGGCTGCAGAGTGCTCGCCCAGGAACACCACGCCACGCTGGTGGTGGCGCCCAACGACATCGCCAGGAGGCTGCTGGGAGCATCGGGGCTTCGGGTGGTGGACGAGCGCGCGATCATCAGTTCCCTGGGACTTTGAGGCAAACCGATGACAGGGCGCGTCAAGTGCGACAGTGTTGGGGGAGGAGCGTGATCCTTCCGCAACCCTGGGTGAACATATGGCGGATGCCCCCCGGCACAATCTTCCCGCTGAGCCCAACAGGTTCGTCGGTCGCGAACGTGACCTGGACGACCTGGCCGGGCTGTTCGACGAGACGCGTCTGGTGACGCTCTGCGGCGTCGGCGGGATCGGCAAGACCAGGCTGGCCAGGCGGCTGGCGTCCAGGCTCGTGTCCGATTTCGCCGATGGCGTCTGGCTCGTCGAGCTGGCCAGGATCACCCGCCCCGAGCTGGTGGTCCAGGCGCTCGCCGCGGTGCTCGGCGTACGGGAGGAGAGCGGGCACCCGCTGTTCGACACCCTGCTGGTGCGGCTGGGCAGGGCCCGGATGCTGCTCGTGCTGGACAACTGCGAGCACCTGGTCGAGCGCTGTGCCGAGCTGGCCTCCGATCTGATCGCCCGCTGCCCGGACCTGAGGCTCCTGCTGACCAGCCGCGAGCCGCTCCGGGTGCCGGGCGAGCTGATCTGGCGGGTGGCGCCGCTCGACCTGCCCGTGCCCGGCAACCCCGAGGCGGAGTCGGTGCGGCTCTTCGAGGACAGGGCCTCGGTGCTGCCGCCCGGCTCCGGCCAGGACGTCGCCAGGCTGTGCACCGCGCTCGACGGGCTGCCGCTGGCGATCGAGCTGGCCGCGGCCAGGACCAGGATGCTGACCCCGGCCCAGATCGCCGACCGGATCGGCGACCGTTTCCGCCTGCTGACCGGCGGCGACCGCACCGCGCCCGCCCGCCAGCGGACCCTGCTCGCGGCGGTCGACTGGAGCCATGACCTGCTCGAGCCCAAGGAGCGGGTGCTGCTGCGCAGGCTGTCGGTGTTCGCCGGGCCGTTCGACCTGGAGCCGGCCGAGGAGATCTGCGCCGACGGCCACCTCATCGAGGCCGAGGAGGTCCTCGACCTGCTCGGCAGCCTGGTCGACAAGTCCCTCGTGCTCAGCGCGGGCGGGCGGTTCCGCCTGCTGGAGACCATCAGGCAGTACGCGGGGCGGCGGCTGCGCGAGGAGGCGGAGGACGAGCGCTTCCGCGACCGCCACCTGCTGGTCGTCCGCGATCTGCAGGTGCGGCTCTACGACACCGGGCTGGTGGCCGCCGACACGCCCTGGCCTGAGCGGCTGGCCTGCTACACCCGGGGGCGCGCGCTGCTCGACGACCATCGGGCGGCGCTGGGCTGGGCGGTGGAGTCGGGCAACGCGCCGCTGGGGATCCGGCTGTGCCTCATCGGCTCCAGCGTGCTGGAGCTGCGCGGCGACATGGGCGAGAGCGTCGAGTGGTACGAGCGGCTGCTCGCCCTCGACCTGTCCCAGGTCCCACCGCACGACGTGGCGCTGGCCAGGGCCCACCTGGCCTTCGGGCTGGAGAATCGCGACGAGCTGGGCCGTGCCCGCGAGCTGGTGCTCGACAGCGTGGCCGAGCTGCGCGGCGAGCCGTACGCCTTCGAGGTCGGCATCGCCTACCTGGTCGCCGCCAACGCGCTGCTCAGGACCGGCAAGGTCGACGAGGCCGTGCACTACATCGAGGAGCTGCACGCCAGGGCCGACGAGCACGGCGACATCTTCACCGTGGCGCTGGCCATGCTCGCCCTGTCGAGCGTGGCGATGAAGCGCGGCCGGCTGCGCGAGGCCCAGCGGCAGGCGGAGACGGCGCTGGCCGTGGCGGAGCGGCACGGCCACTACTGGGCCATCGCCCGCATCTACCAGCACCTGGGTGGCATCGCCGAGCAGCGCGGCGACCTGCAGAGCGCCCAGGAGCACTTCTCCGCGACCATCCCGATGCTGGAGGAACTGGACAACCGGGTCGAGCTGGCCGCCTGCCTGGCGCGCCTGGGCCGGGTGGCCGCGCTCCTGCACGATCTGCCGCTGGCCAGGGAGCGGTTGCGCGCGAGCATGGCGCTCAGCCTGGAGACCAGCCACCGGCTGGGCATGGCGCGGTGCCTGGCGGCCCTGTCGCTGGTGGCCGAGGCGGGCGGCGACCTGGAGGGCGCGGTGCTGACGGCCGCGGCGGCGACCGCGCTGCGCGAGACCATGGGGCAGTACTCCTCCAAGGCAGTCAAGGTCGACGAGCTGCTGGCGACCGCCCGCGCCAAGGTCGGCGAGGGTCACACGAACCTGCTGTGGGCCCGGGGCCGGCAGATGAGCCCCGAGGAGGCCGCCGAGTTCGCGCTGGGGCAGGGGCGCTCGATCGCCCCGGCGGCCGAGCGGGTGGAGCGCATCCCGCGTTCGGTGCTGACCTCGCGCGAGCTGGAGATCGCAGGCCTGCTGACGCGCGGGCTGTCCAATCGGGCCATCGCCGAGGAGCTGGTCATCAGCCCCGCCACGGTCGCCCGGCATATCGCCAACATCATGGAGAAACTCGGCTTCACGGCCCGCGCCCAGATCGCCGTCTGGGCCGCGGAACATGAGCACAAGTCTGCATAGGATTCTGCATAATCCGCCCCATGCACCCGCGGCGACCCCTGCCTACGGTGGGCCTCATGGATGTGCGCATCGTCATGGTCGACCCGGTGGGCGGGGAGCGCCTCACCGAGGACCAGCTGGACGCGAGGCTGGCCGCGGCCAGCGCCCAGCTGCGGCGCCGTGGCGTGCGCGAGGGCGACATGGTGCTCATCTGCCTTCCGGTGGGGCCTGATCTGCTGGTCGCCGTCGACTCGGTGATCGCCGCGGGGGGCACCGCCTGGCCCGTGCCCGCCGAGCTGGACTCGGCGACGATCCACGAGCGCATCCTGGCCAGCGGCGCGCGCGTGATGATCTCGGACCTGCCGCACGCGGTCGAGGCGGCCGAGGAATCGCGGGTCAGGGTCATCGTCAGCGTGGCCGAGCTGGGTGCATAAGCTCTGCTTCCATGCCCATCGCGCCCAGCTTCCCCGTCATGCTCAGGACCGAGGACGGGGTCCGCATCGACGCCGTGCACACCCCGTCCCGCGCCGGCGCGACCGGCGTGGGCATCGTGGTGGCCCACGGGTTCACGGGCTCATGGCGTGAGCGTACGGCGCGCCGCATCGCGCACGTCCTGAGCGGTTACGGCGGCGTCGTGGCCTTCGACTTCCGCGGCCACGGTCACTCCGGGGGCGAGAGCACGGTGGGCGACCTGGAGATCCTCGACGCGGACGCCGCCGTCCGGCACGCGCGCGTGATCGGCTACGACAAGATCGCGGTGGTGGGCTTCTCGATGGGCGCCGCGGTCTCCGTACGGCATGCCGCGCTGAAGCGTGGCGTGGACGCAGTGGTCGCGGTCAGCGGGCCCGCACGCTGGTACTACCGGGGCACCAAGCCGATGCGGCAGGTCCACTGGGCCATCGAGCGCCCGATCGGGCGGTGGGCGGCGCGGGTGGCCAAGCGCACCAGGATCGCGCGCGCCCAGTGGGACCCGGTCCCGATGCCGCCCCACGAGGCGGCCGGGCTGATCACGCCGACCCCGCTGCTGGTCGTGCACGGCGACGCCGACTCCTTCTTCCCGCTGGAGCACGCGCACCAGCTCTACGACGGCGCCCGCGAGCCCAAGCAGCTGTGGATCGAACCGGGATACGGCCACGCAGAGTCCGCAGCGACCCCCGAACTCATCCGTCGCATCGGAAAGTGGATCTCCTCGAACCTTTCCTGAGTAAAACGCGTCTACCTATGGCGGATGGAAGAAAACCGCCGGGAGAAAGTCCTTGGGGAAGGAAACCACCGCAGGTGGTGACCGTAGGACATACTTCATGTAGTCGGACGGTTGCCCAGCGTCGCGGGGGCGCGCTGGGCCATCCGGGCTCGACATCACCCCAAGGGCGGATATTTCCGCCCTTGGGGTGATACATCAGCCCAGCCTGGAGATCGTCTTGTACTCCAGGTAGCTGCTGAGCCCCTCGGGCCCGAGCTCCCGTCCCACGCCGCTGGCCTTGTAGCCGCCGAAGGGCGCGTTGGCCTCCAGCATGAAGCAGTTCACGCCGTAGGTTCCGGCGCGGACCTGGCGGGCCACGTCCATGCCGTGCTCGGCGTCGGCCGTCCAGACCGTGCCGGCCAGGCCGTAGTCGCTGTCGTTGGCGATGCGGATGGCGTCCGCCTCGTCCTCGTAGGGGATCACCGCCAGCACCGGGCCGAAGATCTCCTCCCTGGCGATGCGCATGTCGTTGGAGACGCCGGAGAAGACGGTCGGCGCCACGTACCAGCCGCGGTCCGCGGGCCGGTCCAGGCCGCCCACGACGACCTTGGCGCCCTCGTCCATGCCGATCTTGATGTAGCCCTCGACGCGCTCCTGCTGGCGCTTGGCCACCAGGGGGCCGATGCCGGTGCCCGGGTCGGCCGGGTCGCCGATGGGCTGGGAGGTGACCATGTTCGCCACCGCCTCGACGACCTCGTCGTAGCGGTTGCGGGAGGCCAGGATGCGGGTCTGGGCCACGCACGCCTGCCCGTTGTTCATCAGCGAGGCGATGGCCAGCATGCCCATGCTGGCGCCCAAATCGGCGTCGTCGAGCATGATCGCCGCCGACTTGCCGCCCAGCTCCAGGCTGACCCGCTTGAGCTGCTCGCCGCAGATGGCCGCGATGCGGCGGCCCGCGGCGGTCGAGCCGGTGAAGGCCACCTTGTCCACGCCCGGGTGCGAGATCAGGTGCTCGCCCACCTCGCGGCCCGCGGCCACGATGTTGAGCACGCCCGCCGGGATCCCGACCTCCTGCACCATCTCGGCCAGCAGGTAGGCGTCCAGCGGGGTCTCGGGCGCCGGCTTGAGCACGATCGCGCAGCCCGCCAGCAGCGCGGGTGCGAGCTTGGTCATCGTGACGAACTGCGGGACGTTCCACGGCACCACGGCCGCCACCACGCCCACCGGCTCGCGCCGTACCGTGGTCGGTCCGAACAGCCCCGGCCGCTGCTCCTCCTGCGCGAACTGCTTGCCGTACTCGGCGTAGTACTGCAGCATGCCCAGCGGCTGCGGAGCCTGCGCGAGCTGGGAGAAGGTGATGGGGGAGCCCATCTCCTCGGTGATCAGCGCGGCCATCTCGCCCTGCCTGGCCGCATAGACCTCGGCCAGCCTGCCGATGACCTCGGCCCGCTCGGCGAAGGTCATGCGCGGCCACGGCCCGTGGTCGAACGCCTCGCGCGCGGCGGCGACCGCGCGGTCCATGTCCTCGGCGGTGCCGTCCGGGACGCGGCCGACGACCTCCTCGGTGTGCGGCGAGATGACGTCGATGGTCGCGGTGCCCGCCGGGGCCACCCATTCGCCCCCGATGAACAGCTTGTCGTGCTGGCGCATGTCGTGAGCCTCCTGCTTGACCGAATGCTTGCTTGCCTCCGCGCCTTCCAAGCTGACCGAACCATGTTCTGTCGGTGCACGCAAGAGGGGTACGGCAGGCCTGCCGTACCCCTCCTGGTCGTGTCAGCCGAGCAGATGCTTCAGCGACTTCTTCATCAGATCGGCCCGCTGCTCAGGCGTGCTGAGCGCTTCGGCGCCGAATCCCAGGTAGACGGTGTTCTTGGTGACGATTCCCGCGCCCTCCTCGAACACCTGGTTGGTGCGGAACCAGTTGTTGACCGACGTGGTCGAGCCCTCAGGCGGTCCGGCGACGGTCCAGCCGCCGAGGTCCGACTCGAACGAGGTCTCATCGGCCGTCGCGCCGTCCAGCGTGACCTTGGCGTCGTCGAGGAAGACGCCCGCGCCCTGCGTGCCCCAGTCGCTGATGTAGGACAGCGAGAGCTCGACCTTCTTGCCCGCGTACGGGGTCAGGTCGACCTTCCACTGCTGCCAGCCGCTGGAGTTGCCGGTGGCGGCGTTCCACGCACCCGTGCTGCCGGTGGGCTCGCAGTTCGGGCCCTGGTAGTGGGTGGTGAACGGGTGGATGTTGCGCCAGTGGTCGCCGTTGGGCGTGGCGCAGCTGCTGCCGACGGACTGGGTGGTGTGCCCGTTGGCGTCCGGCAGCGTGGTCCAGTCGTCCTGGCCGACCGTGTGGGCCTCGACGGTGAAGAAGTCCCAGTCCTGCTCGGTGTCGTGCGACACCCAGAACGACAGGTCACCGCCGGTCTTGCCGGTCAGGTCGATGGTCTTGGTCAGCCGCTTCCACGACACGTCGGCGATGCCGCTGTAGACGTCGTAGGAACCGGTGTGCGGGTCGAACGGCGCCCCAGGTCGGTCCCACTTCACCGGCGCGGAGCTGCCGAACTGCGGGAACTGCTGAGGAGGCAGGATGGCGGAGGTCGCCACGAACGACTGCGTGTGGCTCTGCGTCAGCGTGCCGTTGAATCCGGCGAACGGTCCGCTCGCCCCCTTCAGCGGGTACGGCTGGCCCGTGTTCGGGTCGGTGCCCGCGTTGTCGAAGAAGACGTAGGCGCCCAGCCAGTACTGCTCGAAGTCGTTGAACACCGCGATGCACAGCGGGTTCGTGGCGTCGGTGCACTCGCCCTGCGCGGGATCGGGCTGGTAGACGTACGAGCCGTTGATGTTGTCCGCGTACGACGGGTACTTGCCGGCGTGGATCAGCTTGCCGCCCTCGTTGAGGTAGTCGCGCACGGCCAGTTCGGTCTCCACCCCGCCGCGCGAGGTGGTGCCGGGCACCTGGCCGACGCTGCGCGGGATGACGTCGTCGCCGGTCTCCCAGACGACGGCCTTGTAGTGGCTGAGCACGCCCAGCGCCGACGGCGCCGTGCGGCCGTTCTTGTCCATGTCGTAGACGTCGGTGCTGTATCCGGCGTCGTTGAGCGCCTTGACGTAGTCGCCCTTGTACTTGGCCTCGGTGGCGTTCTGCACCGGGCTGAGGCCGGTGACGTCCTCGGTGGCCAGCACCAGCACCTTGCCGCCGATGTCGTCTGACACCTGGTAGGTGAAGTCGCCACTGGTCTTGCCGATGGCGCTGAACCAGACCTTCACCTTGTCGCCGGGTTTCGTGCCGGTGATCTTGCCGCGCATCCAGTGGTAGTAGGTGTCGTAGCCCTTGCCGTAGCGCTGGCCGCCGTGCCACTCGCCGGTGAGCGCCACCCGCTCGCGGCCGCCGTTGATCTGGTAGTGCAGGAAGACCGGGCCGAGCTTGCGCTTGGCGTCGACCTGGACGACCTGCTCGGTGCCGTAGCTGACGTCGAAGGAGTCGAGCACGAAGTCGGGCGTGGTGTTGCCCAGGTGGCTGACCGGCTCGACCGGGTTCCGCGCCGACTTGGCCACGTCGAGCGCGAAGGGCAGGTTCTTCTCGAACTCCGCCTGCACCTTGGCCTCGTCGTCGGGGAAGACGAAGCCGCAGCCGTCGCAGCCCTCGTCGAGCTCGGTGGTCCAGGCCAGCGTGCCGTACGTGGCGTGCGCGTGGTCGGTGGTCTCGCCGTTGGTGGTGTACAGCTCGGCCGACAGCTCAGGGCTGAAGCCGGGGATGGCCGGGTTCGTCTTGGTGCCGCTCAGCGCGAGGTACACCGGGTTGTCGGCCGTCTTCGTCGCGAGCTGCCAGCCGATCGGGTAGAGGATCAGCGGGCCGAAGGAGTGGTAGTTGATCTGGGCCTTGAAGCGCAGCCGCTTGAGCAGGCCGTCCATCGCCACGGTCTCCGGCTCGCTCTTCGGAGCGGTGCCGCGGTAGGTCTCGCTGCTCGGGATCGAGGAGGAGCCCTCCTCGTCGTAGTGGAAGTTGGTGGGGA
The DNA here is from genome assembly GCF_044457685.1 of Nonomuraea sp. NPDC050536. NCBI lineage: Bacteria > Bacillati > Actinomycetota > Actinomycetes > Streptosporangiales > Streptosporangiaceae > Nonomuraea > Nonomuraea sp. NPDC050536. The sequence continues at coordinate 344,967 of NZ_JBITHD010000005.1, forward strand.
AGTTCCGGTTCGGGTCGACGCCGTCGCCGTTGGTGATCTGCCCGTCGCCGTTCACGTCACGCAGGTTCTTGCGCCACAGGCGGTTGCCCTCGGTGAAGGTGAAGTCGTAGCCGTCGGGGTTGGCCACCGGGACGAACCACAGCTCCGTCCTGTCGAGCAGATCCTTCAGCTGGGTCCTGTTGGCCAGCACGTACTTGAGGGTCCGCATGTCGACCTCGGTGGAGATCCACTCGCGGGCGTGCTGGGTGGCGGAGAACAGCGTGGCGGGTTTGAGCCCGTCGGGCAGCACCCTGGCCAGCGTGGTGACCTTGACCGCCAGGATGTCCTGGCCGCGCAGGGACTTGCCGATCGACTCCAGCTTCACCAGGTCCTTGTTGGCCGCGGCGATGGCCTTCAGCTGGTCGGCGATGCCGCCGGGCTCGGAGTACGACTTCCACACCGTGTACCCGGCCGTCGCCTGGGCCTTGGCGGCCTCGAGCTGGGTCTGGCCCTGCGGGTTGCGCACGGGCTGCGGCTTGTATCCGAGCTTGCCGAGGGCGTCCAGTTCGTTCTGGGCCGCGGTCAGCTCGACGTGCTCCTTGCCATCCTTGGTCTGGTCCTGGACGACGTCGAAGCCCTTTTCCTTCAACGTCTGGGCGGTGCCGGGTGGGCTGTCGAGCTGGTAGAGCTCGATGCGGTCGCTAGGAGGTAAGGAGGGATCCACGGACGCCTGGGCTTCCACGGCGACCAGGGACGTGCCTAGGCCGAGGATGACGGCCGCGGCGAGGACTAAAGGTCGAGACACGGTTCTGCCCCTTCGCAGAGTCGAGTTGTTCGAAATCTCGCCTGATGTCGCGATCTCGGCAAGGCCCAACTTTTATGCGGCCCTTATCACCCTTAAATCAGGCGATAGTTCGCCAATGGGGCATGAGTTCATCCGTTCGGGTGGCAGCCCTCAAGATCAACTTCTATAGTTTCCAGTTGGCCAGGAGGGGAGGACGAGCGTGCGATTCGGTCGCTTCGCCATATGCGCGGCAACCGTGTTCGGCCTGCTCGCCCTGCCTGTCCCGCCGCCCGCCGCGGCCGATCCCGACCAGGCCAAGCTGAGCCGGCTGACCAAGGAGGCGGCCCGGCTCAACAATCTGTACCGGGGCCAGATCCAGAGCCTGGAAGAGACCCGGTTGCAGGCCAAGAAGGCCAGCGATTCCGCCGGCGATCTCCAGGGGCAGCTCGACGACGCCCGCGACGACGTCAGCAACATCGCGCAGCTCGCCTACATCACCGGCTCGCTCGACAACGTCCAGCTGTTCGGCCTCGACCTCGACCCCTACAAGGCGCTCGGCCAGGCCGCCAACATGACCTACATGGCCGACGAGCGCGCCGGCCGGGTCCTGCACATCCAGGACCTGATCCAGGAGGCCGGCCAGGCCAAGAAGGACGCCGCCGCCAAGATCAAGGGTCTCGAGCAGGAGATCGCCAAGATGAAGAGCAAGCGCCGCGAGATCGAGCGCCTGCTCGCCAAGTTCGGCTTCCAGCAGCCCGGCGGCTCCGAGGGGCTCACCCCGCGCATGATCGCGGTCAGGGCGGTGATCATGCAGAACTTCCCGATGCCCTACGGCGTCGGCTGCCTGCGCCCCGGCGACCCCGGCGAGCACGGCAAGGGCCGCGCCTGCGACTTCATGATGTCCAGCGGCGGCAAGCCCGCCAGCGGCGCCGACGCCGACCGCGGCGACGCGCTGGCCGCCTGGCTGATCAAGAACGGGCCGCGGATAGGCGTCATGTACATCATCTGGAAGCAGCGCTACTACGACATCCGCTCGGGCGCCGGATGGAGGCCCATGGCCGACAGAGGTGGAGTCACCGCCAACCACTGGGACCACGTGCACGTCTCCGTGTTCTAGCCTCGGTACATGACCAGTACCCTGCGCCGCCGCCCCGCCCAGCGCCGCAGCGTCGAGCGGGTCGAGCGGATGCTCGACGAGTGCGCGCTGCTGCTCGACGAGATCGGCTACGACGCGCTCACCACCAAAGAGGTCGCGCGCAGGGCCGAGGTCCCGATCGGCACCTTCTACCAGTTCTTCCGCGACAAGCAGGCGCTGGTCAGGGCGCTCGCGGTGCGCAACCTGGAGGCGTTCCTCAGCCGGGTCACCGAGCGCATCGAGGCCGCCTCCCTGACGCACTGGACCGATCTGGTCGACCTGACCGTCGACGAGTTCGTCGCGATGAAGCGGACCACGCCCGGGTTCGCCGTCGTCGACTTCGGCGAAGTGCTGGCGGCGCCCGGCGGCCCCGCGCTTGCGGGCACGAACCGGATGCTCGACGCCGCGCTGGAGAACAACGCCGTGGTCGCCGACCGGCTGCGCGCGATCATGCTTCATCTGCTCGACGCGCCGCCCGTCGACGGGCTCGAGCGGGCGCTGCTGGTGTCGGTCGAGGCCACGGACGCGATACTCAAGCTCGCCTTCCGCGTCGATCCGGCCGGCGATCCCGCCCTGATCGCCGAGTCCAAGCACCTCCTGCGCCGCTACCTCGCCGACTACCTGCCCTGACCTCTTCCCGGTACGGCATGCCTCGGCCCGGGTCCGGTGGAGGTGACCGTACCGGCGAGGCTCGTCGAGGCGGGACAGCGTCACGTCGGTCACCGACGAGATCCTGGCCGCCTTGACCTGGAGGGCACTCCAGGTGGGATCCTGGGTGGCGTGAGCGTCTACACACCCGCCGAAGTGGTGGAGGAGACCGGTTTCACGCTGGACACGCTGCGGTACTACGAGAAGATCGGGCTGCTGGAGCCCGTGGGCCGCAACGCGGCAGGGCAGCGCAGGTTCAGCGAGCAGGACGTCGGATGGCTGGGCATGATCCGATGCCTGCGCGACACGGGCATGCCGATCGCCGCGATGCTGCGCTTCGCCGAGCTGGTGCGGGCAGGTGACCACACCATCCCCGACAGGATCCGCCTGCTGGAGGAGCACGACCAGCAGGTCCAGGGCCAGATCGCCAACCTGACCGAGCGGCAGAAGTACATCCACCACAAGATTTCCTACTACCGCAGCGTCCTCTAGCCTGCGCTTTGACGTCCGGTTGCTAGACCGGGTCCATGGCTGGACCCCGGGCAAAACGGATCAACATCCCGCTGCGCAGAGTTGCCCTGCTGTGCTCGGTGATGCTGTTCGCGGCGCTGGGCGACATCAGCTACATTCAGGCGTTCGGCTCGCAGGACCTCAACGCCGACGCCCGCAACCAGCGCACCCTGATCGCCCGGTTCGACCACCCCCGGGGCGACATCACGACCCGCGACGGCACCGTGATCGCCACGAGCCGCCGTACGGGCGGCGGGCCGTACGAATATCGCCGCGAGTATCCCGAAGGTGTGCTGTACGCCCCCGTGACCGGGTACGCCTCGCTCTACACCACCACCGGCATCGAGCAGGCCGAGGACAGCGTGCTGTCGGGCGACGAACCCAGGGTCCGGATGCACTCCCTGGTCCGCAAGGGCACCGTGCAGGGCGGGACCGTGCGGCTGACCATCGACGCCCGGGCCCAGCAGGCCGCCTACGAGGGCCTGGCGGCGACAGGGAAGCCCGGGGCGGCGGTCGCGATCAACCCGCTGACGGGCGCGATCCTGGCCATGGCCAGCTACCCCTCCTACGACCCGAACCTCTACGCCACGCTGGACGCCCACCAACTACTCCGCGACGACGCCCGGCTGCGCTCCGATCCCGCCCAGCCGCTGCTCAACAGGGCCGTCAACCGGACCTACGCCCCCGGATCGACCTTCAAGATCGTCACTGCGGCGGCGGCGCTCACGACCGGTGAGTACACGCCCGGCGACCGCGTCGACGGGCCAGGACGGCTGCCGCTGCCCGGGTCGTCGGCCACCATCCAGGGCGGGTGCGGCGGGCGGCCGCTGGCCTACGCGCTGCAGGTGTCGTGCAATACCGCCTTCGCCGGGATCGGCCTGCAGCTCGGCCAGGACACGCTGCGCGACCAGGCCGAGGCGTTCGGCTTCAACGCCGACGACCTGACGGTGCCGCTGCCGGTCTCGCGCAGCGACTTCCCCGCCGGGATGGACCGGGCGCAGACCGCCCTGTCGGCCATCGGCCAGTACGACGACCGGGCCACGCCGCTCATGATCGCCATGCTCTCGGCCGCCGTCGCCAACGGGGGCGTGCTCATGCGGCCCTACCTGGTGGAGGAGGTCCGCCTGCCGGACGGCTCGGTCGTCAGCCGCGCCCAGCCTTCCGAGTACCGCACGGCCACCACGGCCGACATCGCCGACCAGCTCACGGCCATGATGGTCGCCGTCACCCACCCCGGCGGCACAGGCACGGCCGCCGCCATCCCGGGCATCGACGTGGCCGCCAAGACCGGCACCTCCGCAGACACCCCGTACGCCCCCACGCTCTTCACCGCCTTCGCCCCCGCCGAGGCCCCCGAGGCGGCCATCGGCATAGCCCTCGAGAACGCCACCCCCGACACGGTCGCCCCCCTGGCCCGCCACCTCCTCGAATCCCTCCTCGACTAGCAAGGCGTACGGCGCGCCTCGGCGCAACGTGGACGGCGGGCAACAAGGGACGGGACCCGGGGTGCGCGGCTCAGCGCCGGGTCGGTGAGGAGGTGTACGGCGGAGCCCGGCGCGACGTGGACGGCGGGCAAGGGGGGCCCGGGGGCCACGGCTACGTGACGGCGTAACGGCGGCCCGCCCCGCATCGCCGGAGGAGCGTCTCCCTGGACAGGGGCCGGCCACGGACGGCGGGTGGCGGTGGGGGCGGCTCGCCGTACAAGCGAGAGATGTAGAAGGTCGTCAGCGGTATGCGGAGGCTTGGAGGGTGTAGAGGTCGGCGTAGAGGCCGTTGAGGGACATGAGGGCCTCGTGCGTCCCCTGCTCGGCGACCTTGCCGTGATCGAGCACGTAGATCCGGTCGGCATACCGCACGCTGGCCAGCCGGTGCGTGATCAGCAGCACCGTCCGCCCGTCGGAATGCCGTCTGATGCGTTCGAAGAGGGCGTGCTCCGCCCGGGCGTCCAGGGCCGCCGTGGGCTCGTCGCAGATGAGCAGGGCGGCGTCGCGGTGGAAGCCGCGTGCGACCGCGATGCGCTGCCACTGGCCGCCGGAAAGCTCGTGCCCGTCCTTGAACCGCCGGTCGAGCAGCGTCCGGTATCCGTGTGGAAGCTCGGCGATCACCTCGTCGGCCCCCGCGACGGCGGCGGCCCCGTGCAGCGCGGGCTCGCCCCGGTCGGTGCCCATCGTGATGTTGTAGCGGGCCGTGAGCGGCCAGCGCGTGTGGTCCTGCGCGATGACGGCGATGCCCCGGCGGAACGCCTCGGGGTCGACGTCGCGCAGGTCCGTCGAGTCCCACCGCACCGTGCCCTGGTCAGGCTCGTACAGCCCCGACAGGACCTTGGCCAGGGTGGTCTTACCGGACCCGTTCTCGCCCACGAAGGCGATCACCTCGCCCCGCTTGATCTCCAGCGACACCCCGCGCAGCGCCGGCGAGTCGGAACCCGGGTAGGTGAAGGTGACGTCCTCGGCCGTGATCAGCGAGAAGTCGGTCGGCGCCTCGACAGGCCGGGGCCCGGGCAGGCGCTCCGAGGCGTCGTGGCAGAAGTCCAGGAAGTCGGTGAAGTACAGCCCCTCCTCGTACAGCCGGTTGATGGCGTACATCAGGTTGCTCAGCGACGACTGCCCCGACCGGATCGCCAGCACCGCGGTGCCCGCCACGGCCAGCGGGATCGCGCCGACGGCCAGCAGCACGCCGAGCGCCACGTACACCAGCCCGCTGCCGAGCCCGCCGAGCCCCTCGCCGACGAGCTTGGCCACGGTCTGGCGCCTGGCCAGGCCGAGCATGACGTCCTGCTCGGCCCGCGCCACCGCGTCGTACATGCGCAGCAGGAAGCCGCGCATGGTGAAGGAGCGCACCTCGGCGGCGGGCTCCCGGTCGGCGAGCAGCTGGCCGATGATCCACTTGCGCCGGTTGGCGGGAATGAGAGCGATCATCGTGGCGTAGCGCATCCGCGCCGCCCGCACGGCCGCCCAGGCGTCGGGCACCACGGCAAGCAGCAGCAACGGCAGCAGCACGGGATGCAGAACCCCGAGCACCCCGGCCACCGCGGCCAGCCCGACCAGGGCGGTCCCCGCGTTGAGCGCCGTGGTCACCACCGAGTCGGCCATGGCCACCCCGCGTAACCTGGCACGCTGCAGCGTGTCGTGGAACTCGGGGTCGTCGAAGGCGGACAGCGGGACCTGGCTGGTCAGCGCGTAGAGCCGCTCCTCGGTCAGCCGCGCGACCTGCGGATCCAGGCGCGACTGCGCCCAGCCGGCGCCCGCCTGCACCGCCGTGCGCAGCGCGGCGGCCGCGGCCACCAGGATCAGGCTGGGCAGCGCCGCGACCACCCGATCCGGCGTGGGCCCCTCGCGGAACAGCGCGTTGAGCACCCCGGTCGTGGCCAGCAGGCCGAACGCGGTGAACACCCCGCCGAGCAGGTTGAGCCCGACCGTGGCGACGGTGTCGCGCGGGCTGGCCCGCCACGCCATCCGCATCGCCTGGCTCACCAGGAAGGGCAGCCGCCGGGCGATCGCCAGGAAGCCGACGCCGGCCAGCTTGTCCGTGTGGGCGTGCCAGTCGGAGAAGGCGATCTCCCCGAGCTCCAGAGGTTCGTCGGCCATGTAGGCCAGTGTGCGCGGCGCCACCGACAGTCCGGGGAAGAGCGGAGCCGCATATGCCCAGACCGGCTGGCCCAAATTGACGGTTGGCAATCGCGTGACGGGTGTAACACTGTCGGTGACGCATCCCCCAGCGGCGAGGAGTCTTTGACGGTGCCTACGAACCTGCCCACCGCGCCGAACGCGTTCGTGGGCCGCGAGTCGGACGTGGAAGAGCTGCTCCGCCTGCTCACCGCCGCACGACTGGTGACCCTGTGCGGCACGGGCGGCATCGGCAAGACCCGGCTGGCGCTGAGGGTGGCGCGCGAGGCGTTGGAGACCTTCAGCGACGGCGTCTGGCTGGTGGAGCTGGCCGACCTGGACGCAGGCGACCTGCTGGAGGAGAAGGTGGCCTTCGCGCTGGGCGTCGACAGGATCGAGGCCGTGGCGCAGGCGCTGGCGGGCGGCCGCCAGCTGCTCGTCCTGGACAACTGCGAGCACCTGGTCGACGCGAGCGCGGATCTGGTGCTCAGCCTGACGGGTGAGGACGTCTCGGTCGACCGGGCGGCCGAGCTGGCCGAGCAGTACGGTGACCGCAACCTCCGCGCGTTCGTCCTGTACACCAGGGCGATGCTCGCGCAGCTGGCAGGCCAGCTGCGCGAGGCGCAGCGCCACTACGAGAACATGCTGGCCGTCATGGAGGACGCCAGCGAGTGGGGCGTCGCGCAGGCCGTCATCGGCCTGGCCCAGCTCGCCCACGCCAGGGGTGACCTGGCGGGCGCGGTCGCCCACTACGAGCACGCCCAGCGCCTGCTGCACGCCCTGGACTACCGCGGCGACCGCATCCGCTGCCTGACCGGGCTCGGCAAGATCGCCATCGAGCTGGGCGACTTCGACACCGCCGGCGCCAGGCTCGCCGAGAGCCTGTCGCTCAGCACCGGACTCGGCCGGCGCAGCAACGCCGTCGACCTGGTCGAGGCCTTCACGGACCTGGCCCATCGCCAGGGCGACCAGCAGCGCGCGGTACGGCTGGCCGCGGCGTCGACCGCGTTGCGCGACCGCATGGGCGGCGCGCTGGCCGGCGGAGCGGGAGCCCGCATCGAGGACGTCCTGGCCCCGGCCAGGCGCGAGTTCGGCGAGGTGGTCGTGGCCAGGCTCTGGCGCGAGGGACTCGAGCTGCCGTGGAACCGGACGATCGAGTACGCCGTGTCGGGCGGCCTGGCCGTCTCCGCCCCGACGGCCGTCCACGTCCCCGTCGCCCCCGACAGCACGCTCACCGACAGGGAACGCGAGATCGTGGCGCTGATCGCCAGGGGACTGTCCAACCGGGCGCTGGCCGAGGAACTGGTCATCAGCCCCGCCACGGTGGCCAGGCACGTCTCCAACATCCTGGGCAAGCTCGGCTTCGCCTCCCGCACCCAGGTGGCCGCGTGGGCGGTCGAGCATGGAATGAACGAGTAGTCGACGGCACAGTCAGGGGGACGGGCGTTCCGCCGACTCCTGAGGCCAGATGACGAACCTTCCCGGACCGCTGATCGCGAGGGTCTCTACACATCCTGGCGCGTGCCCGGTTACATCCTCGAATGGCCATCTCGGCGCATGCGCCGCGGCGCCCGCACGCCTAGCGTTCTCGGTGTGATCGGCCGCGACCCGCGTACCTCGCCCCCAGCTCTCGGGGCGCCCGACCAGTACGCCCACGACCGGTCTGTCCGGGACGTCGCGCGCCCGGCAAGGGGCTGGACCTCCTCGGAGGGGTGGAGGTTCGACCCCGGGCACGCGACAGCGGGCTCGAGCCACGCAGGGCTCGGGCCCGCCCCCCAAGGCGATCAACGGAATGCACATCCGTATACATACATCGGCGGATGCTGCGGCCCCCACGCCGCCCGTAGCGTCGAAGCCATGAAGCCCATCGCCTCGGCCACCGGCACCGTGATCAACGAGGTGTTCGGCCGGGCCTACGAGCGAGGCGACCGGCCGGCACTCATCGACCTGCACGCGGGACTGGTGTACGGCTACCGCAAGCTCGTCACCGAGGTCACCAGGGCCGCCTCCGGCCTGGTGCGCCGCGGCGCCCGCCGCGACCAGGTGGTGGGCGTCTACGTCGGCACCGCCTGCGCCCAGACGCTGGCCGTGCACACCGTGCTGGCCGCCGGCGGCGTGGCCGCGCCCCTCGACCCCGCGCTGCCCGAGCACGAGGTCGTCGCGGCGCTGAACGCGTGCGACGCGCGTACCCTGATCACCACCAGGGACCTGGCAGGCGTCGCGGTGCGCGCGGCCGACGAGTCGCGGGTGCGCCAGGTGATCGCCTTCGGCGACGCGCTCGACGCGATCGACTTCCGCGACCTGCTCACTCTGGAGCCCACCGCGCTGCCCGCGCTCGACGCCAAGACGCAGGACGCCCTGGCGCTGGCCGGCGGGCACCGGGTGGGCCACGCCGACCTGCTGCTTCGGATGGCGGAGCTGGAGCGCTCGGTCCGGCTCGCCGACTCCGACGTGGTGCTGGCCACCTGGCCACCCGACGGGGGCTGCGATCTGGTGGCCCTGATCGCGGTGGCGATCGCCAGGGGAGCGCTGGTCGTGGCGGCCAACGGGCTGTCACCTGCCGACCTGGCGGGCACGGGTCACGACTTCGGGGTGACCGTCGTCACAGGCCCTGCCGGGGTTCTGGAGCGGCTCGGCTGAGTATGCGGACCTGTTACCAGCACATGCCTTGACGTGTCCGAGTGCGAAGTGGGTTGATTGCCCTACTGACAACGTTGTCAACTCACCACTCGGGGTTCGGAAGGGATGGTGTGCGATGCGACGACGGTGGTTGGCGGCCGTCGCGATCACTATGGCGAGCGTGCTCGGCCTGGCCGCCTGCGGAGGCAGCGGTGGCGACAAGGCCGGCCCGACGTCCACGGGTGGCGGCGAGTCCAAGAAGCAGGTCGAGGTCTTCTCCTGGTGGACGGGACCGGGTGAGGCCGACGGCCTCAAGGCCATGCGGAAGATCTTCGAGACCAACAACCCGCAGTACACGTTCTTCGACGCCGCCGTCGCGGGCGGTTCTGGCGACAAGGCCAAGGCCCTGCTGCAGTCCAAGCTGCAGGCCAAGACCCCGCCCGACACCTTCCAGGGTCACGCGGGCGCCGAGCTGCAGGGCTACATCAAGAACGGCGACCTGGAGGATCTGAACTTCCTCTACGACGAGCTCAAGCTCAGGGACGTCTTCCCCAGCCAGCTCGTCGACCAGATCAGCGTCGAGGGCAAGGTCTACTCGGTGCCGGTGAACATCCACCGCTCCAACGTGCTGTGGTTCAACCCGAAGGTGCTGAAGGACGCGGGAATCGCGGCGGCGCCGAAGTCGATCGAGGAGTTCATCGCCGACCTGCCGAAGGTCAAGGCCAAGGGCAAGATCCCGCTGTCCATCGGCTCGGAGTGGACCGCCACGCACCTGCTGGAGAACGTGCTGCTCGGCTCGCTCGGCACCGACGCCTACAACGCGCTGTTCAAGCCGGGCGCCAACTGGGGCGCTCCCGAGGTGACCAAGGCGCTGGACAACTACAAGACGATCATGTCGTTCACCGGCCCGCCGCAGGACGACTGGCAGCCGGCCGCGCAGCAGGTGGCCAAGGGCGAGGCCGCCTTCAACATCATGGGCGACTGGGCCTACGGCTACTTCCACAACCCGCCGGAGGGCGGCCTGGGCCTGACGTCGAAGACGGACTTCGACTGGGCGCCCGCCCCCGGCACCGAGGGCACCTACCTGTGGTTGTCCGACAGCTTCACCCTGCCCAAGGGCGCCAAGAACCGTGACGGCGCCATCGCCTGGCTCAAGGTCGCCGCGAGCAAGGAGGGGCAGGACGCCTTCAACCCCCTGAAGGGCTCGATCCCCGCCCGCAAGGACGCCGACCAGTCCCTGTACAAGGACTACCTGGCCGACGCGCTGAAGGACTGGAGCAGCAACAAGCTGGCCGGGTCCATCCAGCACGGCGTCTCGGTGAACCAGCCGTGGCTGGCCGCGATCACCGAGTCCGTCGGCCTGTTCATCAAGGACAAGGACGTGGCCGCGCTGCAGAAGGGCCTCGTCGACGCCGCTACTGCGAACGCCCAATGAGATAGCGCCGCAGTACTGAGGCGGGTACGGCAGGCCTGCCGTACCCGCCTGGAAGGGGAACCTTTGTGAGGCGGGCACGCACCTGGCTGCCCGGGCTGCTCCTCGTCACGCCGTCGATCATCGCGATCGCCGTGTTCGTGTACGGCATGCTGGGCTGGAACTTCCGGCTGGCGATGACCGACAAGCACAGCGAAGTGGCGGAGGGGAAGTTCGTCGGGCTGAAGAACTTCGTCGACATCTGGGACCTGCCCAGGTGGCATCTGTCGGTCAACCACGCGCTCATGTTCACCATCGTGTTCGTGGGCGGGGCGCTGGTCCTCGGCTGGTTCCTGGCCTTCCTGATGGAGAAGGGGGTCAGGGGCGAGGCGACGTTCCGGTCGATCTACCTGTTCCCGATGGCGGTCTCGTTCATCGCGACCGGCATCGTGTGGCGGTGGCTGATGAACTCCGGCACCGGGGAGCAGGCCGTCGGCCTGAACCGGCTGTTCGCGGCGATCGGGCTGCCACAGTGGGAGTGGTTCAGGGACAACGACTGGGGCATGGCGGCCATGGCGATCCCCGCCGTCTGGCAGATGTCCGGATATGTCATGGCACTGTTCCTGGCCGGGTTCCGTGGCGTGCCCGAGGAACTGCGGGAGGCGGCCCGGGTCGACGGGTGCACCGAGTGGGGCGTCTACCGGCACGTTGTGCTGCCGCTGCTGCGGCCGGTCACGCTGTCGGCGCTGATCATCCTGGGGCACATCTCGCTGAAGGTGTTCGACCTGATCATGGCGGTGTCGGGCAAGCAGATCATCACCGACGTGCCCGCCGTGTTCATGTGGGTGGCGGTCTTCGACTCCCACGATCCGGCCAAGGGCGCGACGATCGCCTCCTACATCGTGCTGAGCGTGGCGGTCTTCGTCATCCCGTACCTGATCTGGTCCGTGCGCAAGGAGAGGCGCCCGTGACCGAACGTAGTGAGGACACCATGAGACACGTGTCGTCGCTCGTGCGCCCGACGGAGGAGGGCGCATGAGCGCTGCTGTCACGGGGCGCAGGCGGACGGCCACGGGGGTACGGCTCGCCGTACTGATCGTGTTCGTGGTCATCTTCCTGATCCCGATCTACGTGCTGCTGGTGACGAGCTTCAAGCCGCTCTCCGAGGCGGACCCGTCGCAGGCGTGGAACCTGCCGCACGTGTGGACGCTGGAGGCCTGGCAGACCGCGTGGGAGAAGCTGTCGCCGTACCTGCTCAACAGCGTGCTGATGGCGGTGCCGGGAGCGCTGATCTCCTGCCTGCTCGGTTCGATGAACGGGTACGTGCTGTCGAAGTGGCGCTTCCCCGGCGCGGACGTGCTGTTCACGCTGTTCCTGTTCGGGATGTTCATCCCGTACCAGGGCGTGATGATCCCGCTGGTGCAGCTGCTGGTGAACCTGAGCGACCTGACCGGGCTGCAGATCTACGGGGCGATCCCCGGGCTGGTGCTGGCGCACGTGGTGTACGGCATCCCGATCTGCACGCTGATCTTCCGCAACTACTACGTGACGATCCCCAACGAGCTGATCGAGGCCTCCCGGGTGGACGGGGCGGGCATGCTGCGCACCTACCGCTCGATCGTGCTGCCCGTGTCGGGCCCGGCGATCGCGGTGGTGATCATCTGGCAGTTCACCTCGATGTGGAACGACTTCCTGTTCGCCGTCTTCCTCACCGGGCCGACGAGCTGGCCCGCGACGGTCGGGTTGAACAACATCGCGGGCGCGCAGGCCACGCCGTACAGCCAGCAGATGGCGGCGGCGATCCTGGCCTCGATCCCGACGATGCTGATCTACCTGCTGCTCGGCCGCTTCTTCATGCGCGGCCTGATGGCCGGAGCGCTCAAGGGGTGAGGTCGTTGGCCGGGTGCTCGAGCGGCTCGCCGCGGACGTAGCGGGCCACGTCGGCGGCCACGATGCGGGCCGCCTTGACGGCCGTCTCCTTGCTGGCGCCGGCCAGGTGCGGGGTCATGACCAGGTTCGGCGTCGACAGCAGGCGCGAGCCGGCGGGGATGGGTTCCTCGGGGAAGACGTCCACGGCGGCGCCGAACAGGTGGCCCGACTCCAGCGCGTCGCACAGCGCGTCGTAGTCGAGCAGCGCGCCCCTGGCGCAGTTGACGATGACCGAGCCGGCCGGCATGGCCGCGATCTGCGCCGCGCCGATCATTCCCGTGGTCTCGGGGGTAGCCCGGGCGTGCAGCGAGAGGAACCGCGAGCGCGCCAGGAGCTCATCGAGTCCGACTTGTCCCGAAATATCGTCAACGTAGGGATCGAAGACCAGGACCTCGGCGCCGAACCCCGCGAGCATGGTTGCCACCCGGCGGCCGATCGCGCCGTAGCCGACCAGGCCGACCGTGCTGCCCTCCAGCTCGGGGCCCACCCGGTCGTACCTGTAGTAGTCGCCGCGCCACACGCCGCCGGCCAGGTCGGCGTGGGTCTGCGGGATCCTGCGCGTGGCGGCCAGCAGCATGGCCAGGGTGTGCTCGGCCGTGGCCACCGCGTTGCGTCCTGGCGCGAACGTGACCGCGACCCCCGCCTTGGCCGCGGCCTCCAGGTTGGCGTTCACGGGGCCGCCCCTGCTGACGCAGAACAGCCGCAGCGCCGGGCTGGCGTCCAGCACCCGCTGGGTCAGCGGCGCCATCTGGGTGACGCACACCTCCACGCCGTCCAGAGCCTCGATCAGCTCGTCCTCCACGTCGGAGGCCTCGTCGACCTCGCCGACCCGGCCGAACGGCTCGACCGGCCAGGGCAGCGTGAGCTCGCGGAACTCCACCTCGCCAGGGACCGCCCGGCGGACCGCGTCGATGAGCAACCGGTTCTGCACGAAGTGGTCGCCTGCTGCGAGGATCTTCAACGAATGACTCCAATCGGGGAGTTGAACCGCAGGATCGCCGCCTGCTCGCCGGACAGCCTGATCTCGGTGATCGCGCCGTTGTCCAGCCGGGGGAACACCCGCCGGTACTCGCTCAGCGGCACGCCGATGAGCCTGCACAGCGCCAGCCGGATCACCGTGGTGTGCGCCACGACCAGCACGCGTCCCTGGTTCTCGGCGATGTCCTCCAGGCAGCCGACGAACCGCTCGGCCGCCGCGCGCGGGTCCTCACCTCCCGGCAGCGGGTTCGCCGCGGGGTCGGCCTCGAAGGCCGCGCGGGCCTCGGGGAAGCGCTCGTTCATCTCGGCGGCGGTCAGCCCGTCGGCCTGGCCGAAGTCCAGCTCGCACAGCCGGGCGTCGATCCGCAGTTCGACGCCGGCCGCCTTGGCGCCGGCCTCGGCGGTGATGCGGGCGCGGCTGAGCGTGGAGGCCCACACCCCGGCCAGCCCCGCGGTCGCGGCCCACTCCGCCAGCGTCGCGGCCTGGGCGTGGCCGCGCGGGGTGAGCTCGATGTCGCTGAGCCCGGCATAGCGGTTCTCGGCGTGCCAGACGGTCTCGCCGTGGCGTACCAGGACCAGGTCGGTCATCGCGCGGCCCTTTTCCTCGCGTGCGCGGCCGCCGCCCCGGGCAGCCAGCCTCGCCTCTCCAGCGCTTCGACGAACTCCAGGTACGGCTCGCGCAGGTCGGCACCGGCCGGATCGACGACCCGGCGGGTGCGGACCATGCCGTCGGAGTTCCCCGCGGCGAGCACGGCCATGCCGAGCGCGGGCTCGGCGTTCTCCCGCAGCGTCACCGGGCGGCGCAGGACGTCGGCCCTGAGCTGGTTTCCGTAGGCGCTTTTCGAGCCACCGCCGGTCAGGATCAGCTCGCCGTCCACAGGGGCGCCTAGCAGGTCGAGGTAGTCGAAGCAGAGCCGCTCGACAAACGCCGCGCCCCGCATGATGGCGGCATATTTCTGGACATCGTCGTTGGGGGTGCCGAGCGCGAACGGTTCGGCCTCCGGCGCGTTGAACGGAAACCGCTCACCACGCGACACGAGCGGATAGACGGTCACGTCGCCGAGATCCGCGCGGGCGGCGGCGAGCGCGCTCAGCGCGTCCAGGTCGCTCCCGGGGAACTCGCGGGTCAGCACCCCGGCCCCGGTGCTCGACGCGCCGCCCGGCAGCCATCCGCCGTCGGGCGCCCGGTGCGAGTACACCACGCCGAGCGGGTCGTGGATGAGGTCCCTGGTCACGCCCTTGAGCACCAGCGTGGTCCCCAGCACCGAGTTCCAGCTGCCCACCCGGTTGGCTCCGGCGCCGAGCTGGGCTGCGCACCCGTCGGTGGTCCCGGCGATCACCGGCGTGCCCGCGGGGATGCCGGTCTCCGCGGCGGCCTGCGCGCAGACGGTCCCCAGCATCGAGCCGGGCCTGACCACGTCCGGCAGCATCGCGGCGGGCACGCCGAGCGCGTCGAAGACCTCCAGCGGCCAGCGTTCCTCGATCAGGTCGACGCCGGTCTTCAGCGCGTTGCTCAGATCGGTGGCCACCGCGTGGCCGACGAGCCGCCGGTTGACGAAGTCGTTCTGGTGGGCCGGCCGGGCTCCCGCCGGGGCATCGGGCAGCAGCCACAGCAGCTTGGGCAAGGCCCAGTTCGGCTGCATGCGCCGGTATCCGAGCCGCGCCCACACCTCGGCGCCCACCTCGTTGACCCGCTCGGCCGAGGCCCGCCGGTCGTCGTACATGAGCGCGGGCGTCAGCGCCCGTCCCGCGTCGTCGGACAGCAGGATCGTTCCAGAGGTGGCGTCCACGGCCACGCCCGCGATCCGGTCCCCTGGCACGTCACGCAGTGCCTCGCCGGTCGCCGCGCACAGCTGGGACCACCACTGCTCGGGGTCCTGCTCGTGCCTCGGCCCGTCGCGGTGGCTGGTCAGCGGGCGGGCCGCCGATCCCAGCACCTCGCCCGTCCGCGTGACGGCCATGGCCCGCACCGACTGCGTCCCCAGGTCGATGCCCACGTAGACACTCATGCGTCCTCCTTCGGAGGTCGCATGAGTGTGAGACAGCTGTGTCTGATTGGTCGCTCGCTGCGCTCGCTCATGGTCGGCTCCGCATCTCTGCCAGGCGCGGCCAGGATCGGGCGTTGTCGGCTCGCAGGGCCAGGAAGTCCGCGTAGGCCTCGCCGTACCTGCCGGGGACCGGCTGGACGGGCTCGCGCAGCCGTACGAACGACGCGGCGGCGGCCTCGAGCGACGGGGAGGCGCCGGTGGCGAGCAGGCCGACGAGGAAGGCGCCCCTGGCGCCGACCTCGGCGTCGGCAGAGCGGAGCACGGGCAGGCCGGTCAGGTCCGCGATGAGCCGCACCCACACGGCGCTGGCCGCGCCGCCGCCGCAGACGCGCAGCTCGTGCGGGCGGGCGCCGGAGGCGGCCAGGCTGTCCTGGACGACCATGGTCAGACCCTCGAGGACCGCCCTGGCGACGTGCTCGCGGCCGTGCTCGAACGACATGCCCAGGAACGCGCCGCGCGCCAGCGGGTCGGAGAAGGGGGCACGCTCGCCGGCGGGGGAGAAGTACGGCAGGAACGCCAGCCCGCCAGCACCAGGCTCGGACCCGGCGGCCAGCTCGGTCAGCGCGGCGGGATCCGGCACGCCCAGCAGGCGGCAGGCCCACTGCAGCACCTCGGTCCCGGCGAAGCTGGGGAAGGCGCGCAGGTACCGGCCGGGCATGGCGATCGTGATGCCGATCGGGTCGCCGTCCAGGGAAGGCGTGTCGACGACCGTCTCGGTGCAGATCGTGGTGCCCAGGATCGAGCAGGCCTGCCCGGCGCTCACCGCGCCGGCGCCGATGGCGGTGGAGACGATGTCGTAGGGCGCCATCACCACCGGCGTGCCCAGAGGCAGGCCGAGCGCGTCGCTGGTGAGTTCCGCCACCCGCCGGGAGTCGTCGCGCAGGGGCGGCAGCAGGCGTTCCGCCCACTCCAGGCCGAACAGGGCGAGCAGGTCGGGGGAGTAGCGGCGGGCGAGCAGATCCATGAACGGGGCGGAGCCGTCGGACTCGTCGCTCGCGACGACGCCGGTGAGCCGGGAGAAGATCCACCCGCCGCAGGTCAGGGCGGTGGCGGAACGGTCGAGCCGGTCGGGGTCGTGCTGCTTCAGCCAGGCCAGGATCGCGTGCGGGAGCCCCGACGCGCTGGCCGATCCGCTGATCCGGAAGGCCAGGTCAGATTTGTCGGGATCGATGAGCGCGGCTGCCCGGCCGTCGTTCCACAGGATCGCGGGTCCGGTCGGCTCGCCGTACGCGTCCACCAGCCAGACCCCGTCGCCCTGGGCCGTGACCGCGACGAAGTCCACCGACGCGGGCGCGACCTCGCGGACGGTCCGCACGACCGCGTCCCAGACGGCGTGCATGTCCTGCTCCGCGTGCCCGGGTGCGGGCCTGGACACCCCGGTCTCGCGCCGGGCGACGGCGAGCTCCGCCCCCGAGTCGTCGTAGCCGACCGCCTTGATCACCGTGGTGCCGGCGTCGACGCAGATGAAGCCCATCAGGCCCGTCCGTGCGAGGTCCGCGACTTGCGCGCGACCGAGTCGACGACCACCGCGAGCAGCAGCACGATGCCGGTGACCACGTAGCGGATGGAGGAGTCCAGGCTCAGGAGCGTCAGCCCGCTGGAGATCGACTGGATCACGATCATGCCGAGCAGCGCGCCGAAGGCCGTGCCCCGCCCGCCGAACAGCGAAGTGCCGCCGATGACGGCCGCCGCGATCGCGTTGAGGTTGAAGTCGCCGGTGCCGTTGCTCTGGTTGGCCGCCGCCAGCCGGGCCGCCACCAGGATGCCGCCCACGGCGGCGAACGTGGAGCACAGCACGAAGACCGAGGTGAAGACGCCCTTGACGTTGATGCCCGCGCGCCTGGCGGCCTCGACGTTGCCGCCGATGGCGTAGACGGCCCTGCCCCACTTGGTGCGCGACAGGAAGTAGTGCATGGCCAGCACCATCGCCAGGAACAGCACGAACAGCCAGCCCACGCCGCGCGTCTGGTTCAGATACCAGACCACGAACCCGAGCACGACCAGCAGCGCCACGCTCCTGATGACCAGCGTCGACACGCTGCGCGCCGACAGGTCCGCCCGCCGTCGCTCCCTGGCGTGCAGGTAGCCGGTCACGAACAGCCAGACCGAGGCGATCACCACCAGCGCGTACGACAGCCACGGCGGCACGAAGTCGAGCTGCGCGAAGTTCACCAGCCCCGAGTCGAACGGCAGGTTGATCGCGCCCTTGGTGCCGAGCACGTAGATCTGCAGCCCCAGGAAGGCCAGCAGCCCGGCCAGCGTGATGACGAAGCTCGGCACCCCGAACCGGTTGAACAGCTGCGCGTAGATCCATCCGATCACCGCGCCCATCACGACCGAGGCCAGGATCGCCACCCACACCGGCAGGCCCTTGCCGACGAACAGCACGGCCAGCACCGCGCCGGAAAGCCCGCTGACCGACCCGACCGACAGGTCGATCTGGCCCACCAGCAGCACGCACACGATGCCCAGCGCCACGATGCCGATCGCGGCCGAGTCCAGCAGCAGGTTCACCAGGTTCGCGCTGGACAGGAAGATCGGGTTCAGTATCTGCAGCACGGTCCAGATGACCACCAGCCCGACCACCACCGGGATCACCCCGAGGTCGCCGCCCCTGGCCCGCTCCAGCACGTCGGCGACCGCGCCGCCGATCCCTCCCTGCAGGCGCTCGTCCTGCCTGTCCGTTGTCAGAGTCACGAGGGCAGTCCTTCTGTACGGCGGGCCGCGCGCTGGGCGACGACGTTGTCCGTCGCGCCCGTGATGGCGGCGATGATGTCCTCGGTGGAGACGTCCCCGACGTCGAACAGCCCGTTGTTGCGGCCGAGCCTGAGCACCGCGACCTTGTCGGCCACCGCCTGCACGTCGGCCATGTTGTGGCTGATCATGATGACGCCCAGGCCGTTCTCCCGCAGCCGCTCGACCAGGTTGAGCACCTCGGCCGTCTGGGCGACGCCCAGCGCAGCCGTGGGTTCGTCGAGGATGATGACCTTCGGGTCGCCCAGCAGCGACCTGGCGATCGCCACGGTCTGCCGCTGGCCGCCGGAGAGCGAGGCCACCGGCACCCGCACGCTGGGGATCTTCGCCGAGAGCTGGCGGAGCAGCTCCCACGAGCGGGTCTCCATGGCCACGTCGTTCAGCCGCAGCGGCCGGACCTCCTGGCCGAGGAACAGGTTCTGGATGACGTTGAGGTTCTCGCACAGCGCCAAGTCCTGGAAGACGGTGGCGATGCCGAGCTTGTGCGCGGCCGCGGGCGCCGGGATGTCGACCTCGCGCGACTCGAAGGTGATCGTGCCCGCGTCGGCCGGATGCACCCCCGACAGGATCTTCACCAGCGTCGACTTGCCGGCGCCGTTGTCGCCCACGACGGCCACGACCTGCCCGGCCTCGACGTCGAGGTCGATGTCGGTCAGCGCGGCCACCGCGCCGAAGGTCTTGCTGATCCCGCGCAGGGACAGGGTGGGGGACATTACTTGATACCCAGCTCCTCGCACCCCTTGGCGTACGCGCCGGTGCAGGCGTCCGAGGCCTTCATGATGCCGCTGTCGAAGAGCACCTGCTTGATGTTCTCCTTGGTCACCACGGTCGGCACGAACAACTGCGAGGGGGTGTTGTACAGCGTGGTCTTGCCCTCGGGCTTCTTGCCCTGCATGAACTGGTAGGCCACGTCGGCCGAGGCCTCGGCCACGATCTTGAGCGGCTTGGAGATCGTGTTGTACTGGTCGCCGGCGATGATCCGCTGGGCGGCGGCCAGCTCGGCGTCGTTGCCCGTGATCGGCGGGACCTTGACCCCGGCCGCCTTGAACGCGGAGATCGAGCCGCCGCCGGTGCCGTCGTTGGCCGCGACCACGCCCACGATCTGGTCCTTGAACTGGGTGATCTGGCCGCTGACCCACTCCTGGGCCTTCTCCGGCTTCCAGTCGGGGGTGTCGTATTCGGCGAGCAGCTTGAAGCCGCTCGGGTCGACCGCGCTGTGGATGCCCTTCTTGATCAGGCCGGCGGCGGCGTCCGTGGGCGAGCCGTTGACCTGGAGGATGCCGCCCTTGGTGTTCTCCTGCTTGAGGTGGTCGACGAGCGACTGGGCGATCATCGAGCCGATCTTCTCGTTGTCGAAGGAGATGTAGTAGTCGGCGGGCGTGGCCGGGATCGGCCGGTCGTAGGCGATGACCGGGACCTTCTGCGACTGGGCCGACTTGACGATGGTGGCCGCCGCCGCGGAGTCGACCGGGTCGATCACGATCGCCTTGACGCCCTGCGCGAGCGCCGAGTTGGCCTGCTGCTGCTGCTTGGCGGCATCGGAGTCGGCGTTCTGGTAGATCACCGAGCAGCTCGGGCAGAGCTGCTTCATCTTGGCCTCGAAAAGCGGCTTGTCGGCCAGCTCGTACCTGGTCGAGGCGAGGTCCGGCATCAGGAAGGCCACCTTGGCGTTCTCGGCGCCGCCTCCGGTGCCGCCGGTGCCTCCGGAGGACCCCGAGCCGCACGCGGCCAGCGCTGAAGCTGTGAGTACTGCCACTGCGGCGATCTGAGCTTTGTTCACGGGTCTTCCCTCTCGCTCGGCGTCTTGCTCCCCCGAGTTCACAAGGGCCTGACCCCTGTGGTCCGCCTCACGCTAGCGCGGGGTCGGAATATTTGTCCAGCACGAATGTTCACAGGCCGTTTACCTGCGCGGATGCTTGGTAGTGTCACATCCGCCCGGTTCGGGGCGTCAAGAGAGATGTGAGAGTGCGAGTGATGGACGACAGCGAGCTCCTGGCCGAACGCTTCGAGGAACACCGGGCCCACCTGCGGTCCGTGGCCTACCGGATGCTCGGCTCGGTCAGCGAGGCGGAGGACGCCGTCCAGGAGGCGTGGATCCGGCTGAGCCGCTCGGACACCAGCGACGTGCAGAACCTAGCCGGCTGGCTCACCACGGTCGTGGCCCGCATCGGCCTCGACATGCTCCGCTCGCGCGAGTCGCGCCGCGAGGAACCGGTGGACACGCACGTGCCCGACCCGATCGTGACGGTCGACCCCGAGCAGGAGGTCGTCATGGCCGACTCGGTCGGGCTCGCGCTCATGGTCGTGCTGGAGACGCTGGCGCCCGCCGAGCGGCTCGCCTTCGTGCTGCACGACATGTTCGCGGTGCCGTTCGAGGACATCGCCGCCATCCTCGGCAAGTCGGCCGCCGCGACCAGGCAGCTGGCCAGCCGCGCCCGCCGCCGCGTGCAGGGCTCGGGCCCGGTCGCGGACCCGGACGCCAACCGTAAGCGCGAGATCGTGTCGGCCTTCGTCGCCGCCTCACAGGGCGGGGACTTCGAGGCGCTGGTCGCACTGCTGGACCCGGACGTCGTGCTCCGCGCGGACGCCGGCGCCTCGCCGCTGTCCAAGCTCATCAGCGGCGCCGCCGCGGTCGCCGGTCAGGCGCTCTCCTTCCAGCGCATCGCGCACCTCGCCCAGCCGGCCCTCATCAACGGCAACCCCGGCATGGCCACCCTCGTGGACGGCCTGCTGGTCGCCGTCATGGACCTCACGGTCGTCAACGGGAAGATCGCCGAAATCAACATCCTCGCCGACCCGTCCCGCCTCGCCGCCCTGAGCTGACCCTTCCCTACGGCAAGCCATCCACCCCGGCGCGCCCGACGAATACGCCACACCACCCCTCCCGGAGCGGCCCCACCGGCGGGGGGTGGTCACGTGTATCTCCTGGGCCGCCTCCACCGACGAAGATCAGGTGCGGGCGGTGGCCAGGAGGGATTCGGCGGTGGGGGTGTCGGTCACCAGTTGGTTGAAGTAGCCGCCCTTGGCGGCGGCGATGATGGAGGTGATCTTCTCGCCGCCCACCGCTATGGCGATGGAGGCGGGGATGCGGCGCAGTTCCTCCAGGCCTGTGGCCACCAGGCGTTCGCTGCCCGGGTACTCGACCGGGTCGCCGTTGCGGTCGTAGAAGCGGGAGCAGACGTCGCCGACCGCCTGCCTCAGGCTGGTCGCCTCGCGGGGCACGAAGGCGGGCACCACCTGGCGCATCAGCGGGGCCGAGCCGACGCCGACGATGGCGCACTTGGCGTGCGCCCACAGGTCCATGACGCGGCGGACCGAGGGCTCGTGCTGCAGCGAGTTGAACAGCTCAGGTCCCGGCAGGGCGGGCGCGTAGAGGTAGCTGGGGACGCCGCCGAGGCGCTCGGCAAGGATGCGGGTGGTCTCGTTCGTCTGGAACCAGGGCTGCGGCTCCTCCTGCCCGCCCACGGCCGGCGCGATCGTGACGCCGGGGAAGCGGCCGAGGCCCTCGCGGGCGCACTCGTAGACGGTGCTGCCGGAGGAGACCAGCACCACGTCGCCCGCCTCCAGGCCCACCGCGGCCAGCGCCCTGGCCAGCCCGGGGGCCAGCCACGGTCCGAGTGCCGGGCCGCTGACCTTCGGCACCAGGTAGACGCGCTGGATCCGGAGGGCGTCGGCCACCTGGGCGGCCAGCGGGCCCTCCTCCAGGGTGGCCGGGCGGTGCACCCGGATCTCGACGATGCCCTGCCTGCGCGCCTCGGTCAGCAGGCGGCTCACGGTCGCGCGGCTGACGCCCAGGCGCTGGGCGATGTCGGCCTGGGTGGCGTCCTCCAGGTAGTACTGGGAGGCGGCCGCGTACATCAGCTCCTGCGGGAACCGGGCCTCCTGCATGGCGTCGGTCATGGCGCGCGCCCCCCTGGGTCCCGTGAACACTTGTGCAGAACGGATGCGCAACGACTATACCCTCGTGGCTCCGAGGGAAAGGCTAGGCACTCCACGCTTCCAACGCGACCCATCCGGAACCCCAACCCATCCCCACGTTCAGCTCCTTCCGGACATCCGGGTGCCGGAGGGCTTCCGGGCGCCGGGTCGGCGGAGGTCGCTGTACGGCGGGCAACCCGAGACCGTGGTGCCCGCACAACGAAGCGCCGTGACGGCGAGCAAGGATCCCCGACTCGCCAGAGGCGCCGGTCACGGGTCCTCAGCCGAAGCACGGTGGGCGGCCGGTGGCGGCGGCCCGCCGTACCAGAGAATCAAGAACCAACAAGCGAAGTACGGAGGGCGGCCCGCCGTACCAGAGAATCAAGAATCAACAAGAGCATCCCCCAGCGGCGTGCGGGTGTAGAGCACGTGGCGGGACGAGCGGGAGCCGGTGATCAGGCCGGCGTTGCGCAGCGCGGCCAGGTGACCGCCGGTGGTGCCGAGGCTGAGGCCGAGCAGCCCCGCCAGGTGCGTCGTCGTGGCGGGCGCCGCCAGCTCGGTGAGGATGCGCGCCCGCGTGCGCCCGATCAGCGTGGCCAGCCCCGCGGCGGCTGCGGGGATCTCGGCCGCGACGCCGCGCGCGGGATAGACCAGTGCGTATGGCCAGGCGTCCTCCAGGTAGGTGCCGATGCTGTGGCAGAACGCCGAAGGCAGGAAGAGCAGCCCGCGCCCGCCCAGCCGGTGGGTGCGGTCGGCCAGGCTCCGCATCTGGCACTCGACGAACCCCTCGGGATCCCACCGCACCCGCGGATGCAGGTCGTCGAGCGCGACCCCCCAGCCGTAGGTGGCCAGCTGCCCGGCCCTGTGGACGACCTCCCGCTCCAGGATCGCGTTGAAGCGCGGCCACTCGGCGGCGACGATCTCCGTCCAGAGCGCCTCGTAGGCGTCGGCGAGCAGCCGCACCGCGTCGGGCCCGAGCAGCAGGTCCCTGATCCAGCCCGGCACCGGCCGCAGCTCGGCCAGCACCTTGGCGATCTCGCCGTAGGCCTGCGCGGGCGGCGTGGCCCGCATCGCGGCCAGCTCCCGCTCGAACGGCACGCTCAGCCCGGCAGGCGGCGGCGCGATGAAGTCGACGTTGGCGGGACCCTGGTTCCCGGTGATCGTCAGCACCGCCCGCAGCGCCGGATGCTGCTCGAGAAGCCTGCCGTACGGCTCCCGCCAGCGCTCCACCCAGGCACGGTGGACCCCGGGACCGACCCGCCCGTCGAGCACCCACTGGGCGTGCATGGTCTCGATCAGCGGCGAGATGGCGAACCGGCTGGCGACGACGTCCTGTGGGGTCACCTCGATCCTCAGCACGTTTCGGTTATATCCGAAGAATTAGCCGCCCAAGAAGAGCGGGGCCGACCATCGTCGGCGTGACACGCACAAGCTTCGGCGAGGTCTTCGCCGTCCGGGAGTTCAGGGTGCTGTTCGGCAGTTTCGCGCTGCTGGTCGTGGGCGACTCGATCAAGATGCTGGCCCTGTCGGTGCTGGTGTACGCCCAGACAGGCTCGCCAGGCCTGTCGGCGGCCGCCTACATGGCAGGTTGGCTGCCCTACATCGTCGGCGGCATGTTCCTGCTGTCGCTAGCCGACCGGCTGCCGCCGCGGGGTGTGATGGTGGCGGGCGAGCTGGTGCGCGTGGTGGTGTGCCTGCTGCTGGCCTACAAGGGGACGCCGGTCCTGGCCATGCTCGGTCTCGTCCTGGTCTCCGGGTTGTTCTCGCCGGTGTTCGGCGCGGTGCGCAGCGCGATGCTGCCGGACGTGCTGCCCGGCGACGCGTTCGTGCTCGGGCGGTCGCTGCTCGGGGTCGCCTCGGCCGGCTCTCAGGTCGCCGGGCTGGCCGTGGGCGGCACGTTCCTGGCCATCACCGGGCCGCGCGGGGCGCTGGTGATCACCGCCGCGCTTTCGGCCGTGGCCGCGCTCGTGCTCCGCTTCGGTCTGCCGTACAAGGAGGCCCGAGGTTCAGGGGAGCGGGGAGCAGTGCGGACGACGCTGCGGGTGAACGGCAGGCTGCTGACCGACCGGCGGGTGCGCGGGCTGCTGCTGGCCGGGTGGCTGCCGTCGATGTGCCTGGCGGGGGCCGAGTCGATGGTCGTGCCGTACCTGGACGGGCAGGGGCAGGCGGGCGTGGTGCTCGCGGCGGCGGCGGGCGGGATGGCCGTGGGGGAGTTCTCCGTGGGCCGCTTCGCCACGCCGCCGTGGCGGGAACGGCTGTCCTGGCCGCTGGCGGCGCTGATCGGGATACCGCTGCTCGGCTTCGCGGCCGCGCCGGGTATCGCATGGGCCGCGGTGCTGGCCGCGGCGGCCGCCGCCGGGCTGTCCTACCAGCTCGGGATCCAGCGCCGCTTCGTGGACGCCGTGCCGGAGGAGGTGCGTGGCCAGGCGTTCGGGCTGCTGTCGGCCGGGCTGATGAGCGGCCAGGCCGTCGGCGCCGTGCTGATCGGCGTGCTCGGCCAGACGATCGGGCCCGGCCCGGCGATCGTGGCGGCCGGTGTCGCCGGGATCCTGGTGGCGCTGGCCCTGGGACCGGTCCTCAGGCCGGAAGCTCGCCAGAGCCTCGCGCGATGAGCTCGACGGGCAGCTGGACGTGCTCGGCGGGCCCGCTGTCGCCCGACAGCCTGCGGAACAGCAGCTCCGCCGCCACCCTGCCCAGCCCGGCCGGATCCTGCGCCACCACGGTGATACCGGGGTCGAGCAGGTCGGCCAGCTCGAAGTCGTCGAATCCGACCAGCGCCGTCGGCCGCCCTCTGATCGCGCGCAGCACGGTCACCGTGAGCCGCCCGTTGCCGGTGAACAGCGCCGTCGGCGGATCCTCCAGCGCGAACATGCCCTCCAGATCGGCCCGTACGGTGTCCAGATCCGGAGCCCGCATCGCCACCAGCCGCTCGTCGAACAGCTCGCCGAGCGCCGCCCGGTAGCCGCGCAGCCGCTCGGCCGCGGTGAAGATGGCGGGGTGGTCGCCCAGGAACGCGATGCGCCGGTGGCCGCTGTTCCTCAGGTGGGCGACCGCCTGCCCGGCGCCGCCCGCGTTGTCGCTCAGCACCGTGTCGACCTCGATCCCGGGTCCCGGGGGCCGGTCCACGAACACCGCCGGCGTCCCCGCCTCCAGCTCGGGCCGCAGGTAGGAGTGGTCGTCGCCGGCGGGCACCACGATGAGGCCGTCCACCCGGCGCGCGCAGAACGTGCGCACCAGCTCCCGCTCCCGCGAGGGCTCCTCGCCGGAGGAGCCGCTGAGCAGCAGGCAGCCGTGCTCGATCGCGACGTCCTCCACGGCCCTGCTCAGCCCGGCGTAGAACGGGTCGGCCACGTCCTCGATGACCAGGCCGATCGTCGCAGTCCTGCCCTTGCGCAGCACCCTGGCGCTCTCGTTGCGGCTGTAGCCGAGCTGCTCGATGGCCTCGCGCACGCGTTCGGCGGTGGTGGGATTGACGCCCGGCTCGCCGTTTACGACGCGCGAGACGGTCTTGAGCGCCACCCCGGCGGCCGAGGCGACATCCTTCATCGTGGGTCTCACGCCTGGATCATTTCCCAAGCTGGGCTCGTAGACAACGTTGTCAGCGCCATATGGGAGAGTGGGACGGCTATGTCACTGAGATCCGTACTGCTCGTCGCCGGGTTCGTGCTCGCCGCGCTGAACCTCCGCCCGGCCATCGCGGGCGTCTCCCCGCTGCTCGACGAGATCATGCGGGACGTCGGCCTGACCCCGGCCGGCGGCGGTGCGATCACCACGGTGATGATCGTATGCCTGGGCGTGTTCGGCCCGCTCGCCCCTCTCCTGGCCCGCCGGATCGGCCTGGACCGCACGCTCCTGGCGGGCCTGCTGGTGCTCGCGCTCGGCATCCTGCTGCGCGCTCTGGACGGCGCCTTCGCGCTGTACGGCGGGTCCGCCGTGGCCGCCACGGCCATCGCGGTGATGAACGTTTCCATGCCCGGCCTGGTCAAGCAGCACTTCCCCAGCCAGGTCAGCCTGTACACCGGCCTCTACAGCGCCTGCGCCGCGACCGGAGCGGCGGCGGCCTCCGCCCTGATGATCCCGCTTGAGCGTGTCACCGGGTACGGCTGGCGTGGCGTCACCGCCCTGATGGCGTTGCCGGCGGTGGTGGCCGCGCTGGTCTGGCTCCCGCAGACCCTGGGCAAGCAGGCGGGCGGGCAGAACGGTCCCCGGCCGTTCGGCATGGTGCTGCGCAACCGTGTCACCTGGTACGTGACCGGGCTCATGGGCCTGCAGTCGCTGACGTTCTACGTCATCCTGGCCTGGCTGCCGACGATCTTCCTGGAGGCGGGGCTGCCTGCCGACCAGGCGGGTTACCTGCTGAGCCTGACGACCCTGGTGCAGGTGGTGGCCACGTTCGTGGTGCCGGTGCTGGCCGGGCGGCGGCGCTCGCAGTCCGGCTACGTCGCGGCGGCGGTCGGGCTCACCGTGGCCGGATACCTCGGTCTGCTGCTCGCGCCCGCGTCCGTGCCCTGGCTATGGATGATCGTGCTGGGCGCGGGGCAGGGGGCGGCGTTCGGCCTGGCGCTGCTGCTGATCACGCTGCGGGCGCCGGATCCTGCGGCGGTGACCGCGCTGTCGGCGGTGGCACAGTCCGTCGGGTACGTGCTGGCCGCGCTCGGTCCCGTGCTCTTCGGCGCGCTACGGCAGGTGTCCGGGGGGTGGACCGTGCCGCTGCTCACCGGGCTCGGCATCCTGATGGTGCAGCTGGCCGTCGGATGGCTCGCGGGGAGGGGACAGCGTGCTGACGGAAGTGCTTGAACGGCTGGCCGCCTCGCGGGGCGGGGTCATCGGGGTCGAACCGGAGCTCGTGATCACGTCCACGGACGGGTGGACCCCGGCGGGCTCGCTGGTGCGGGAGCCGTACACGCTGCTGGGGGAGTTGGTGGACGAGACCGCGGCGCGGTGGGGCGCGCCGGCGCACGTGGGCGCGGCGCTGTTCTGGAAGACCTACACCTACTGGCACGTCCTGCCCATGGCGCTGGGGTGGGCTCTGGACGGCCGCGTCCCGATCCCGAAATTTCGGGACACGTACTTCAAGGTGTCGGGAGCCGGGGTGACGGTGGCGGCCACCTCGCTGGCGTGGGGGACCTCCCGGGACATCGGGGAGGCGCTGCTCGAGTCCGAAGAGCCGCTGGTGAAGGTCATCAGCAGCCAGTACAGGGTGGGGGAGCGGACCCTGTGGGGCTCGACCGCCGAGGCGTTCGCGCACCCGCTCACGCAGATCGTCCGCGGCGACTACATGGCGCTGCTGCGGGAGATCGGCGAGCCGGTGGACGGGCTGGTCGAGCCCTTCGGTGAGGAGTACTTCCGCAGGACCTGCTGCCTGTGGATCGCGCTGCCAGACGTCGAGCCCTGCGGAAGCTGCTGCGTGCTCAGGCCACGGCCTCGTCCATCGGCCTGAGCTCGTCGGCGTAGCTCACCGAGACGCGGCGCATCACGCCGGTGTCCTCGATGGAGTACTGGCCCAGCCGCCACAGCGGCGGCGAGTAGGCGTGGATCGACACGCTGTTGTCCACGGCGCCGTTCAGCCGGTGGATGTGGTCGGGGCCGAAGTGGAACGACTGCCCCTCGGTCACCACCGTCTCCAGGTGCTGGCCGCCGATGCGGGGGTTGCACTCCAGCAGCGCGCCCTGGACCACGTGCACCGCGCCGGAGGAGATGTCGTGGTCGTGCCAGCCTGTGTCGTCCTCCGGCCGCCAGCACAGCAGCCAGATGTCGACGTAGGCGTCACGGTAGAGCGAGGCGTAGTGCCTTCCCCCGTCCTCGGGAAAGTCGACCTTCTCCTGCCACTCGGCGGGGTTGGCCGCCAGCTCGTCGACCAGCCGACACAGCTCACGCCTGTCGAGGGTGCGTTCGGGGAGCCTGGCCTGGATCTGTTGGCTCACGGACGGATCTCCTTTCTGCCGAGTAGACGACGGGGGTTGGTCACCCGGACGGCGTGGCCCGCCGCCTCGCCGAGTCCGGGATCGGGGGCCGTGGCGTAGGGGGCATCGGAGCCGTTGACGACGACGTCGATGCCGAGCTCGCGGACGATCGCGTCGATCGCGCGCGGGCCGTAGGAGGAGGTCTCCACGAAGCAGCCGGGGTCGACCAGGCCGCGGGAGTCGCCGCCGCGGGTGATCAGGCGCTCGGAGTGCAGCGGGGCCAGGCCAGCCAGCAGGGCGAAGCAGACCCTCAGCTCGGGGAACCTGGGCCTGATCTCGGCCTGGAAGTGGTACCACGCCTGGTGCATCTGCTGGACGTAGGGGACCACGGCGGGCCACCAGCCGGGCCTGGACCGCTCGTGGTCCGCGGCCCCCGGATGCACGAACAACGGCTTGTCCCGATTTACCAGGACCTCGAAGAGTTCGCTCTGGTGGATGGCGGTGGCGGGGATCTGGAGGCCGGCGAAACCGCGGTCCAGGTCCTCGGCGAGGCGGCCGGGGTCCGGCAGGCTGTGGCAGGTGGCCGCCCAGGCGCCGTACGGCTCAGGGAGCTTCAGCGCGCCCTCGTGGTAGGCGTCGATGAGCGGCCAGGCCTGTTCGGGAGGCAAGAACTCGATGCCGAGCGGGCTGGACAGCGAGACCAGCGCCAGCTCCAGGCCCGTGGTGTCCCTGTCCGCGTGGTCGGCGGGATTCACCTCGTAGGGGGGCTCGCCGTCGAGGTGGAGCGTCCAGTCGTCGAGGTAGGGCGGGGACGTGCGGCGGCGCAGCGCGTCGACGAACTCGGGCGTCCACAGGTGCTGGTGCACGTCGATAATCAAGGCCACACCTCCCTCTATTTCCTACTGACTTTATAGGTAAACAGCCTATCCTGCGAAGCGACTCGCCTGAATCGTTTCAGTCCAACTCAAGTGAAGCGATTCAGTGATACGGTTCAGTGAACCGCTTCACTTGAGGTTTGTCAATCGCTTGCGGGCTTCTGTCGGTCGTACACAATAAGCTGGCAGGATGCCTCGCAAGAGAGCGACGATCCGGGAAGTCGCCCAGGCCACCGGCCTGTCCCCGGCTGCTGTCTCATACGCGCTGCGCGGCCTGCAGGTTTCCGAGGAGACCAAGGAGCGGGTGCGTGCCGCGGCCGCCGAGCTGGGCTACGAGGCCGATCCCATCGCCCGTGCCCTGGCCTCCGGCCGCACAGGCATGATCGGTCTCCTCTGCGGCTCGCTGGAAGACCTGTGGCAGCAGTCACTGGCCGTGGGCATCAGCAGGGGCCTTTTCGACAAGGACCGCTACGCGCTGATCCTGGACGCCGTCGGCGACCCCGCCCGCGAGCGCTCCCTCGCCCAGCAACTGCGCGACCAGCGGGTCGACGGCATGATCGTGCAGCCCATCGACCCGGCCGCCGAGTTCTGGCCAGGCCTGTGCGAGTCGGTCCCCGTCGTGTCCATCGGCGACTCGATCACGGGCACGGCCGGCGAGGTCGTCTTCGACAACCGCCGCGGGGTCACGCTCGCACTCGAGCACCTGCAGGCGCACGGCCACCGCCACGTCGCCCTGCTCACGCCCACCAGGGCCAGCACGCCCGACAGGCCCGCAGACGTCTACGTCATAGCGGAGGGCGAGCGGCTCGGCCTGGACATCGAGGTCGCCACGGCCCCCCACGACCTGGCCGGCGCCACGGCGGTGGCCCGCGACGTGCTGTCCGAGCGGCGGGCCAGCGCCATCTTCTGCTTCGCCGACTCGATCGCGTACGGCGTCTACGCCGCGGCCCACGACCTCGACCTGTCGATCCCCGGTGACGTCTCGGTCATGGGCTACGACGACCACCCCATGTCAGGGCTCCTCACGCCCGGCCTCACGACGGTCGACTGGGACATCGACGGCATCGTCCGGGCGGCGGTGCGCCTCGTCTCGGCCGCCGCCGACGGCGCCACCCGCCGCCGCCGCGTCGTTCAGCAACCCACCCTGCGGCTCCGCGCGTCAGTAGCCCCCCGCCCGGCCTGAGCGGTCTCGCGATGCCCGTCCGGCTATTCGTCCCACGGGGTGCTGATTTCGAGGCTGCCGTCGATGCGGAGCTTGCGCCTGGCGCGCTCGTAGAACGTGGTGCCCAGCCGTACCACCTTGGCGGCGCCTGCGATCGCCCTGACCGTGACCCGATCGCCCGGGCACAGATGTCCCATGACCGCGCCGTCGACCTCGACCGCCAGCCGGCCGCTCGTCGGCAGCAGCTCCAGGGCGACCTCCTCGTCGGCCGGCAGGACCAGCGCCCGGTTGAACACCGAGTGCGCCGCGGCCGGCACCACCAGCACGGCCTCGACCCGCGGCGAGACCACCGGCCCGCCGGCCGAGAAGCTGTAGGCGGTGGAGCCGGTCGAGGTGGCCACGATCACCGCGTCCGCCGAGTAACGGACGAACGGCTGGCCGGCTGCGGTGACGGTGATGTCGGCCATGCCCTCGCCGGGAATGCGCACCAGCGCGATGTCATTGAACGCCAGCACACCGGCGGCGCCCTCCAGATCGGTCTCGACGGCCATGCGCGGCTCGATGGTGTAGCGGTGCTCGTCGATGGCCGACAGCGTGCCGGGCAGTTCCGCCACGTCGATCTCGGCGAGGAACCCCAGCCGCCCCAGGTTGACCCCGAGCACCGGGGTCGGGCGCCGGGCGATGAGCCGCATGGTGCGCAGCATCGTGCCGTCGCCGCCCAGGCTCACCAGCAGGTCGGCCCGCTCGACCAGGGTGTGCGCATCAACGGCCACGGCGCTGCAGTCGATGCGGCCCACCTCGTCGGGCAGCCCGAGCACCGCGGCCCCCTTGCCGGCGGCCCAGCCCACGACGGCGTCGATGGCCTTCTTCGAATCGCGTTGAGGATGCAAAACCAGCCCCACCGTCGCCACCATGCCCATGCTCCCAGCCTATGGTGACCCGGCGGCACCCGCAGCTCGCCACCAGACGAAGAAAAGGTCCACGCCATGACCTACGAGGCCGACCTGCCGCCCATCCGCCTCCGCTGAGGCCCCGTCCCCGGAGGATTCAGCACGAGCAACGCTCGTAGTGGGAGTCGACGGCGGGCTGTCCGGTGTAGTTCGGACCCGACCCGTCATCGGCTCCCACATAGCTGTACGGCAGGCGAACCTCTCGCCTGCCGTACGACCTGATCCGTTTGGCGCGTGCGTCATAGTCGAGCCCGGCAACTCGCAACGCCCGCGTCAACGACGCTCCTGCCGGGGCGCCGTCCTCTCGACGGACACTGCGCGCGTCGAAGTTGGCCACGAACAGCCCGTCCTCGGTCAACCGCCCGGCCGCGCCGGCGATTACGCCCAGCTTGTCACCCACATAGTGCAGGCCATGCACGCTCGTGATCAGGTCAAACGCGCCCTCGGGCACCCACGCGGTCACCGACGCCGTGATCAACCGCAGTCGCGGCGGGCACGGCGGTCCAGCGAAGAAATCCACCAGGTCCACCCCGATGATCTCCGCCTCGCTCGGGATGGCGTCGATCTTTCCGAGGGCGAGCACCACAATGCGATCATGGCCGCAAGGCAGGGCGGATAAGGTCGGATGTCAAATAGAAAACCCCAGCCCGGATATATCCGAGCTGGGGTTTCTATGCTGTGCGCCGCCAGGGACTCGAACCCCGGACCCGCTGATTAAGAGTCAGCTGCTCTAACCAACTGAGCTAGCGGCGCTTGCGACAGCAGTAACTGTAGCACCTCCGGCACATCACCCAAGCCGTCGCGCCAGCTCCTCGTAGGCCCCGGTGACGAGGTCCCAGAAGCGCTTGACGTCCAGAACGGTTGCCACCTGGGCGTTCCCCTGCGACACCTTGAAGTCCGTGACCGTCATGCCGGCGGTGTACCTGCCCATCGTCTCCACGTTGACCTGGGCGGGGACGCAGGTCACGAGCGTGGGGTCGAGGGCGTAGGCCACGGCGACGGCGTCGTGGATCGCGGGGCCGCCGTCGGCACTGATGACGCCGTAGTACTGGGCGGCCGGCACCACGAGGTCGGACAGGCGGCCAAGGCCGCGCATGCGGTCAAGCACGTCACTCGTCACCAGGGCAGTGAGCGTGACGTCCAGGCCCATCATGTGGACCTGCCAGCCCGCCTCGAAGACGATCGAGGCCGCCTCCGGGTCGGCGAGCATGTTGAACTCCGCCGCGGGGTTGTGGTTGCCACGCGTGTAGGAGCCACCCATGATGATCAGCTTCCGTGCCCACTCCACGATGCGAGGCTCACGGAGTACGGCCAGCGCCACGTTCGTCAGCGGTCCGATGGCGATCAGCGTGATCTCGCCGGGGGAGGCGGCCAGCGTCTCGATGATGAAGTCCGCCGCGTGCCCCTGCGCGGCCGGCCGTACGGCGGGCGGCAGGACGACGTCGCCGAGCCCGGTGTCGCCGTGGACGTGCGGAGCCCTGACCGTCTTGCGCAGCAGGGCGCCGGCGGCGCCGGGCGTGATGGGCACGTCACCGAGGTCAAGGAACTCCCGGAGGGCGAGCGCGTTGGCGGTCGTCAGGGAGAGGTCGACGTTGCCGCCGACGGTGGTGATGCCGACGATCTCCAGGCGGGAGGCGGCCAGGGCGAGCGCCAGGGCATCGTCGATGCCCGGATCGCAGTCGATAAGGACCTTTGTCACGGTTTCAGAGGATATCGGGACATGTCCGGCCCACAAGCCGGGGCGGAGGGATCCCGGGCATGAAATCGGGGCCGGACAGTTCCCCCAAACCTGTCCGGCCCCGATCTATGGCGGTCCAGGCCGATGCTTTCCCCCAAAAACATCGGCGGTCCCGCGCTGCAGACGACGGTCCCCCTCCGCGTCCGCATCGGTAAAAGTCTGCTAGTCAGTCGCAGGACTCTTGACCTGCTTCGACACTAGCGAGGCGAATGTAACGGACGCGTCATAACCAGGTCGAATGTCCGCCTAATCGGGCTAGGGAAGCTCCAAGCGGACGTCAGTTCCCTCCTGGAGCGAGCGCGAGACAGTGCAGTACTTCTCGTGGACGCGCGTGGCGACCGCCCGGTAGACCTCGTCGGCCTTCTCCGAGGGCACCTCGACATCGTAGGTCACCGTGACCGGCCCGAGCTTGTTGGGCTCGACCTTCTCCGCCTCGACGGTCATCGCGAGCCGGATCAGCTGCTGTCCGCGCTTGGCCGTCAGCGGCTCCACGGTCACGATGTTGCAGCCCCCGATCGCGGCCAGCAGCAGCTCGACCGGGGTGAACACCCCGTCCTCGTCGCCGCCGCCCATCCGCACCTCGGCGCCCCTGGCGTTCGTCGCCACGAAACCACCGTCATCAGTACGCTCAACTCGCACGTTAGCCATGTCTTAGACCTTACTCAGACAGATCTCATCTTCTGCCCGCATCGTCGAAGACATGGCTGGCGAGGCAACACCCAAGCAATGGCCCGTCATCTTCTGGGCGGGAGTCGTGGTAGCCGAGTTCGGGGCGGTCAGGCCGGGCTTCGGAGACCCGTGGAAGCCGTCCGCGTATGCGGTCACCGCGCTGCTCGTCGCGCTCGGCGTCGTGACCGTCTGGACGGTCGACCACTATCTGTCAGAGCACAACCGGCAGCGGCTGCGGCTGGCCGGCTATCTGGCGGGCGGCCTGGTACTCGCCCACCAGTTCGCCTCCACGGCGTACGTGACGAGCCTGAGCCGCACCGGCTCCCTGCTCCTGTACGGCACGGCCGCCGTGATGGCCGTCTGGAGCCACAAGGCCCCCCAACCGGCCAGGGGCACGGTGCTGATCGCCGCGGGCATCGCTCCCGAGCGCGTCCGCCGCCTGCTGCGCGACGGCGACACCAGGGCCATCTACCGCGCCGAACGCGCCACCCCTGAGCTCCGGGAGCTCGAGGAGAGGTACGGCGTGCGGCTCGTCCTCGGCGACGAGCACGACCCGCGGGCAAAGGAGCTCGTCAGCGCCTCTGGGCTGGAACGTGAGATACCCGACATCGCGCAGCGCGAGGTGATGATCGCGGGTCCCCGCTCGTTCACCAGGTACGTGCGCGGGTCGCTGAGGCGGCTCGCCGTACAGCGGGTCAAACGTAAGAAAAGCGTTTAGCCCGGCATTACGCCTTCCGTGGGACGGTTGGCTGCGGAGTAAGGAGGCAAGGTGACGACATTCCCCGGAAGCGCCCGTGTGGAGATGGTCATGGGCATGCCGGTCAGCGTGGACATTCGCACGGCCCTGCCGAGCAGGGAGCTGGCGCCCCTGCTCGACGACGCCTTCGCCTGGTTGCGGTGGGTCGATGACACCTTCAGCCCGGTCAAGGAGGAAAGCCAGATCTGGCGGCTCAACCGCGGTCAGACCATTCGCCAGATCCCCGAGCTGATCGAGGTGCTGCACCGCTGCGAGACCCTCAGCGAGGCCACGGACGGCTGGTTCGACGCGCGCATCAACGGCGTGCTCGACCCGTCCGGTTACATCAAGGGCTGGGCGCTGGAGCGGCTCTCGCGCGCGCTGACCAACGCCGGGGCGGTCGACCACCAGGTCAACGCCGCGGGAGACATCCGCGTCCGCGGATCGGCGGCGCCCGGCAAGCGCTGGCGCGTCGGCATCCGCGACCCGCGCACCGACGTCGTACGAAAGATCGTCTACGCCAACTGCCTGGGTGTCGCCACCTCGGGCGGCGCCAGGATCGTCGACCCGCGGACCGGTGCGCCGCAGACCTGGCAGGGCCAGGTCACGGTGCTCGGGCCCGACCTCGGCGTGGCCGACGCCTACGCCACCGCCATGTACGCCATGGGGCCCATCCTGGCCAGGCGCTTCGCCACCGAGCTCGCCGTGGCCGAGCCGTACCAGACCTTGATCGTCGGCAGGGACGGGCAGGAGTTCAGCACGCCGGGGCTGGCGGAGTACAGCGGGACGGAGGCCAGGCTGGCGGGCTAGGCGTCCGGGTGCTTGGTCAGATAGTCGATATAGACGGGTTTGAGCGCCTCGCCGAGCTCGCCCTCGCCTGCCGCGATCGCGTCACTGAGGAGCGCGGATACCCGGCTGAGGTCGTTGGCGGTTTCGTCATCGTTTCCGCTGACGGCCTCCGCGGCGGGGATCACCTTCAGCAGGTTCCACAGGAACCCGAAGTCGCCGTGGCGCACGGCGTAGCGTACGGCGCGATCGTGCAGCTCGTTGGCCGGCAACGACTCCAGACCATTGGCGTCCATCTCGCTCCCTCCCCCTGCGGAGACCTTCCCCCCAATGCGGCATCGATAACGCCAACACTAGTCGAGCGATCACGCTCGACTACGGATGGTGATCGCCGGGCACATAGCGTTCATGTTCAGCATCATGATCATCGCGTTGGTCTCGGTCGCGGCGCCCATCCTGGCGCACCTGATACGGCGCCTGATCAGGATGCCGAGCGTGGTGCTGGAGATCCTGCTCGGCGTGGTGGTCGGGCCGGTCGTCCTGGGCTGGGTCGTGGTCGACGCCTCGGTGAGCCTGGTGTCGAACTTCGGCCTGTCGATGCTGTTGTTCATGGCCGGTTACGAGATCGAGTTCGACCGGATCAAGGGCAGGCCGATCAGGCTCGCGACGATCGGCTGGCTGGTCTCGCTGGCGGCCGGGATGCTGTTCGGGCTGGCCCTCGCCGGGTTCACCCTGGCGGCGCAGCTGGTCGGGCTCGTGGTGACGACCACCGCGCTGGGCACGATCCTGCCGATGGTGCGCGACGCGGGGGCGCTGGAGCGGCCGTTCGGCGGGCGGGTGCTGGCGATCGGGTCGCTGGGCGAGTTCGGGCCGATCGTCATGCTGGCGCTGATCACCACCGAGGGCGCCAAATGGCACACGCTCGTGCTGATGGTGGTCTTCGCGCTGATCGCGGTGGGGGCGGCGGTGATGGCCGCGCGGCCGCGCCACCCGATCCTGGCCCACCTCGTCACCGCCACCATGGACACCAGCGGGCAGCTGGCCATCAGGATCGTGATGCTCATCCTGATCGCGATGGTCTGGATCGCCGACGTGTTCCGCCTGGACGTGCTGCTCGGCGCCTTCTCCGCGGGGATCGTGGTACGGCTGGCGCTGAAGTCGGGCCCGCGGGTGGAGGAGCGGATCGTCGGGATCAAGCTGGACGCGATCGCGTTCGGGCTGTTCGTCCCGTTCTTCTTCGTGGTCAGCGGCGTCAAGCTGGACATCACCGCGATGCTCTCCAGCCCGCGCAGCCTGCTGCTGATCCCCGTCTTCCTCGTGCTGTTCCTGGTCGTCCGCGGCGCGCCCACGCTGTTGCTGCACCGCCGCGACCCGGACCTGCGCCGCGGCGAGCCCAGCGCGCTGGCGCTGTTCGCCTCGGCCGCGCTGCCGCTGGTGGTGGTCATCACCTCCGTGGGCGTGCAGAAGGGCGTGCTCGCCCCTGCAGAAGCCGCCGCGATGGTCACCGCCGGCGTCTTCTCCGTGATGATCTATCCGCTTGTCGCGCTCCGCCTCTACCGAAGTGCCGATTAGTAATGGGAGGATCAACCAGCGTGAGATTCATCATCAGAACCCTGGCGGCCGCGGTCGCCCTCTGGGCGGCCATCCAGTTGGTACCCGGCATCACCGTGAGCACCGGTTCGACGTCCAAGTACTGGGGCGTGCTGCTGCTCGTGGCCCTGATCTTCGGCGTGGTCAACGCGATCGTGAAGCCGATCGTCAAGGCCCTGGGGTGCGCGATCATCGTGCTGACCCTCGGCCTGTTCCTCCTCGTGATCAATGCGGCGATGCTGCTGCTGACCAGCTGGATCGCCGGCCAGCTGGACATCCCCTTCCATGTCGCCAACTTCTGGCCCTCGGCCGTCCTCGGCTCGATCATCATCAGTGTGGTCAGCTGGCTGCTGGGCCTGTTCATCCCCGACAACGACTGACCTTCAGATGAAGCTCGACGGTGCCGGCCTGACCTGCGCGCAGGTCCATGAGGTCGCGTACGGCAAGGCCCGGGTCACGATCGCCTCTCTGGATCGGGCCCGGGCCGCTTGGCGGGCGGCGCGGGAGCTGACCGGGCCTGTGTACGGACAGAGCACCGGGGTGGGGGCCAACAAGGACGTGTCCGTCTCGGACGGCGGGTTCGGACTTCTGCGCAGCCATGCCGGTGGGGCCGGGGATCTGGTGGAGCCGTTCCGGGCCCGCGGGATGCTGGTCGTGCGGCTCAACCAGCTTCTGGTCGGCGGGTCCGGGGTCTCTCCTGGGGTGCTGCCGGCCCTGGAGTCCGCGATCAACAACGGTTTCACACCCCCGATCCGGACTTATGGGGCTATCGGCACGGGTGACCTTACTGCCCTGGCTACGACTGCTTTGTGCCTTCTTGGTGAGGTCTCCTGGCGGGGCCCTTCTGGAGATCCGCCGCGCTACGCGCTGGACTCCCGTGACGCCCTGCCGTTCATGAGCTCTGGGGCGCTAACGCTTTCCGACGCCGCACTCGCTTGCCACCGCATCCGCCGCCTGCTCACGGCCGCTGTCGACGTCGCCGCCCAGTCCTTCGCGGCGGTCGACGCGTCCGCGGAGCCGGTGGCGGCAGCCGTACAGGAAGCCCGCCCGCACCCGGGGCAGGCCCTGGTCGCCGCGCGGCTGCGCGAGCTGCTGAACGGCGAGCCGGCGGCGCGCGTGCAGGATCCGTACGGCTACCGCGCCTTCGCCCAGGTGCACGGCGCCGCATTAGACGTGCTCGAGCGGGCGGAGCGGTCCGTCGAGATCGACATGAACGGGGCGCTGGAGAACCCGCTCATCGCCGAGAACCTGGCCTGGCACAACGGCAACTTCCACGGCGCGCCCGTGGCGCTCGCCCTCGACGCCCTCCGGGCGGCCGTCGCCCACGCCGCCCAGCTCAGTACCGCCCGGCTGGCCACCCTCATGGATCCGCACATCACCGGACAGCTCCCCTTCCTGGCCGCCCATCCCGGCGAGTCGGGCGCCATGATCCTCGAGTACGTCGCCCAGGACGCCCTCGCCGAGCTACGCCACCTGGCGACACCGGTCACGACGGGCACGGCGGTCATCTCCCGCGGTACGGAGGACCACGCCTCCTTCGCCACCCAGGCCGCCCGCTACTGCCTGCGGGCCCTCGAACCCCTCGAAATCGTCCTCGCCTGCGAACGCGTGGCCGCCACCCGAGCCCTCAGCCGCGCCCCCGACCCCGACCACCCCCTCGACGAGGCCCTCGACCAGGCCCGCCGTACTCTGGCAGAGACCAAGTGAACCCCATCCACTTCGAGCGCCTCGATGCCTTCGCGTCTGGGGCGTGATTCCGCCCGCGGGGCAGTGGGCAGGACTCCCCCCGCGACTGGCCGTCGGAGCAGCGGACCCCCTCTACCGAGTTCGCAATCAACAACTGCGAACGCGAGGAACTCGCCGTCTACCAGGGGCTCGTCTGGGAGCTGAGCCGTGGTTTCGCCCGCTATGCCATCCCCATCTGGCATCGCGACGCCGCCGCCCGTGCTCTCGGCACGCCATTCTCGTTCGTCGACTGGGAGTACTCCATCGACGCCGAGCAGCTCGCCCCGGCCGACAGCGTCAAGGGATTCACTCCCGCCCGCGTTGGCGTCCCCACACCGCCGACGCCGTGGGCTCGCGAGCACGCCCGTCAGGCCGGCCTCTTCGACGTCGACTCCTTCGCCGACCTCGTCCGCCTCCAACGGGCCTTGTCGAACGCCTCCTCCTCGATCAACCTGTTCGCCATCGCCCCCGGCCCCCTCCGCAAGGAACGCCTGCTCGCGTCGTTACGGTCACAACACCCGCCGCAGCTGGACGAACTGCTTGAACAAGACGAACTCCTGATCGACCTGACGGTTGGCATGGACCTGGGCTACTGGAGCTCCATCACAGTCTCCTCCCTGACCGACCAGCAAGCTCGCCTGGAAACCCTGAGCACCACCTTCAACACCCGAGTCCAAACCTACGAAGCCATCGCCCCCTCCCTGACCGACATCCCCGCCTTCCTCCGCGCAATCGGACACCTCGCCGCCCCCCTACCCTGATCAACATGAGGCAAGTGCCCGTACTCGGAGTATCAGGTCCAGAAAAGTCAACCCCGGCCGCCCGCGCGCCCTGCCTGGAACTCAACTCCATCTTCCACACGCCCAACCGGTCACCCCCAGAGGAGTTCCTCAAGGAGGCCGACCACTTCACCCACAAGTCCGACTCCTGGACAATCGACGGAAACTACTCGTCAGTCCTCGACCAGCCAAGGCCTACTGTGCATCCCGATGGCCCAGAAAGTCGGTGCCGATCTTCTGTATTTTGGACGTAATTAATTCCAGCAAACACTTGCGAATCAGATGCCAGCCAAAACTCGGCATCCAAGAAAAGACTTAACATCCTTCCTGATGTGGTTCCTCTATTTGGCTTCTGGTGTTCCCTTGGGCCAGACGCACGCGGAAGTGGCGGCGAGGTAGAGGGTGTCGCCTGCAGACCAGGTGAGGGCCAAGGTAAAGCCGTCAGCTTGGGAAACGCCGCTAAGGTCCGGATTTCCCTCCCGCCCGGATGCAGTAATGCGATGGCCCTGAGACTCCCAATAAGCGCGCACCTGGCGGGAGACGTTCATGATGTCGCTCTTCGGGATGTCTCGCAGCCAGTATGCTCGGTTGACCACAATCTGGTCCTGCGACTTGTCGTCGTGGAGACACGGATGGGGGGCAACTGTGTGTGGCATGAGTTCGAGGCGCGGCTTGGGGACAATAACCGCGGCGGTTTCATGGATGAGCTTCTCCACTCGGGCCAGAGCTTGAGATTCTGTCATAGTGCGATCGGTCATAGCACATCCTGATAGGACGAAGAGGATAGCTAGGGCAGCACGAATCATGCAGCGTCACCTCTCTGATTTCTGAGCCAGATGAGGATCTAGCTCAGGCAAGAGCAACTGCGGTCGGGTATTGAGAGGATCGGGTCGGGTGAGCTTGTTGTACTGGCCATTAATGATTCGGCCCATGTTCCGAAGCGAAACCGAATCCGGGTCCCAGTAGCTGCTGTGGGCGGAGGTCCAGAATTCTCGGCCTACGGGGAAGTGGGTGGCGCCGAAGGAATTGTGGCCGGGGTCGGCGGCGAAGCGGCCGAGGGCGGCTACCGGGTCGCCGCCGGCTTCGCCTACCCAGACGTGTTTGGGATTCAGGCCAAGGTCTGAGGCGTGGTGGACGTCCACGCCGGGGCTGCCGATGAGGATGAGGTCGTCCGCCAGTTTGCCTGGGCGGAGGGTGGCCGCGTGGCCGGTGGTGAGGGAGCCGTAGCTGTGGCCGACGATGACGGCGCGAGCCGTACTCGAGGGCGCGTGGGCTGCGTGGAGGCCGTCCTGGAAGGCGGCCAGGGCCGCGCCGCCTTTGGTGGCGGCCGATGAGGAGGCCACGGATCTGCCGGGGTCCAGGAAGCCGGGGTCCAGTTGGGGGGCGTCGTAGCCGTACCAGGTGATCGAGGCGACCGTGTGGTCGCCGCTGGTCTTGGTGGCCTGCTGCCACAGGGATCGGGAGCGTTCCAGGTCGCCGTGGACCGAGTCCAGCTGGGACGTCAGGCCGGATACCGAGGTGATGGTTGTGTCGGCGGTGTCGGGGTTGCCCCAGGAGAGGATTAGGCGGCCCTGGCCTGTTGGGTTGAAGGACAGGAGCATCGAAGGCGGGTAACCGGGGATGGGGTGGAGGGCTTGTTCGATGAGGGTCAGGCGGCGGAGTTGGTTGGAGGTGCGTTCCCAGGCGCCTAGGAGTGCGGGGTTGTCGCGGACGTCGGTGGAGGAGAGTTCCTGGGTCAGGCGGGTTTTCTCGGTGGACAGCCAGCGGCGGTTGGCCTGGTCGCGGACCGTGGCGGGGAGGCCGTTGAGGAGGCCGAAGGCGGCCACGGCTTCGAGGGATCGCTGGAGGGCGGGGGAGAGGGAGTGCCACCAGGCGTTGATGCGGGACGCGAGGGTGGGGTCCTTGCCCTGTTCCTGGACGGCCAGGAGGGCTTGGACCGCGGTGGGGTCGCCTGCTGCCACGCCCGTGAGCAGGGTCGAGGCGGGGGCGCTCGAGGCGAAGAGGTCGTAGGCCGCCAGGGAG
Organism: Nonomuraea sp. NPDC050536; assembly: GCF_044457685.1. NCBI lineage: Bacteria > Bacillati > Actinomycetota > Actinomycetes > Streptosporangiales > Streptosporangiaceae > Nonomuraea > Nonomuraea sp. NPDC050536. The sequence goes on from NZ_JBITHD010000005.1 coordinate 386,220, forward strand.
GCGGGCAGAGTGGACCAGGGGACCGTTCGCTGGATGCGGGTCAGGCGGCGGCGGAGGTCCGTGCCGGCGGTCGAGGTCCAGTGGGCGATGCGGCCGAGCGTCTGGCCAGGTTGGGGTGACAGGCCCTGCGCGGACAGGTCGGCCGACAGGCGGGCGCCGGCGGCGGGCAGGGTGTGGGCGGCGTGGTCGAGGGTGGAGATCAGGGCCGTCATGGCGTGCGGGTCGATGCCCTGGTAACTGCCGGGGGTGGGGGCCAGGGTGGCGACCGACGTGGTCAGGATGGGGAACGCGGGTGGTGGGCCGCCGTGCCGTACGACCAGGTCGGCGAGGGAGCGCAGGGCGTCGGTGAGGGCGGACTGCAGGGCCGTGCGGTGGGCGGCGAGATCGGCGGCGAAGGCGGGGGCGCCGCCGCCGACCCAGGTGTGCGCCTGCATGAGGCGTACCGCCTGGTCGAGGTCGGTGTGATGGCCGGCGGCGAGCGCCGTGACCTGCCCGAACGCGGCTTGGGCCGCTGTGTACTCCGCCATGACCCGGCCAAGGATGGCAGGCCTCGGCAGACGCGGCCCGGTGATCGTCGGCTTGCCCGGAAATGTCGTGAGTAGGTACGGCAGGCCGACTACGGAAGTACGAAAGACTAGGGGACGTAGGCAGGCAGGCCGAGCCGGGTCCGGATGGTCTGCTGGACGGTGATCTTGTCGGCGCGGGCGTCCACCGAGGTGACGAATTCCTTGCCGCGGAACAGCTCCAGGACCGGGTCGATCTTGCCGTGGTATTCGCGCAGCCGGGTGGCCAGCGCGTCCGGAGTGTCGTCCGCGCGGCTGACCAGCTCGCCCCCGCACACGTCGCACCGCCCCTCCACGGAGGGCCGATGGGCGATGAGGTTGTAGTCCATCCCGCAACGCGAGCACAAACGCCGGGCCAGGACGCGCCGCCACACCTCCTCGTCCGGCAGGTCCAGGTGGATGACGCCGTCGATGTCGTAGCTCTCCAGGAAGAACTCCGCCTGCTTCCTGTTACGCGGGAACCCGTCGATGACGAAGCCGTAGTTCCAGTCGTGCTGCTGCAACCGGTCACGCACGACGTTCTCCACCAGGTCGTCCCCGACGAGCTCGCCCGCCGCCACGATCCGCTTGACCTGCGCGCCCAGCTTGGTGTGGTTCTTGACGTGCCAGCGGAAGATGTCGCCGACGCTGATCTGCACCAGGTCGAGGTCGGCCGCCAGCAGCCCGCACTGCGTGCCCTTCCCGCTGCCCTGAACGCCCATGATCACGTATTTGCGCATCGCTCCCCCCGTTCTGAGTTGTACGGCAGGCCGGGGAACTTGGCCAGCTCCCGCGCGAGATCGCGTGTCGACATCCACAGCTTGACCATGATGGCCAGCTCGAACACCAGCAGGAGCAGCCCGGCGGCCAAGGTCACAGAAACGATCCATCCGGTCAGCGGCCCCACGATGAACACCGCCATCTGGAACTCGATCCCGCTGACCAGGTGCGCCCGCACCCGGTGGTCGCGCAGCCAGTCGCGGACCAGGATGTACCAGCCGAAGTGGGCGCGGAAGTGCTGCTGGAGATCGGCCGGCTCCTGCGGCTCGCCCGCCGCCTCGTCCAGCCGCCGCCGCATCTCCCGCCTTACCTTCGCCACCTGCAGCGCGTCGACGTACCGCAGCATGTCGAGGAAGACGACCAGCACGCCGAGCACCAGGTAGAACTCCTGCCCGGTCCTGCTGAACTGCCCCCAGGTGAGCGCCAGCGCGCAGGCCAGCACCCGGACCCGGTCGAAGACGTAGTCGAGCCAGCCGCCCAGCACGGTCCCCGTGCCCTTGAGCCGGGCGATCTTGCCGTCCACGCAGTCCAGCACGAAGCTCAGGTGGTAGAGCACCGCCCCCGCCACCAGCCACGGCCGGTCGGCGCCCAGGAAGCATCCGGCGGAACCCAGACCCAACAGGAAGGCGACCCAGGTGATCTGGTTGGGCGTCACCGGCGTCCTGGCCAGGAGCCGCACCAGCCGCCCCGCCAGCGGGTCGACGAGGAACACGGTCCACCAGGCGTCCCGCGCCTTGTAGGTCTGCGCGCGAACCTGGTCAAGGGTGACTCTCATGGCGTGGGCTCCTCGTCGGTCCAGCCGATCTGCTGGTAGGCGGTGAAGTAGCCGACCTCGACGTCGCGGCCGTCGGCGGTCCGGCTGGTGTCGCTGGTCTGCTGGGCCAGCGGCAGCCCGCTGCCCGGGTCGATGACGAGCCGCTCGTCGGTGAGCCGCCCCTCCTTGACGACCTGGTAGCCGAGCGCCTGCCCGGTACGGCCGAGCGGATCGGTCACCCGCCCCTCGGCCCGCATACCGGGGATCGAGGCGAGGATCTCGTAGGCGGCGGCCCGCACCTCGGGCGGAACGGGCAGCGCCGTGATCAGCTCCAGGCAGGTCTCGCGCAGCTCCGCCTCCATCTCACGCCCGACGTAGGCGCCGTTCTCGCGGGCGATGGCGCCCACCAGGAAGGCGCGCAGCCTGGCCGGGTCCGCGGGGATCGAGCCGAGCGCCTTCCAGGTGGCCAGCCGCTTGGTCAGGATCCCGTCGGCGTTGCGCCAGCCGACCCGGTGGATCCCGCCCTGCTGGACGCCCGGCGCCGCCTGCACCAGCGCCTGCGGCGAGATGCGGCCGAGCCCCGCCACGTCCGCCGGGTAACGCCACCTGCCGGGCGCGCCCGCCTCCCGCCAGGCCTGCTCGTCCCTGGCCGAGGCCGGGTGGGCGCCCAGGTAGCGGCCGGTCCAGCGATCCCGCCCGCCGTACCTTCTGAGCCAGATCTCCCGCTCCGACCTGCGCTCGATCACGTAGCGGCGGTCGGGAGACAGGAACAGCTGGCCGGTCACCACGCCTGTCCGCCAGTACGCCCCGTCGGACGGCGCTTTGGCCATCGCGCTCGCCGCGGTCAGCAGCACCTGCCGGGCGCTCGGCAGCTCCTCGCCTGCATCGGGCGAGATGCGCAGCGAGTTCGACGGCACGGCCACCGCCAGCGCCACCGCGATCGCCGCGGCCGCCCCGATCAGCCCGTTCCGCACCGGCCTCCACCACCGCCCGGGCCATACAACGCGCGAGGCCCGATAACGCCTGCGCTCAGGCTGTACGGCGGGCATGGCTGGTACGGCGAGCAGTGCCTGGAGCCGGGCACGGCCCGACGCGACGGTCTCGGCGGTGGGCGCGGGTTCGGAGAGGAGCTCGCGCACGGCCTCCAGCTCATCCATCGAGCCCTCCGATCATCGGGTTGACGCTGCCCAGGGCCCTGCGCAGCTTCTTGCGCACCCGGTTGAGCCGCGAGCCGACCGTCCCGAACGGGATGCCGAGCGTCTGGGCCACCTCCTCGTAGCTGAGGTCGGCCAGCGCCACGAGCAGCAGCACGTCGCGGTCACCGTCGGACAGGCGTTTGAGCGCGGCCGCGAGCGGCCCCTGTACGTTCGCGGCGGCCACCTTGGTGGTGACCCGCTCCTCGTGCCCGTCCTGCGCCGCCTCTCCCGGGGCTCGCTGTAACGCCTCCAGCCTGCGGGTCTCGCTCCTGCGATGCTGGGCGAGCAGGTTGGTGGCGATGCCGTACAGCCAGGGCCGCACGGCGCCGCGCTCCGGGTCGAAGGCATGCCGCTTCCTGAACGCCACCAGGAACGTCTCGGCGGCCAGGTCGTCGGCGATCTGCGTGCCGAGACGGGCGGCTATATAGCGGTGGATCTCGCCGAAGTACCGGTCGTAGAGGACGGCGAACGATTCCGGATGGTGCGCCGACCGCACGATGATCGTGGCGTCATCGGTTGCCACGGGCACCTCTGGGGGCGCGACCATACGCATGCGGTCCCTTCGTCGGGGTTACACCTCTATTCCGCCGATCCCGCCGATCCTCTTCACGCTTTTTCACACTTTTCTTCTGACGACCGCCTCGCGCCTGTCGGCGGTCGCGGCCGAAGCCGCGGTGCGCGACTTCATGACGGCCGGCCACCAGCGCTTGGCCACTGCGGTCGGTGAGTTTCGCGGCCTGCAGGAGGCCATCAGGACGCTCAACTTCGTGCACGACGCCGCCTTCTACCTCGCGGCCGCCGTGATCGTGCCGCTGGCGGCGCTGACGGTGATGGGCCGGATCAATCCGGCGGCCGCGGTGGCGAGGGAGGCGTTCGGTCCACGGTCAGTACACCTAGCGCTCCAGTACGACCGCCAGGCCCTGGCCGACGCCGATGCACAGGGCGGCCACGCCGGTGCCCGATCCGGCGGCGGCCAGCTGGTGGGCGACGGCTCCGGTGACGCGGGCGCCGGAGGCGCCGAGCGGGTGGCCGATCGCGATCGCGCCGCCGCGCGGGTTGACCAGCGCGGGATCCAGCTCGGGCAGCTCGGCCAGGCAGCCGAGCACCTGGGCGGCGAAGGCCTCGTTCAGCTCCACGACGGACAGCTCGCCGAAGTCCTTGTCGGCGCGGGCCAGCGCCTTCCTGATCGCCTCGACCGGGCCGAGCCCGAAGTACTGCGGCTCGAGCGCGCTCACGCCGGAGGCGGTGATGCGGGCCAGCGGCTCGCGTCCGATCGCCGCCAGGCCGGCCTCGTCGGCCAGCAGCAGCGCCGCCGCGCCGTCGTTGAGCGGCGAGGAGTTGCCCGCGGTGACCGTGCCCTCCTTACGGAAGACCGGCTTGAGCCTGGCCAGCGCCTCCAGCGAGGAGTCGGTGCGGATGCCCTCGTCCCTGACGGCCTCGCCGATCGGCACGATCTCGGCGCCGAAGTCGGCCTTGGCCGCCTTCTCGTGGCTGGCCAGCGCGAAGGCGTCCTGCTCCTCCCGGGTCACGCCGTGCCGGTCGGCGATCAGCTCGGCGCCCTCGCCCAGCGCGACCGTCCACTCGGCGGGCATGTGCGGGTTCACCAGCCGCCAGCCGAGCGTGGTGGACACCAGCTCCTGGTTGCCCGCGGGGAAGGCGCGCTCCGGCTTGGGCAGCACCCAGGGCGCCCGGCTCATGGACTCCACGCCGCCCGCCACGACCACCGAGGCGTCGCCGAGCGCGATCGCCCGGTAGGCCTGGATGACGGCCTCCATGCCGGAGCCGCACAGCCGGTTGACCGTCACGCCGGGCACGGACACGGGCAGGCCCGCCAGCAGCGCCGCCATCCGGGCGACGTTGCGGTTGTCCTCGCCGGCGCCGTTGGCGTTGCCGAGGACCACCTCGTCCACGGCGGCGGGGGTCCTGGTCAGCAGCTCCTTGACGACGTGGGCGGCCAGGTCGTCGGGGCGGACCCCGGCCAGGATCCCGCCGTAGCGGCCGAAGGGGGTGCGGACGGCGTCGACGACATACACGGTGTTCACGGTCACGACCGTATGGGTCGCGCGGCCCGCCGTACAGCCCTCCGCAGGTGGGTGGCGGTGATGAGGGCGGCCCTGGTCTGGATCTCCACGATCCTGGTCAGCGGGTCGTCGGGGGTGACCACCTCGGTCTGCGCGGCGGCCGACAGCCGGTGGAGTACGGCCCTGGCCTCCATGTGCAGCGCCGGTTCGGCCGAGGGTTCCTCGTCCAGCAGGCGGACGAACATGCCGGCCGTACGCAGGGACAGGCGGCGGACCGTGTCGCGGATGCCGCCCGCCTCGGCACGGGAGACGGAGCGGGTGGCGGTGGCCTGGCGGGCGGCGCGCTTCATGGCGGCGATCAGCCGGTCGCACACGTCCAGCGTGTCGTCGACCGCGGCGTGGAACGGCGAGGTGAACGCGGGCCCCGTCGCCTCGCGCAGCCGGGCGATCGGGGCGATCTCGTGGCGCAGCCGTACCGTGGCCTCCTCCAGCAGCCGCCGCTCGGACACCCCGGCGGGGGCGCGGTCGTCGCAGCCGGGCGAGGTCCACAGCGGCACCTCGGCGATCAGCGTGAACGTGCCGTGCCGGTCGGCGTACTGCCAGCTGGAGGCGCCGTAGGTCGGCTTGCCGTCGCAGGAGTCGGCGAAGTCGGTCCAGTCGGCGGACGGCAACAGCGTGACGCCCGGCCCGGCGACCTCGTAGCCGATCGTGTCGATGGGGGCCAGGTCGAGCGGCACCCCGTGGCTCACCGCGAGCGTGGCCAGCTCGTCGGCCAGGCCGGGCAGGCGGCGGCTGATCTGGAAGTAGGCGCCGCCGAAGTCGGCGTTGTGCAGCGAGAACAGGAACGCGGGCCGCAGGTCGTCGATGACGCGCATGAGCGCCCTGGTCTCCGGCAGCGGCCTGTCGAAGTGCTTGGCCCCGGTGCTGACAGGGAACGTCCACTCCGGCTGGTCGGCCAGCGCGGGCCGGTAGAAGTGGCGGTGGTGGTGCGCGACCGTGAACGGCCCGGCGTACCAGCCCTCGTTGAGCCGGGCGCCGTCAGGGTCGACGCAGCCGATCAGGTGCCAGGTGAAGCCGTGCCTCTCGCCCTCGCACAGCAGCCTGGCCAGGCGCAGCACGGTCAGGAAACCGACCGGCTCGTTGGCGTGCGGTCCGCCGATGACCAGCGCGTGCTCGCGGCCGTCGCCGATCGAGAGCATGTCGAGCGGCTCGCCGAGCCGGGAGTAACCGACGCGGCTCGTCCTGCACAGATCCGGATAGAGAACGCAGATCTCGCGCAGCTTCGCGGCCACGACATCGACGGTCGGAATCACGTCCGAGAGCTCCCTCGCGGCCGGGGCGCCAGCGGCCAATGGCGCCCGATGCCACGAAGCTAAATTCAGGAAAGCCTGCTGTCCAGACCACTCTCCTCGGGTGCTGAGATTTCGGGTACGGCCGGCCGATCGGCGAGGCCCTCGGGCGAGGGTTGCCTGGGTACGGCGGGCTGCTCCGCAGGCTGCTCGGCGGGCAGCTCCGCAGGAGTCTCGGCGGGCCGCTCGGCCCGCTCGGCCGACGCCGTCCCCGAGCGCGCTTCGGCGGGCCCGGTGGCCCTCTCGAAGAAGCGAAGCAGCTCGACGGGCAGCGGCATGACGAGCGTGGAGGTCTTCTCGGCGGCCACCTCGACCACGGTCTGCAGCAACCGCAGCTGGAGCGCGCCCGGGGTCTCGGACATGATGGCCGAGGCGTCGGCCAGCTTCTGCGCCGCCTGGTACTCGCCGTCGGCGGTGATGACCCGGGCCCTGCGCTCGCGCTCGGCCTCGGCCTGGCGCGACATCGACCGCTTCATGGAGTCGGGCAGCTGCACGTCCTTGATCTCGACGCGGTCGATGTGGATGCCCCAGCTCAGCGCCGGACTGTCGATCATGAGGGCCAGGCCCTTGTTGAGCTCCTCCCTGTTGGTCAGCAGGTCGTCCAGCAGGCTCTTGCCGATGATCGACCGGAGCGAGGTCTGGGCGACCTGCTCGACCGCGAACAGGTAGTTCTGCACCTCGATCGCCGCGCGCAGCGGGTCCTGCACTCTGAAGTACGCGACGGCGTCCACCTGCACGGAGACGTTGTCGCGGGTGATGCCCTCCTGCGTGGGGATCGGCATGGTGACGATCTGCACGTTGACCTTCTTCATCCGGTCCACGTACGGGATCATCAGGGTGATCCCGGGCCCGCGGATCTGTCGCTGGGCCTTGCCGAACCGGAAGACGATCCCGCGCTCGATCTGGTTGACGACCCTGATGCCGGCGCACACGGTCCAGATGACCGCCAGCGCGACCAGGGCCAGGATGAAAGTGGTGACCATGATGGTGTCCCTTCCACTTCGAGAGTAGATCCGGACACCGCGGAACGGGAATCAGCGACCAGGGGGAGCGGCGATCGGGCTGTAGTGCAGCCCGGCGAGCAGCCTGCGGTCGCCCCGGCGCACGCTGATCTGGGTCACGCGGAAACGCCCGTCGGCCGGCTGGCCCTGGAACTCCGCCTTCTGCGTGACCACCCCGACGGCCACGGCCACGTCACCGTACTCCCTGATGGTGTAGTCGTCCCAGCTCAGCTCGTGGGTGACCAGGCCGCCGTGGCCGTAGCGGTTGGCCCACTGGTCCCTGACGAGCACGAAGCCGAGCGGGCCGACCAGCGTGAAGTCCTCGGCGGCCAGCTCGGCCAGCGCGGCGTTGTCGCCCTTCCGCTCCGCCTCTGCCCACCGCTGTCCGAGTTCGCGTACTTCCTGATTCGTGTCCATGGCGATTACGTTAGATATCTAAGCGTTAGATGTCAAACGATATGCTATGATCGGCCCCATGACAGGACCGATCGGGCTCCGGCTCTCGAACACCGCCAGGGTGCTGAGCAGGGCCTTCGACGACGTGCTCGCCGAGGCCGGCGGTTCGCTGCCGATCTGGCAGGTGCTCATCACGGTCAAGTCGCGTAAGCAGGGCAACCAGCGTCAGATCGCGGAGAGCATCGGCATCCAGGGGGCCACGCTCACCCATCACCTCAACGCGATGGAGCGCTCCGGGCTGGTCGTGCGCCGCCGCGATCCGGAGAATCGCCGGGTGCACGTGGTCGAGCTGACCGAGGAGGGCGAGCGGCTCTTCCATCGGCTGCGCGAGGTCGTGGTGGACTGGGATCGGCGCCTGCGCGCCGGGCTGGGCGAGGAGGAGCTGGCCGCCTTCGAGCGGGTGCTCGCCCAGCTCGAGCAGAACATCCGACTGGGATGATTTACCATGCCGCTCGAGGCGGTTGCCGTCAGCGCCGGTCGACCAGGGCGGCGAGCTGCCGCTCGATGTGCTCCAGGCGTTCGGTGAGGGAGGTGATGTCGCCGCGGGTGGCGTTCTCCTCCTCCTTGCGCAGGCGCACCACCACGGCGCCGCCGGGCTCCAGCGTGACCAGGCCGGTGTCGTGGACGCCGGTGCCGCCCTGGCGCTGGATGGAGACGTCCACGTCCGCCTTGCGCAGGCCCAGGCGGGCCAGGATCTTGTCGTTGTAGCGGCCGTCCTGCGCCAGGACCGTCGCGCGGCCCTCGAACAGGTTGGCCAACCACGACACGCGGGCCGCCAGCCGTACCACCAGGGCGTTGAAGGCGACCAGGATCACCGCGCCCTCGAGGCCGCCGATCAGTGAGTTGTCCGGGCCGATGATCGCGTTCTGCACCACGTTGCTCAGCAGCAGCATGACCACCAGGTCGAAGGTGTTGAGCTGGGCCAGGTCGCGCTTGCCCGCCAGGCGCAGCAGCAGCGCGATGACGAGGTAGACGGCGATCGTCCGCACGGCCTTGTCGGCCAGGGAGATGCCCGCGACGAGCAGATCCTGGCTCACTTCTCCGCCGCCATGCGCTCGACCTCGATCAGCGAGGCGCTGTGCCGCTCGGCCTCGTAGGCGGCGCGGCCACCACGCAAACCGAACAGGCGCTTGGTGTAGACGAGGTAGACGCACAGCGCCACGTTGATCAGGAAGATCACCAGGCGTACCCAGGTGACCCGCTCGATCAGTTCGTAGATCTCCAGCGGCAGGAACAGCGAGGTGGCCAGGAAGGCGAAGTACTCGCCCCACCGCTTCAGCATCCACAGGCCGACCGCCTCGATCAGCTCGATCAGCGCGTAGACCGACAGGGCCACGCCGACCAGCGTGAGCGTGGTGGTGCCCGCCGTCAGCGACGCCTCGACCCAGTGGTAGATCTTGGAGTGGCTCAGGTCGATGCCCTCGTTGCCGAGCAGCGTCCGCAGCAGCGGCAGGTCCCGGTCGAGCGCGCGCTGGATGGACTCGCGGTTGTGGGCGAAGCGGAACACCCCGTAGGCGGCCAGCGCGATCACCAGGCCGCGCAGCGCCCGCTCGATCGCGAAGAAGCGCAGCACGAACGCGTCGCGCAGCTGCTTGCCCCGGCCCACGACCGGCGCGTGGTCGGCCGGTCCGTGGCCGGCGGGCGGCCCGACCACGTACGTGGCGCAGCGCAGGCACCGCCAGGCCTCGCCCGCCGCGGTCGTGACGTGCAGCCGCTCGCGCAGGGAGTCCTCGTCCGGCGCGTAGGTCACGTGCCTGGTGAAGGCGCACGTGAACAGGGACCAGTCGAGCGGCCAGGAGTGTTTCACGAATTCCTCCACGGGATACAGCACCGGTCGTGCGTATCGAAGTGACCCCGAACGGACCTTACTCGGTCAGCGGGTCGGTGCCCATCAACAAGCAGATCATCGGCACCGACGAGCTCGGCCAATCCGTTGCGTGGGTCGAGGGCGAGCCCTATCCCGCCCGCGAGCGGTACGACCTGTGCCGGTGCGGCCGCTCCAGGAACAAGCCGTTCTGCGACGGGAGGCACGCCACGATCGGGTTCACAGGCGCGTGACCAGCTCGCCGGGGATCCGCCGCAGGTTGTCGACGCAGCGGCCCAGCCCCAGCGCCACCGTCTCCACCGGCCGCTCGGCCCGCTGCACCGGGATGCCCAGCTCCTGCCGCAGCCGCCGGGTCAGCCCGCGCAGCAGCGAGCCGCCGCCGGTCAGCACCACGCCGCGGTCGCCGATGTCGAGCGCGAGGTCGGACGACAGGCCCTCCACCATGTCCAAGGCCGCCCGCGCGATGCGCTCGACCGGCGTCTTGGTGGCCCGGTAGACCAGTTCGGCCGAGATCGCGACGGTGCGGCGCTCACCGGTGTACGGGTCGACCGCGGGCACCTCCGCCTGCCTGCGCAGGGGTTTCCACGCGGTGCCGATGCCGCGCTTGGCCTCCTCGGCCGCGGCCTCGGTGATCACCAGGCCGTGGTCGCGCCTGATGTGGGCCACCAGGGCTCTGGTCACGTCGCTGCCGCCGACGGGGATGGTCCTGGCGGTGACCAGGGCGCCGAAGGAGACGACCGCGATGCGGGTGGTGTCGCAGCCGATGTCGATGACCATGTTCCCCGAGGCGTCCTTGACCGGGAGTCCCGCGCCCATCGCGGCCGCCACGCCGTGGTGGACCAGGTAGACGCGCCGCGCCTCGAGGTCGTAGGCCATGTTGCGCAGGGTGACGCCGATGATCCCGGTGGGGTCGCTGGGCAGTGCGATCACCATGCGGGGGCGGGCGAAGGGATGCCCGTGCGCCTTCTTCAGGAAATGTCGCAGCATGTGGCGGGTGAGGTCTCCGTCGTACGGCACGCCGCCACTGACGGGCCTGACGGTGAGGATGTCCCCTTTGGGGGCTGGATCGGCGCCGACGGCCACCACCTTGCCGGTGGCCAGGGAGCGGGTCACCACTGAGGGCTCGTTGAGGACGATGCCCTTGCCCTTGACGTAGATCTGCGTGCTAGCCGCGCCGAGGTCGATCGCCACGTCACGGCCGAGGATACGAAGCGGGTTCATTGCCGCAGTTCCGCTGTTGGCGTCATGTAACGGTCGTTACCGGTCATGTTTCTCAGCAACACCAAGAACGGATCTCCCTTTGACCTTGCCGGGGCTCGTGATCGGGAAACCCTTGGCTGTGAGGTTGAAGCGCGCCGCACGGCACGCCTGGGAGCTGATCATCGGGCGCCGCCCCAAGGACGTCACGACGGTGCCGGTGGCGGATCTGCAGGCCCAGTGGAAGCGCGAGTTCGCGGCGTTCCTGTGCGAGCTCGGCTCGATGCTGGTGATGGCGGGCGCGCTCATCGAGGAGGTCGAGGACGCCATCAGGGACGTGGCCGCCAGGAACGGCGCCAGGGTCCGCTCGTTCGTCGTTCCGACCGGGGTGTTCGTCCGGGTGGGGGAGGGCGACAACGACGCCATCGACTTCCTGCCCATCGAGGGCGAGAGGCTCACGCTGGCCCAGATCCAGGCGCTCTACTCGCTGGTCGACAGGCTAAGGGACGAGCCGACGACGGCGGCCGACGCCATGGAGGAGCTGCTCAGGGTGTCGGCGATACCCGAAAGGTTCAGCCCGATCGAGGCGGTCGCCGGGTACGCCGTGCAGACCGTCGGGCTCGGCGTCATCCAGCACGCCACGCTCCCCGCCGTGGCCGGATACGCGGTGCTCGGGCTCGGGGTCGGCGTGCTGCGCATCATCGGGTCCAGAATCGCCTGGCTCAGGACGGCGCTGCCGGTGGTGGCGGCGGCCGCGGTGACGATGGTGGCTCGGGTCTGGGCGGGGCCGGTGCTGCACGAATGGGCCACGTTCATGCTCGTCGCGCCGCTGATCGCGTTCCTGCCCGGCACCCAGCTCACCATGGGGGTGATCGAGCTGTCGCAAGGCGACGTGCTGTCCGGGCTCAGCCGGCTGGCCAGCGCGTTCAACGTGCTGCTCCTGCTGACGTTCGGCATCCTGGTCGGCACCTCGGTGGCCACGCAGGCTCCGATTCCGCCGGGACCGGCGGCGCACGGGCTGGGCGCGTGGGCACCGTGGGTGGGTGTGGCGCTTCTCGGCGTCGGGTTCGTGGTCTGCTACTCGGCGCCGCGGCGGTTGCTGCCGTGGCTGCTGGCCGTCCTGCTGGTCGAGCGGGCCGCACAGGTGCTGGGCAGCACGGTGGCGGGGGCGCCGTTCGGCGCGTTCGTGGCGGGGCTGGTGCTGCCGGTGCTCGCGCACTCGATCCAGCAGCGGGCCGGGACGCCCTCGCAGGTGCTCTACCTGCCTTCGTTCTGGATGCTGGTGCCGGGTTCGCTGGGGCTGGCGGGGGTGAGCGAGCTGGTCGTCGAGCAGAGCGCGGCCAGCCTGGCAGACCTGGTGCAGACGGCGGTCATCGTGCTGGCGATCGCCCTGGGCATCCTGGTCGGCGCGAGCTTCGTCCCCCGCGAACGCCTCGAGGTGGTCACCGGGAGGTCAGAGCCGAGAACGGAGTTCGGCTAGGCACTCCTCGGCCCAGGCCAGGCCGGTTCTGGTCTGTGCCAAGCCGAGCTTGAGCGCGAACCTGCCGAAGTTGGGCTTGGTCTCGGGGTCGGGGTAGCACTCCAGCACCGACAGCCGCTCCGCGAAGCTGTGCCTGATGCGCTCCAGCACGTCGATGGCCTGCCGGGTCTCCAGCAGGGGGAGCAGGAAGGCCTGGAGCGCGATTTCGCTGCGGATCGTGATGGCGGGGTCGCGGTCCTGGAGCCAGGCGCGCAGCTGGTCCATGCCCTCCTGGGTGATCGCGTAGATCTTGCGGCCGCGCGCTCCCTCGGACTGGACCGCGATCAGCCCGTCGGAGTCCATCTTCACCAGCTCGGGGTAGATCTGCGTGTGCCCGGCCTGCCAGACGTGGTTGAGCGAGCGCTCGAACGATTTGGCCAGGTCGTAGCCGCTGGCCGGGCCCTTGACTTCGAGCAGGCCGAGCAGTGCCATCCGCAGGGACATGATCTCATCCTAAAGCAACACTTGACATGTAAGGAGTTACAGGTCAATCTTCACGTGTGAAACCTAACATATCGCTGCTGCTTGCCGTGCTCGGCGGGATGTTCCTGGCCATGCTCGACCAGTCGATCGTCGGGACCGCGCTGCCACGGATCACCGCCGAGCTGGGCGGGACCACGCTCTACACCTGGGTCGTCACCGCCTACCTGCTGACCTCGACGGTGACCGTGCCGATGTACGGCAGGCTGTCCGACCAGCACGGCAGGAAGCCGCTGCTGCTCATCGGAATGGCCGTGTTCATCGTCGGATCGGCGCTGTGCGGGGTCGCGCAGGACATGACGCAGCTGATCGCCTTCCGCGCGCTGCAGGGCTTGGGCGCGGGTGCGCTGATGCCGTTGTCGCTGGCCCTGGTCATGGAGATGTTCCCGCCGGAACGAGGCGGCTCGCGCGTCCAGGGCGCGCTCGGCGCGGTGATGGCGCTGAGCTTCCTGGCCGGGCCGTTCGTCGGCGGTGTCTTCACCGACCAGGCGAACTGGCGCTGGTCGTTCTACGTGAACGTGCCGCTCGGGATCGTCCTGATGGCGATCGTCTGGCTGCAGCTGCCGCGCCGTGCGGGCACGGGCGGCGGGCGGCCCGACTACCTGGGCATCGGCGTGTTCACGGTGGCCATCAGCGCGCTGCTGGTCGGCCTGACCGAGAAGGGCGTCGACGGGCACACCTGGACGAGCGCGGCGGTGGTCGTTCCTATCCTGCTCGCGCTGGCGTTGCTGGTCGTGTTCGTGCTGGTCGAGCTGCGGGTGGAGCATCCGATCATGCCGATGGGGCTGTTCGCCAACCGCAACTACACGCTGGTCATGGTGATCTCGTTCTTCACGGCGTTCTGCATGTACGCCGGCGTGGTCTTCCTGCCGCGCTACTTCCAGTCGGCGCTCGGCGTGAGCGCCACCGCCTCGGGGATGCGGATCTACCCGCTGACCCTGGCCATGGTGTCGGGCAGCATCATCATGGGCGCCCTGATGACCAGGACCCGCCAGTACAAGCCGTGGCTGATGGCCTCGCCGTTCCTGCTGATCGCGGGCACGCTGCTGTGCGTGAATCTGGCCGTCGACACCTCGCCCTGGCTGCTGGCGGGCTGGATGGTGCTGATCGGGCTGGGCATGGGCCCGATGTTGTCGGGGCTCACCGTGGCCGCGCAGCAGTCGGTGCCACCGCAGCACATCGGCGTGGCCTCGGCCAACCTGACCTTCTTCCGCCAGGTCGGCGGCTCGGTCGCGCTCGCCTTCGCCGGCACCGCCTACACCTCCGTGATAGCGAGCCAGGCGCCGCGCCACGGGCTGCCCGCCGCGCACGCCGCCGCGGCCGCGGAGGTCATCCCGATGCTGGGCGTCGCGGGCGCCGCCATCGCGCTCGTGGCGATCCTGGCGCTGCGCGGCGGCGTGATGGCGCGCAACTCGCAGGCGCAGGTCAAGGTGGAGGCGGGTTTGGCATCGTGAGAAACTTTGAGGGTCCCCAACACCAGGAGGTCCTCATGGCGGAAACACCGGAGCAGGAAGTCAGCGAGACTCCCGAGGACGAGATGAAGCGCAAGTTCCGTGAGGCCCTGGAGCGCAAGCGCAACCAGAACGCCGACACGGCCGCGGGTGGCAGGGGCGGGGATCCGTCGAAGATTCACGGGGCTCACGGTCCGGCCGGCAGCAAGCGCGCGTTCCGGCGCAAGAGCGGCGGCTGACGCTGGTGTTTCTAGGGGGTACGGCTTGCCGTACCCCCTCTCTTTTGACCCACAAAGGTAGATCTTCTGCCCTTTTCATGGGTTTTGTTTTGCTTTTGCCGGATTTGGCCCATAGAGTCCTTTGCGTTACCAGCTGGTGACCGTGCCCTTCACAAGGAAGAGGCCGCCAGCAGGCGCCGAATCCCGCACCGCGGGAACCGGGGAACCACGTTCCTTGGGGTGAATCCGGCTCGCGAGCCGGTAGGGCATCTCCACGTCCGAACCCGTCAGCTAACCCGGTAGGCGAGATGGAGAGGACTTTACTCACATGCACGCTCCCCCGCCGCGCACAGAGTCACACCCTGCCGCAGCCGACTGACGGCGCGCTTCCCCACAGCTTCCCCCCACAGCTTTCCCCCCTGCGCTCTGCGTAGTGACCGTATGGCCTTCTGCCCGGCTACGCCCTGCTGATTGAGCGCTTTGCCCTGTCTCCACACGAAGGACTTTGCTTTTCCATGTCTGCCCTTTTTGGCATGCGTTCTTTCGCCCTGCTCGGCGCCGGTCTCATCAGCGCGCTGACCATCAGCACCACCGCCGCCCACGCCGACTCCTTCGACCAGAAGAGGCCCCTGCTCAAGGGAGCGACCACCGCCTCCTACTTCTGGGACGACTCCTCCGGCCGCGCCGGTGACACCGGCCTGCCCGCCAGCGGCAAGCCCATGCAGAAGGGCCTGGTCGCCAGCCCCAGCTGGCCCCTGTTCACCGAGGGCTACGTCATCTACAAGGGCAAGAAGGCGCCGTTCTTCGTCGGCGACCGCGGCCCAGGTACCCCCTCCAGCAGCGGTGTCATGCTCGACCTGGACGCCAAGACCTTCGCCCATCTCACCGGTGGCAAGTTCAACTCCTCCACGCTCGGCGTCGACGGCGTCGGTGGCGAGGGCCACATCAAGGTCAGCTACGTCATCACCAAGTGGGGCGGCGGCGCGGGCAAGAAGAACTACCCCGTCTCCTTCTCCACCGGCGCGTGGGCGCGTATGGACCACAACCCGGCCAAGCCGCCGAAGATCGTCCTGCCCCAGGCCCCGAAGCCGAAGCCCGCGCCCAAGCAGCCGGACGCTCCGGCCCAGGCCGCGCTGCCTGCCAAGCCCTCGCAGGACAAGCCCGCCCCGCTGAACGCCGCGGTGGCTGCTGCCGCCGCCGCCCAGCCGGTCAACGAGTCGAACGGCGTCGGCGGGTTCGCCATCGCCGGCGGCCTGGCCATCCTCGGCGGTGGGCTCGTGCTCGGCCAGGACAAGCTGCGCAAGCTCGTCCGCCGCTGATACCAGGGTCCTCCTCGCGGCCGCCCCTTCCCCCTGGACGGCCGCGTGGAGGGCCCTTTCCTCTTTACGTCGAGAAACTAGAATGCCATTCTGATCGGGTGACCACGCGCGTTCCCGTCAACGGCATCGAGATCGTCTACGAGAGCATGGGGTCGCCCGACGGGCGGCCCCTTCTGCTGATCATGGGCCTCGGCGCCCAGCTCATCCACTGGGACGACGACCTGTGCGGCCTTCTGGCCGAGCACGGCCACCACGTCGTCCGCTACGACAACCGCGACTCGGGCCTGTCCACCCACCTGCCACAGGCGGGCGATCCTCCCTATTTGCTGGAGGACATGGCCGACGACGCCGCCGGGCTGCTCGACGCGCTCGGCTGGGAGGCGGCGCACATCGTGGGCGCCTCCATGGGCGGCATGATCGCCCAGGCGCTGGCCGTCCGGCACCCCGAGCGGGTGCTCACGCTCACCTCGATCATGTCGACGCCGGGACCGTCGATCTCCCCGCCGACGGAGGCCGCGCTGGCGGTGCTCATGTCGGCGCCGCCGTCGGAGCGCGAGGCGCTCATCGAGCACGAGCTCCACACCTGGTCGATCATCGGCTCACCCGGCTTTCCGTTCGACCATGAGCGGGTCACCCGGATGACCGGGACGGCCTACGACCGGGCCTGGGACCCGGACGGGACCGCCCGCCAGCTCGCCGCCATCATGGCCTCGCCCGACAGGACCGAGGCGCTGGCCGGGGTCCGCGTGCCCACGCTCGTCATCCACGGCGAGGACGACCAGCTCGTGCCGCTGGTCGGCGGGCAGGCCACCGCCGCGGCCGTCCCCGGCGCCCGGCTGCTCACCTTCCCCGGCATGGGCCACGACTTCCCGCGCCCGCTCTGGCCGGAGATCGTCGGCGCCATCGCCAAGCACACGGCCGGCTGACGCGGCCCGCGCCTTCCGCGCGGGCCGCGCGGCCGTCAGATCTCCAGCTTCTCCTCGATCGCCTTGAGGTGGTGCCTGGCCAGGGCCAGATTGGCCCTGGTCCGGTCGAGCGCGAGGTAGAGGAACAGCCCCTTGCCGCCCCTGCCGGTGATCGGGCGGATGATGTGGTACTGCCCGGTCAGCGTGATGAGGATGTCCTCGATCACGTCCTTGAGCCCGAGCGAGTCCATCGTGCGCAGCTTGGCCTTCACCACCTCGGTGTTGCCCGCCGCCGCCACCTGGAGATCCAGGTCCTTGGAGCCGCCCAGCGTGCCGAGCGCCATCCCGCTGCCGTGGTCGACGATCGCGGCGCCGAGCGCGCCGTCGATCCCCATCATCTCCTTGAGGGAGACGTCCATCCCGGCCATGTTTCCTCCGATCGTTGCGGTCACTGTTTCCGTGCTGCGATGGCGGCCACGCTCGCCGCCGTCTTGCGCCCCTCCAGCCGGAGCAGCCCGAGATTGGTTCCGGGCTCAGCCAGGACTGTGAGGACGATGGTGGGGCCCGCGGCGTAGAAGGCGGCGAAGCCCGCGGTGCCCGAGATGAGCGTTTCCTCCAGCGCGCCCCGGCCGGCCAGCGCCATCATGCGCCTGCTCATGGCCAGCACCGCCGCCGACAGCGCGGCGGCCTGCTCTTCCGGCTCTCCCCGCAGGTCGCTGGCGATGGTCAGCCCGTCGACCGTGCACGCCAGGCTCCCGTCCACGCTCGGGTTGCGCTCGCGCAGGAGGATCATCTCCTTCAGTAACTCCTCGCGTAGTTCCACGGGTGGCCTCCTCCTGAGTGAGGGGAACCTCACGACAACTCCTCCAGGGCCTTCTTCAGCCGCATCAGCAACGTCAGGTCCAGCGGATCCGCGTTCACCACGGGGCCGACGGGCAGGTGCGGCGCCCCCGGGTCGTGCGGCGGCCGGTCCTCGGCTGTGCGGCGGTCCCGCCGCGGCAGCGGGTCCCCGGTCTCCAGCAGGCCAGCCGCCGCCATCTCCCGTACGGCCAGCAGGATCGAATACCCGGACCTGCCCAGCCGCCCGGCCAGGTCGAGCGGGGTCGCCTCCCGGTCCGCGCCGACCAGGACCTCCCACTGGACGTCGCTGAGCGTCACGCGCGAGCCGGGCAGCCGGGCCGCAGGCCGTACCGGGGAGGTGTCGAGGTCGGCCCGCGGCCAGGCCTGCGCCAGCCGGGCACGGCGCCGAGCCGTCTCACGCACCAGGCCCGCCACGTCGAAGAACCATTGCCTGCCCAGCCAGTGCTGCCGGCCCGGATGGAACTTGGGCCTGGTCCCGGTCACGGGCAGCAGGAAGAAGGCGGCGTCCAGCACCGCGCCGAGCACCAGGAACTGCAGCTCGCCCTGGGTGACCGGGCTCTGTTCGAGCATCAGGCCGCAGCCGCCGCCGCCCTGGTAGGCCCGCATGGCCTCCTCCGAGACCCGGCCGTTGATGGTGAGCAGGCGGTCGGCGCTCGGGGTCTGGGCGCATTCCATGTAGGTCACCCGGCCCTCGTCCAGGTAGATCGTTCCAGCTCTGCCCACTCGCAGGGCGCCCGTGGAGCGTTCGCGGGCGAATCCGGCGAGCAGTGCGTCGAGGCGGGCCATGGCTCACGTCATCAACTGGCCGGATATGGCCTGCAGGCGGTAGCGCGCCAGGGCGAGGTTCGACCGTTCCAGATCGAGGCGCACGTAGATGACCAGCGGACCGTCGAAATGCGTGTCCAGGAGCCTGAGCAGGTGGTGGCCCTTGTCGGTGGTGACCAGCATGTCGTCGATCCGGACGGTCTCGCCCGGACTGGATCTGGACAGGCCGTCCACCGTGGCGCGCAGCGCCTCGGTGAGGGCGGCGGCCGAGGACTCGGCGTCCACGCCGCGGGGCGTGCCGTCGGTCGCCACCGCCATGCCGCTCGTATGGTCGACGAGCATCGCGTCCAGTGCCCCCGGGATCGCCATGACCTCGGTCAGGCAGTCGTCCAGTCCCAACATGTGCTCTCCCTCGCCGTCCGCAGGACTGGGAAAGCGTAGAGACGCGGCGTGAGTCGCCGGAGCCGGAAGTGGCAGGTGTATATCGCTGGGAGGAAGAGATATCCCCCTGCGGGGGAGAATTTCGCGCTTTATGCCGAAAGTTCGCGCGATTCGAGAATCTTTCTCACGTTCAGTTCCGCCCACGAGGCCACCACGGAAATCGGGCCGTGCAGCGAACGCCCCAGGTCGGTGAGGGTGTACTCCACCCGCGGCGGCACCTCGGCGAAGATCTTCCTGCTGATGAGCCCGTCGGCCTCCATGGTCCGCAGCGTCTGGGTCAGCACCTTCGGCGTGACCCCGCCGATGCGTTGGCGCAGCGCGGTGAACCGCATCGGCCCGTCGCTCAGGCTGAGCAGCACCAGCACCGACCACTTGTCCCCGATCCGATCCAGCACCACCCTGGTCGGGCAATTCGGGTCGAAGACATCACCAGTATCCATAAGGTACTTATAGCACGATGAAGTAACCAGTATCCATTGGATACTCTTGTGGACATGAAGATCCTTCTCTTTGGCGCGACCGGCATGATCGGTCAGCGCATCGCCGCGGAGCTCGCCAAGCGCGGGCACGAAGTCACGGGTGTCAGCAGGTCAGGCGGCCCGGTCAAGGGCGACGTCGCCGACGCGGGCACGCTCGCCCGCGGCCACGACGTGGTGATCTCGGCGATCTCGCCGCCGCGCGACGGCACCGAGCCCGAGGCCCCGTTCCTGGACGCCAACCGCGCGCTCATCGACGGCGTACGGCAGGCGGGCGTCAACCGGCTGATCGTGGTCGGCGGCGCCGGTGGCCTCAAGGTCGCGCCCGACCTCGACCTGGTCGACACGCCCGACTTCCCGGACATCTACCTGAAGGAGGCGCGGGCCCAGCGGTCCAACCTCGAGATCTACCGGGGCGTCGACGACCTCGACTGGACCTACATCTCGCCCGCGGCGGAGATCGCGCCCGGCGAGCGCACCGGCACGTACCGCGTCGGCGGCGACGAGCTGCTCACCGACGACGAGGGCCGCAGCTTCATCACCGCGGAGGACTACGCGGTGGCCGTCGCCGACGAGGTCGAGAAGGGCGGCCACCCGCGCTCGCGCATCTGCGTCGCCTACTGATCCAGTCCCGGCTCGTCGGGCAGCAGGGCCTTCTCGTCCGGCTTGTGGACCAGCACGTTGTCCACGTACGACTTGACGGCCTCGGCCAGCCCGACGTCTCCCCCCGCGGCCTCCGAGAGGTACCACCTGTGGTCCAGGATCTCGTGGAAGAGCTGCGCGGCCTCCAGCTTGCCGCGCAGCTCCGCCGGGATCGCGGCGACCGTGGGCTGGAACACCTCGGCCAGCCACCGGTGCGCGACGATCGCCTCGTCCTCGTGCCGCAGCCCCTTGGCCACGCGGAAGCCGTCCAGATCGTTCAGTAGCCGCCGCGCCTGGTTCTCCTCGACGTCCAGGCCGGTCAGCCGGAGCAGGCGCCGCTGGTGGTGCCCGGCGTCGACCACCTTGGGCCGCACGATCAGCCGCCCGGTGCCGACCTTGCGCCTGACCATCATCTCCGCCACGTCGAACCCGAGCAGGTTGAGCCGCCTGATGCGGTTCTCCACCTTGTGCCAGTCGACCTCTTCGATGATCTCGTCCTGGGTGATCTCACTCCACAGCCGGTGATAGCGGGCGACGATGTCCTCGGCCGTCTCCATCGGGTCGATCGACGGGTGCAGCAGGCCGCCCGCCTCCAGGTCCAGCATCTCGCCGAAGATGTTGGTGTGCGCCAGGTCGATGTCGCCCAGCCGCTGGCCCTCGCTGATCATCGGGTGCATCTCACCGGTCTCGGCGTCCACCAGGTACGCGGCGAACGCGCCCGCGTCCCGCCTGAACAGCGTGTTCGACAGCGAGCAGTCGCCCCAGTAGAAGCCGTTCAGATGCAGCCTCACCAGCAGTACGGCCAGCGCGTCCAGGAGCCGGGTGAGCGTGTCGGGCCGCAGCGTGCCCGACATCACCGCCCGGTAGGGCAGCGAGAACTGCAGGTGCCGGGTGATCAGCGCCGCGTCGAGCCCGCCGTCGCGGCCGGTCACGTAGGCCACCGGCTCGACCGCGGGGGCGTCGAGCCTGGCCAGGTCCCACAGCAGCTGGTATTCGCGCTTGGCGTAGCGCTCGCTGATCTCCTTGATCGCGTAGACCTTCCCGGACAGCCGCGCGAAGCGGACCACGTGCCGGGAGATGCCGCGGGGGAGGTCGACCAGATGATGCTGGGGCCACTCCTCGAGCGGGACCTCCCAGGGGAGACGGATCAGGTCTGGTTCGCCGAGTGCGCCGGTGATCTGCAGGGCCATTTCATCAGGATATTGTGCGAAAGTGGATGAGTTCCTGGCGTGGTACTTCGATAACAACCCCATCACCGCGACCTTCCTCGGCGCCGACGGTTACGCCCGCACCCTGGGCGACTTCACCGAAGCCGGGCTGCTGCGCTACTCCAAGGAGCAGGCCTCGTGGCTCTCCCGCATTTCCGAAATGTCGGGCGGGTCGGTCGAAGACGAGATCGATCGCGGTCTCGTGATGTCCCACCTGCGCGGTGAGCTCGCGCTGGGCAGCTGGCCGTGGTGGCGCCGCGACCCGTCGGCCTACCTGAGCGCGATCTTCGGCTCGCTGTTCGTGCCGTTCCAGCGCGCGCTCCAACCCGAGGCCGAACTCGTCGACGACGCCGTCGCGCGGCTGGCCGAGGTGCCGGAGGTGCTGGCGGCCTGCCGTACCAACCTCTCGCCCGACCTCGCGGCGGACCTGCTCGTGCGGCGCGGCCTCGGGCAGGCGCGCACGGCGCGCGGGCTGCTCACCCGGACCATCCCCGGCATGATCTCCTCGCCCTCGCTCCGTTCGGCCTTCGTCGCCGCCGCGGAGCCCGTGGCCGATGCGTTCGATGCTTTCACGACGTTTCTTGAGGAGTTCCGCTGCGGCGGGACCTGGCGGATGGGGGAGGAGCTCTACAGCACGCTGCTGCGCGAGCGGGAGATGCTCGGGTACGGCGCGGCCGAACTGCACGCCAAGGGGCTCGAGCAGTGGGACCTGCTGGACGCCGAGATGCGGTCCGTCGCCCAGCGGATCAACGGCTCCTCCTCCGACTGGCGGGCGGCGCTGGAGTCACTCATGGACGACCATCCGCCCACGCTGGCGGCGATGCGCGCCGAGTACGAGGCCGAGACGCGCCGGGCGCGCGACTTCGTGCTCTCTCGCGAGCTGGTCACCTTCCCTTCCGGCGAGGAGTGCGAGGTGCTGCCGTCGGCCGAGTACAACCGGCCCATCCTCGCCGTCGCCCACTACATCTCGCCGCCGCCCCTCACCGCCTCCCGCAAGGGGTACTTCTTCGTGCCCTACACGCCCGACTCCTTCACCGAGGAGCAGGTACGGCAGCGCCTGCGCAGCAACCACCGGGCCGCGATGCCCGACACCGCCGTGCACGAGGCCTACCCCGGGCACCACTGGCACCTGTCACACATGGCAGGCAACCCGCGCACGGTCCGCAAGGTGTTCCGCACGCCGTACTTCACCGAGGGCTGGGGGTTGTACGTGGAGAAGATGATGCACGAGCAGGGCTACTTCGACACGCCCGCCACGGAGCTGGCCTACCTCGACGGGCGCATCTTCCGCGCGGCCCGGATCGTGGTGGACACGGCGCTGCACTGCTCGGACATGCCCATCGAGGAGGCGGAGCACTTCATGGCCACCAAGTCGGCCATGTCGCCCGAGACGGCGGCCGTCGAGGTCAACCGCTACTGCGCCTGGCCCACGCAGGCGCCCTCGTACCTCACGGGAGCCCTGGAGATCGACGACATCCGGGCCTCCTACTCGGGGTCGCTCCGCTCCTTCCACGACAAGCTCGCCGGCTCCGGCGGCCTCCCTCTCGGCCTCGCCCGCCGCGCCGCCCTCTCGTAACCCTCGACGGGCTCGGTCATGGGCGGCGGGGGAAGGTGGGTGGGTTGAGTGCGCGGTCCACCACTGCTGCGAGTTGGGCGTCCGTGAGGATCGTGGGGGTGCCGATGGCGAGGCCGCGGACGTAGACCTCGCACAGCCATTCCAGGAGGCGGGTCGCCGAGAAGGCCTCCTCGAGCGATCCGCCGATGGTGACACCGCCGTGGTTGGCCAGGATGGCCGCCTGTTTGCCGTCGATCGCGGCGCGGACGTTGGCGGCCAGTTCAGGCGTGCCGTACGTCGCGTAGTCAGCGACCTTGATCGTCCCACCGAGCAGCAACGCGTTGTAGTGCACCGGCGGCAGCTCGGCCATCGTCGTGGCGACGACCGTGCCGAAGACCGAGTGCGTGTGCACGATCGCCTGCGCGCCCGTGGCCTGGTAGAGCGCCAGGTGCATGGGCGTCTCCGACGACGGCTGCGTGTCGCCGCTGACGAGGTAGCCGTCGAGATCCACGACCGGGCAGGCCTCGGGCGTGAGCCGGTCGAGCGCCACACCTGAGGGCGTGACGGTCACCAGGTCGCCGTCGCGGACGCTCAGGTTGCCCGACGTTCCGATCACGAGCCCCTGCTCGACGCATCGCCTGCCGTACTCGCAGAGCTCCTCGCGCAAGTCCATGCAGGGCAATGTAGTCGGTCGTCCGAAATCCCTCAATGACGTTGACGTTCGCGCCTTGGGAACGTATGTTCGAGATCCTGCTATGGAAGGGGTCATCATGATCGCGATCTATGGCGCCAACGGGCACACCGGCCGACTGGTGGCCGCCGAGCTGCTCGACCGCGGCCAGGAGGTGGTGCTCGCGGGCAGGAACTCCGCCGCGCTGCACGCCATGGCCGACGAACTGGCCTCGACCGGCGTCCAGGTGAAGGTCGCGCCGCTGGACGATCCCAAGGCGTTACGCGAGCTGGCGGAGAGCGTCGCGGTGTTGATCCACTGCGCGGGGCCCTTCGCGGAGACGTGCGAGCCGGTGGCGTCCGCGGCCGTCGCGGGCGGGTGTCACTACCTGGATCACGCGGTCGAGCCGCATCCGGTGAAGTTCCTGTTCGAGAACTACCAGGGGGCGGCCGAGCGGGCGGGCATCGTCATGATCCCGCAGATCAGCTTCTACGGCGGGCTCGCCGACCTGCTGGCGTCCGCGGTGACCGAGGGGCTGGGCGAGGTCGACCGGCTGACCGTCGGCTACTCGGTGAGCGGCTGGCGCATGACACCCGCCGCGGTCAGGACGGCCGAACTGCTGATCGGCGAGATCGACCGGATCACCTACACCGGTGGCGAGCAGCGCGTCGGGCCCGTGGAGATCCGCAACACGGTCTTCCCGTTCCCGCCGCCGGTCGGGCCGCGCACCATGATCGCGCCGTTCCCGTCGGGTGAGGTCGTCACGATCCCGCGCCACGTGGCCGCCCGGACGGTGGAGTCGCAGCTGACGTCCAGCACGTTCGAGGACGAGCGGACCTTCACCAGCCAGCACGCCACCCCCGCGGAACGCGCCCAGTCCGACTTCATGATCGCCGTGCAGGCGGTCGCGGTGGGTGGCGGGGGGCGTAACGGTCATGTCCGCGGTCACGACATCTGGCGCGCCGGTGTTCTGGCCTCGGTCGAGGGCGCGATCCGCCTCGTCCACGGCGACGGTCCCAAGGAGCCCGGCGTCCTCAGCACCGCCGAAGCCTTCCCCGCCGAGCCCTTCCTCCGCACGCTTGAGGCGTCCGCCGCCCTGACTCTCACGCTGTAGCGCCTTCTAGTACGGCACGCGTCCGGGAGGGGTTGTTAGGGGCGGATGGTGGTGCCTTGGGCGGAGTGGAGGTGCCAGGTGCCGTCCGGGGTGCGGGCGAAGACGTGGGTGTAGCGGCTGCTCGCGGTGAAGGTGCCGCCGTCGGGGCCGGTGAAGTTCATGGCGGTGCGCCCGACCACGATGCCCGTGTCCCCGATGCGGCGGACGATGGCCTCCTCGGGGAAGGACTCGATGGCCGGGAAGCGGAGCGAGCCCGACGAGATGAGGCCGAGCAGCGCGTCCGGGCGGGCGATCGCGCCGTCCTCGATGCTCACCAGGACGAAGTCGTCGGCGAGCAGGCGCTCCAGTGCCGGGACGTCGCCGCTCACGAGGGCGTCGAAGAAACGGCGGTCATGGTCGAGCAGTGCGGCACGGTCCTCGGCGGTGATGGTCATTGCGGGATGTTAAACGTTGACGCCAGTGACAAGGTCAACCCACGTCAGCCGAGGCGGTCGAGGGCGATGAGGAGGTCGTTCGAGGTCGACCCGCGTCAGCGGAGGCGGTCGAGGGCGATGAGGAGGTGGCGTTCGAGGTCCACCCGCGTCAGCCGGCCCGGGTAGAGGAGCAGGTGCAGGCTGAGGCCGTCGACCAGGGCGAGCAGGTATTCGGCGAGGTCGTCGAGGTTCTCGTCCGCGGTCAGCTCGCCGGCCGCGCGGGCCTCGCCGAGCAGGTGGCGTACGGCGTCGCGGAGCTCGGCCGCCTCGGCGCGCTGGACCTCGGCGAGGCGTTCGGAGGCCAGGCTGCGGCTCCAGAAGCTGACCTCCAGGCGGGTCTCCTGGGTGCGTTCCGCGTCGAGCGGGAGGTTGTCGAGCAGCAGCTCGCGCAGCGCTGCGAGGCCGGTCACGCCGTCGACCTTGCGCGTGAGGCGCTCGCGGATGCGCTGGTGCGACTGGCGCAGCGCCGACAGCAGGATCTCGTCCTTGTCGGCGAAGTAGTGCGCCAGCACACCGTTGGAGTATCCGGCCTCCTTGGCGATCGCGCGCGTGGTTGCGGCGTCGAGGCCGTCGCGGACGATCACCCGGCGCGCCGCCGACAGGACCTCGCGGCGGCGCTCGTCATGGTCAACGATCTTGGGCATTCCGGTGGCACCTCCTGAGGACAGCATATTGACTTTTTATTCGGACGTCTGTCTACTAACCGCCATGAGGGTAGTCACGGTAGGTGTCCACATCGTGGATGTTCTGACCAGGCCCGTGGAGTTCATCCCTGAAGGGCAGGACACCGTCCTGGTCGACCAGATCCGGCTCACCGCCGCGGGTGCGGCCGCCGGTACCGCGGTGGACCTGGTCAAGCTCGGCAACCAGGTCACCACGATGGGCGCGATCGGAGACGACGAGCTCGGCGACTTCCTGGTCATGGTGATGAGCCGGCACGGGGTCGACGTGTCATGGCTTTCCCGTCGCGCGGGGGAGCAGACGGCCGCGTCGATCCTCCCGATCCGCCCGGACGGCGGGCGGCCCAGCTTCCACGTCCCCGGCGCGAACCTGAGCGTCACGTTCGATGATGTGGACGCCGAGGTGCTGCGGGAAGCCGGGGCGGTGCACCTGGGCGGGGTGGACGTGACGTTCGGGCTGGGCGATCCCGCCTTCTTCGAGCTGCTGGACTCGGTCCGGGCGGCCGGGACGATCGTCACCATGGACCTGCTTTCGGAGATGCCGGACCTGCTGGGGATGGCCAAGGCGTTCCTGCCGCACGTGGACTACTTCCTGCCCAACGAGTCGCAGGCCAAGCTCATGACCGGCGCGCCGGACGTGGAGACGGCCGCGTCTTTGCTGCTGGCGGAGGGTCCGCGGGGCGTCCTGGTGACCCTGGGCGCCGAAGGCAGCCTCCTGGCCACCCGCGCCGACTCGCCGGGCGCCGACGGGGTGCGGGTCGAGCGGGTCCCGGCGCTCAAGGTCGAGGTCAACGACACCACCGGCTGCGGTGACGCCTACTGCGCCGGCTTCGTCACCGGCCTGCTGCACGGCCAGGACGTGCTCACGGCCGCCGGCTGGGGTACGGCTGCCGCCGCCCGCGTCGCCAGCGGCCTCGGCTCCGACGCCGGCATCACCGACCTGGCCTCCACGCTGTCCCTCCTCCCCGGCAACCCCGCCCCAGCAGCACAGGAATGACACCGCGTGGAGGTGTCGGGGCATGGCGAGGACGGTGTGCGCAGGGCCTGCCGTACAGAGTTGTAGGGAGACTTTCAGATGACAGATGCTGAACTTCGTCAGCGGGCGCTCAAGGTCGTGCCGGGCGGCATGTACGGGCATCTGAACGCGGCGATCTTCGCGCCCGGCTACCCGCAGTTCTTCGAGCGAGGCGAGGGCTGCCGGCAGTGGGACGTCGACGGGCGCGAGTACATCGATTTCATGTGCAGCTGGGGACCCGTCGTGCTGGGACACAGGCACCCGCGCGTGGAAGAGGCGGCCGCGCGCCAGCTGGCCAAGGGCGACACGCTCAACGGGCCAGGGCCGATCATGGTGGAGCTGGCCGAGCTGCTGGTCGACCTGATCCCGAGCGCCGACTGGGCGATGTTCTCCAAGAACGGCACCGACGCCACCACCCAGGCGCTGATGGTGGCCAGGGCCGCGACCGGGCGGGCCAAGGTGCTGATGGCGCACGGCGCCTATCACGGCGCCGACCCGTGGTGCACGCCTTCGCCGGCCGGGACGACGCCCAACGAACGGGCCGATCTCGTGGAATTCCAGTACAACGACCTGGCCTCGCTGGAGGCAGCCGCGGCGACGGTCGAGGGGGACGTGGCGGCGATCATCGTGACGCCGTTCAAGCACGACTCCTTCGAGGACCAGGAGCTGGTCGAGCCGGAGTTCGCGCGCGGCGCCCGTGCGCTGGCCGACCGGCTGGGCGCGGCGCTGGTGATCGACGACGTGCGTGCCGGGTTCCGCATCGACCTGCGCGGGTCTTGGGAGCCGTACGGCGTGCGGCCCGACCTCACGGCGTGGTCCAAGGCCATGGCGAACGGCTACCCGATCGCCGCGGTGACGGGCACCGACGCGCTGCGGGGTGCGGCGCAGACGCTGTACTCGACGGGATCGTTCTGGTTCTCGGCCGTGGCGATGGCGGCTGCCAAGGCCACGATCGAGACGCTGCGTGACACCGACGGCATCGCGGCCATGGAGCGTGCCGGGACGCAGCTGCGCGAGGGCCTGTACGCGCAGGCCAAGGCGCACGGCTTCGTGGTCAACCAGACCGGGCCGGTCACGATCCCGTGGCTCAGCTTCGACGGCGACGCCGACCTGTCGAGGGCCCTGTACTGGAGCGACGCCTGCCTGCGGCACGGGGTCTACATCCACCCGTGGCACAACTGGTTCATGTCCGCCGCCCACACGGAGCAGGACGTCGCCAAGGCCCTGCAGGGCACCGACGCCGCCTTCACAGAAACCAGAGCCCACTTCGGCTAGGCGGGACAGGGGGACCGCGGTGCGCGGATGACGGAGCGCCGTTGCGGCGGGTAAGTGTCATCGACTCGCCAGTGGCGCCGGTCGCGGGTCCTCAGCCGGAGTGCGGCGGGCGGCCGGTGGCGGCGGCTCGCCGTACAAGATCATGAAAGGCCTTACTCAGGGGCGCCAAGGCGGTTGGCGTGGGCGGAGGATTCGGAAGACACCCAGGTGAAGACGCCCTTTGCCATGAGGGACTGTTCGTTGGCGGCTCGGGTTGAGAAGACCTGCGCTCTGACCCGGTGGACGCCGGCGTCGGTGGGCGCGGCGAGGGCGGCCATCTCGGCGAGGTGCCCCGCGAGGCGCTCGTCGCCGCGGGACAGGGCGTCGAGCGCGGCATCGGCGAGCCTGGCGGCGCCGCCCGCGAGGTCGGCCAC
The DNA here is from genome assembly GCF_044457685.1 of Nonomuraea sp. NPDC050536. NCBI lineage: Bacteria > Bacillati > Actinomycetota > Actinomycetes > Streptosporangiales > Streptosporangiaceae > Nonomuraea > Nonomuraea sp. NPDC050536. The sequence continues at coordinate 414,821 of NZ_JBITHD010000005.1, forward strand.
CGCGGTGGCGAGTACCGCGTCGGGCGCGGGCTTGAGGTTGGCCGGGTTGCCGTCGTACCAGCCGCCGTAGAGGCGCCACAGGTTGCGGACCACGAACTCGGGCTCGTCGTAGCGCGCCCGCAGGTAGGGCCGGTCCGCCAGGTGCTCAGGCGGCGTGACCGTGTGGACGATCTCGTCGAGCCGGGCACCGGCGTTGAGCAGGTCGAGCGTCTGCGTGACGAGGGACTCGAGCCACTCGGCCGTCTCCAGCAGCGCCTGCCTGATCCGGTCGCGCCCGAAGATCGGCGCGCCGTGGCTGGGCAGCATGATCTCGGCGTCCAGCGCCGCCATCCGGTGCAGCGCGTGCACCCACTCCCGTGGATAGCGCTGCACCTTCTGCGGGTTGCCGCAGTTGGGCGTAACCCAGATGAACAGGTCGCCGGGCAGCAGGAGCCGGTGCTCGGGCACGTAGGCCACGGTGGCGTCGTCCGTCTCACCCTTGGCGTGGAAGAGATCGAAGGTCACCCCGGCCTGCCGTACCGTCAGAGAGTCCCGATACGTGACATCGGGGTGCCGATACTCGACAGGCCACCGCAGCCCGGGCGCCTGGAACTGCCGCTGGTTGATGACCGCGTTATAGCCACTTGTCAGTACGTACCGCTCGAAGCGCGCAGCGACCGCTTCGTGCGCATAGATCGTGGCCCGCCGCGACTCCTCGAACGGCCCGGTGCCGAAGACGTGATCGATGTGACCGTGCGAGTAGAACGCCGCGGTCAGCGGCGCCGACGACCACGCGCGCACGTCCGCGTGGAGCTGAGCGGCCGAGAACGGCGAACTCGTGTCGAAGAGCGCCAGCTCGCCGGAACCCTCGAAGGCGACGACGTTGCCGAAGCCGGACCACCAGCCGACCCCGTCCACGATCGGCTTGACGCCCTTGCCCTCCATGCCCTGGTCGACGATGCTGTCGTCAGATTCACCACGCCAGACCCGGTCCGCGTACTCCGCAATCATGAGGCCAGTCTCTTTCTAGAACAGGATTCTAGGCAAGAGGGTTACGGTGTTGCGTCGCAAGGTCACGGGTCGATTGCGGCCCCTTGACGGTCTGCCTGGGCATTCGTACCTTCGGGCAAAACGATTAGGAAACTTTCCTAATTCTCTCTCTTCAGGAGCCCCCATGACCCACCCGGGAGAGATCACTCGGCGCCAGCTCCTGCGGCGCGCCGGACTGGCCGCGCTGATCGCAGGCCCCGGCGGCGGCCTGCTGAGTGCCTGCGCCACCGGCGGCTCCGGCAGCGAGCCGTCCTCGGCGCCCGCGACCTCGGCAGCCGCGTCGAGCAACCCCAAGAACCCCTTCGGCGTCGACGCGAAGAAGCCTCTCGAGGTGGTCATCTTCAGCGGCGGCTTCGGCGAGGCGTACGCCACCGACGTGCACGAGGCGCTCTACAAGAAGGAGTTCCCCGGCGTCTCGATCAAGCACAACGCCACCCAGCAGATCGGCACCCAGCTCAGGCCCCGCTTCGTCAGCGGCGACGTGCCCGACGTGATCAACAACTCCGGGCCCGAGGCGCTCGACCTGGCCCCGCTGGCCCAGGACGGCTCGCTGGCCGACCTCGGCCCGCTGTTCGACGCGCCCTCGATCGACGACCCGAGCAAGAAGGTCAGGGACACCGTCACCCCGGGCGTCATGGAGAACGCCAAGATCGACGGCAGGGACCTGGTGCTCAACTACACCGTCGAGCACCGCGCGCTCTGGTACGACGCCAAGTTCTTCGAGCAGAAGGGCTGGCAGGTGCCCAAGACCTGGGACGAGTTCAAGGCGCTGGGCGACACCGCCAAGAAGGAGGGCATCCTCCTGTTCGCCTACCCCGGGCAGAAGGGGCCGTACTACCAGCTCTGGAACATGCTCTACACGGCCGCGCAGATCGGCGGCAACCAGGTCCTGATCGACATCGACAACCTCGTCGACAACGCCTGGAACGCCGACGCCGTCAAGCAGTCGGTGAACGCCTGGGTGGACATCCAGAAGAACTACGGCGACAAGGCCTACTTCGGCCTGGACCACACCCAGACGCAGATCAAGCACCTGCAGCACAAGCTGCTGTTCTACCCCACGGGCTCGTGGATCGAGAACGAGATGGCCAAGGACAAGCCGGCCGGCTTCGAGTACGCCATCGCGGCCGTGCCCAGCGTCACGGCCGGCGACAAGATGCCCTACGGTGCCATCCACGTCGGCGTGGGCGAGAACTTCGTGGTGGCGGCCAAGGGCAAGAACCCGCAGGGCGGTCTGGAGTACCTGCGGATCATGCTCTCCAAGGAGGGCGCCAAGGGCTTCACCGAGAAGACCAAGAGCCTGACCGTGGTCAACGGCTCCGCCGAGGGCGTCGAGCTGCCGCCCGGCCTGATGAGCGCCTACAAGGCGCAGGACGCCGCCGGGCAGAACATCATCACCGACGCCCGCTTCGAGGGCTGGTACAAGGAGCTGTTCGACTTCGCCACCAAGCAGACCAACGCCGTGATGTCCGGGCGGATCACGCCGGACGAGTTCTTCAGCACGGTCCAGAAGAAGGCCGACGACATCAAGGCCGACTCCTCGATCACCAAGCAGACGCGGAGCGCCTAGCCGATGGTGCGGTTGCGCAAGTACGGGTTCATCGCCGGCTTCCTCGTGGTCCCCGTGGTGCTCTACGTGGTCTTCGTGATCAGCCCGTATGTCCAGGCGTTCCAGATCTCGCTGACCGACTGGAAGGGGGTCTCGCCCCGGTTCAACTACGTGGGCTTCGCGAACTTCGCCCGCCTGTTCCGGGACGACGTCTTCTGGCAGGCCCTGCGGACCCACGCGATCGTCCTGGTCGCGCTGCCGCTGGTGACGATCGCGATCGCACTGGTCTTCGCGTTCCTGCTCAACCTGGGCGGGGGAGCGCGCGGCGGGGGCATGCGCGGGATCTGGGGGTCGACGGTCTACAAGGTGATCTTCTTCTTCCCCCAGGTCCTGGCCGTCGTGGTGATCGGCGTGCTGTTCCAGGCCATCTACCGGCCCGACGAGTACGGCGTGATCAACGGCGTGCTGATCAGGCTGGGCCTGCAGCCGGTCGGCTGGCTCACCGAGCCGAACCTGGCTCTGCCCTCGCTCATCGCGGTGATGGTCTGGCAGGCGGTCGGGTTCTACGTCGTGCTGTTCTCCGCGGGCATGGCGGCCATCCCCAAGGACTACTTCGAGGCCGCCGCGCTCGACGGGGCCGGGCGCGGACGCCTGTTCTTCTCCATCACGCTGCCGCTGCTGTGGGACACCATCCAGGTCGGCTGGGTCTATCTCGGCATCGCCGCCTTCGACTGCTTCGCCCTGGTCATGGTGCTGTCGGTCGACCAGGGCGGCCCCGACGGCGCCACCACCGTGCTGCCCGTCGAGATCTACAAGAATGCCTTCACCTACTCCAAGGCCGGATACGCCTCGGCCATGGGCGTCGCCCTGTTCTTCCTGACCATCACGTTCGCGGTGATCTCTCTCCGCGTGACCCGGCGAGAGAAGCTCGAGATCTGATGGCACTCACCCGTGAGGACAGGCCCCGGCAGGGGGTGCTCAGCAGGCTCTCGCACGTCGCGCTGTTCGTCTGGGCGCTGCTGATCGTGCTGCCGCTGCTGTGGACGTTCCTGGCGTCGTTCAAGAACAACACCGAGATCTTCGGTGACCCGCTGCAGCTCCCCGGCGCGCTGCGGTTCGACAACTGGGTACGCGCCTGGGACACCGCGCACATCGGGCGGTACATGTTCAACACCGTCATCGTCGTGGCGCTGAGCACGTTCGGCACGATGCTCTTCGGCTCGATGGCGGCCTACGTGCTGGCCCGCTACACCTTCTTCGGCAACCGGTTCATCTACTACCTGTTCGTGGCGGGCATGGCCTTCCCGGTGTTCCTGGCGCTGAGCACGCTGTTCGGGGTGGTCAAGCAGCTGGGACTGCTCGACACCTACACCGGGGTGATCCTGGTCTACATCGCCTACTCGCTGCCGTTCACCGTGTTCTTCATGGCGGCCTTCTTCCGTACGCTGCCGGACGCGGTGGCCGAGGCCGCGATGATCGACGGGGCCTCGCACACCCGGACGTTCTTCCAGGTCATGCTGCCGATGGCCAAGCCGGGGCTGATCAGCATCACCATCTTCAACGTGCTCGGCCAGTGGAACCAGTACCTGCTGCCGCTGGTGCTGCTCGCCGGTGCCAAGGACAAATGGGTCATCACCCAGGGCATCGCCAACATCTCGATCATCGCCGGCTACCAGGCGGACTGGCCCGCGCTGTTCGCCGCGCTCAACCTGGCGATCATCCCGGTATTGATCATCTACATCGTCTTCCAGCGGCAGATCCAGTCCGGGCTCGGCGCCGGGGCACTGAAGTAGCGTTGGCTCCATGAGCTGGACACGTGAGGGCGAGACGCTGCGCCGTACCATTCAAGCCCCCGACTTCCCGACGGCGATCAGGATCGTCGACGAGATCGCGGTCAAGGCCGAGGAACTCAACCACCATCCCGACATCGACATCCGGTGGCGCACGCTGCACCTGTTGCTCACCACGCACGACAAGGGCGGCCTGACCGAGCTCGACTACACACTCGCCGACCAGATCGACGACATCGCCGCCAAACACGGAGCGTAGGCGGTCGATTACTCGCTAGAGTGGCCTCCTCCATCGCCGCTCTGGGGGGCTCGCATGCGCTCTCGCTTGCCGTACGGCATGCTCAGCTTGTCCATGCTGGTGGCACTTGTCGCCACCGGCTGCTCGCAGTCGACCGCCGGCACCGCCACGCCTGGCGCACCCGCCGTCGCGCCCGTGGGCGTCGCCGGCGGGGGCCAGTTCAACGGCAACGACAAGGCCGCGATCGCCTACGACCGCGCGCTCGTGCCCAAGAGCGCGCAGGCCAGCCTCACCGCCGAGTCCGTCGGCAACGCCACGGTCACCTCGCTGGTCGTGGAGGGCTTCCTGCGCAACCGGGCGTACGGCGCGCACCTGCACGCCAAGCCGTGCGGCGCCAACCCGCAGGCGGCGGGGCCGCACTTCAAGAACGGGCACGACGAGGTGTGGCTCGATTTCCGCACCGACGGCAACGGCATCGGGCACGCCACCACCCGCCACGACTGGCAACTCGACCCTGCCAACCTGCCGCAGTCCCTCGTCATCCACGCGGCCCCGGGGGACTCGGCGCCCCGCATCGCCTGCCTCACCCTCCACCGCCGATAGCCCCTCACCGTCCGCCGGGGCCTCTCACCAGGGCGGCCCCGGCCTGCGAGGTCTCACGGGCGTCCCGCCCCCCGCGAGGTCTCACGCGCGTCCGGCCCCTGCGAGGTCACACGGGCGTCGCGCCCCCGCGAGGTTTCACGGGCGTCCTTGCGCCCGCCCCCCGCGCGATCTTGCGGCTGCCCAGGCCTCACCCCTGCCGCACGCGCCGACCACGTCCATTGCACTCCAGCCGCGTCGCCGCCTGTGCGACGCCACCCTGTGCGCCTCCGCCTGTGCGACGCCACTGCGTGCGCCTTCGCCCGCCTGGTCCCGCCGCCGAATGGGCGGTCCTGCCGAGCGCCTTCCCATACCGCGTTGCCGCTCCTGCCCGTATCGATCTGCCCAGCGCGCAGCCCGCCACCGTCGTCCTTGACGCGCCGTCACGCCAGCGCCGCCCGCTATCATCGCCATCGCCCAGGCCTGCAACCTTCGCATGCGTTTACGATCGTTGATCGCGATATGGAGTGTCGTCCGCGGTCCGCGGGGCGTCATAATTACATGATTACGCACGATGGCGAAGGAGTGGCGATGAGCGAGCGCCGATGGCAGCCGCCCAGGTTGCGGCTGTTCGAGGGCGTGCAGCGTCGCGCCACCTGGCTGGAACTGCTGTACGACCTGGTCTTCGTGGTGGCCGTCGCCGAACTGGCCGACGTGCTGGAGCCCGGCACCACCCCGGCACGACTGCTGACCTTCGTGGGGTTGTTCGTGCCCGTGTGGTGGGCCTGGGCCGGATACGTCTTCTACGCCAACCGGTTCGACACCGACGACGTCAGCCACCGGTTGCTGGTGATCCCGCAGATCCTGGCCGTCGCCACGATGGCGGCCAGCGTGTCCGACATGGCCGAGCGGTCGGCGCTGTTCGCGCTGTCGTACGTGGCCGTCCGGGTGCTGTTGCTGGTGGCCTACCTGCGGGTCGGGCGGCACGTCCCCGACGCCCGGCCGCTGGCCACGCGTTACGCGATCGGGTTCACCGTCGCGATGCTGATCTGGGTGGCCTCGCTGGCGGTCGAGCCGCCCACGCGGTACTGGTTCTGGGCCGTGGCGATGGTGATCGACCTGGCCACGCCGTTCCTGTCGCGGCGTCACCAGAAGGCGCTGCCGCCGCAGAGCGAGCATCTGCCCGAGCGTTTCGGGCTGTTCGTCGTGATCGTCCTGGGCGAGGTCGTCGCGGCCGTCGTGGGCGGGCTCAAGGGACACGCGGTCACCCCGGCCACGCTGCTGATCGCGCTGCTCGGCGTGGCCATCGCGATGGCGTTCTGGTGGCTGTACTTCGACCACCTCGACGAGGAGGTCGTGTTGCGCACCCAGTTCGCCGGGCAGGTCTGGGTCTACTCGCACCTGCCGCTGTCGATGGGGCTGGTGGCCTACGGCATCGGGATCGAGCACGCGATCGCGCACCCGAGTTCGGCCGGCTGGTCGGTCGGGGTGCCCGCCGCGATCGTCTTCGCGCTGCTCGGGGTGCAGCGCCTCTGCTCGGGCAACCGTACGCTGGCCTTCATCCGGCTGGGCGCCGCACTCGTGACGCTCGCCACCGCAGCGCTGCCGCTCGTGGCCGCGCTGCCGTTGATCCTTGTGTACGGCGGAGCCCAGGTGGGCCGTGATCTCAGCAAAGGTGACGAATGACAGCCGAACTGTTCGAACGCCAGCTCGCCCTCATCGCGGACGGAGACCTGGAGGGGCTGCTCGCCCAGTACCACGAGGAGGCCACGGTCGTCCGCTTCGACCGGGTCGCCCACGGCCCTGAGGAGATCCGCGACTTCTTCGCGGCCTACCTCGCTCTGAAGCCCACGGTCGACCAGGTCAAATCCCGCCAGATCGCCGGCGACGTCATCCTCTACAACGCCGACATGACCATCGGCGGCAACCAGGTCAACGCCTTCGGCACCCTCATCGTCAAGGACGGCAAGGTCTGGCGCCAAACCGCCGCCGCCACGCCCCGCTGACCCTCCTCGGCACAGCACCGCGGGTCACATGTTCTCTGGTGGGGGCCGAGCGCTGTCATGTGTTGTGCGGCAGGTCGCAGGCTGCGCGGCAGGCTTGCTGCTGTACGGCAGGCCTCCGTCACCGGCCGCCCGCCGTACTCCGGCCGAGGGCCCGCGCCCGGCGCTTCCGGCGAGTCGATGACTGTAACGCGCCGCTACGTACTCCAGGCACCACGGTTCCCAAACCCAGCTGGTCAACAAAATTGAGGCTGATCTCTTCGAGCCGCCTTTGAGGGTATTTGTACCTTATGTAGCTATTTGTACCAGATAAGCGGGCATCATCCGAGTTACGTACATGAGCGCTCATTCTTCGAAGCGAGACGAATGCTCTCGCTGCGCGACGGAGAGGGGAAGTCATGCTTCGTAATCGCTCACTTGTCATCCTCGGGTCGGCGCTTGTCGCCTCCCTCGCGATCCCTACGGGCTTCGCCGCGGAGGCCATGGCAGCCTCGTTCCGAGCCAATCCGGAGGTGACGGCTCCGTCAGCAAAGCGCGATCCGTGCATGGACAAGGGCTCGGGCTGCGCAAAGGGAGTTTCTGATGGATATGCCGATGGCGTACGATGCCAACCCAGCAATCCGTCGGGTCATGCGAACTCAGGCGACCCGGATTATGGATATGGCTACTCCATAGGCTGGTCAGACGGCTGGAAGCACAGCGAGTGCGGGGGTTCGACCCCATCGCAGCCAAAGAAGCCGTCCGCGAAGCTCCAGCAGAGGGCGGCGGGCGAGGCCCAAGGCGAGTCCGACGCGGATAACCTCAAGCGGTGCGTGAGGTCGCACTACAGAGGCCACTCGAAGTCATTCAAGAACGGCTACCTCGAAGCCAACCCATACTGCTGAAAAGCAATAAAGCCCACCAGACCCCTGGGCGCCAAACAAGCCCCAGGGTAGGTGGGCCACGGCAACGGAAAAGCCCTCGACAGCCCCGCGGTTCCCATCAACCGAAGCACGGCGCGGTGGCGCCTCGCCGTACAGGAGCCCCTAAAAGAGAGTTATGCCTGCCGGGCAGGGAGGACGAGTTCTTCGCGGGTGTTCATGACAAATGGCCCGTAGCGACCGACGGGTTCGCCGCCGAGGATGAGAGCTGGTCGGGCGCGATCAAGTCAGATTTCGGCTATTCCAGGCGGGACATCATCCGCTCCATGCCGTTGACCCAGTTGTCCCGCAGCGCCCGGGTCGCAGCCGGCAGGTCGCCTGACAGGAGCTCCTCGGCGACCTTGCAGTGCTCGGCCGCCTCCCGCTGCAGGGGTGCGTCGTCGCCGGCCAGTAGGTGCGCGTAGCGGCGCATCCCCGCCTTGACGCTGGTGATCAGGTCGAGCAGGCGCTCGTTCGGGCAGCCGCTGAGCAGCAGATCGTGCCACTCGTCGTCGTGCCGCTCGATGACCTGCTGCTCCGCCACCGCATCGGGGAACTCGCGGGCCAGCTCCAGCAGCTTGGGCGCGATCTTCTTGAGGGAGACAGGGTCGGAGGTCTCCAGCGCCAGCGCCTCCAGCGCGGCGACGATCTCGCAGAGCTCCCTGAATTCCTGCTTGCTCACCGGCGCGAACCGGAACCCGCGCCCCTGGCTGCTCTCCAGGACGCCCTCGCCCGCGAGGGTGATCAACGCTTCGCGCAGGGGAGTACGGCTGACGCCCAGCTCACCGGCCAGCGCGGCCTCGTTGATGTCGGTCCCGGCGGCGAAATCGCCCCGATCGAGCCTCCTCAGCAGTTCTTCCCTGATCTGCTCGCGCAGCGGTCGCCGCTCGATCGGCATGACGCTCCTCCGCTTCATCTGCCCCCGCCCGTATGTTAGCGCTTGACGTGATGCAAAATACTGCACTATGAATTCTGCATACAAAATAGTACTGAAGGAGTGACGGTGGGAGTGACCCGAGTTCGGGGCCTGCTGTTCGGCGGTGACTACAACCCCGAGCAGTGGCCGGAGGAGGTCTGGGCCGAGGATGTGCGGCTCATGGCCGAGGCCGGCGTGAACATGGCCACGGTCGCCGTCTTCTCCTGGTCGCGCCTGGAGCCGCGCCCCGGTGTCTACGACTGGGGCTGGCTGGACCGGGTGCTCGACCTGCTGCACGAATACGGCATCGCGGCCGACCTGGCCACCGCGACCGCCACCCCGCCGCCCTGGCTGGTGCGCGAGCACCCCGAGGTGATGCCGGTGGACGCCGCGGGCACACGCCTGGAGTTCGGCTCACGGCAGGGCTACTGTCCCAGCTCGCCGGTCTTCAAGCAGCATGCCGTACGGCTGGCCAGAGCGGTGGCCGAGCGGTACAAGGACCACCCGGCGCTGGCCATGTGGCACATCTCCAACGAGTACGCCGACCACACCCTGGAGTGCTTCTGCCCGGAGAGCGCCCGGCACTTCCGCAGCTGGCTGGAGAAGCGTTACGGCTCCGTGGACGCGCTCAACCAAGCGTGGGGGACCTCCTGCTGGGGCCAGCACTACACGAACCTGGACCAGGTCGAGCCACCCCGCAAAGCACCGGGACCGGTGAACCCGTCGCAGCTGGTCGACTGGCGGCGCTTCTGCAGCGACGCCCTCCTGGAGCTGTTCGGCGCGGAGAAGTCCGTGCTGCGGGAGATCACGCCGGACATCCCGGTCACCACGAACTTCATGAGCATCCTGCACGGCCTGGACTACTGGAAGTGGGCCGCCGAGGAGGACGTGGTCAGCGACGACGCCTACCCCGACCCGGCCGACCCGGAGTCGCACGTGGCCGTCGCGCTCAGCTACGACCTGATGCGCTCGCTGAAGCGCAAGCCGTGGCTGCTGCTGGAGTCGGCGCCGTCGGCGGTGTCGTGGCGCGAGGTCAACGTGCCCAAGCCGCCCGGCATGATGCGCCTGCACAGCCTCCAGGCACTGGCACACGGCTCCGACGGCGTGATGTTCTTCCAGTGGCGCCAGGCCCACTACGGGCCGGAGAAGTTCCACTCGGCGATGCTCCCGCACGGCGGCACCTCAACCCGCGGCTGGCAGGACACCCTGCGCCTGGGCCGCGACCTGCGCAACCTGGCCGAGATCGCGGGCACGAGCACGAAGGCCGACGTCGCGCTGATCCTCGACTGGGACAGCTGGTGGGGCCTGGAGGCGCCCGAGTCGATGCCGTCCAACCGGCTCAGGCTCAAGGAGCTGCTGCTTGCCTGGTACGCGCCGCTGCACGCCCGGGGCATCAACGTGGACCTGGCTCGACCCGACGAGGACCTGTCGGGCTATCGGGTGGTCATCGCGCCCAACCTCTACATGTGCACCGCCGAATCGCTCAGGACGGTGACGGGTCAGCTCGTCGTCGGCCCGTTCTCCGGCGTGGTGGACCCCAACGACCACGTGCATCCCGGCGGCGCCCCTGGGCCACTAAAGACGATGCTGGGCATCGAGGTGGACGAGTTCTGGCCGCTGCCGGACGGCGTGACGCAGGAGACGACCGCGGGCATCGCGCACACCTGGGCCGAGTGGATCAGGCCCATAGACGCCGAGGTCGTGGCCACCTACCAGGGCGGCGAGCTGGACGGGCTCCCCGCGATCACCCGCAAGGGCGATGCCTACTACGTCAGCTGCCTGCTCGACGACCCCACGGCGATCCTCTCGATCGAAGGCCTGGACCTCCCCGATGGCGTGGAGGCGACCCGCAGGGAGAACTACCTCTTCCTGCTCAACCATGCGACCACCCCGAAGAAGGTCATCCTCCCCACCCCGGGACGGGACCTGCTGACCCAGCAAGACCTCGAAGGCGAGATCGAGATCGCGCCCAGAGACGCCATCGTGCTGAAGGAGTCCAGTGACACACCCGTATATCCCTAACGCCGAGCCCGGCGTCAGGGCCGAGATGCTCGCCGCCATCGGCGTGGAGAGCGTCGAGGAGTTCTACGCCGACATCCCCGCCGAGCTGCGCCTCGGCCGCCCGCTCGACCTGCCGGCCCCCTTCGTCGCCGAGCAGGACCTGATCCGCCACATGGACGGCCTGTTCGGCCGCAACCGGCAGGCGCTCAGCTTCCTGGGCCACGGCTGCTACCCCCACCACGTGCCGGCCGTGTGCGACGAGGTGAACTCCCGCAGCGAGTTCCTCACCGCCTACGCCGGCGAGCCGTACGAGGACCACGGCCGCTTCCAGGCGCTGTTCGAGTACGTCAGCATGATGGGCGAGCTGCTCGAGATGGACGTGGTCAACGTCCCCACCTACGACGGCTTCCAGGCCTCGGGCACCGCCCTGCGCATGGCCGCCCGCTACACCAAGCGGAACAAGGTCCTGATCACCGGCGCCATCGGCGCGGACAAGCTGAGCAAGCTGCGCGACTTCCTGGCCCCGGACATCGCGATCGAGCTCGCCCCGGTGGGCGCCGACGGCGAGATCGGCGAGGTCGCCATCGACGGGACCTACGCCGCGATCTACCTCGAGACCCCCAACGTCTACGGCGTCGTCGAGACCCGCGGCAAGGAGCTGGCCGAGCTGGCCCACGCCCACGGCGCGCTGCTCGTGGTCAGCGCCGACCCGATCTCGCTGGGCGTGCTGGCCCCGCCCGCCGCCTACGGCGCCGACATCGTCTGCGGCGACATCCAGTCGCTCGGCATGCACCAGAGCTTCGGCGGCGGCCACGCCGGCTTCATCGCCACGCAGGACCACGAGCCGCTGGTCGCCGAGTTCCCCTCGCGCCTGTTCGGCATCGCCCCGACCAAGGTCCCCGGCGAGTACGGCTTCGGCGACGTCTACTACGACCGCACCTCCTTCGCCCTGCGCGAGGAGGGCAAAGAATGGGTCGGTACGGCTGCCGCCCTGTGGGGCATCACCGCCGGCGTCTACCTGGCGCTGATGGGCCCGAACGGCATGCGGGAGCTGGGCGAGACCGTCCTGGCGCGCACCCGCTACGCCATGGACGCGCTCGCGCCCTACACGCTGCACACCGACGCGATCCACTTCCGCGAGTTCGCCATCCGCGTGCCGGATGCCCAGGCGCTGCTCGACGGGCTCCTGGCCAGGGACATCTTCGGCGGGGTCCGCCTGGACGACACGACGGTGCTGGTCTGCGTGACCGAGCGTCACTCCATCGACGACATCGACCGGCTCGCCGCAGCCGTCAAGGAGGTTCTGGCATGAGCGGTCATGGGACCGAGTCGTTCGCCGAGCTGCCGGTGGCACCCAAGCCGCCGCTGCGTCGCTTCCACCAGGCCCGCTGGGACGAGCCGGTGATCTTCGAGCTGTCGCATCCGGGCCGCCGCGGCATCGCCGTGTCCGAGCCCGGCGCGCCGCGCGTGGAGCTGCCGGAGTCCGTACGGCGGGCCGAGGCGCCCAAGCTGCCCGAGATGTCGCAGCTGCACGTGCTGCGCCACTACCTGAGGCTTTCGCAGGAGAACCTGGGCGTCGACCTGAACATCGACGTCGGCCAGGGCACCTGCACGATGAAGTACAGCCCCAAGGTCAACGACCAGTTCGCCAACGCGATCGCCGAGCTGCACCCGCTGCAGCCGGAGGAGAGCGTGCAGGGCGTGCTGGAGATCTACTGGCGGCTGGAGCAGATGCTCGCCGAGATCTCCGGCATGTCGCGGGTGTCGCTGCAGCCCGGCTCCGGTTCGGCCGCCATCTACGCCAACATCGCGATGATCCGCGCCTACCACGCCGCCAACGGCGAGGGCCCCGGTTTCGGCACCAGGGACCAGGTCATCACCACGATGTTCTCGCACCCGTCGAACGCGGCCTGCGCCAAGACCGCCGGGTACGAGGTCATCACGCTGATGCCGGACGCCGACGGCTACCCGGACATCGAGGCGCTGCGGGCCGCGATCGGCCCCAGGACCGCCGCCCTGATGATCACCAACCCGGAGGACACCGGGATCTTCAACCCGCGCATCAAGGAGTTCGTCGACCTGGTGCACTCCGTGGGCGGGCTGGCCTGCTACGACCAGGCCAACGCGAACGGCATCCTGGGCATCACCAGGGCCAGGGACGCCGGGTTCGACCTGTGCCACTTCAACCTGCACAAGACGTTCTCCACCCCGCACGCCTGCGGCGGGCCGGCGGCCGGCGCCTGCGGCGTCTCCCCGGCGCTCGAGCCCTTCCTCCCCGGCCCGACGGTCGAAGAGGACGCCGGGCGATTCTTCCTGAAAGTTCCGGAGAAGTCGGTCGGGAAGATCCGCCCGTTCCTCGGCGTCACGCCGAACATCGTGCGCGCCTACGCCTGGATCATGGCGATGGGTGCCGAGGGCCTGCGCGAGGTGGCCGAGACGGCCGCGCTCAACAACAACTACCTGATGCACAAGGTCCTGCAGATCCCCGGCGCCTCGGCCCCCTGGGACAAGCGCCGCATCGAGCAGGTCCGCTACTCCTGGCAGGAACTGTCGGAGGAGACCGGCGTCCACTCCGAGGAGATCGGCGTCCGCGCCGCCGACTTCGGCGTGCACTACTGGACCTCGCACCACCCCTACGTGGTGCCCGAGCCGTTCACGCTGGAGCCCACGGAGTCCTACTCCAAGGAGGACCTGGACGAGTACGCCGCGATCCTGGCCCACGTGGCCGACGAGGCCCGCAGGGACCCCGAGTACGTCAAGGGCGCGCCGTACAACCAGACGATCCACAAGATCGACCCGACGTCCCTCGACGACCCCAAGCAGTGGTCGCCGACCTGGCGCGCCTACGTGCGCAAGCACCTGACAGGCAAGGACTGAGCTGTGTTCACCGTGGGGCTGGTCGTCAACCCGGTTGCCGGGCTGGGCGGCTCCGTGGGCCTGAAGGGCAGCGACGGGGCCGACGTGCAGCGCGAGGCGCTGTCACGGGGCGCCGTGCCGCACGCGGGGGAGCGGGCCGCGCAGGCGGTCCGCACCCTGCTGTCCCGCCGTCCCGGCACTCGGTTCGTCACGGTCTCCGGCGCGATGGGCGAAGACAGCGTCCAGGGTGCCGCTGAGCTGGTACGGCTGCCGCCGCCACCCGACGGCCACACCACGGCCGCCGACACCAGGGCGGCCGTGGTGGCCTTCGCCGAGGCCGGCGCCGACCTGGTGCTGTTCGCCGGGGGCGACGGGACCGCGCGGGACGTGCTCGACGCGGTCCGTGGCCTCGGCGGGCAGGCACCGCCCGTGCTGGGGATCCCGGCGGGGGTCAAGGTGTATTCCGGTTGCTTCGCGCTGAGCCCGGCCACAGCCGGGTTCCTGGCGGCCGGCTTCGATCCGGAGAGCACGCTCGAGGCCGAGGTGGTGGACCTCGACGAGGAGCGCTACCGCAACGGCCTGGTCAGCCCGCGCCTGTACGGGACCGTCCGGGTGCCGGACTCGCGTACCGGGCTGTCCGGGCGCAAGGCGGGATCGTCGAGCGCCATCCCGGCCACGGCCGAGGGCATCGCCCGGGAGGTCGTGTCCAGAATGTTGCCGAATGTCCGTTACATTCTGGGACCAGGTGCCACGACGATGGCCGTCGGGCGGGAGCTGGGGTTGGTCACGACCCTGCTCGGGGTCGACGTGATCGAGTCCGGGCGGCTGGTCGCGGCCGACGTGAGCGAGGGGGAGCTGGTCGACCTGGTGCGGGGGCGGGAAGCGGTCGTCGTGCTGTCCGTGATCGGCGGCCAGGGCTTCGTGCTCGGCAGGGGCAACCAGCAGATCTCCCCCCGGGTGCTGGACGGCCACGAGCTGCTGGTCCTGGCCACCCAGCAGAAGCTGGCCGCGCTCAAGGGGCGCCCGCTGCTGGCCGACAGCGGAGACGCCGAGCTGGACAGAAAGCTGAGCGGGCACGTCCAGGTGATCACCGGCTACCGCGAAAGCACGATTTACCGCATCAGTGCGGCTAGTGAGGAGAGTTTCGGATGAGTGCGCTGGAGGGCAAGGTCGCCGTCGTCACCGGCGGTGCCTCGGGCATCGGGCGGGCCACGGCACGACTGTTCGCCCAGGAGGGCGCCAAGGTCGTCGTGGTCGACATCGACGGGCCCGGCGCCGAGGCGGTCGCCAAGGAGATCGACGGCCTGGCCGTACAGGCGGACGTGTCCAGCCCGGACGACTGCCGCAGGGTCGTCGAGACCGCCACGGGCACCTACGGCGGGCTGCACGTGCTGTTCAACAACGCCGGGATCATCCGCCGCACCACCGCGCTGGACCTGGACGTCGAGGAGTGGGACCGGGTCATGGCGGTCAACGTCAGATCCGTCTTCCTCATGTGCAAGTACGCCATCCCGGCCATGACCGAGGGCGGCTCGATCGTGAACACCGGCTCGGGCTGGGGGCTCAAGGGCGGTGGCAACGCGATCTCGTACTGCGCCTCCAAAGCGGCCGTGGTCAACATGACCAGGGCGCTGGCCATCGACCACGCCAAGGCCGGGATCCGGGTCAACTCGGTCAACCCCGGCGACACCATGACGCCGATGCTGCGCGACGAGGCCAAGCAGCTGGGCGAGGACTGGACGGCGTTCGAGGCCGACGCCGCCGACCGGCCGATGGGCCGCTCCGGCACGCCTGACGAGATCGCTCAGGCCGTGCTCTTCCTGGCGAGTGACGCCGCCAGCTATGTCACAGGATCCGCGCTCGTCGTCGACGGCGGCGGGCTAGCTTAACCCCCCCAGGAGAAACACATGAAGCGTGCGGCAGCCGTTATCGGCATCCTCGCAATCGCCGTCACCGCGTGCAGCGGCGGCGGAGGCGCACCGGGCGTTCCCGGTTCCAGCGGCAAGGACGCCGCCGGCGGCCCGGTGACCATCCGCTGGTCGGCCTGGGGTTCGGCGGACGACATGAAGCTCTACGATCCGCTGGTCAAGAAGTTCGAGAGCGAGCACCCCAACATCAAGCTCAAGCTCGAGCCGGTGGCCAAGTACGAGGACTACCACCCCAAGCTGCTCACCCAGCTGACCAGCAAGACCGCGCCCGACGTCTTCTTCGTGGGCGACGACAACATCGGCAAGTTCGTCTCCGCCGGTGTGCTCACCTCGCTCAACGACAAGCTGAGCGGCCCCGACTCCAAGAGCAAGCCCGAGGACTTCTTCGAGGGCGTGTACGGCGGCGCCAAGAAGGACGGCCAGATCTACGGCGTCCCGAACGACACCAACCCCGAGGTGCTCTGGTTCGACAAGCAGGCGCTGAAGGACGCGGGCATCACCGAGAACCCGGCCGAGCTCTACGCCGCCGGCCAGTGGACCATGCCGAAGTACCTGGAGATGGGCGCCAAGCTCGTCAAGGCGGGCAAGTCCGGATCGCTGTTCTGGAACTGGTACGGCTCCACGTACAGCATGATCCACGGCTTCGGCGGCAAGGCGTGGGACGGCGCCAAGTTCACCGCCACCACGGACCCGAAGGCGCGCGAGGCCCTGCAGACCCTGGCCAAGGGCTACGCCGACAAGACCTTCGTCTCGATCGACCTGCTGCCGGCCAGCAACGGCGGCAACACCCAGTTCCTCAAGCACAAGGCCGGTTTCTACGCCGGCGGCCGCTGGGTGATCGACATCGTCAAGAAGGGCGGCGACCTGGCGAACTACGACATCGTGCCGTTCCCGTCCCCGGACGGTAAGCCGATGTCGGGCGCCGTGGCGGCCTCGTACATGGCCATGAACAAGGACACCCAGCACCCGAAGGAGGCCTTCCAGTTCCTGACCGAGTTCGTCAGCAAGGAGGGCCAGATGGTGCGGCTCAAGGGCGGCGGCGCCGTGCCGTCCGTCAAGGGCGCGGAGTCGGTCGTGCTGGACGGCTACCCCGAGCACGCGCAGACCTTCCTGGACGTGCGTGACAAGGGCTTCGCCAACTACCCGGAGGAGGTCGCCGTGCCCGGCCTCACCGCCGGCATCAACGACTACCTGCTCAAGGTCTGGCAGGGCAAGGTGCCCTTCGACCAGGGCATGACCGAGCTGCAGAAGCTCGTCGAAGGCAAGCTCGGCTAGTGGCCACGCTCACCCGCTCACGGACCGCCCCGGCCCACGCCTCCGCCAAGAAGGTCAGGAGCCGGGACGGTCTGTGGGCCGCCTTCTTCCTCGCGCCCCAGGTCCTGGGCCTGGTGGTGTTCCTGCTGATCCCGCTCGGGTTCGCCTTCGTGCTGGCGTTCATGCAGTGGGGCGGGATCGACCAGCCGAAGTGGGTCGGCTTCGACAATTTCGCCGCCCAGCTGACCGACCCGCTGTTCGGGCGGGCCGTCTGGAACACCGTCAAGATCGCGCTGATCACCGTGCCGGTGGGGCTCGCGCTGGCCGTGCTCATCGCGGTGGCGCTCAACAACCTCAAGGGCAGCAACGTCTACCGGGTCCTGTACTTCATGCCGGTCGTCACCAGCTCGGTGGCGGTCGCGCTGATCTGGCAGGTCATCCTGGCCGACGACGAGAACGGCGTGCTCAACACCTCGCTCAAGCGGTGGCTCGGCCTCACCGGCCCCGACTGGCTCGGCAGCCCGCAGTGGGTGATTCTGTCCATCGCAGTGGTGACGATCTGGTCGTCGCTGGGGCTCAACGTGGTCATCTTCATGGCGGGACTCCAGACGATCTCGCCGACGGTCTTCGAGGCGGCCAGGATCGACGGTGCGAGCGCCTTCCAGACCTTCCGGCGCGTCACGCTGCCGCTGCTGTCGCCCACGATCTTCTTCTCCTCGATCGTCGCCGTGATCAGCTCGCTGCAGGCCTTCGACCTGATCTACGTGCTGGTCGACCCCAAGGACAACGAGGGCGCGCAGACGATCGTGTACCGCGTCTACGACCTGGGCTTCAAGCAGTTCCAGTTCGGCATGAGCAGCGCCGCCGCGATCCTGCTGCTCCTGCTGACGCTGATCGTCACCCTCGTCCAGTTCGCGGCGCAGAAGCGCTTCGTCCACTACGACTCCTAGGATCCGCCATGCGAACCAGGCAGGTCGCCCTGCACGTCTCGCTGACCGTCGGCGGGCTCCTGATGCTGTTCCCCTTCGTCTGGATGCTGCTGACATCCTTCAAGGGCACGCACCAGATGCTCAACAGCCCGACCGATTGGCTGCCCAGCCCCTGGCGGGCGCAGAACTACGGCGACGTGGTCGGCGGCAGCTCCATCCTCGGCGCCTACTGGAACAGCTTCTACATCGCGGTGCTGAACGTCGGCCTCACCCTGCTGACCTCCGCGATGGCCGCCTACGCCTTCGCCCGCATCAAATTCAGGGGCTCCGGCGCGCTGTTCGTGCTGTTCCTGGCCACGCAGATGGTGCCGACACAGGTGACCATCGTGCCGCTGTACCTGCTGCTCGCCAAGATCGGCTGGGTCGACTCGCACATGTCGCTCATCGTGCCGTCGATCGTCAACCCGTTCGCGGTCTTCCTGCTGCGCCAGTTCATCAGGGCGGTGCCGGTGGAGCTGGAGGAGGCCGCCAGGATCGACGGCGCCAACCGCTGGACGATCTTCTGGCGCGTCGTGCTGCCCAACATCAAGCCGGGCCTCGGCGCGATGGGCATCATCGTCTTCCTCGCCGCCTGGAACTCCTACCTCTTCCCGCTGATCTTCCTCAACACGCCCGAGCTGTTCACGGTGCCGCTGCTGCTGGCCTCCTTCGCCAAGGAGCACGGCGCGATGGACTACGGCCTCATCCTGGCCGCCTCGTCGATCGCGGTGGTGCCCACCCTGATCGCCTTCCTGATCGGGCAGCGGCGGATCATCAACTCGATGGCCGCCTCCGGCATCGGAGGACGCTGATGTTCACCCTCGACCTGCGCGAACGCCCCTTCACCGACCGGGGCTCCCGCCTGCTCGTCATGACCGACGACGACGGCTCCCTGCGAGTCGCCCGGGCGCTCTACGAGACCCGCCTGTCCGACACGACCATCCTGACGGGCCTGCGGCTCTTCGACGGCTCCCGCGAGCTGCCGGTACGGCGTGCCACGCCGGACCGGATCGAGTTCGAAGGAGGCGTCGTCCTGGCCTTCGCCGACGCCGAGACCCTGGCGCTGTCCGGGTCCGGGGCCGTGGCCCGATGGGACGGGGGCGAGGTGGCCGTCGACGGGTGCGTCACCTTCGAAGGGCGACGGCTCAAGCGGGACGTGCCCGGGGAGGCCGCCGCCCGGTGGGGCGAGTGGTTCTCGAAGATGCCCGCCGTACCGGAGGAGCTGCGGGAGCGGGCCGAGATGGCCTGGTGGACGCTGGCCGTCAACCAGGTCCGCATCCAGGGGCGCGAGTCGCTGATCCCGTCGAAGTACGGCTACGTCGGGCTGTGGAACTGGGACTCCTACTTCCACGCCATCGGGCTGAGGCACGCGGAGCCGGCGCTGGCCCGCGAGCAGATCCGGATATTGCTGGACAACCAGCGTCCCGACGGGTTGATCCCCGACGTGGTGCACGACCACGGGGTGCTGGCGGAGACGACCGACCTGCCGCGTTCCGACCTGGCGCGGCTGGCCCAGCACGTCGGCGGGGAGCCGATCCGCGAGCCGGTGCCGGTGACCAAGCCGCCGCTGACCGCCTGGGCCGTCTGGAAGATCCACGAGGCCGATCCCGACGTGGGCTTCCTGGCCGAGGTGTACGAGCGGCTCGTTCGATCCCAGGAGTGGTGGTTCGCCCGCTCCGACCCGGACGGCGACGGGCTGGCCGAGTACCTCCACCCGTACTCCTCCGGTCTGGACGACAGCCCGATCTGGGACCACGGGCCGCGCGCCGAGCCGCCGGACCTGAACTCCTACCTGGCCCTGCAGTACGACCGGCTGGCCGACATCGCCGAGGCCCTGGGCAAGAGCGGCGATGCCACCATGTGGCGGGAGAAGGCCCAGATGGTGGTCGACCTGCTGGTGGCGCGGCGGTGGAACGGCACGCGGTTCGTCACCCCGCAGGCGGACGTCCGCACGCCGCTCGACCTGATGCCGCTGTTCACCGGCCGCCTGCCCGCCGCCGTCGCCCGGCGCCTGGTGGACGACCTGCTGTCGCCGAGCTTCTGGGGCGAGCGGCCGGTGCCCACGGTGGCCTTCGACGACCCCAGGTTCGAGCCGGACACCATGTGGCGCGGCCCGGTCTGGCTGAACGTCAACTACCTGCTGATCGACGGCCTGCGCCGTTCCGGTTTCCACGCCGAGGCCGCCGAGCTGCGGGAGCGCACCCTGGCGATGGTCCGCGACGGCGGCGGCCTCTACGAGTACTGGAACCCGGCCACGGGCAGGAAGGCCACCAGGGCGACCACGGGCTTCGGCTGGTCGGCCGCCCTGTTCCTGGACCTGGCTCAGGAGAGCAGCCCGAACGCGCCGCGCGACAGCGCCATCAGCTCGTTGGTGACGTCCGTGTCCGGCAGCGACGTATCGGGGTCGGAGGCCATCGCGGTGACCACGAACGTCCTGCCGGAGGCCGAGCGGGCCGAGTAGCCGAGGTTCAGCACGCCGGGCTCGGAGCCGCCCTTGAACCAGACGTCGGACCAGCCCTTGGCGTCCATGCCGCCGTTGTTCAGCGACATGGCCCTGTTCACCTGCGCGGACCCCAGCCCGCGCAGGCGGGCGTGCGCGCGGCACACGTCGAGCGGGGAGCCGAACCACTCGACCGTGTCGATGTCGCGCGGCCCGGTCCACATCCTGAAGTCCGACAGCGGCACCTTGGCCACCTCGCCGGCCAGGTAGGCGCGCTTCTGCGCGGTGCCGCGCGACAGGTAGGCCTGGTCGCGTCCGGTGCCCTTGAGCAGGAACATCTCCCGCGTCGACAGGAACGGCGCGTTGGCGTGGGAGGACCAGGCCCGGTTCACCGCCTCGACGCTGCGCCGCCCCGCCTGGTGCAGCAGCAGGTCGGCCCCGGTGTTGTCGCTGATGGAGATCATCAGGTCTGCCGCCTCGGAAACGGGCACGGTGCTGTTGTCCGGCCGGTTCTGCAGCTGCCCGCTGGGCAGGCTCTTGAGCGACGGCTTGATCGTCAGCGGGGTGTCCCAGCCGAACCTGCCCGCCTTGACCGCCTTGGCGACGGCGCCGAGCACGTACAGCTTGAACATCGACCCGAGCGGCCTGGCCTGACCCGCGTTGACCGTGTGCACGGTACGGCAGCGCCCGCCGGGCAGCACCTCGGCGGCCACGAAGCCGACCCGCGGCGCCGCCTTCCGTAGCCGCTCGTCCAGCTCCTGCCACGAGGTGGGGGCAGGGCGGGAGAACCGCAGGTAGTTGATCTTCCCCGCGGAGTCGACGCCGATACCCAGCACGAACTGCTTGCCCTGGAGAGTGACCAGGGCTTCGAGCTCGGTCGGCGTCTCGGAGGCGATCTTGTCGAGCCGCATTCCCTTGAACGCGCCCATCGCCTGGTTGATCTGGGCGGCGGGTATGTGGGCGAGGAAGTCGGCGGAGAAGTGCGCGGTCAACTCGCTTTCCGGGACCGGCGCCCGGTTGACGGCGCCGAGCACCCAGCGCAGTTGCTCGCCCACCTGGGAGGCGGGCGTCGTGGCGGTGGGAACGGGCTCGCTGAGAGCGAAGGCCGCGGGCGTGGCGGCAAGCGAGGCCGCCAGCAGCGTGGCCAGCGTCAAGGGGAGAATTCGCATGCTCACAGGCAATCCCGTGCGCCCCTGCCCGGCCCACCAGGGCAGCCGTCGACAAGTGTGCGGTTAACCTCATAGACGCCTCCCGGATCTGTCGCCACGATGGGCGTCTATGGTTTCGAGGGTGCTGGCCGCGCTCGCGGCGGTCGGCGTGATCGCGGGCGCGCTCATGGAGTCCGGGCTGCCCGGCCCGGTCTCGCAGTGGATGTTCATCGTGCTCGGCTGCCTGTTTCCGGTGCTCGGCCGGCTGCTGACCACGCGGCGGCCCGCCGTGCCGTACGGGTGGCTGCTGCTGGGCACGGCGCTGGCGCTGGGGCTGGGCACGTTCGGGGTCGGGCTGGCGGTCCGGGCGCCGTGGCTCGGCTGGCTGGTGGCGCCGCTGTCGGCGCTCTTCGCCGTGTTCTACGGCCTGACCTGGGTGTTCGTGCCGTTGATGTTCCCCGACGGGCGGCTGCCCTCGCCGCGGTGGCGGCCCGTGGCCTGGCTCGCGGCGGTCGCGATCGCCGTGCAGAGCGTGGCCCTCGCGCTGGTGCCCGAGCTGCCGTACGGCGGGCACAACCCGCTGGCCTTCCCCGGTTCCGGTCTGATGCACTGGGTTGCGTCGTTCGCTCAGCTCATCGTGCTCGTGCTGGCCCTGGTGGTGCTCGGCGGGCTGGTCGGGCGGTGGCGGCGCAGCAAGGCGGCCGAGCGCGGGCAGTACGGCTGGATGGTGGCCGGGGCGGTGGCGGGCCTGGTCGGCTGGGTGATGCTGCTGGCCTTCCAGTTCGGCGCGCTCGCACTGGGGCTGCTCGGTGTGCTGAGCGTGCTCGGGGCGCTGCCCGTGGCGATCGGCGTGGCCATCGTGCGGTACCGGCTGCTCGACATCCGCGTCGGCCGGCGCGGCTCGCGGCTGCACATCGTGGTCGGGGTCCGGCCGACCGTGGGGGAGATGCTCACGACGCTGGGGACCGCGCTGGAGGACGCGCCCGAGCCGGTCGAGCAGCTGGGCAGGCTGGCGGCAGCCGTACGATCCGGGCTGAACGTGCGCTGGGCCGCGGTCGCGCTGGCCGACGGCACGCGCGTGGTCTCAGGGCCCGAGGAGGGCCAGGCGGAGCTGACGGTGCCTGTCACGGGCGGGCTGGGCACGATCGAGTGCGGCCCCGGCCACTACGGCCCGCTCAGCGAGGAGGACGGACGGCTGCTGGAGGCGCTGGCCGTACCCGCCGGGCTGGCCATCCAGAGCGCGGGGCTGGCCACCCGGCTGGTCAACGCGCAGGAGGCGGAGCGGCGGCGCATCGAGCGCAACATCCACGACGGCGTCCAGCAGCAGCTCGTGGCGCTGATCGCCGGGCTGGAGGTGGCCCGCGCCACCGGCGGCGGCGTCGACCAGCTCGCCCACCTGCGCGACCAGGCCCGCCAGACGCTCCAGGACCTGCGCGAGCTGGCCGCCGGCATCCACCCGTCGGCACTCGGCCAGGGCGGGCTGGTCGAGGCCGTGGAGGAGCGCTGCGCCCTGCTGCCCGTGCCCACCACGGTGACGGCGAGCGCGGGGCTGCGCGCGCGCCGCTTCCCCGACGAGGTCGAGGGCGCGCTCTACTTCACCGTCAGCGAGGCCGTCGCCAACGCGCTCAAGCACGCGCGCGCCGCCAAGATAGAGGTACGGCTCGCGCACGACGGCGGCCGTCTGAGGGTGTCGGTCGCCGATGACGGCAGGGGATTCGACACCGGGGCGGCCCCGCTCGCCGCCCTCGCCGACCGGCTGGACGCGCTCGGCGGCGGGCTGAAGATCGACAGCGGAGCAGGAAAGGGGACCCGGGTGGAGGCGTGGGTTGATGCCTGACGTGCTGCGTACGGTCGTGGCCGACGACCACTACCTGGTCCGCGAGGGGACCAGGCGGCTGCTGGAGCTGTCGGGCGAGGTGGAGGTCGTGGGCGCCGTGGGCGACGCCGACGAGCTGATCGACGCCGTCGGCAGGCTCCGGCCCGACGTGGTGATCACCGACATCCGGATGCCGGGTGGCGCCTGGCGGCCCGGGTTCGAGGGGATCGACGCCGCCCACCGCATCCGCGAGCTGGCCCCAGGGGTGGGCGTGGTGGTGCTGTCGCAGTTCGGGGACGCCCTGTTCGCCTTCGAGCTGTTCGCGCACGGCACGGCCGGTTTCGCCTACCTGCTCAAGGACCGGGTCGGCGACCTGGAGGAGCTGCTCGGAGCGATCAGGGCGGTGGCCACGGGCGGATCCGTGATCGACCCCAAGGTCGTGGAGGGCCTGATGGCCAGGCACGACGTGCGCGGCGAGCGGGAGCGGCTGACCCCGCGCGAGCGCGACGTGCTGCGGGAGATGGCCCGCGGCCGCTCCAACGGCGGCATCGCCAGGGAGCTGCACCTGTCGGTGTCGTCGGTGGAGAAGAACGTGAACTCCATCTTCACCAAGCTCGGCCTGGAGCCGGGGACCGACGTCCACCGCCGGGTCGCGGCGGTGCTGACCTACCTGAGCCCCTAGCCGAATACCTGCGGCGGCGGAACCGGGGCGAGCACGGCGTCGCCCTCGTGGATCGGGGCCGCGCCCGCGACGAAGTTCGTCAGCGTCTCGCTGTGCAGGCACCGGGCCTGCGTGAGCCCGCCCGCGGCGCGCCTGGTCAGGTCGTCGACGGGTAGCGCGGTCCGGGACGCGGCCAGGATCAGGTTGCCGAAGCGGCGGCCCCGCATGACCCCCGGCTCGGCCAGCAGCGCCACGTGCCGGAACGTGGCGGCGACCGTGGCCGTCAGCCGCCTGGCGAAGGCCAGGCCCTTGCCGTCGGCCATGTTGATCAGCAGGGTGCCGTCCGGGCGCAGCACCCTGGCGATGTCGCCCAGATACTCCACCGTCGCCAGCTCCACCGGCATCGTGGCGCCGTTGAAGGCGTCCAGCACGAACAGGTCCGTCGTGGCGTCCCAGACCTTGGCCGTGCCCTCGAGGCCGCCCTGCACGATGACCTTCAGCTTCGGCACCGACCGCAGCTCCAGCTGCTCGCGCACCAGGTTGACCAGCAGCCCGTCCGGCTCGATGACGATGTGCCGCGAGCCGTGCCGGGTGGCCGAGACGTAGCGGGGGATCGTGAACGCCCCGCCGCCCACGTGCACACAGTTCAGCGGACCCTCGGGGAGCAGGTCGATGATGTCCGCCATGAGGCGTACGTAGTCGAATTCCAGGAATGTGGGGTCTTGAAGGTCCACGTACGACTGCGGTACGCCATCCTTGGACAGCACCCAGCCGTCCTGCCTGTCCAGGTCCCGGAGCAGTTCGATCTCGCCGAACGTCACCGGGTACAGACCGGGCATCGGTTCCCGCTGTCCACGTGCCACGCTGATCCCTCCTGGGAGAACACCGTATGCGACGGAGAAGGCTGATTGTGCTCCTTATCGCGGTTCTTGCGGTTGTGGGAGCCGGAGCCTTCGCCATCATGACCTCGAACGCCGTCGCCGGCCGGGTGAAGGGCAGCCCGCAGCAGACCGCCGACGCCTACTTCCGCGACTGGGGCTCGGGCGACATCGAGGGCATGGCCGGGCTCGTCTACCGGCCGCCTGTGGACTTCGTCACCCAGCACCTGTCGCTGACCGAGGAGCTCCACGTCGAGTCCATCGAGCTGCGGCCCGGGGCGCTCAGGAAGACCGGCGAGAACACGGCCGAGGTGCCGTTCTCCGGGACCAGGCGCTTACGCGAGTTCGGGGCATGGCCCTTCAGCAGCACGCTGCGGCTGGCCGTACGCGACAGGGCCTGGAAGGTGCTGTGGGCGCCCGAGACGCTGCACCCGCTGCTCAAGGGCGGCGGGACGCTCGACCTGACGCACTTCGACGGGCCCTCGACCGAGCTGGTCACCGCGGAAGGCGACAAGATCCCCGAGAACAGCTACGCCGACAGCTATCTGCGCATGATCCAGCCCCATGTCGCCAAGGTGCACCGCGGCTGGGCGCTGGTCTCGAACGTGCCGGGCAAGCCCGCGCAGCAGTTGATGACCGTCCAGCCGGACGCCGACAAGAAGAAGACCACGCTCTCGCGGGCGGTCCAGGCCGCGGCCGCGCGGGCGCTCGACGGCGTGGACGACGCCGCCGTCGTCGCGGTCCGGCCCAGCACGGGCGAACTCCTGGCCGTCGCCGACCGGCTCACGGGCAACTACAGCGCGCTCTTCGACGCCTTCCCGCCGGGCTCGACGTTCAAGACCATCACCGCGGCGGCGCTGCTGAAGTCCGGGCTCGACCCGGCGGAGACCATGGACTGCCCCGGCACCTACACGATCCCCTTCCACCGGTCGTTCAAGAACGCGGGGGAGACCGCGCACGGGCAGGTGTCCTTCGCCGACGCCTACGCCTACTCCTGCAACACCTCCTTCGTCGAGCAGACCGTCGCCAGGATCGGCGCGCAGGACCTGATCGACACCGCCAGGGAGTGGGGCTTCGACAAGGGCATGCCGACGGGCGCGGGCACGGCGGCGTGCGGCACGATGCAGCCGACGGACGACGTCGACATGCTCGGCCAGGACGCCATCGGGCAGGGCAGCGTGCAGGCCAGCCCCGCCTGCATGGCCGCCATCGCCGCCGCGGCCGAGGACGGGACCTGGCGGCCGGTCAGGATGCTGCCGCCCAAGGACGTCACGCGCATCGACGGGCCGCTGCCCGAGCCGGTCAAGCTGGATGACGGGGTGCTGACGGCGCTGCGGGGCATGATGGCCGCGGTCGTCGACCACGGCACGGCCGCCGGCGCCGGGTTGCCGGCGGGCGTGGCGGGCAAGACCGGCACCGCCGAGGCGGCCGACGGCGGCGAGCACGGCTGGTTCATCGGCTACCGCGGCGACCTGGCCTTCTGCGTGTTCGTCAGACACGGCGGCTCCGGCCGCGCCGCGGCGCTCCCGATCGCGGTCCGCTTCCTGGCCGGACTCTAACCTACGGTACCGTAGGTTGCATGACGACCATCACCGCGAAGCCTCGGCTACGGGGCTGGTTGCACACCGGGGCGCTCCCGGTGACGCTGCTGGCCGGGTTCGTGCTGGTGGCGCTGGGGCCGACGCTGCAGGCCCGGCTCGCCGCCGCCGTCTACGCCGTCACCTCCGGGCTGCTGTTCGGCATCTCGGCGACCTACCATCGCGGCACGCTCGGTCCCCGGCTGGCCGAGCTGCTGCGCCGTCTCGACCATGCGAACATCTATCTGATCATCGCGGGCACCTACACGCCCTTCGCGCTGCTGGCCCTGGACGGCGCGGCCCGGATCGCCGTCCTGGCCGTCATCTGGAGCGGGGCGCTGGCCGGGGTGCTGTTCCGCGTGTGCTGGATGGGCGCGCCCCGCTGGCTCTACACCGTGCTCTACCTGGCGCTCGGCTGGACCGCGATCTTCGTGATGCCGCAGCTGCTTGAGGGCGCCGGTGTGGCTGCCGTGGTGCTCGTGGCCGTCGGCGGCCTGTTCTACACCGCCGGCGCCGTCGTGTACGGCCTGCGCCGCCCCGACCCGTCACCGAACTGGTTCGGCTTCCACGAGGTCTTCCACGCCTTCACGATCGCGGCGTACCTGGTGCAGTACATCGCGGTGTCGATCGTGGTCTACTCCCACGTATGAGTTTGGGAGACGAGCAGTACCTTTCCGTGACCACCTACCGCCGCGACGGCACCCCGGTGGCCACGCCGGTCTGGGTCGCCGCGGACGGCGCGGACCTGGTCTTCTGGACGGTCACCGACTCGGCCAAGGTCAAGCGGATCAGGAACAACCCGTCGGTGACCGTGGCGCCCTGCGACCTCCGCGGCAACCTCAAAGGGGAGGCGGTGCGGGGGACCGCCACGATCCTGTCGGCCGAGGAGACCGAGCGGGTGCGCGGGCTGCTGCGGCGCAAGTACGGGCTGGTGGGGCGGATCACCCTGCTGGGCAGCAAGCTCCGGCGCGGCAGCACCGGCACGGTGGGCGTGCGGATCACGGATATTTGACCGGGCGATGGGCTCCTTGGGTGATCTGTGTGGATAACAGACGGGCATGGAGCAAATCTCGCGTACCTGGTGGCTGGTCCTCATTCGCGGCATCGTCGCCATCATCTTCGGCATCCTGGCCCTGGTCTGGCCGGGGATCACGCTGTACGTCCTGGTGATCTTCTTCGGCGCCTACGCGATCGTCGGCGGGATCTTCGCGCTGTTCGCCGCGTTCGGGCACGGCGTGCAGTCGAAGGCCTGGCTCATCATCTCCGGCATCCTCGGCATCCTGGCCGGCATCGTGGCCTTCGTCTGGCCGGGCATCACCACGCTCGCCCTGCTCTACGTCATCGCCTTCTGGGCCATCTTCACGGGCATCGCCGAGATCGTGGCGGGCATCCGGGCCAGGGCGGTCATCGAGAACGAGTGGATGATGATCCTCGGCGGCATCCTGTCGGCCATCTTCGGCGTCCTGCTGATCATCTGGCCGGCCTCGGGGGCGCTCGCCCTGATCTGGCTGATCGCGATCTTCGCCATCATCTACGGCATCGTGATGATCGTCCTGTCCTTCCGGTTCAAGAGTTTGGCCGCGCAAACCTGAAGATGCTTGCGCTGCCAGGCCAGATCGCCGGATTTTTTCGGATACATATGCCCCATTGAGGGAACGTATGCCGTGTCTGGCGCTCACCGTGGAGGAGACATGGACGTACACTCCCGCCTTGCCCGCCACCTACTGGTCGACGGCTATCGGCTGGTGCTCGACCTGGAGCGCAGCCGGGGCTCCTGGCTCGTCGACGCCAGGGACGGCCGCCGATACCTGGACTTCTACACGTTCTTCGCCTCGGCGCCGCTCGGTGTGAACCCGCCCTTCGCCCCCGACTTCGAGGCCTTGCTGGGGCGCGTCGCGCGCAACAAACCCGCCAACCCCGACATGTACACCGAGCACCTGGCCGACTTCGTCGACGCGTTCACCCGGGTGCTGGGCGATCCCGAGCTGCCCCACCTGTTCTTCGTCGAGGGTGGCGCGCTGGCCGTGGAGAACGCGCTGAAGACGGCCTTCGACTGGAAGAGCCGCCGCAACGAGGCCGCCGGGCGCTCGCGCGATCTCGGGACGCAGGTCATGCACCTGACCCACGCCTTCCACGGACGCAGCGGCTACACGCTGAGCCTGACCAATACCGAGCCGGGCAAGACCGACCGGTTCCCCAAGTTCCCCTGGCCGCGGATCGAGACGCCCGCCGTACATTTCGGAAATGTCGCCCAGGCTGAGGAGCGGGCGCTGGCGCAGGCCCGCGCGGCCTTCGAGGCCCACCCGCACGACATCGCCTGCTTCATCGCCGAGCCGATCCAGGGCGAGGGCGGCGACAATCACCTGCGGCCCGAGTTCCTGCAGGCCATGCAGCGTCTCTGTGCTGAATACGACGCGCTGTTCATCCTGGACGAGGTGCAGACGGGCGGCGGCACCACCGGCACACCGTGGGCCTACCAGCAGCTCGGCCTGGCGCCCGACATCGTGGCCTTCGCCAAGAAGGTGCAGGTCGGCGGCATCATGGCGGGACGCCGCGTGGACCTCGTCCCCGACAACGTCTTCCAGGTGTCGGGCCGCATCAACTCCACCTGGGGCGGCGGCCTGGTCGACATGGTCCGTTCCCGCGGCCTCCTCGAGATCGTCGAACGCGACGCCCTCATCCCGCGCGCGGCCCGCCTCGGCGTCACCCTCCTGGACGCCCTCACCAAGCTCCAGGTGGACCACCCGGACAAGGTCACCAACGCCCGAGGCCGCGGCCTCATGGCCGCCTTCGACCTTCCGGACACGGCGGCCCGGGACGCCCTGGTCACCTGCCTGCGCGAGGACCACGCCGTCCTCGTCCTCCCCTGCGGCCCCCGCTCGATCCGCCTCCGCCCCGCCCTCAACATCCCAGAGGAATCCCTCACCCACGGCCTCACCGCAATAGCCGCCGCCCTCTAACCCCCCGCAGCGAAGGCCGACGCCCAATACGGCGTGCAACCTCTGGGCCCCGGCATCCACGGGCCCGGCCCTGCGGGCGCCCGCGCTTCCAGGCGCCGGGTCGGCGAGACGTGGTGCGGTGGAGGTCGGCGCCCGGTTCGGCGGGTCACCCATGAACCCTGGTATCCACGGAACCTTGGGCGTTCACGGCGCTCGGGCATCCAGGGACCTTGGTGCTCGGGTTCGTACTTCGGGTGCCGGGGCGGCGGGTCGGGGGGTGATGAAGGTCGGCGCCCGATACGGCGGGGGGTTGGGGCCGGGGGGCCACGGTCACGAGGCGTCGTAGCGGTGATCAGCCATGTCCTGCTGGCGTGGCGTCTCCCTGGACAGGGGCCAGCCCTGTGCGGCGGGCGGCGGTGGCGGCGGCTTGCCGTATGGCCGCAAGAGACCGGAAGGGACCGGAAACCGCATATAGGCCCGGAAGAAAGGAGCTAGTTATCGGGCGCGCGAGACAGCCACAGGCCGATGGCGGTGGGGCGGGAGTCCACGCCGAGTTTCGCATAGATGCGGTTGACGTGGTTCTTGACAGTCTTCTCGCTGAGGAACAGGCGCTGCGCGATCTGGCCGTTGGAATGGCCTGTAGCGATGAGGTCCATGACCTCGGCTTCGCGTTTGCTCAGGGACGTGTAATCGAACGCTGCGTCGTCGACTCTCATCCGGCCTCCGGGGGCGCGCAGACGGTCAGATCGCCGATGGCCCCCGTGCTTCCGGCGTTAGCGGTCAGACAGCGAGCATAACTCGCATTGTCGTGATTTGGGGACGATGTCGGTGAAAAACGGCAAGGGCTGAGCGGGGGATTGAGTCCAATCATGCCCCAGAGCGGCGGGCAGCGTGGTGCGAATCACGCTAGCCTCGTTGATCACGTCGATCCGCAGGGAGCACGCATCGTGGCGAAGAACGACGGATACGCAGTCAGCCCTGAAAGTGTCAGAGACGCCGGCATCTCCTTCCACCACGTCGCCGAATCGTTCAACTTCTGCCAAGCACCCCCGCCTCTTCACCCGTTCGCCCTGAGCGTGGTCGGCGAATTCTGCCGCCACACGCACGAGCACATCCGCGCCGAGGTCGAGAAGCAGTTGCAGTACGGCCGGGCGGAGGCGGAGGCCATCGGCGAGACGTTCGGCAAGACCGCCTCCACGTATGTCGAACCCGAGAGCGCCGCCGTCAGGAACCTGCTCAACGTGGCAGGCATGGTGGGCGACAGGGCCCAGCCGGAGCTCCACCTGCCCCACGGCGGCACCGGCAAGCACTCCATCGACAGATCCCTGTCGATACCCACCGGCCTCCTCGGCAGCACCGTCGGCTTTTTGGAGGCGGGGATGAAGCATCTGGCCATCCAGGAGTTCAAGGCGAACCCGGCCGCCCGGGGCCAGGCCACCCTCCGAACGCTGATCGCGGCACGCACCTTCGCCCTGAGCCTCGCCGCGGCCGTGTCGCTGTGGGCGGCCACGATCATCCCGTCCGACGAGAACGTGGGCAGGACCGTCGACGACTGGAGCAGGCTGGCGGAGACATTGGCCCGCACCTTCGGCTCGGACTTCGACGGGATCAAGAAGGCGCTGGCGCAGGTCGGCTGGTCCGGTGCCGCCAGGGATACCGCGGACGGCAGGATCACGGAGTTCGTCGCGGCGGGCATCCACCTGACCGAGATGTCGGCGCGGGTGTCGCGGGCGCTCAACGACCTGATGGAGACGTTGGACGACCTCAACGGGAAGGTGGCGAACGCCACGTTGGTGATGGGAGCCGCGATCGTGGCGGCCGGCCTGGCGGCCGGCATCTGGCCCGCGGTCAGGCCCGTGCTGGAGGCGATGGGCACCAAGCTGACCATGGTGACCGTCACCGCGGCCGCCCTGGTCTCCATGCTCTACGCGGTGGGCGTCAGCAAGGTCTCCTTGGCCGGGGTCGACGCTCCACTGCGGATCGGCGGCCACGAGGTCACCGGATTCCGGCACTCCTGAACACGAAGAAAGGCCCCGGAAAGGGGCCCTTCTTGAAAGGGTGAGCGAAGGGACTTGAACCCTCGGCATCCAGGACCACAACCTGGCGCTCTACCAACTGAGCTACGCCCACCATCGTGCGCACCGTGACGACGGCACAGAGAAAAGTGTAGCGGTGTTCAGGAGTCCTTTCGCCACCCGATTAACCGCTGACACCTTCGGCCAGCGTCCGGGCCGTGGTCGAGTCGGGTCCCGGCTGCGCCACGAAGACGGCCGCTCGGTAGTAACGCAGCTCCCTGATGCTCTCCGTGATGTCGGCCAGCGCCCGGTGTCCGCCCTGCTTCTCGGGCGCGGCGAAGTAGACGCGGGGGTACCAGCGGCGCACCAGCTCCTTGATCGAGGAGACGTCGATCATCCGGTAGTGCAGGTAGCCGTCGACCGCGGGCATGTCCCTGGCGATGAAGGTGCGGTCGGTGCCGATGGAGTTGCCGCACAGCGGCGCCTTCTTCGGCTCGGGGATGTGGCGGCGGATGTAGTCGAGCACCAGCGACTCGGCCTCGGCCAGCGTGACGCCGCCGGCCAGTTCGGGCAGCAGCCCCGAGGCCGTGTGCATTTCGCGCACCACCTGCGACATCTGCTCCAGCGACTCGGGCGGCGGCTTGATGACCACGTCGACGCCCTCGTCGAGCTGGTTCAGCTCGCTGTCGGTGACGATGCACGCCACCTCCACCAGCGCGTCCCGGCTCAGGTCGAGCCCGGTCATCTCGCAGTCGATCCAGACCAGCAGATCACTCATTCGTTCTCCTCGCCCAGCGGCTCGGAGCCATCCGCCCGCTTGCTTGTCCCACCAGCCTAGTGCCACCGCTCAGGCGGGCTTGAGCGAGGCGAGAACCTGCTCTACCACATTGGTGCCCAGATTGTCGGGAACCGACATGTAGAAGATCGCGGGACGCTCGCCCTCGCCGCGGTCCATCAGCACGATGGCGCCGTTCTCGGTGTTCCACTTGTAGCCCTTCTTCTTCGACTCCGCAGAGAAGTCCAGCTTGAACTGGAGCACCCAGGCGTCCTTGTCACCGATCTTGATCGCCTTGCTCTGGACGATCTTCTGGGTGTGCTGGATGTCGTAGTACTTCTGGAAGTCGATGAAGACCGTGCCCGTGAGGTTCTGCAGGTCCTGCGAACTGCCGTAGGGGAACAGGTCGTTGAGCACGCCGGTGTAGACGTTGCCGATCCAGTCGCTCTTGCCGTTGTACTTGGCCTGCGCGGTCTGCTGCACAGCACTCGACCAGGCCTGCGCCTGCGGGTCCGTGCCGTTCACGTCGGCGATGTCGGGCACCTGCCAGCCCGACGGCGGCGCGTACGACAGGCCCGCGACCGGGTCGGTGATGCGGCCGTCCTGCGGCTGGGGCAGCTGCTGCGGCACCGAGGTCGAGGGCGGCGGCTCCTGCGTCTGTCCCGTGGTCGGCGGCTGCGGCACGTAGGTGTCGTCGGCCGTCGGCCTGCCGGAGCCGCGGTTGACGAAGAAGATCGCGCCGACCACGATCAGGCCCACCACGACCAGCGCCGCCAGCCCGCCGAACACCCACGGCAGCGGGTTGCTCTCCCGCCGCGGCGGCCCGTATCCGGGCGGCTGCTGCGCCGCCCCCGGCACCGTGTACTGCGGCGGCGCGCCGTACTGGGGGGCGGTGTACTGCGGCCCGCTCTGCGGTGGCGGCGCGAACTGCGGCACCCCCTGCTGCGGCCCGGACTGAGGTCCGAACTGAGGCCCGGACTGCGGCCCGGACTGAGGTCCGAACTGCGGCCCGCTCTGGGCTCCGCCGTACGGCGAGCCATCAGGAGCGGGCGAGGTGAGAGGAGCTCCGCCGTACGGCGAGCCGCCAGGGGGCGGGGTGAACTGGGGACCGCTCGGCTCGGTGTGGTCCGGCTGGCCGTACTGACCCTGACCCTGGAGCGGCTCGCCGTAGGTCAGCGTGGGGTTGGCCGGGTGGTCCGTCCAGGAGGGGCCCGGGGGGAACTGCGGACCAGACCCCTGCTCGGGGGGCGCCGGCTGCTCCAGCGGATGGGTCGCGTCGGTCCACTGGCCGCCGTCCCACCACCGCAGTTGGGGCGATCCGTAGGGGTCGGGGTACCAGCCCGCGGGGGTCTGCGTGGTCATGCCCGTCAGCGTAGTAAAGAACCGGTTTGATATGCAGCGTCAGCACTTGTAGGTGAAGGTGGCCTTGTCGTCCAGCTGGGGCCCCGGCGTCGTCACCGTGAGCGTGGCCGTGGCCTTGACGCTGCTCTTGCCCTTGAGCGTCCACCGCAGCGGCACCTTGTAGACCGTCTGGCCAGAGGTGGCGCGCAGGGTCTGCTTGACCACCTCCTTGTCCAGGTTCTTGTGCCATTCGTAGGCGATCTCGCCGGCGCCGCCGTTGGTGACGATCGTGCCGGTGACGTTGACCGAGCTGTCGCAGCCCTGCGTCTTCTTGGGCGCCGCCACGTCGATCGACTTGATCGCCAGCTCCGGCGCGCTGCCCAGCCTGAACCAGGCCAGTAACGCTCCGGCCATGATGAGGGCGAACACCGCCGCCGCGATCACGGTACGGCGCCGCCTGGCCCGGGCCGCCTTGGCCGCCCGCCCACCGCGCCGGGTGGTGAGCTGGTCACGGCCCTCGCGCCAGATGCGTTCCGCGGTGGTGCCCAGCAGCGGCGGCTCCGTGGTCACGCCTGGACCGAAGTGCACCGCATGGTCGGGGTTGGTGCGGCCGGGCACGTGCAGCAGCGTCACGATGTCGCCCTCGTCGCGTTCCATCACCTGCTGCCGCGGCGCGGCGAACGCGGACCTGCCACGCGCGGCCTGCGCCAGCCCGTCGCGGCTGATCGCGCCGCCGGGCAGCGCCTCTCGCCCGGCCAGCAGCGTGTCCCTGGCGGCGGCCAGACCGCGGGTGCTGGCGGCTGCGGCGGCCCGCTCGAACAGGTCGGCGGACCTGGGCGCGCCCGGCGCCGTGGCGGCAGCCAGCCCGCGAGCCAGCGCCGCCCACGCCGTGGTGTCGCGCTCGAACGAGGGCGCCTGGCCCCGTATCGCGTCGGCCAGGCCGCGCTCGGACAGCAGCGCGGCGCCGTCCACGGCGACCACCACCGTGCCCGGGTGCACCGAGCCGTGGGCCAGCCCGGCCGAGTGCAGCGCGAGCAGCGTCTGTGCGGTCTCGACCAGGATGGCCGCCGCGCCGCCGGGATCGACCGCGCCCGCGCCCATCAGGTCCGACAGGGTCGGGCTGACCGCCTGGTCGGTGAGCAGCCAGACCTGGTCGCCCGCGGCCACCACGTCGGCCACCCCGATCAGGCCGCCCAGCCCGCCCTGCGCCAGGCGCTGGTCGGCCAGGACCGCGGCCACGACGCGGTCGCGCACTCCGGGCAGCGCGATGATCTTCGAGTCGAAGAGCAGCGCGCCGGCCCTGCGTCCGTCGGGCGTGATCGCGTCGATCCAGTTGCCCAGCTCGGTGATCCAGGTGTGCTGGGTCAGCCGGAATCCGGCGATCCCGTTCCTGTCGTTGTCCATCCCGCCGTTGCCCCCCGGACGCCTCTCAGCGCTTCCTACGGTGCCGTCCCGCCATCCGCCGTTTCACCGCAAGTGTGACGGGAACCGCGCCCGACGTCACCAGTCCCAGCGCCAGCAGGCCGGCGGGGACCGTCTCGGGGCTCGGCGTCGGGGTGACGGTGGGCGTCTCGCGGCCCGTGGGCGGCGTCTCACCCGACGGGCTCGGCTCGGTCGTCGAGGGCGGCGGCGAGGAGGCCGAGGGCCTGCCCGTGGGCGGCGTCGGGGTCGGGGTGGGGGTGGGCGCGGCGGAGGTGGACGCGCCGGGCTCCCTGGTGCCGACCTTGCCGGTGATGTCCGGCTCGGGGGTGTCGCTCGGCGTCGGCTTCTTCGTCGAGGTCTTGCTCGGCTTGGGTTTGGGCGTCCTGGTGGCCGTCTTCGACGGGCTCGGGGTGGGCGTGGCCGTCTTGGTGGGCAGCGGCGGCGGTGCGGCGCTGCTGGTCGTGGGGCCGGGTGTCGGCGTGTCCGACAGGGAGTCGGTGGGCGTGGGCGTCGGCGCGTTCTCCGAGGCCGGCTCGTCCGTGGGCGCGGCCGCGTCCGTGGCGGGGGCGGCGATGCTCGGTGTGGCCTGGGTGGTCTGCGCCTGCAACTGGGCCTTGTGGCTCACGGAGTTCACCAGCACGATCGCCACGGCGACCACCGCGCCGATGCTGACCGTGCCCACCACGATCTTCGCCGACAGCTTGGCGAGCAGCTTCGAGGGCTCGCCGAACGTCGTCTCCGCCAGCGAGCTCTGCACTTCGGCCGGAGCATCGGGCGACGTCGGGAACAGCACGAGCAGCAGACCGGCCAGCCGGGCCAGTCGGCGGCGCCCCCGCTCCTCCCAGTCGGCGCCGTACGCCTCGGCGGCCACCGCCTCCAGCTCGGTCAGGAACGCCTCGGCGGTCGGCGGCCGCTCGGCGGGGTGCTTGGCCAGGCCGCGCTCGATCAGGCCCTGCAGCGGGACCGGCACCTCCTCGACCGGCGGCGGGGTGCTGTGGTGCTGGCGGGCCAGCGCGGCGACGTTGGCGGCCCGGTAGGGGCGCGTGCCGGTCAGGCACTCGAAGAAGACCACGGTCGCCGCGTAGACGTCGGTGGCGGGCGCGGCCGGGGAGCCCGTCCACTGCTCGGGGGCCATGTACGGCGGGGTGCCCGCGGCGTTGGCGCCCTGCCCGGCGCGGACCGCGATGCCGAAGTCGACGAGCTTGCTGGTGCCGTCGCCCTGGACGATCACGTTCTCCGGCTTGAAGTCGCGGTGCACCACGCCGATCGCGTGCGCCGCGGCCAGGCCCTTGAGCGAGCCCTTCAGCACGGTCAGCGCCGCCTCGGGACCCGTGGGGCCCTCCGACCTGAGGACCTCGCGCAGGGAGACGCCGTTGACCAGCTCCATCACGATGGCCGAGCCCTCGCCCGACTCCACGTAGTCGATCAGCTGGGCGTTGTAGGGGGTGCGCATCGTGCCCAGCAGGCGGGCCTCGTGCCGGAACCTGGCCACGAAACCGACGTCGGATCTGAGCTGGTCGGCCAGGTACTTGATGGCGACCTCGGCGTCGTCGTGGTCACGGCGAGCGAGCATGACGCGCCCGGCGGCTCCGGTGCCAAGCTCCCTGACCTCGCTGTACCCGGGGACCCTCCACTGCCCATCACCGTGCATCAACGGTCTCCTCTGGAGTCGTCTGGGCCCCCACCCTGAACAGACGGACCGTAGCTTAACTGGCAACAGCCCTTTCCCGCCTCGTTCCCCGGATAAGTCGAGAAACCGGACATTCCCCTGTCAAGCCATCACCCTGGGCTGTCACCGCCGGAGTCCTCCGGCGCGGGGGTTTCCGACTGGCAGTCGGGCAGGTTGCCGACGGCCGAGTCGGAACCCGAGCCGGCCGCCGGGTTGGTGGCGGCCACCATGCGCCAGGCCGAGCCGCAGGCCGCCGCGTCGAAGTTGTGCGCCACCTTCTCGGTGTAGGACGTCTGTCCCGACAGCGTCATGGTCTCGGTGGCGGTCCGCCCGGCCAGCGTGAACGTGACGCTCAGCCGTACGGCCTGGTCGTTGTCGGTGGTGACGGCGACGACGGCGACGGCCAGCCCGCTCGCGGTCACGGCCGAGCGCGCGATCGACACCTTCTGCACGCCCGCGGGGCAGTCGACCTTGGTCTCCGCGGAGGCGTCCTTGCCGCCCGCGGTCAGCCGCACCGACACCGTCGCGCCGTGCGGGCAACTGGCGAAGGTGTGCGTGAACGCGGGGGAGTAGGCCGTACTCCCTGACAGGGTGGCGGAGCGCGAGGCCACGCGGTCGCCGTTGACGAGGAACGCGAGCGTGAGCGGGACCTTGCCGGTGCCGCTGGTCACCACCCGGGCCTGCGCCCGCGCGTTGCGCCCGGTGCCGTCCATGGAGACCGCGACGCTCAGCTTGGTCACCTCGGCCGGGCATTCGGGCACCGCGAAGGAGCCGCTCTTCGCGCCGCCGGGCGCCGTGGGCGCGGTCTTGACCGTGAGCGTCACGGTCTTGCCGCACGGGCGCTCGCCGAGGTCCAGGCTGAGCGTGCGGGAGTAGGACTTCGCGCCGGCCAGCTTCAGCGTCTGCGAGCGTACGGCCTGCCCGCCCACCGTCCACGTCGCGGTGGCGGTGACCGCGTCGGTGCGGTTGGCGGAGAACGCGACCGTGCCGGAGGCCAAGCCGTTCGCGTCGACCGTCACGCCGCCGACCGACAGGTCCGACACGGCCAGTGGCGGCGGCGCGGGCGTGGTCGGGGGAGCGCTCGTGGGCGGCTTGGTGGTCGGCGGTTGCGTGGTCGGGGGCTGGGTGGTCGGTGGCTTCGTGGTGGGGGGCGCGGTCGTGGGTGGATGGGTCGTCGGGGGAGCGCTCGTGGTGGGCGGCTTGGTCGTCGGCGGCTGCGTGGTGGCCGGGGTGGTCGAGGGGACCTCGGCGGCCAGCGACGGGGTGATGGTCGGCGTCACCACCGTCTCGGGGGAGACCTCGGGGTCTGTGGGGCCGACCTCGGCGGCGCCTCCCGTGGAGTGCGTGGGCACGGCGGCCGCCACGTCGATGGGCGTCGCCCTGCGGTTGTAGTTGGCCAGCACGACCACCACGACCACGGCGATCGCGACGGCCACGGACACGCCCGCGGCCAGCCGTACCGCGTTGTGCCGCATCGCGCGGAACACCGTGCGGAAGAAGGAGGTCGTCACCTCGGCGGTGGTCGGCGGCGTCCGCGGCATCGGCAGCAGCAGGCCGAGCAGCAGCACCAGCGCGGCCAGCCGGCGGCGTCCGCGCTCCTCCCAGTCCTCGCCGTAGGCGCCGCGGGCGGTCTCCTCCAGCTCGGTCACGAACGCCTGCGCGCCGGCCGGACGGTCGGCCGGGTCCTTGGCCAGCCCGCGCATGATCAGCTCACGAACCGGCTCGGGCGCGTCGTGCGCCGGGATCGGCGCGTGCAGGTGCTGGTAGCCCAGCACGCTGGGCTCGGTGGAGCGGTAGGGCCGGTGCCCGGTCAGGCACTCGAAGAACACCGCGGTCGCGGCGTAGACGTCCGTGGCGGGGGAGGCGGGCAGCCCCTCCCACATCTCCGGCGCCATGTACGGCGGCGTACCCTCGGGATGCGAGACGGTGCCCTGCGTGACCGCGATGCCGAAGTCGACGAGCTTGCTCACGCCGTCGTCCCTGACCAGCACGTTCTCCGGCTTGTAGTCACGGTGGACCAGGCCGAGCCCGTGCGCCCTGGCCAGGCCGAGCAGCGAGCCCTTCAACACGACCAGCGCCGCCTCGGGACCGGTCGTGCCGTTCTCGCGCAGCAGCGCACGCAGCGAGACGCCGTTGACCAGCTCCATCACGATGGCCGCGCCGTAGCGGTCCTGGATGTACTCCCACAGCGTGGCGATGTGCTGATCCCGCAGCGTCACCAGCATCCTGGCCTCGGCCTGGAACCTGGCCAGCGCCACCGGGTCGGCACGTAACCGCTCGTCGAGATACTTGATCGCGACCTTCACGCCCGTGTCGTCGTGTACGGCCAGCACGACTCGCCCGCTCGCCCCCGTGCCGAGCTGCCGTACCTCCGTGTAACCCGGGGCACTCCACTCCATAGCGATCTCCCATCAGGAGTTCGGCCCACCTGATGAGACGCAGGATCTAGGAGAAAGGTTGGCCAGGTGGTTCCTGAATTATGGAACTACTCACGAGCCGCGATGTGAACAGGCATCTCGATGCCATCTTGGAGCACGGGATCGGGCTCCGGCGCTCCCCATGCCGTCACCAGCGGCAGCACCCCGGCCCACACCGGCAGCGCGTAGTCCTCGTCCTCGTCCTCTGGCGCTCCGCCGCGGATCTTCACCGACGCCTCCTCCAGCGACAGCGCCAGCACGGCCGTGGCCGCCAGCTCCTTGCGGGAGGGCTTCCTGGCGTAGTCCCACTGCCCCGGCGCGAGCTGGTCCGTGAGCGCCCGCAGGCCGTCCAGGCGCTCGGCCTCGTCGGTGACGAGCCTGGCCGTGCCGTAGATGATCGCGGAACGGTAGTTGACGGAGTGGTTGAAGATCGAGCGGGCCAGCACGATGCCGTCCACGTGCGTGACCGTGACGCACACCTCCGTGCCGTCGCCCGCCCTGAGCGACTTGGCGCCCGTCGAGCCGTGCAGGTAGAGGGTCTCGCCGATGCGGCCGTAGCCGGTCGGGATCACCATCGGGTGGCCGTCGAGCACCACGCCCAGGTGGCAGATCAGCCCGGAGTCCAGCACCTCGTACAGGTCGGTGCGGTCGGTGCTGCCGCGGTGCTTCTCGCGGCCGAGGGTGGTGCGGGGCGTGGTGGAGAGCATGTCACTCACGGTAGTGAGACAGTGGACCTATCCTGTATGGCCACTATTGACCGCTTTCCGGAGACCACTTCCGTGCACGACCTGCCCGTCACCCTGTCCCGCGAGTCCTCCGTGCCGCTGTCCACCCAGCTGGCCGACTGGCTGCGGGCCGCCATGCACTCAGGAACCCTCGCACCCGGCGAGCGGCTGCCGTCCTCGCGCGGCCTGGCCGGGCAGCTCCAGGTCAGCCGCACCGTGGTCACGGAGGCGTTCCAGCAGCTGTACGCCGAGGGCTGGCTCGAGGGCCGTCACGGCTCAGGCACCTACGTCGCCGCCGTCGAGGTCTTCACGCCCCCCGCTGAGCGTTCCCACCCCCGCCGCGCCGGCAAGCAAGAGGTACGGCGGAGCCAGGCGGAAGCCATCGACCTCATCCCCGGCAACCCCTGGGTGCGCGACTACGACAAGGCCGCGTGGAAACGCGCCTGGCGCAAGGCCGCCGACCTCCCGCCGGGCGCCAACCCCGACCCGTACGGCCTGCCGTACCTGAGAGAGCTGCTGGCCGGCCACCTCAGGAGGGCCAGGTCCGTGGCCGTCGGCCCGGAGAACATCCTGGTCACCAGGGGCACCGGCAACGGGATGGACCTGGTAGCGCTGGCGCTGCTCGGCCCCAAGGCGCGGGTGGGGGTCGAGGATCCCGGCTACCGGGTGGCGCGCTCGGTGTTCGCGGCCCGGGGCGCGGAGATCGTGCCGTGCCCGGTCGACGAGGACGGCGTGATCGTGGACGGGCTCCCCGAGGACCTCGCGCTGCTCTACACCACGCCCGCGCACCAGTACCCGCTGGGCGGGCGGCTGCCGATCTCCCGCAGGGAACGGCTGCTCGCCTGGTCGCGGCGGACCGGCGCGATGATCGTGGAGGACGACTACGACGCCGAGTTCCGCTACGACGTGGCGCCGCTGCCCGCGCTCTACGGGCTCGACCCCGCGCGCGTGGTGCTGCTCGGCACGCTGTCGAAGTCGCTGGCGCCGGACGTGGGCGTGGGCTGGCTGGTCGGCTCGCCCGAGCTGCTCGCCACGATCGCGGCGCTCCGCGACGAGCTGGGCGACCGTACCAGCGGGCCGGTGCAGCAGGCCGTGGCCACGCTGCTGGAGAGCGGCGACCTGGACAGGCACCTGCGGCGGATGCGCCTGGAGTACGCCCGGCGCCGGGCCGTGGTGGTCGAGGTGCTCGGCAAGGTCTGCCGCCTGCACGGCGACACGGCCGGCCTGCACGTGCTGGCCGAGCTGCCGGACGCGCTGGTGCCCGGGATCATCGCCGCGGCCCGCGA
This sequence comes from Nonomuraea sp. NPDC050536, assembly GCF_044457685.1. Taxonomy (NCBI): domain Bacteria; kingdom Bacillati; phylum Actinomycetota; class Actinomycetes; order Streptosporangiales; family Streptosporangiaceae; genus Nonomuraea; species Nonomuraea sp. NPDC050536. Next base: position 455,940 of record NZ_JBITHD010000005.1, read on the forward strand.
GCGCGGCGTGCTCCTGGACTCCACCGAGCGCCACCACCACGACCGCGCGCGCCTGCACGGTCTGGTCATCGGGTACGGCTCTGCCTCCCTGTCGGAAGTGAAACGCGGCTGCCAGATCGTGGCGGAACTCATCAGCTCGATTGAGTAGTCGAGCGCTTCCCGCGGGTCCCACCGGAGTTCACCCTGAAGCCATGAAATGGTGGATATTGCTGGTTTCGCTGGCCTTAGTGGCCTTCACCGCGTGGCTGATCCTCTATGCGGGCGTGGCGCTGTCGACGCTGCTGTCGCTGGGTGTGGGCGCGATCTTCCTGGTCTGGCTGATCGTCCTGCTCACGGTCCCGTGGAACCTGTACTTCACGGCCCGGGGCGTCCTCAGGGAACTGCCGGAATCCCGTGCCCGCGGCATCGACGTTCCCGTCGAGCGCGACGTCGAGGCCGCCACGATGGCTCGGCGCCTGCTCCGCCTGGCCATCGGCGGGCACGTGATCTCCGCGGCCGCCGTCGCAGTGATCACCTACTTCGCCGGGGTCCAGCTCGGCTACTACTTCTCCGGCTTCTACCTGCTCGCCATCGCCTTCCGCCCGGCCGCCGCCTACTTCGCGCACGTCAGAGCCCGGCTGTCGGCGATGTCCGGCGAGGCGCACCACCCGCCGCTCGACGTCATCGAGCTGCGGGACCGGGTGACGCGCATCGACACCTCGGTCGGCTTCCTGCTGGAGGAAGCCGACCGGCTCCGCCGCGACCTGGCGCTGGTCAGCGCCACCACCGAGGCCGCCGACCGCGACCAGGGCCGCCGCATCGAGGCGATGGCCCGCCGCTTCGAGGAGACCGTCGACCGCGCCCACGACAACCAGGAGCTCATCACGGGTCTCAAGGCCTTCATCCGCCTCGTCCGCTCATCCTCACCCTGAAGGCTCTCCGCTTATGCGGCGTCAGGAAGGTGGGCTCAGCGTGCGCAGGACGGGGAGGGCGCGGTGGGCGTAGACGGGGTCGACCGGGAGGACGTGGCGGCACCAGTGCCGGGCGGGTCCCGGGTCGGGTGAGGCGACGACGAAGGCGGGGGCGTAGTCGTCGTAGGGCGGGTCGTAGAGGTAGCCCGTGGCGACGCCGCGGGACTCGAGCGCCCCGATGGCCGCGTCGCGGTCGTCGACCAGCAGCGGAACCCGGAAGAGCGGCTGGTCGAGGTGGTCGTGGACGGCGCCGGCGACCGTGGGCAGGCCGGCGAGCAGGCGTACCCCGGCCAGCCGCCGGGCCCGGTCGGCGGGCACCTTGGCCAGGCGGCGAGCCTGGTACCAGCGGGCCACCCGGCCGCGGCGCGCCCGGTAGTCGTGCAGGTCCGCCCGCACCCAGGCGTCCAGCGGCGGCAGCGCGGGGGCCTGCTTGAGCGCGACCTCCAGGGCGTCGGCCTGCAGCGCGATGCGGTAGCCCTCGCGCTCCTCCTGCATGCCGAGCGCGCGCATGAGCCGCAGCGCGGGACGCACCAGGTCGAGCCTCAGCGCCGCCTGGCGGGCCATCGAGGTGGCCACGGCGAACAGCTCGGCGCGCAGGTTTCCCGGCTCGAGCAGCCTGTCGCGCTCGCGCTCCAGAGCCCGCAGATCCGACAGCTCCGGTACGGCGAGCACCCCGCCCGAGCCGGCACCCGGATGCTTCGACAGGCTGAAGACCCCCGCCTGGCCGAACGTGCCCAGGGGCCGCCCGTCCACGGTGGTCTCCATCGCGTGCGCGACATCTTCGATCAGGATTTTTCCGGAGAAGGCGGTCGGCTGGTCGGGCAGGCCGTACAGGTTCGTGGTGAGGACCGCGTCCACCTGGGACAGGTCCACGCGGGAGGCGTCGATGTTGCCGTCGCGCGGCGAGACCGGCGCGATAACCGGCCGGAGCCCGGCCGCCAGCACCAGGAAGAGGATCTCGTCGGCCGAGATCGGTGACATGAGCAGCCGCTGCCCGGGCGTCGTCCAGTGGCGCAGCGCGAGGTAGAGGCCGAGCCGGTTGGAGGGCAGCAGCAGGCAGTGCCTGCCCGTGCGCTCCGCGAGGAGCCTCACGACTGCAGGGCGGTGCGCAGCCGGCCGAACGTCTTCAGCGCCCGGTCGGCGGTCCTGTGCAGCAGCGGGTTGGCCAGCACCGTGGCGCGGGTCTTGCGGACCGGGACGCGCAGCATCCAGTGGGCCCCGGCCCCCACGCTGGTGCGGGCCACGCGCCCCTCGGCGACCGCGAGCTCGCCGTTCTTGAGCTTCTCCTTGTACTCCTTCTGGCCGCGGCCCATGTCGATGACCTGGATGCCGGCGGCGGCGGCCTGCTCGGCCATGGCCAGGTGGTGGATGAGCCCGGGCGAGTACTTGGCGTAGCTGGTGTCGTAGGCGGGGAACCAGCCGGACAGCGTGGTGCGCGTGCGCAGCCCGAAGTGACCGGCGACGGGAAGGCCGTCGGCGTAGACCATGTCCAGGACGCCGGCGAACGACTCCGTCTGGGTGGCCAGCAGGCGCTCGACCAGCTCCACGATCCACTTGTGGGCGAAGCGGTCGGTGCGCCCGGTACGCCGGTACTGGTCGGTCTTCCAGCTCAGCAGCGTGTGCAGCGGCTCCTGGTCGGTGGTGGCGAAATCGTGACGGATCTCACCCACGTCACGCTGCAGCTTGCGCTGCTTGGCCAGGGTGGTCTTGTACGTCTTGCCGGAGTTGACGCGCAGCGACTCGGTGTACCGCTCGTAACCGACACGCAGGTCGATGATCGGCGACGGGTGCTTCTCGTAGCGGTCGGGCAGTAGTGGCTGCCCGGCGACCAGGTGGTCGAACTCGTACACGCCGAGCCCGCACTCCTTGATGAGCCAGCGCGCGTCGATCTCCGCGTCCTTGGCGTACACCAGTCCCTGGGCATCGGTGAGGCCTGCCGCCACCGGCTTTCCGATGCCCGGAAAATGTTGCTCAAAGGGAAAGAATCCGACGATGTCGGAGCCGTCGTAAAGCACCGCGACGCGGACCATGTCGCGCAGTTGGCCGACCGTGAGCGTGAACTCCGGAGACAGGAAGGGATTGTCGAAGGCGGGGTCGGCATCCTGCAGAGCCCGCCATCGGCTCACTTCGGGTTCTCCCAGCTCACGGGGGTGAGCAACTGTGACGCGCATGGGCTCCTACTGTCGGCATGCTTCCTCTGTACAGCATGCGGGCAGACGTGTATCCCCAGAGTAAAGGATCTCGTAGAGGGTTATGTGGTCGGACCAGGAACGTTACACAACTCTGAGGCTGTGTTAAGAACCGAGTCACGTTCTACTGTGTGTCCATGACCGTACCTGGGATTGACTGGCCGCGGCTGGTCACGTGGATGGCCGAGCACGTGCCCGAGGCGGGCGAGCCCCTGTCCGTCTCGCTGATCTCCGGCGGCAAGTCGAACCTGACCTACCTCGTCGAGGCCCGCGACCGCCGGCTCGTGCTGCGCCGCCCGCCGCTCGGGCATGTGCTGCCGACCGCGCACGACATGCGGCGCGAGTTCCGGGTGATCTCGGCGCTGGCCGGCACGCCCGTTCCCGTGCCCGGGCCGGTGGCCTTCTGCGCCGACGAGGACGTCATCGGCGCGCCCTTCTACCTGATGGGCCACGTCGAGGGCGAGACGGTGCGGACCCGCGAGGAGCTCGGCGCGCCGTCCCCCGGGGACACGCGGCGGCTGTCGGAGCGCCTGGCCGAAGTGCTGGCCGCCATCCACGCGGTCGACTACCAGGAGGTGGGGCTGGGCGACTTCGGGCGTCCCAACGGATACCTGGCCAGGCAGCTGGAGCGGTGGTGCCAGCAGTGGGAGCGGTCGAAGACGGCCGATCTGCCCGAGTACGACCGGTTGGTCGCCCGCCTGCGCGACCGGTTGCCCGCCTCGGGCGAGAGCACGCTCGTGCACGGCGACTATCGCTTGGACAACACGCTGGTACGGCTGGCGCCGCCGGAGATCCTGGCCGTGGTGGACTGGGAGATGTCCACCCTGGGGGATCCGCTCGCCGATCTCGGGCTCACGCTGACGTACTGGCACGACCCGGGCGACGACGAGCGGGCGGGGATCCCGGTGGCCGGGGACGTCACGCTCGCCCCCGGGTTCATGAACGCCGCCGAGTTCGCCGCGCACTACGCGAAGGTCTCCGGTCGCGACATTTCCGATCTCGGGTTCTACGTGGCCTTCGGCAATTTCAAGCTCGCGGTCATCGTGGAGGGTATTCACGCCCGGTTCCGTCAGGGTAAGACCGTTGGGGAGGGATTCGACCGCATCGGCTCCGCCGTACCCACGCTCATCGCCCGCGCCCATCGGATGCTCGGAGAGGACCTGCCATGAGTACTGTCGCACTGATCACCGGAGCGGCGAGCGGCATCGGGGCGGCGGTGGCGCGGCGGCTGTCGACGGGCGGCGCCACCTGCGTGCTGGTCGACCTCGACGGTGACGGCGCCGAGCGGATGGCCAAGGAGGTCGGCGGCACTTGGCTGCAGGCCGACGTCAGCACCGAGGAAGCCTCGCAGCGCGCCGTGGACCTGTGCGCGCAGCAGTACGGCAGGCTCGACCTGGTCCACCTCAACGCCGGGATCTCGAGCGGTGTGAACATGGACGCCTTCGACCTGGAGACCTACCGCAGGGCGGTCGGGGTGAACATCGACGGCGTGGTGTTCGGCATCACGGCCGCCAGGCCGCTGCTCAGGCGGTCCGGCGGCGGCGCCATCGTGGCCACCTCGTCGCTGGCCGGGCTGGTGGCCTACGACGGCGATCCGATCTACACGATGACCAAGCATGCCGTGGTCGGCCTGGTCAGGGCGATGGCCGTGCCGCTGGCCAAGGAGAAGATCAGGATCGGCGCGGTGTGCCCGGGCTTCACGGACACGCCGCTCGTGGCCGGGGCGCGGGAGATGTTCGTCAACGCCGGGTTCCCGCTGCTGAGCGCGGCCGACGTGGCCGCCGCGGTGGAATCCGCCTTCTATGCTGAGGAACCGGGCACCCTGCTCGTTGTACAGCCTGGTCGGCAGCCTGTCCCCTACAGGTACGCCGGGGTCCCCGGGCCCGCCGGCGGGCAGCGGCCGCCCTCGCCCTGATCGACCGCAAGTCGGATGCAAGTCGGGCGGATACGGTTGTCAAGGCCAGGCGAGGTGCCTGGCCTTTGCTTCGGATGGAGGTCCGGTGATTCCGACCGATGGTCGACATGCCCGCAGGCGTTCACCGTGGCCGATTGCCGTCGGAGCGGGCATCCTCGCCGTGCTGCTGGTCGTGGCGATCATGGTCTACACCGGGCTCAAGAAGAGCTCCCAGGGTGACTTCCGGGGCGGCGAGGTGGCCAAGGTGGGGCCCACGGAGCCGGCACCCTCGCTCGAGCCGCCGCCCGCGGTGGAGAGCTGGCCGCGCTGGGGCGTGACGCACACCCAGTACAGCGCGGACAACGAGCCGCGCCAGGTCACCGAGCAGGCCAAGGGCGTGCTCGGCCGGGTGCCGATGCTGCAGAACCAGCACATCATGGGCTGGGGCGTGAACAACCCCGAGCCGAACCCCGGCCAGTTCAACTTCCACGATCTCGACCGGCGGCTGAAGTTCATGGCCTCCTCGCGGGCGATGCCGGTCGTCACGCTGTGCTGCGCGCCCGACTGGATGAAGGGCGGGCAGCCGGGGCGGACCGACTGGAGCAAGAATCCGACGGTCGCTCCCAAGAAGGAGAACTACGACGACTTCGCCAAGCTGGCCGCCCAGGTCGCCCGGCAGTACCCGACGGTCAAGTACTACCTGGTGTGGAACGAGTTCAAGGGCTTCTGGGACCCCGCGACCAACCGGTGGGACGTCGAGGGGTACACCGAGTTGTACAACAAGGTCTACACAGCACTGAAGAAGGTCAACAAAGACATCCAGGTCGGCGGGCCGTACATCCCGGTCGAGAGCGACAGCCGCAAGAGCGCGTCGGAGATCAGCGGGCCCTGGGGGACGGTCGACCAGCGCGCGCTCGACGCGATCGAGTACTGGCTCGAGCACAAGAAGGGCGCCGACTTCATCGTCGTCGACGGCGCGTCGATGACCAACGACAAGGCCAACGTGCCCGACGACTTCAAGGCGCAGGCCAAGTTCGGCGCCATCACCAACTGGCTGCGGCAGAAGAGCAACGACATGCCGGTGTGGTGGGCCGAGTGGTACGTCGAGCCGGAGAACTCCGGCTGGAGCGAGGACAAGCGGGTCGCGGTGCAGGCCACGGCGATGATGGAGTTCGCCAGGAGCGGCGTGACGTCGGCGCTGTACTGGAACCCGCAGCAGAAGGGCGGCGGCGACTGCCGCGGCTGCCTGTGGACGCCCGGGCGCGGCACGGAGATGCCGATGGCGGGCCTGCTCAGCGGCTTCGCCAGGTGGTTCCCCGCCGGGGCGCAGCTCGACCAGGTGCAGGCCTCTGATCCACGGATCCACGTGCTGGCCCAGCAGCAGCAGCTGGTCATGGTCAACACCGCCGACACGGCCGTCACGGCCACGGTCGACGGCCAGCAGGTCACGCTCCGCCCCTACGAGATCAAGTGGTCCGGCCGCGGAGCGGGCCCCGGCTAGATCTCGCGCCTTGTCCGGATACGGCGAGTTCGTGGCGGTCGGGGAACCTAGGGTTGGCCGGTATGTCACAGGAGAACCTGGACGTCGTCAAGAACGCCTGGCGGGCCTTCGCCGGGCACGACGCCGCCGAGATCGAGCCCTTCTTCGCCGAGGACGCCGAGTGGCTTGCCCCGCCGGGCAACGCCACCGCCGTCGCGCTGGGAGGCCCCAGCCACCTGGTCGGCAGGAAGGTGATCGTCGACTTCATCGCCGTGGACTTCCTGCGCATGTTCGTCCGGGACGTCGCCATCGACTTCCACGGCATGTACGCCGCGGGCGACCGCGTGATCGTCGAGGAGACGATGACCGCCACCCTGGCCAACGGCAACGCCTACGCCAACGACTACTGCTTCGTCTTCGAGCTCCGCGATGGCCGGATCCACCGCGTCCGCGAATACATGGACACCGCCCGCGCTCACCGCATGGTCTTCGGCACCCCAGCCTGACCGGCGACTACCTCACAACGTTCTCTCGCTCCTGTAGAGCGCTGATGAGAGAACTGACGGCGTTGCCGTAGGCGTGGTCGGCCGGGGTCGCGTAGCCGATGGTGATGCCGAGCGGGGACTCTTCTGGCCGGTGATAGAAGGACGAGATGCCCTCGACGTAGATGCTGCGCTCCGCCAGGTGGGTGATGAGCTGGGCTTCCTGCCGTGAGTCTCCGGGCAGGCGGAGGACGGCGTGCAGGCCCGCGGCGATGCCGGAGAGCCGTCCGTGGGGCAGGCGCCGGGTGACGGCGTCGCCGAGCAGGTCCCGTCGCCGGCGGTAGCGGGTTCGGCAGCGGCGCAGGTGCCGGTCGAATTCGCCGGTCTCGATGAGCCGGGTGAGCACGAGCTGGTCGATGACGTTGACGTAGGACTCTTCGCAGCGCGTTGCCTCCTGGAGCGCGGCCATGAGACTGGCGGGCAGGACGAGCCAGGCCAGACGCAGGCCCGGAGCGATGGTCTTGCTGGCGGTCCCTGCGTAGATGACCCGGTCGGGTGCCATTCCTTGGAGGGCGCCGACAGGCTGGCGGTCGTAGCGGAACTCGCCGTCGTAGTCGTCCTCGACGATGAATCCGCCGGCTCGCCGTGCCCAGGACACGAGCTCGACGCGCCGGGCAGGGCTCAGCGTGACTCCGAGCGGATACTGGTGGGCGGGGGTGACGACGACGGCGGCGGTCTCGCGCGTGAGTTCCTCGACGATCAGCCCCTCGCGGTCGATCGGGACGCGGCGAACGCCGTGGCCCAGCTGTTCGGCGAGAACGGGGTAGTCGGGCTCGGTCGGGTCTTCGAAGGAGATCGTGGCGGGGGAGCCCACGTGGTGACGTAGGACCTGGCAGATCACTCGCAGCGCATGGGTGTAGCCCGCGCACACGATGATGCGGTCCGGTGTGGTGATGACACCGCGGGCCCGGCCGAGGTATTCCGCCAGCGCCTGCCGCAGTTCGAGGGTCCCGGCTCGCTCGCGGTAGCCGAAAGCGATGTTGGGGGCTGTCTGCATGACGTGCCGGGTGGCGGCGAGCCACTCGTGTCGCGGGAAGGCCGACAGGTCTGGAAAGCCCGAGCGGAGATCCACGCCCCGTACGGGCGGCAGGGTGGCGGGAGGGGGCGGTGCGGCTTCGACGGGGGGCGCGGTGGGCTGCGGGGCTACGCGAATGCCCGACCGCGGCTTCGACTCCAGATATCCCTCGGCGATGAGCTGGTCCAGGGCCTGGGTGACGGTGCCGCGTGCGACTCCCAGATCATGTGCGAGCGTCCGCGACGAAGGCAGCGGCGTTCCCGGCGGGAGCTGGCCCCGGCGCATGGCATCACGCAGGGCGTGTTCAAGACCGGCCCGTAGACCTGCCCCGGACCGGAGATGCAGATGGAGATCCAGTCCGCATCTGGACCACTGATCCTCCATAGATCTGGACTATATCCCTGCGCCAGATGCTTCCTAACGTGGGGGGTATGAGACATCTAGCAGCGGCCATCGGTCTCACGAACTACCTCATGGGGCCGCCACCTTCTCCGGAGTCGAAGCCGGTATCCGGCCTGTCGTGTGCGGATCGATCCTGCGATGAACGGCAGTGGGGTGTCGGCCAGTGGCTCAGAGGATGGCGCCGAAGCTGAGACCGCTGATCCCGCAGGCTGGGAAGTACCTGCTGAAATGCACAAGCCTTTACGGTTCGGGCTTCTCGGCGTACCTAGACTGACCCCATGGCCGCCACCGGGCAGCGCCGCATCACGCATGCGGAGACGCTCAAGGCGCCGGGGCATCCGCTCCGGAAGCTGTCCTTCGCGCGCGCGCCCTACCACCCCGGCAAGTTCGTGGTGTTACGCCTCCCCTTGCGACGCTGAAGACGCCAACGGCACCAGGATGCCGGACACTTCGGGGAGGCCGGGGGATGGATGCTGGCATGCACCTCTATATGCAGCAGATGCGGGCCGCCGAGCTTCAGGCGGAGGCCGCCAACTGGCGGCTGGCCCGCGAAGCGTCCGCCGCAGGGCGTTGGAGGGGCGCTCTGCGGCGGCGCTTGGGGTGGATGATGGTGGAGGTGGGACTCAGACTCGTGGCGTAGCGGGATCGAGCGGGCGCGCGGGCGTGCCCACCCGCGCCCGGAGGACGACCAGGGTCGTCAGGATGGTGAGGACCGCGCCGAGCCAGAGGACGCCCGTGAGCGTGATCGTGTCGACGACGATCCCGCCGAACAGCGCGCCCAGGGCGATGGCCAGGTTGAAGACCGAGGTGTTGAGGGCGCTGGCCGCCTCCGCCGCGTCGGGGGCGGCCTTGAAGATGAGCATCTGCACCCCGACCGGCACGCCGCCGAAGGCCAGGCCCCACAGCAGGACCAGGCCGACTCGACGGTGACCATGGCGAAGGTCCCGACGGCGACCGCGATGACGGCCAGCCATCCCCTGCGGCCGGTCACTTCCTGCTCCCCAGGGCCTGGCCGGCGACCAGGGCGCCGAGCGCGAGCGCGAAGCCGACCAGCTGCCACCCGGTGAGCGTCTGCCCCAGGATCAGCAGTCCGGCCAGCGTGGCGACCAGCGGGTTCGTCAGGCCGAGCAGCGACAGCGAGGTCGGCGCGAGCCGGTCGATGCCGCGGAACCACAGCGCGTAGGCCAGCGCGGTCCCGACGATCCCCAGGTAGGCGAACCCGAGCAGGTTGGTGCCGGTGATCGCGGCGGGAACCCCCTCGACCAGCAGGGCCAGCGGCAGCAGCACGACGCCGCCCACGGTCAGCTGCCATCCGGTCATCACCAGCGGCGACTCGGGCCGCCCCCACTTCTTGGCCAGCACGATCGCGGTGGCCATCAGCGAGGTCGCGATCAGCGACGCCGCGATCCCGAGCGGATCAAGCCGCGCAGCGGACGTCAACGTCAGCAGCGCCACACCGCCCGTGCCGGCCAGGGCGGACAGCAGGACGGCACGCGCGGGCCTGACCTGCAGCACCACCAGCGACAGCAACGCGACGACCAGCGGCTGCACGGAGCCGATCGTGGAGGCGACGCCACCGGGCAGCCGGTAGGCCGCGAAGAAGATCAGCGGGAAGAACGCACCGAAGTTCAGCATGCCGAGCACCGCCGACTTCCACCACCACGAGCCCTTCGGCAGGCGGCGAGCGAAGGCGAGCAGCACCAGCCCGGCGGGAAGGGCCCGCATCGTGGCGGCCAGCAGCGGCCGGTCCGGCGGGAGCAGGGTCGTGGTGACCACGTACGTGGTGCCCCAGCTGGCCGGCGCCAGGGCGGCGAGCACCAGGTCGCTCGCGCGGCGGGTGCTCTGGACCCGCGGAGCCGTGATGGTGGACATCCGGATCGCCTCTCATCGATAATCTCAACGTTGAGACAAAGTATCTGAACGTTGAGATTATTTCCATTGAGAGGATTCTCGTGGCCGACGCCGTCGATGAGCTGATCGCGCAGTGGGGGCGGGAGCGTCCCGACCTCGACGTGTGGCCGATGGGCATCGTGGGGCGAGTCTCGCGGCTGTTCCGGGTGTTCGACCGGCAGCTCAAGGAGTTCTTCAGCGAGCACGGGCTGGAGTACTTCGAGTTCGACGTGCTGGCCACGCTGCGGCGCAGCGGCCCGCCGTACGAGCTCAGCGCGGGCGCGCTGCTCAAGGCCGCGATGGTGACGTCGGGGGCGATCACCAACAGGATCGACAAGATGGAACGCAAGGGTCTCGTCGAGCGGACCCCCGACCCGGACGACCGCAGGTCGGTGCGGGTCCGCCTCACGCCGCACGGTAACGAGCTCGTCGACCGGGTCGTCGACCTGCACGTGGAGAACGAGAAGCGGATGCTCGCGGCCCTGGACCCCGAGCAGCGCGAGCAGTTCGCCGGCCTGCTGCGTCACCTGCTCGAAGCGGCCGGAGACACGTCCCTCACATGAGGGCTCACGCGAGGCGGGCGGCCCGCGCGCGCAGGTAGCGCTGCTCGGGCAGGCTGAGCGTGCCGCGCGCGGCCTGCTCGTACGCGCCGCGCGCCGCCTCGGGCGTGCCCGCCAGCTCCAGCAGGTGAGCCCGTACGGCATGCACCCGGTAGTGCTCCTGGAGCTCCACCCGGGACAGCTCCGCCAAGCCCGCCTCGGGCCCCTCCACCATGGCCAGCGCGACCACCCGGTTGAGCGTGACCATCGGGCCGGGCGCGATGTGCTCGAGCAGGTCGTAGAGCCCGAGGATCTGCGGCCAGTCGGTGTCCTCGGCCCGCGCCGCCTCGTCGTGCACGGCCGCGATCGCCGCCTGCACCTGGTAGGGCCCCAGCGGCCCCGAGGCGAGCGTCCTGGTGATCAGCTCGACGCCCTCGGCGATCGTCGCCGGGTCCCAGAGGCCGCGGTCCTGCTCGTCGAGCGGGATCAGCCCGCCGTCCTGGCTGCTCCTGGCCGCCCTGCGCGCATCGATGAGCAGCATGAGCGCCAGCAGCCCCGCCACCTCGTCGTCATCGGGCAGCAGGAGGCGCAGCTGCCGGGTCAGGCGGATCGCCTCCGCGGTGAGCTCGACCCGCTGCAGGTCCGCGCCCGAGCTGGCCGCGTAGCCCTCGTTGAAGATCAGGTAGAGCGCGTGCAGCACGGCCGCCATCCGTTCGGCCCGCTCCCCGGACGGCGGCAGCACGAAGCGCGCCCCGCTGTCCTTGATCCGCTGCTTGGCGCGGCTGATCCGCTGCCCCATCGTGGCCTCGGGCATCAGGAACGCCCTGGCGATCTCGCCGGTGGTCAGCCCGCCCACCGCCCGCAGCGTCAGCGCCACCTGCGTGGCCGGCGTGAGCGCCGGATGGCAGCACAGGAACAGCAGTGTGAGCGTGTCGTCCACGGCGGCCACGGGTTCGGGCTCCACCTCGACCATGGCCGTGCTCTCCTCGCGCCGCCGCCTGGCCGTCTCGCTGCGCCACGCCTCGATCCTGCGCCGGGCGGCGACCGTGATCAGCCAGCCCTTCGGATCGTCGGGCACGCCCTGCTCGGGCCACTGCGTGGCGGCGGCGAGCAGCGCCTCCTGCACGGCGTCCTCGCAGCCGGCGAAGTCGCCGAAGCGCCGGATGAGCGCGCCGAGCACCACCGGCGCCAGCTCCCGCGCCAGCCCCTCGAACCCGGCCGTCCCGGCCCTCACGCCGTCACGGCAGTTCGCGCACCGGCCGGATCTCGGCGGCGCCCGCCGCCACCTCCGGGATGGCGGCGGCGATCTCCACGGCCCTGTCCATGCTGTCCGCCTCCACCAGGTAGAAGCCGGCCAGCAGCTCCTTGACCTCGGCGAACGGCCCGTCGCTCGCCAACGCCTTGCCGTCGCGCACCGTGACGTGCCTGGCCTCTTCCTCGTCCATGAGCGATTCCGAGATGATCAGCTCGCCGGAGGCCGTGAGGGAGTCGTTGAGCTCGGCGTAGGCGCGGTAGGCGGCGGCCCGGTCGGCGTCGGTGAAGCCCTCCTCCCAGATCTTCCTGGTGGACGGGTTCCGGTAGATCAGGATCAGGTACTTCACCGCCGGCCTCCTAGACGGTCGTGGAGGAGTGGCGCGCCCGGTAGGACCCGGACGGCCGGTTCCAGTAGGTGAGGAAGCGCAGCAGCCACTCCACCGGCCCGTAGCGATGCCCTCTCAGCCAGAAATGGCTGTAGGCCACCTGTACCCCGAAGATGCCCACCGCGATCACCACGAGTATCGGCGGGCTCACCTGGTCCACCAGGGCCAGGCCGTACCCGGTGAAGATGAGTGAGCAGAGCAGCGACTGCCCCAGATAGTTCGACAGCGCCATCCGCCCGGGCGCCGCCAGCATCGCGCCCACCCGCGGGATGTAGGGCAGCAGCCGCAGGAACGTGGCCGCGTAGGCGGCGGCCAGCAGGGGAGCGGTGACCAGGTCGACCGCCTGCCCGAGGAACTTGTGGAAGGCGCCGTTCCACGCCGACTGCGTGTAGAAGAAGGCGCCGGCGACGCCGACCGTAAAGCCGACCCACTGCAGCCCGCGCAGGGCCCTGGTGTGCGCGCCCAGGTCGCGCAGCACGCCCAGCTTGCCGATCGCCAGCCCGATGAGGCAGGCGGCCAGCACGGCGGGCCCCTGGAAGAAGACGCGCAGCAGCACGATGAGCGACAGCTTGCGCAGGTGCTCGGCGATGATCTGCAGGGCCGAGCCGTCCATCGCGGCGTCGGACTTGATCGCCTCGGCGGTGCCGTGCGAGACCGTGCCCGCGGTCTCCAGACCCAGCATCGACAGTACGGCCAGCAGCACGAAACCCAGCGCGAGCAGCGAGGTGAGCCCGATCGCGAGCATCACGGCGGTCTTGGGCTTGATCTTGCGCAGGATCAGCAGGGCAAGCCCGACGAAGGCGTAGGTGGTCAGGATGTCGCCGGGGAACAGCAGGATCGCGTGCGCCAGGCCGAGCAGGAACAGCCCGGCCAGGCGGCGCAGGAACATCGGCACGAACGCCTTGCCCTGCCGTACGGCGGAGTCCAGCTGGAGCGTGAAGCTGTAGCCGAACAGGAAGGAGAACAGCAGGTAGAACTTGTTCTCCAGGAACATCGTGACCGTCCACCGGACGACCCAGTCGATGGGTGAGTCGAACGCGGGCTCTGCCAGGCCCGCCATCCGGTAGCCGGAGGCGAGGTAGGCGATGTTGACGACGAGGATCCCCAGGAGTGAGAACCCGCGTAACGCGTCAACCGACGTGATCCGCGATGCGGCGAGTCGCCCATCCGCCATAGTGCGAAGTGTCTCCTGTGTCGTCATCAGCGAACATCATCCCGCATAACCTTAGAGGTTCCTGTGAATTTAGTGATTTAGGGCGATATAGATGAATCGCTCGATGATCACCGCGAGCGCTATCAGGAAAGCCGGTATCGCCACGTACAGCAGGCGCCGCCGGGCACGCGGCGCGCGTCCGGGACCGTGCAGCCGGATCACCTCGTGGCCGAACAGCGCGATCCACGTCACGGCGAGCGCGGCGACCCCCACGGGCGTCCACGGCGTGGTCGGGTCACCCCGACCCTTGTAGGGCTGAGGATCGGGGATCTCTGTGCCCTTGACGAACTTCTTCCACGTGTAGAGCGCCGCGTCGGCGTTGGAGAAGACCTTCTTCACGTCGGGGGAGGCGTCCAGCGCGGCCCTGAACTTCTCGCCCCAGCCCTCCGGGAAGCCCTCGTTGAGCTGCAGGTAGCTGACCTGCCCGCGGCTGACCACGAGGTAGGTGTTGCGGTCGCGCGCCTTGAGCGCCTCGATCGCGTCCTGGACCTGGGTCGGGTCCTTGTTCACCTTGGCCTGGCCGTTGAAGTTGACGATGTCGACGTCCTTGGCGCCCCACGGCAGGGTCGGCGTGACCTCGGGACTGGCCTTGGGGACCAGGTACAGCACGCGGGCGCTGGGCTTGTCGTGGTCGTAGACGTAGTTCATGGCCGCGATCTCGCCGGTGGTGACGCGCTCGAACTTCTCGTTGCCGTAGCGGGCCAGCAGGAACAGTCCCGCGAACAGCACCGCGATGCAGGCCGCGAGCACCACGGAGAGCTTCTTGGTCAGCTGCGGGTTGAAGCGCACGTTCCGCCTGCGGATGGGCACGGTCTCGTCCCGCACGTCGGCGCTGTCGGCCGGCAGGTTCGGGAAGAACGCGTACGCCGCCAGCAGGCAGGAGCCGGGCAGCGCGAACATGTAGACGCGCAGGCCCATCTCGCCGCCGTAGCTCTGCAACCCCATCGCCAGCACGGGTATGCACAGCAGGATCAGCACCATCCGGTCGTGCACCCCGCGCCGCAGCCGCCTGATCAGCCCGATGGCGGCCAGGGACAGGATGATCACCAGGATGCCCAGCCGGGCCTTCAGCACCACCGCGTGGGCGGGGTCGCTGCCCTCGATGCGGCCGCTGGAACTGCTGACGAAGTTCTGGATGAGCCGGCCGAACCCGCCGAAGATCGCGTCGATCTGACCGGCCCAGAACCCGACCGTCTGGTAGCTGATCCAGGCCAGCACCACCAGGCCCAGGAAGAACGGCAGTGCCCAGGTCAGCCTGGTCCGCTTGAACAGCAGGCACGCGGTCAGCACGCCGAGCATCATGAACGGCGTGATCTGGTGCGAGGCCGTCGCCGCGAAGAACAGGGCGATCAGCAGCATCAGCATCAGCAGCCGGTCGGCCCGGTAGGTCCCGGTGTTGGCGATCTCGCCGGGCGTCATCCCGTCGAGCCTGGCCAGCAGCCTGCGGATCTTCCCCTTCTCCGGCAGCGGCTTGGTGCGCTGCTCGACCCGGCCGAACCAGCGCATCAGGATTGCCACGAACGCCAGATAGAGGGCGAAGGTGAAGCCCTGCGGCGAGAAGTAGTCCTGGCCGATCCACTGCACCAGGATGAACAGCAGCGCCGCGAACCACCGGGCCCGCGTGGTGGCCACCATCTGGCGCAGGATCAGCACGAACGGCAGCAGGTAGAGCAGGTTCGACAGCAGCGGCGTCCACTGCAGGATCGGCGTCAGGTCGGTGATCCCCGCCGCCTTCGTCACGAAGGCGAACAGCGCGAAGAACCCGGGCCAGCCCATCCGGGCGTCGATGTTGATCGCGGTCTCGCCGGACCTGCCGATGAACTCCACGAACCCGGCATGGATGTACGCCGTGGGGAAGCGCGGCTCCGTGGCCACCAGCGCGCCCGCGCCGTGCAGGGCGAACGTGATGGCCGCGATCTGGAACAGCAGCAGGAACTTCCTGTCGGTGCTCTGGGCCACGGTGACGAAGAACGACACGATCATGATGAGGATCGCCGCGAACGCGCTCAGCGGCATCGCGGCGATCAGGCCCAAACCGTTGATGTCGTTCGGATCGATGCCCCGCAGCGGGCCCGGCGCCACCTTCAGCGCCAGCACGTACATGATCAGGCCCTCGAGCGTGAGCAGCACGGGCAGCCAGTTCGGCGCCGCCGGCACGAGCTGCGCGATCCTGCCCATCAGCCCCCCGGCCTTGGCCGGGACCGGCGTCTTCGGCGCGGGCTTGGCCGGCCGCGCGGGAGCCGCCGGCGCGGGGGTCGCCGCACCCTGGGGCGAGGCGGCAGGCTCGGCCGGGAGCACGAGCTTCGCCAGCCCGGAATCCCGTGCTGTCCTGGCCGCGGCCGGACGCGTGGTCTCGCTCGCGGGCTTCGCCTCGGCGGAAAGCTTGCTCGACGGCTTGGCGTCGCCGGAAGGCTCGGCCACGCTCGACGGCTTCGCCTCGGCCGCGGGCTTGTCCTCGGCCGGGGGCTTGCGCTCACCGGAAGGCTCAGGACGCCTCACCGCGGGCGCGGTGACGTCCGTGTCCGCGGCAGCAGCCTTGTCGTCCTTGTCGTCCTTCTCGTCCGGTACGGCGGGCGTCTTGGGCTCCGCATCGGCGGCCGTCGGAGGGCCGCCGATCTTGACGACGAACGACGCGGGCAGCCGCTGGGTGGTCGTCGTCTCGTCGTCGTCATCCTCGTCGTCGTCCGAGGCGGCGCTCGAGGCTTCCGACGAATCCGACGTGTCCGAGGAGTCCGACGAATCCGAAGGCTCCGAGGCGTCCGGAAGGTCAGGGGTGTCAGGGGTGTCCTCGTCCGGTCCGGACGACTCGTCCGGCTTCGGCAGCGACAGCCGGGGGATCACCCCGGTGGCCTCCGGATCGAAGGGCACGTCTGACTCCTCCCCTGTCTCCCCTCGCACCCCGGAGGAGCCCGTGATCCCCGTTGTCATGCCATCGCCGTCCCGTTGCCTCACGTTGACCATCATGCGGCCCCGGGTGACCCCTGAGTGACGCTGGGCTGCCCTGTTTCGCCAAATTTGAGAAGTTTGCGTAGTCCGGGAAAGATGAAAGCCGCCATCAGCAGCTCGCTCAGGAGCACGCCGTACCCGACCGCGTTGACCTTCGCGAGGGGGAACAGCGACACCGTGGAGACCAGCACCAGCCCGGCCAGCCCGATCTGGATCGTGGCCAGCCTCTTGGCCAGCTTCTGGGCGCGCAGCGTGCTCAGGTAGACCTCGATCAGCACCCGCGGGAAGACCGCCAGCGCCATCAGCCGCAGCAGCGTCGTGCCCTCGGCCGCGAACTCCTTGCCGAAGATCGTCAGGATCAGTGGCGCGGCCACGATCGCCACCACGATGCACGGCGTGATGAGCAGGAAGGCCCGTTTGAGCGCTCTGCGGCTGTTGGCGGCCAGCCTGCTCCGGTCGAAGGAGCCCTCGGCCGTGAGCGAGGCCGCCATGTTCATCGCCAGCAGCTCGATCATGCTGGCCAGCGTGTGGGCCATCGAGAAGCGCCCGAACGTGGCCTCGCCCACCTGGGTCGCGATCACCACGGGCACCAGGTACACGATGGCCATCATCGACAGCTGGCCGGGGAAGTCCCCGGCCAGGAAGCGCCCCACCTCACGTAGTTGTGGCGGCTCCCGGTCGCCGGAGTTCTCCCTGACGTACTTGGGTACGGCGTAGCCGAAGATGAACCAGTTGACCGGGATCAGCGCCAGAGCCGTGGGCACGATCCAGGACACGAAGATGCCACCGGAGGGCAGCGCGCCGGCCATGGCGACCAGCAGGCCCATCTTGACCACGCCGAAGACCAGGTTGTTCAGCGGCACCCAGGTGGCCTTGCGCAGCCCGACGAGCACGTAGTCCTGCAGCGTGAACACCGCCCACACCAGGACCGAGCCCAGGAAGAACAGCCCGGGGCCGAACCCGCCGAGCGCCTGGTAGGTCTTGCCCCACATGGGCAGCGTCAGCAGGAAGCCGACCGCCGCGGCGCCGCCGGCCCCGGCGGCCACGCCGTACCCGCGCAGGATGAACTCCGGCGTGCGGCGGCCCGCGATCGGCAGGAACGTGACGATCGCGCCCTGGAAGCCGAGCGCCATCAGCGAGGCGAACAGCCGCATCGCGGTGATCGTCGCCTGCCCGCGCCCGAACTCCTCGGGCGAGAAGAAGTGGGCCGCCAGCAGCCAGTAGCCCATGCCGAGCGTGGCGGTGATGACCGTGTTGGCCATCAGCGCGTAACCGTTGCGGAACAGCGGGTTGCTGAGATCGTGCAGGATCCGCTGCCAGAGCCTAGACATTCCCGCGCACCCGCTGCAGGCCGTACCTGGTCCGCCTGACGACCGCGTACCCCTTGGTGAGGATGCGCTCGCGCAGGTAGATCAGAGGTACGGCGCTGCCCTCGACGGCGCGCATGAACATGCTGATGGTCGTGTGGCGGGCGACCGTCAGCCGGGGGATGGCGAGCATGTCGTGGCGGTCCGCGGCGATCATGTTGTTCACGGCGCACGCGGCGAAGTAGCCGGCCCTGCGCACCTCGCGGCGGACCCTGGCGCTGGAGTAGCCGTAGGGGTAGGCCATGGTGGCCACCGGGGCGCCGATTCTCTCCTCCAGCAGGCCCTTGTTCTTGCGCAGCTCCTGACGCAGCTCCTCGGTGCGGAGCTGGTCGAGCTGCGGGTGGCTGTGGCTGTGGCCGCCGAACTCGATGCCGGTCTGTGCGGCCTCGCGGGCCTGGCCCCAGGACAGCATGGCGTCGAGCGGCCGCCCGGCCGCGTCGCCATCCGCGTCGGCCACCCAGCCGCTGGTCAGGAAGACCGTGGCGGGGAAGTCGTAGCGCTCGAGCAGCGGCAGTGCGGCGCTGTGGAAGTCGGCGTAGCCGTCGTCGAAGGTCACCACGATCGGCTTGGGCGGCAGCGCGCTCTTGTTCACCGAGGCGACCAGGGCGCCCAGCGTGAGCGGCGTGAACCCGTTCTCCGACAGGTAGGCCAGCTGCTCGGCCAGGTCGGACGGCCTGACCGAGTGCGGCTTGGTGTCCTCGTTCGGCCGGTCGCTGACCGAGTGGTACATCAGGATCGGTACGCGGGTCATCGCAGCCTCCAGGATCCGACCACGTAGCCCCAGGTCGTCCAGGCCAGGCCGATCACGATCGCGGCCGCCCTGCCCAGACCTCCGACGTCGCCGCGGAACGCCTCGCCGACGCCGCGCAGCGCGCCGAGCGGCAGGGTCTTCATCGCGTGCGCGCGCTCGCTGGCCAGCCCGTCCTGCGACCCGACCTCCCGCGTCACCAGCGCCTTGGACAGGCCCTCGGCATAGCAGCGGGAGCGGAAGTAGGCGAAGCGCTCGCGCTGCCTGGGCACCTTGTGCCCGATCACGGCGCTCGGCTGGAACAGCATGACCGCGCCCGGCTTGCGCTGGCTCAGCCGGATGCAGAACTCGGTCTCCTCGCAGCCCAGCGGCCGGGACTTGCGTCCCTGCACACTGCGGCCGATCCCGCTGTGGAAGCCGCCGACCTCGGCCACGACCTCCCTGCGGAAGGCGGCGTTGCCGCCCATGACGTTGCGGATGGGCGCCTTGACCGCGGGCATGCCGCGGTAAGTGCACCCGACGGTCCAGTCGAACTCGTAGGGGAACCACCGCGGCCTGCGCTGGGACGCCCAGAGCGGATCGGTACGACCGCCGACGCCGACGACATCCGGATCCTGGAAGCCCTCCTCCAAAGCCTCCAGCCAACCGGGATCGGCGACCGCGTCGTCGTCGAGGTAGGCGACGATGTCACCGGTGGCCACGTCGGCCCCGGTGTTCTTGCCGCCTGACAGGCCCTGCTCGTGAGTGTTCTCCACCACGATGGCCTGCGGATATGCGCGCTTGAGTTTCAGATGCAGGTCTGGGTTGTGGTCGACCGCCAGAATCAGCTCGTACGGCGGGCGGGTCTGGTTTCCGACCGATTCCACAGCCTGTCTGATGTCCTCCCAGCGCTCCTCGGTGTAGACGCAGATGACGACGGACGTGTTCACTTCACTGGCCTTCGGATTAAGCGACGCCCCGGTCGGCGGCGGGAGCGGCGGCTGGCTCGAGCTGCACGGGCGCCGGCTGCCGGCGCCACTCGCGCAGGATGGTGTTGAGCACCCGGAAGCCGTCGCGGACGGCCCGCAGGTTGCTCTCACCGTGGATGCGGCAGCGCTCGTGGCTGGGCACCTCGTGCACCTTCAGCCCCGCCTTGGCGGCCCGCACGTTCATCAGCGTCTCCACCTCGAAGCCGTCGCAGTCGAGGTCGAGCACGTCGAGGTGGCGGGCCCAGAAGGCGTTGTAGCCGTAGCACAGGTCGGTGTACTGCGTGCCGTACATCAGGTTGACCAGGCCGGTGAGGACCTTGTTGCCGAAGCGGCGGCTGAAGGTCAGGTCGTCGCTGCCGCCACCCGCGGCGTAGCGCGAGCCCTTGACGAAGTCGGCGCCGGTGACCAGTGCGCCGACGAACGCGATGATCTCGTGACCGTCAGTGGAGCCGTCGGCGTCGATCATCACGATGATGTCGCCGGTGCAGGCGGCGAAGCCGGCCGCCAGGGCGTCGCCCTTGCCCTTGCCGGTCTGCGTGACGATCTTCACGTTGGGGCGCAGGCGTTTGGCCACCGCGACGGTGTCGTCAACGGACCTGCCGTCCACCAGGACGATCTCGTCGATCCACTGGGGGAGTGTGGCGAAGACGTGCGGGAGGTTCTCCGCTTCGTTCATCGCCGGCACAACGACGCTCACCGTTGGAGAAATGGCCAGGTGAGGCGTGACGGGGGTGAACCGCTCAATCGGCGGCATCGAGCGCAGCGCTGCGCTGATGACCTTGCCGTTGGGCTTGGTGATCTCGGGACTCATGGTGAGGGAAATCCTTCCGGGACCCCACCGCGAGCAACCACCCCGGGGTGCAGAGGGAATGGCGGATGCGGAGAACGGTGCATTGGAGGGTCCAATGAGGTGAGGGTGTGGGTGCTGTGGCTGTGCTGCTGTTACTGCTGGGACGAGGGTGGAGCGCTCAACGCGCTCCTGTTGGTTCCTTGACAACCGGGTCGGGTGACTCTTGGTGCAGAGAGGTGCGCACCCGACCGAAGCCCTTGAGGACACGATCGGCCGCTCTATAGAGAGACGGTCGATCCATGACAATTGTTCGGGCTTTGTTGAAAGGAGTTCTTCCCATCCAGTGCACCGCCGCCGCCGCGGACGGTCTGGAGATGCGGCCCTCGGCGACGTACAGGACTCCGCTCTTGAGCCAGTCCTTGTACTCCTTGCCGCCCTTGCCCATGTCGACCATGTGCAGGCCCGCGCCCGCAGCGGCCTCGGCCATCTGCAGGTGGTGGACGATGCCCGGGGAGTAACGGGCGTACTCGGTGTCGTAGGCGGGAAACCACCCGACCAGGGTGGTGGCCGTCCGCAGTCCGAAATGGCCGGCGACTGGGACGTCCCCGGCGTACAGCATCGTCAGGACCCCGGAGAAGTCGGGCGTGCTGAGCCCGTGCATCTCCTCGATCAGCTGGACGATCCACGGCTGGGCGAAACGGTCCACCCTGCCGGTACGCCGGTACTGGTCGGATTTCCAGGTGAGCAGTGTGTCGAGCACCTTCTTGTCGGCCGAGGCCCACGCGAAGCGCAGGTCACCCTGCTCCCTGCCGAGCTTGCGCTCCTTGTAGCGCACGGTCTTCAGATTCTTCGGGGAGTTGGCCTTCACCTGGTCGATCCAGGCCTCGAAGCCCGAGGTGAAGTCCATGACCGGCGCCGGGCGGACGTCGGTCTCGTACTGGGCGAACGTCGGCTGTCCCGCGACCAGGTGATCGAAGTCGAAGACGCTCAGCTTGCACGCGCGAAGCAGCGCCTTGGCGTCGATCTTCAGGTCCGGAATTGAGATCAAACCGTGACACGTAGTAAGGAAGCCGCCCAGCGGCTTCCCGATCCCAAAACTGTGCCTTTCGTAGGGGAAGAAGCCGACTATCCGGTTTGCGTCCTGGATGACCGCCACCCTCACGTAGTCGCGCAAGCGGTCCATCGCCAGGGCGAACTCCACCGAAAGGAACGGGTTGTCCAGGCTCGGGTCGGCTTTCTGTAGCTCCCGCCATCGAGACCGTTCGGAGTCTCCGAGCTCCCCCGGGCGAACGACAGTGATGTTCACCTTGCCCTGGCCCCCTGTTCGGTCTGCATGTTCTTCCCCCGGTACAACACGCGAAGCACGTACATGAACCCTCCGAGCACGGCGACGGTAGCCACGCCGGCCCTCGGAGACCACGCGTGGAAGAGCAGCATGGCCTGGGCAAGGAGAACGTTCAGCACGAGACTTGCCGCGGCTCCTACTGATAGTGCGGCAAGCGGGTCACGATCACGCAACAGTCCGACGACCGCCGCACCAGGGACGACGAGTAGGAACAGCGAGATCAGAACCGGGCGCAGTGGCGTCTCGATGTCGAAGAGCGCGATCACCGCACCCGCGATGCACGCGAGTGCGAGCAGCCACGTGAGCGCTTTGAACGCTCTGCGGTGCTTGAGCATCTACTGTCTCTCTCCTGGCTCCTGGCAGACTACGGGCACGATTGATCGCATTGTTCATGGGACCAATCTGCCCCCGGGCACGTCAATGCCGACGCTTGGAGTCACGCTCTGGTTTACCCAGGAGCCGATTTTTCTCGTGTGTCGATAAACACACCGTCAAGACCCAGGCCCAAAGCGATCCCCAAGCACACCAGGATGCCCTATATGTGGGTGGATCTTCGAGTCAGGGTCCGTTTTATCCCCGTTTGTCACTCTAGTAATAGCTGGCACCAGATCTTGTGTGATGTTGCTCTCTCACGACCCGAGGGGCTGCGAAGCGGTGCTGCTCTCACCGCCGGAGGGCGGGGTGTCGGTCGGCGTCGCCGACGGGGAACCGGGGTCGTCGGTGGGCGGGTTCGACGCCGGCGGCTGGTGGCCCTGCCACGACAGCGAGCAGCTGCCGCCGCCGCCGTTCGAGGCGATCGACACCGAGCCGCTGCCCGCCTCGTTCGGGTCGTTGGCCGTCACCCAGATCGCCACCGAGCCGCCGGCCTTGATCGTGCCGCCGGCCGGGAAGACGTCGAGCCCCGCGCTGGAGGTCGCGCTCCAGGTCACGCTCGCGTTGCGGGCCGCGAGCCCGATCTTCGCAGCGCCGTCGAGCGCGCCCGGGCACGACACCGCGAGCTTGGCGCCCGGCGGCGGGCGGCGCCGGGTGGCCGTGGGCGCCGGGGCGGCCGGCCGGGTGGTGGCGGCTGCGGGCGCGGGACGGCCGGTGGTCGGCGCGGCGGTGGGCACGGTGAGTTCGGTGGTGGGTTCAGTGCTGGGTTCTTCGGTGGGGTCGTCGGCCGGCTGGGTGGCGGTCTGCAGCTCAGGCTCGGTGCTGGTGGCCGTGGCCGACGGGGTGGGGGCCAGGTGGAGCGCCGCCTCGGTGCCGTCGGCGCCGCGGTTGAGCATGACCACGGTGCCGGTGGCCGCCAGTACCGCGATCCCGGACAACAGGACGGGAGCCAGCCTGCGCCGCCTGCGCCGGGGGTGCCCGTCCAGCTCCAGCCGGTGGGCGCCGGTACCCAGGTCGAGCGCCGCCGTGGGATCCCCGCTCTCGCGACGCCTGGCCGTACCGCGGCGGCGGGAGCCGTTGGACTTGGTTGGGGCGGGGAAGCCGGTCCTGTCGAAGCTGTCGCTGCGGTCGGTGATCAGGACGCGGGTCTGGTCGGAGTCCGGGTTGCCGCAGGTGTCGATCACCCGGCGGCGCAGTGAGATCGGCGGGAAGGCCACCGGCACCATGTCGAGCAGCCTGGCCGCCGAGACCTGGCGGTGCCGTCCCTCGGTGCACACCTCGCACCCGCTGATGTGCCCTGACAGGCGGCGCCGCAGCAGCGGGGTGAGCGGTCCCTCCCACGAGTCGACCATGGCCGACAGGTCGGGGCAGTGCGCCCGGCCCGTCCTGGCCAACACGACGGCGGCGGCCGCGTTCTCCAGGTGGTCGCGGGCCCGGCCGAGGCGGGCGGCGGCCTGGCGGGAGGTGAGCCCCAGCACGCCGCCCACCTCTGCCGGGGTCAGCCCGTGCCGGACCGACAGCTCGAGCACTTCGCGCTCGTTCCTGCTCAGCTCGCCGAGCGCCTCGTGCACCAGCTCGGCCAGCTCAGGGTCGTCCGGGTCGTCCAGCACGGGTGGCGGCAGGCCGTCGTCGTCCTTGCGGCCGAGCCTGGCCATGGCCTGGAACCTGGTCAGCGCGTACAGCCACGACCGCAGCCTGGGGCTCTCCTTGAGCCGGTCGACCCGGCCCTGGGCGGTGACGATCGCGTCGTGCACGGAGTCGGCCGCGCTGTCGCGGTCCCCGGTCAGCGAGCAGGCGTAGTCGTGCAGGCGTTCGGCGTAGGCGTCGTAGAGCCTGGCGGGGGCGTCGGGGTCCGCACGCCGCAGGGCGTCCGCCAGCTGGTGGTCGTCGGCGCGGTCGACGGTCGGCCATCCGGGCACGGATCTTCCCTCCCCGCAGGTGTGACTGTGCGGTTAGGACGTGCCCGGCATGTCCGCGGATGACGGGTCATAACCGCCCGGTATGGCCTGTGACCAGGGAGGCGGGTGGGAAATCACCCGTCACAAGGGCGGGCGCGATCAGCCGTCGCACTGGGGAGAGCAGAGGCGGCGCTGCATGCCCTGCAGGAAGAAGTCGCGCACCTGCAGGACGTTCTTGGCGATGTAGGCCTCGCCGCCGGTGGCCTTGGCCAGCGCGTCCATCTGCTTCTTGCCCTTGGGCGCGTCGGGGCCGAAGGCGATCAGCAGAATGCTGACCGGGCGCTTGGGGTCGTACTTGTCCTTGAGGAACTTCAGGATCTCCGCGTCGCTGGTGCCGCCGTTGGGGTCGTCGTTGCCCGCGCCGTCCGTGAGGATCAGGATTGTGTTGATCTTGTCGCCCGCGTAGTTCGCGGTCATGTCGGCGTAGGCGGCCTTGAGCGTGTCGTTGAGCCCGGTGTCGCCGGTGGCCTTGGCCTGGATCGTGGCCAGCTGCTTGGCCAGCAGGTCCTTGCGGGTCACGCCGTTGACCGTCTCGCTGAGCGGGCCGACGGAGACCGCTTCCTTCCAGTCCTTGGTGCCGTTGAGGAAGGTGGAGAACGCCCACACGCCGATCTCCGCGTCCGCAGGGAAGAGGCCGAGACCCTCGGTGGCGATCTTGCTGATGGCCTGCATGCGGGTCATGTTCGTGCCCGGCACCGGCAGCGCCATCGTGCCCGAGACGTCCAGCAGGGTGAGCATCCGGGTGCCCAGGTTCAGCCTGGACCAGGTCTGGGTCATGCTGGCCACGGTCTTGGCGTCCGGTGCGGGCAGCGCCTGCGGGGTCTTGGGGTCGAAGCCCTTGTCCTTGGACAGCGAGTCGCCCGCCTTGCCGTCGGGGCTGCGGAAGCCCTGGTCGCGCAGGACCTTCTGGGCCCAGTCGAGGGCGAGCTCCTTCTGGAAGGCGGCCGCCGCCTTCTGCACCGCCGCGTCCTTGGTGAGCACCATGACCGGGTAGTCCAGGCTCAGCGTGCCCTCGGCCGGGTACAGCGGCACCACCGGCGACTCCGGCTTCTTGGTGTTGTAGAGGTAGATGGCCTGCTCGGAGGTGACGCCCACCGGGACCCGGTTGCCCGACTTGACGGTCAGGCTGGCCAGCAGCGAGCCGGGGTCGGCGACCAGCTGGGTCGACAGCTCCTTGAGCGCGCCGACCAGCGCCTTGTCCTGGCCGGACTTCTTGGCCAGGCCCGCGGCGGCCAGCAGTGCGGCCATCCCGGCCGAGTTCTTCTGCGGGTCGAGCGCCAGCACGCGGACCTTCTTGACCGGCCCGTCCGGGTTCGCCACGTTCGACGCGGCGATCATGCCCGACCAGCTGGGCTGCAGGCTGCCCGCGAGCTTGGCGGCCGAGGACTTGGCGGCGGCCAGCACGATCGGTGTGGTCGCGATCGAGCCGCCCGGCTGCGGGATCGCGGTGGCGGCCGCGGGGTCGGCGCGCAGCCGCGCCATCACCAGGCTGGAGTCGGCCACCCACAGGTCGGTGTTCGCCTTGCCCGCGGCCAGGGCGCCGGCGGTGCGCGCGGTGGCCTCCTTGGCCACGGTGACCTCGACGCAGCGGCTGTCGATCGAGTGCAGCGCCTTGTTGTAGGTTCCGGCGATCTTGTTCAGCGCGGGCTGGATGTCCGGCGAGGCCGTCACGCGCAGCGGCAGCTTGCCGCTGGAGCAGTCGTGGTCGCGGTTGAAGATGACGAACGCGGCGACGCCGAGGAGCACGGCCAGCGCCACGGCGCCGGCCAGCGGGACGAGTACCCTGCCCCTGCCCGCGCCGCTTCTCCTGCGGGGAGGGGGAGGACCCTGGGCTCGATACCCATCATCGAGCTCGTCTGTCCGGTGTCGCCCCACGATGTCCTCTTCGGTATGTGTCGAAACCTTCCGGAGACCCTAGCGGGAGATGCTCCGCAATACCTCCGGAACGATACTCGGTACGCTTAGCGTGGCAAAACAGCCCTTTTGGTGCGACGATTACCGAAAGTTACGGTCAATGGCAGCATGCGTGATCGTGCCACGCGCGGATTCCTTCCCGCACGGCCACCGCCGCGAGCGCCACCGCCATCGCCGGGTCCACCCACCACCAGCCGAACGTGTTGAGCCACAATCCGGTCAGCACGCCCGCCGCCATCGCGGCGCAGATCAGGTTCTGGATGCCCTCTCCGGCGGTCGCCGTGGAGGCCAGCCGTACCCCGAGCCGTCGCTTGGCCAGGCCCAGGGCGGGCATGCTGACCAGGCTGATCGCCGTCACGGCGATGCCGAGCGTGGTCGGCGAGGAGCGGTGGCCCTCGTGCAGGTCGTAGGCGACGTGCGCGATCACATAGGGCGCGAGCAGCCAGAAGCTCGCCGCGACGAGGCGGCGCGCGGTCGTCTCCGCGCCGGGGGACAGCGTGCGCGAGCCGGTGAAGCGCCAGACCACGATGAGGCTCGCGGCCGCCTCCACGAACGCCGACAGGCCCCAGCCGATCAGTGCCACCGAGTCCGCCGAGAGGCCGGCGTACAGGCCGAGAGTGCTCTCCACGGAGAGCCACACAAGTGTGGCCATCGACAGCGCCCTGGCGCGCCGCGCATCGCGGAGCCAATCGGCTGACGCGGCCGGATGCGCGTGAACCCGCTGGTCAGACACCTTGACCCTCCGAAATCCCCGCCATCCGGCCGTCGACAGCGCTACGTACCATACCCATTACTTAGCGTGACTTTATGACGGGCAGGAAAAGATCGGTCAAGATTCGCCGGGATATCGTCGAAGTGATCGTTCACGGGGGAGGGGTCAGTGCCGTTCACGCCAAGTCATATCGCAGCCGTAGTCCCTTTCATGAAGAGCAAATGGGCCGATCCATGGGCTCTGGCGATCGGCGCGATGGTGCCCGATCTGCCGATCTTCCTGCCGTTCCTGCCTGAATACCGGTACTGGCACTCGTGGTTGGGCGTGGTCACGCTCGACCTGGCCGCGGTGTTCATCCTGCTCGGGCTCTTCCACCTGATGTTCAGGGAGCCGCTGATCTCGCTGCTGCCGCCGCCGCTTGCGGCCAGGGCGGCGCTGCTCGCGCCCTCCCGCTCGCTGCCCGCCGTGGCCGTGGGCGGGGTGATCGGCGCGGCCAGCCACGTGCTGTGGGACTCCTTCACCCACTCCTACGCCAGCATCCAGTGGGGCGAGTGGCTGTCTGTGTCCGTGTTCGGGGTGATCCACCTGTTCCGGCTGCTGCAGTACATCTCCTCGGTCGTCGGCCTGACGATCGTGGCGTGGTGGGCGTGGCGCGGCCTGGCGCGCATGTCGGCGACCGCCCTGCCCGAGCGGCTGCGGATCAGTCCCTGGGTACGGCGGGCCGTCCTGCTGGCCTGCGCCGTGGGGACCGTACTGGGCGCGCTGCTGTGGCCGCTGGTCGACGAGCCGGCGCCGCACCTGGGCCTGCCCAGCGTGATCACCAAGGTGGGCGCGGGCACCGTGATCGGCCTGTGCCTGGTGCTGACCTGCTATGCGGCCGTCTGGCAGGTCAGGCGGCTCGTGGCAGTATCGGAGGGTGCTTGAGTACGTGACCTCGCCCGACGATCCGCGCCTGGCCGACTACACCCGGATGCGCGACGTGGAGCTGCGCAAGAGCCTGGAAGCCGAGCGCGGGCTGTTCCTGGCCGAGGGGGAGAAGGTGATCCGGCGGGCGATCGGCGCCGGATACCCGATCCGCTCGGTGCTTACCACGGAGCGCTGGCTGTCCTCGCTGGCGGACGTGCTCGGCGACGCCACCGTGTACGTGACCGGCGACGAGGTCATGGCGGGCATCGCCGGGTTCCCCGTGCACCGGGGCGCCATGGCCTCGATGGCCAGGCTGCCGCTGCCGCCGGTGGACAAGCTCACCGGCCTGCGGCGCCTGCTGGTCCTTGAGGACCTGGTCGACCACGGCAACGTCGGGGCGATCTTCCGCTGCGCGGCGGCGCTCGGCGTGGAGGGCGTGATCCTCTCGCCGCGCTGCGCGGACCCGCTCTATCGCCGGTCGGTCAAGGTGTCGATGGGAGCGGTCTTCTCGATCCCCTACGCCAGGATGTCCGACTGGTTCGACGGCCTCGATCAACTGCGCAAGGCGGGCTTCCAGACGCTGGCCCTCACACCGGACCAGCAGGTGACCCCCATCGACCAGGTCGAGCTGGGAGACCGGGTGGCGCTGCTGCTCGGCTCGGAGGGCGACGGCCTGTCCTCACACTGGCTGGCGGAGGCGGACGTGCCCGTCTGCATCCCGATGAGCGCCACCGCGATGGCCGCCGGCGTCGACTCACTCAACGTGGTCGCCGCCGCCGCAATCGCCTGCCACGACCTGATGCGCGCGAGCTGACCTAATATCCGCACCGCCGCGTCCAGCGCTTGAAACAGGGCGTCTGGGCAAATGACCTTGACGCCGGATGTTCCGGTGATTTCCTGGAATCGTGCTCCAAAAAGATGCCATCATCATCGGCGCCGGTTTCGCCGGGCTGTACATGCTCCACCGGCTGCGCGGCCTCGGCATGGACGTTCAGGTGTTCGAGGCGGGCGACGGCGTGGGCGGGACCTGGTACTGGAACCGGTATCCGGGCGCCAGGTGCGACGTGCCGAGCCTCGAGTACTCCTACTCCTTCTCCGACGAGCTCCAGCAGGAGTGGACCTGGAGCGAGCGCTACGCCTCCCAGCCGGAGATCCTGCGCTACCTCGACCACGTGGCCGACCGCTTCGACCTGCGCAAGGACATCGCCTTCCGCACGAAGGTGACGAGCGCCACCTTCGACGACGGATGGACCGTCGAGACCTCGCAAGGAGAGCGGGTCACCGCCCGGTACCTGATCGCCGCGGTCGGCTGCCTGGCCTCCGCGCCACGCGTGCCCGGCCTGCCGATGTTCCACGGCGCGACCCACCACACCGGCAGGTGGCCGCACGGGGGCGTGGACCTGGCGGGCAGGCGGGTCGCCGTCATCGGCACCGGCTCCTCCGGCATCCAGGCCATCCCGGAGATCGCCCAGGTCGCCGAGCACGTCACCGTGTTCCAGCGGACCGCGAACTTCAGCATCCCCGCCCGCAACGGGCCCATGGACCCCGCCTACGGGCGGTGGTTCAAGGACAACCACGGGGAGATCCGCGCCGGCATGCGCGTCACCCACAGCGGCCTGATGACCACGCCCAACCCCGACCAGGCCCTGTCGGCGGCCCCGGACGCGCGGCGGCGCGCCTTCGAGGAACGCTGGGAGCGCGGCGGCATCGCCTTCCTCGGCGCCTTCTCCGACCTGCTGGTCAGCGAGGAGGCCAACACCACGGCCGCCGACTTCGTCCGCGGCAAGATCCGCGCCACCGTCACGGAATCGGCGGTCGCCGAGCTGCTCACGCCGTACGACCACCCGATCGGCAGCAAGCGCATCTGCGTCGACACCGGCTACTACGCCACGTTCAACCGCCCCAACGTGACGCTCGCCGACCTCAGGTCGGCGCCGCTGGAGGAGTTCACCAGGTACGGCGTGCGCACCACCGCGGGCGAGCACCAGGTCGACGTGATCGTGTTCGCCACCGGGTTCGACGCGATGACGGGGCCGCTGCTGAACATCGACATCCGTGGCAAGGACGGGGTCTCGCTGCGCGACAAGTGGGCGGCCGGGCCGAAGACGTACCTGGGGCTGATGAGCGCGGGATTCCCCAACCTGTTCACGATCACCGGGCCAGGCAGCCCGTCGGTGCTCAGCAACATGATCGTCTCGATCGAGCAGCACGTGGACTGGATAGCCGGCTGCCTGGAGCACCTGGAAGGCCGCACAATCGACGCCGACCCCGCGGCCGAGGACGCCTGGGGCGCGCACGTGGCCGAGGTGGCGGGCTACACGCTCTTCCCCCGGGCGAACTCCTGGTACATGGGCGCCAACGTGCCGGGCAAGCCCCGCGTCTTCCTGCCCTACGTGGGCGGCGTCGACCTCTACCGGGCCAGGTGCGAGGAGGTGGCCGCCGCCGGCTACGCCGGCTTCACGATCTGAGCGGCGCCGTCGAGGCCCGCACGACCAGCTCGTGCGGGAAGACGCGCCTGCCCGGCTCGATCTCGCTCCCCGACAGCAGCATCCGCCCCGCGGCCTCGCCGATCTCCTGCTTGGGCTGGCGGATCGTGGTGAGCCCGGCCTCCTCGGCGGCGCTGTCGGAGAAGCCGACCACCGACAGGTCTCCCGGCACCTCCAGCCCCAGATCGGCGGCCGCGTCGAGCACGCCGAGGGCCAGCACGTCGGTGTTGGTCAGGATCGCCGTCGGCCGCGGGTCCGCCGACAGCAGCGCGTGGCCCGCCTTCCTGCCCATGTCCCTGGAGTTGCGCGCCACCTCGTAGAACGGTACGGCGGGCCAGCCGAGCCCGGCCGCCTCGCAGGCGGTCCGGTAGCCGGTCATCCGCATCCGCATGGCCTCGAACACCGCGCCCTCGCGCCGGGCGGGATCGGCCCAGCCCGTGTAGCCGTCGTCGTGCAGGCCGACCATGGCGATCCCGAGCCGCCGGTGTCCCAGGCCCAGCAGATGGCCGGCCGCCTCCGCCCCGGCCGCCGGCTCGTCGATGCCGACCAGTGCGTGGCCCTCGACGTACGGCTCGTCCACCACGACGACGGGCAGCTTGCGGGCCAGCACCTCGGCCAGCGCCGGATGGTGGTCGGGCAGCGACACCACGCAGAACGCGTCCACCACCGCGTCGCGCACGGTGTCGGTGCGCCGGTCGCCGTGCGGGATCGGCAGGATCAGCAGCCCCACCCCCGCGTCCTCGGCCGCGGTCGCCAGGCCCTGGAAGAACCCGATCGCGTACGGGTCGGCGAAGGCGTAGGCCAGCGTCTCGCTGAACAGCAGCCCCAGCGCGCCGGCCCGGCCCAGCCGCAGCGATCGCGCCGTCGGGTTGGGGCCCGCGTAGCCGAGCTCGTCGGCCACCTCCATCACGCGCCTGCGCAACCCGTCGCTGACCTGGTCGGGCCGCGAGAAGGCATAGGACACGGTGGCCCGCGACACCCCGAGCCGATCGGCGATCGTCTGCAACGTGACCTTGCCCATCCCCCAACCCTATTGCTCCGCACCCCCACCCTCCCGCGCGCTGCGGTGCCTGGGGGGCTTGTGTAGGGGGTTCTTAATTGATTAAGGTCTTAATGGATTAAGAAGGAGGGCGCATGGATGCCATGCAGGTTCTGGCGCACGAGACGGCGATGGGGTTCCAGGGGTCGCTCCACGAAGCCCTGCCGGACGCCCCGGTCAAGCCCTACAGGGCACCGACGAAGATCCGGCTGGCGCGGACGCTGCGCCGTACCGCGGACAGGCTCGACCCCGTCACGATGTGCTCCTGACGGGCCGACAAGATCGGTGAGATGCTGGAGCCATGGGGCGGAACGTGGCGCTGACGCTGGGGCTGGCCGGGATCGCGCTCATCGCCGCGACGGTGCTGGTCTACAGCCTGCACTGCGACGTCACCCGGTTCTTCCCGCTGCTGGTCGCCGGGTACGTCGTCGGCGTGATCCTGGTCGCGGTGGCGCTGATCGGCGGCATGCGCACGGGCATGGGCATCGGGATCATCGTCGCGATGGCGATCGCCATAGTGGCCGTGGCGATCGCCTACATCGCGTTCCTGTTCGCCTTCGCCCGCTGCTTCGAGTTCTGAACCTCAGCCGTTCTCGATCTGCGAGCCGGCGTAGTCCAGCAGTTCCTCGGCCGTGGTGAATCGGCGCTTGTCCTGGTCGCCCAGGAGCACGCCGACGACGCGCCGGCCGCCGCGATCTCCGGCGAAGACCAGGCAGTATCCGGCCGCGTTCGTGTAGCCGGTCTTCACGCCCAGGACCCCGTCGCCCGTCTGCAGGAGCTTGTTGGTGTTCTTCCAGGTGTGCGCCCGGTGCAGGCCGGTCTTGGCGACCTTCTGCACCTTGCTCCCGACGACCGTGCGGAAGGTGGCGTTCTGCATGGCCGCCTGGGTCAGCTTGGCCTGGTCGACGGCCGTGGAGTAGCCGCCGCCCCGGGGCGTGGGCAGGCCGTCGGCGTTGGTGTAACGGGTGCCGGACAGACCCAGGCTCTTGGCGGCGGCGTTCATCTTGGTGACGAAGGCGGTCATGCCGGGCCCGTACCTGCGGGCCAGCGCGTTGGCGGCGTCCGCGCCCGACGGGAGCATCAAGCCGTACAGGAGGTCCCGCACCGCGAGCCGCTCGCCCTTGCGCAGCCCGGCCGTGGTCGCGCCGTTGCTGGTGGCATGCCGTACGTCGGCCGCGGTGATCGTGACGGTGTCGTTCAGGTTGGCCTCGTGCAGGACCACGTACGCCGTCATGATCTTGACCAGGCTGGCGACGGGCACGCGGCGGGTCTCGCGCTTGCTGAAGTGGATCGTTCCCGCCGAATCGATCACGTAGGCCTCTGTGGCGCCCACGGTGGGCTCGTTCGCCGCGTGGGCGGCCGGGGCGAAGCCCACGACCAGGGCGAGTGCGGCGGAGCCGAAGATACCCCCAATATGCATGCCAGACATGGTGGCAGGTGATCAACCGTAGATTTGCCGAACTTGACCACAAGCCGCGAAAACAACCTCTTCGGACGGGTAAACCGTCGGTAGTACCGGCACGACGGGGGAGAGCGCCATGGCAGGTAAGTTCGTGATCTCAAAGGACAAGCGGGGCGAGTACCGTTTCAAGCTCGTGGCCGCCAACGGCCAGACGATCGCGGTCAGCGAGGGCTACTCGACGAAGGTGGCATGCGTCAACGGTGTGGAGTCCGTACGCAAGAACGCCCCGGACGCGACCGTGGACGACACCACGCTCGCGTCGGTGTAGCCACTCCTTCACGCGGCGACGGATCGCCGGCGCCGCCGCCAGACCAGGTAGGCCGTGACTCCGGCAATCGCGAGCACGGCCACCACCGCGGCGGTGATCGGCGACCTCGCCGCGAGCTGGAGCCAGCCCCACACCAGGGTCGAGATGCCCAGCCACCAGATCGGCGCCCACGTCAGGCATCCCAGCGCGCTGGCCACGATGTACCACGGGTAGGACACGCGCAGCGCCCCGGCCACCCAGGGCAGCGTGTGCCGCAGCATCGGCACCCAGAAGCACCCGTAGACGGCCAGCGCACCCCACCGCTCGACGACCTGCTCCACCTTCTCGATCCGCTCGCGGCCCACCCTGCGGCCGAGCCTGGAGTCGTAGAGCTTGCCG
The DNA here is from genome assembly GCF_044457685.1 of Nonomuraea sp. NPDC050536. Classification (NCBI taxonomy): domain Bacteria; kingdom Bacillati; phylum Actinomycetota; class Actinomycetes; order Streptosporangiales; family Streptosporangiaceae; genus Nonomuraea; species Nonomuraea sp. NPDC050536. The sequence continues at coordinate 489,353 of NZ_JBITHD010000005.1, forward strand.
CCGAGCTTGCGGCCGATCCAGTAGTACGCCTGGAACGCGCCGAACAGGGCGGCTATCAGCAGGGCCCCGAGCCAGAGCGGGCCGATCGGCTTGATGGCGACTTCACCACCCCATGGAGAACATTAGGTCAGGCTTACCTTATTTCAACATGCAAGGCATCTGCAAAAGGGTGCAACTGGGGGACAAGTCTCCCTCAACTGCCCTGTTCTACACCTGAGGTGAGCATAAAGAGGTGTTGATCATGGCTACGAGAAGCACGACGGTACTGGCCACCGGTTCCGCCAACACGGCCAAATTCTTCGTGGCGGCCCTCGCCTTCACCGCCGCGTACGTCGGCGTCTCGGCCTACGGCACCGCCAACTCCGCCCCCAGCCACGCAGAGACCGTCACCCTGTCGGCGCGCGAGCTGCCGATCACCAGTCCGGTCAAGCTGGAGGTCGACCCCGGCGCGATCACCGTCAGCGAGCTCCCGGGAGAGCCGGGCTGCGCCAAGGCCTTCCTCGCCCGCGGCGTCGTCACCAACCCCGAGCCACGCTCCACGATCATGTACGGCTGGCGCCTGGCCCGCTGGAACCCGCGCACCAACACCTGGCGCACCTACCAGGTCGACTACGGCGGCTTCACCGGCACCGAGCGGACGGTCGACTGGGAGACCAGGATCTCGGGCAACCCCGGCTGGTACCGCTTCGAGCTGCGCGTCGACGGTGCCAAGACCGTCAGGAGCGACCGTTTCCAGGTGAGTTGCTGACCGCCCTGCGCGCCGCCTCCACCCAGCGCGGCACGCCTATCCGCTCGGCCACCTCCAGGGCCTTGACGTAGTGGTCGCGCGAGGCCTCCGGCTGGCCCAGCCGTACCGCCAGATCTCCGAGCGTGAGGGCGACGGGCCACAGCGCCACCACGCCGGTGCCCGCGCCGGCGACGCGGTCGGCGAACGGCTTGAGCTTGTCGTAGCAGTCGACCATGCGCTCGCGGTCGTCCAGCAGCATGCCCGCCAGCGCGCGCCAGGTCATCGCCAGCTCGTACAGGAAGTCCGGGCGGACCGGCGGGCGGGTGGCCGCGACGGCCTTGGCGTCGGACAGGTGCCCGGCCGAGGCCAGCGCCAGCGCGTAGGCGTCCAGCGTCCACTTGGCGCCGCGCTGGTGCGCCTCGGCCAGCAGCTCGACGGTCTCGGCGGCCCGCCCGTCGACCAGGTGCAGGCAGAACGTGGTGATCAGCGGCAGGTCCTGGCGGCCCTCCAGCATGCCCGCGCGGGCGGTCATCCTGGCCGCCTCGCGGTAGGCCCGCTCCGCGCCCGCGTAGTCTCCGGCGATCATCAGCCGCTGCCCGGCGTACCAGGCGCAGACCGCGGCGGGCGCTGACAGGTCGTACTGCCTGGCCAGCCGGTCGGCCGCCGCCGCGTGCTCGTCGGCCGCCGAGAACTCGCCGCGCGCCGCCGCGCATTCCAGTAACACCAGGTGGGCCAGCGCCTGTGTGGCCATCTGCCCGGAACGCTGGGCGACCTCGAGCAGCTCGCGCCCGATGCTCTCGCGCGTGTCGACGGCCGGGATGTCGTAGGACTGGCGCAGCCGCCCGCTCAGCGCGGCCGCGAGCAGGGCCGGGTCGCCGCTCTGCCGGGCCAGCTCGAGCGCCTCCAGCGAGGCCTGCCTGCCCCGCTCGGGCGCCGAGGAGCCCTCGAGCTCCAGCGCCAGCGTGGTGAGCAGGCTGGCGCGCAGCGTCTGCTCGCCCTCGGGCAGCTCCATGAGCGCCTTCTCGGTGACGTCCACGATCTCCCACGCGGTGCGGGTGAAGTCGCGCGCCATCCCCTTGTGCGGCACGGCCAGTGACGCCGCCACCCGGGCGGTGATCTCCAGGTCGCCCAGCGGCAGTGCCGCGTCCATGGCCTGGCGGCGCAGCAGCCTGGCCGCGGTCATGTCCCCGCACAGCGCCAGCGCCCTGATCTGGCGCAGCATCAGCTGCAGCCGCTCCTTGACGTCGCCGTCGGTGCGGTCGAAGGCGGCGATGGCCTGCTCCCACAGCGTCGCGGCCTCGCGGTGGGCGAAGCGCCGCTCGGCCTGCTCGGCCGCCAGCCCGGCGTAGTGCACCGCCTTCTCGGCGGCGTCGGCCAGGAAGTAGTGGTGCGCCAGCGCCGCCACGTCCGACGGGGTACGCCGCTCGATCACCGCCGCCACCGCCGCGTGCAGGCGGGTACGGCGCAGCCTGGAGGCGTCGGAGTAGATGGTGTCGCGCACGAGATCGTGGTCGAAGCGCAGCAGCCCGGGACCCGGCTCGGTCACCAGCCCTGCCAGCAGCGCCGCCTCGACCGCCTCGACCACGGCGTCTGTGCTGTCATCGCGCCCGCTTCGCTCGTCGTTGGCTCGTCCCTCGCTCTCTCCTCCCGAGCTCCTGCGCTCGGTGTCGCCGGCCACGTCGACCAGCACGTCCACGTCCACGTCGCGCCCGATCACCGCGGCCTGCAGCAGGATCTGCTGCGCCCCGGCCGGCAGCCGGGAGATGCGCCGCCGCAGCACGTCACGCACCCCTGAGGGCACCCGGGACAGCACCTCGGTGGGGCTGGCCCGGTCGGCGGCCGCCTCGGAGTCGAGCAGGCGCACGGTCTCGCGCACGAAGAACGGGTTGCCGCCGGTGCGTTCCACGATCGTCTCGACGGCGTCCTCGTCGATCTCCCGTACGCAGGTGGCCCGCACCAGCTCGGCCACCGCCTTCGGGTCGAGCCCCGACAGCCCCACCCGGACAGGCCCGAGCCTGGCCAGCGCGGCCAGCACGTCGGACTGCCGGTCGTCCAGCTCGCTCTCCCTGCAGGTGACCACGAGCAGCACCCGGCTGGTGGCCAGCAGGCTCGGCAGCGCCCGCAGCAGCGCCAGCGTCTGGTCGTCGGCCCAGTGCAGGTCTTCCAGCGTCAGCAGCACCGGCGCGCGGCGCGCGACGCCCGCCAGGTAGCCGCCGACCGCCCGGTGCAGCCGGAAGCCGCCCGACACCTCGTCCTCGTCCGGGTCGGGGTCGGCGTCCTCGAGCAGCGGCGCCAGCAGCTGGGCGTACTCGCCCGCGCCGGTCACGGCCACCAGCGTGCGCAGGATCTCCACCCACGCCCAGCCGGGCGGCGTCGCGCTGGAGTCGGGGCAGGCGCCCGAGGCGGTGATCCAGCCGTCGGTCCTGAGCCTGCCGTCGAGCTGCCGCAGCAGCGTGGTCTTGCCCGCGCCGGCCACGCCGGTGACGATCGCCACCTGCAGGCGCCCGGTGCGGGCGCCGGCCGTGGTCAGCCGGTTGAGCTCGGCGTCGCGCCCCACGAACGGCTCCGGCTCCAGCGGGGGCGGCTCGATCGGGGTGGCGGGCCTGGGCGGCCAGGTGTCGGTGACGGGCGTGGGCCGCACGGGCCGCGTCGGCGGAGCCAGGTCCAGCTCGGGCGACTGGCTGAGGATGTCGGACTCCAGCTTGCGCAGCGCCGGCCCGGGGTCGATGCCCAGCTCGTCGGCCAGGATGCCGCGGGCGCGCCGCAGCGCCGCCAGCGCGTCGCCCTGCCTGCCGCACCGGTACAGGCCCAGGGCCAGCAGCCGCCAGCCCTCCTCGCGCAGCGGGTGCTCGGTGGTCAGCGCCTCCAGGTCGGGCACGGTCTCGGCGTGCAGTCCCAGCCGCAGGCCCGTGTCGGCGTGCCGCTCGCGCGCCACCAGCCGCAGCTCCGCCAGCCGGTTGACCTCCGCCTCGGCCCACTGCTGGTCGGCGAAGTCGGAGTACGGCGTGCCGCGCCACAACCCCAGCGCCTTCTCCAGCCGGGCCCTGGCCGACTGCGGGTCGCTCTCCTCCAGGTGCTCGCCCGCGGCCCTGACCAGCTGCTCGAAGCGGAGCGCGTCCACCTGCTCGGGCGCGACGCGCAGCGCGTATCCGGAGGCGACCGTCACCAGCAGGCGGTTGGGTCCGCCGCGCGGGCGGCCCGGCTCGAGCACGCGGCGCAGCCGCGAGATGTAGACCTGCAGCCCCGACTGCGCGCCCTTGGCGGTGTCGTCCGCCCACAGGTCGTAGAGCAGCGTGTCGACCGGCACGACCTGACCTCTGGCCACGAGGAGTCGGGCGAGGACGGCCCGCTGCCGCAACCCGCCGAGGTCGAGTTCGTCGTCTTGTTCGTACGCCTCGACTGGCCCCAGAACCCGGAACGCCACCATGTCAGCCGCCACGCTATGCGCGCTTCTGGAAGGTGCACAAGGCCCGTGGTTGATGACGCAGGATTGTGTTTGCGATTGTCACTGGGGGGCCTTCGAGATCGCGGACGGGGACTCCGTGGCGGTGCTCCGACCGTTGCGCCTCCGCAGGAACGCCCAGGCGCCGAGTGCGAGTCCGCCGAACGGGATCTCGATAGTGTACGTCCAGAACCCGAACAGCAGTGCTGTGGCCGTAGCCGGAGCCGCATCGACTCCGAACGCGGTCAGCAGCAGGACCACCCCGCCCTCCATGATCCCGGCGCCGCTGGGCGTGATCAGCGCGCTGGTCAGCACGCGCGACAGGGCGAACACCGCGATCGACTGGGCAAGGCCGGGATAGGCGCCGGTGGCCAGCATGCAGGCCACCATGATCGCCCACTGCAGGCCGAGGAAGAACACCATGGCCAGGCTGAGCCGGTGCCAGCGGGTCCTGACGATCTCCGCGGTGTCGCGGCGCAGCTTGAAGAACGCCTGCGAGGCGTGCAGCCGTTTGGGCAGCACCAGATCGAGCACCTTGCCCAGCACGACCGCGGCCCGATCCCAGTAGAGAGCGGCGCCCACGACCAGGCACAGGACGAGGATCGAGACCGCGCCCACCCAGCCGGCGTGTGCCACGGTCGGGTTGGGCACCTCGCCGGACATCAGCAGCGCGATGATCCCCACGGCGGGCAGGACGAATCTGAACAGGGTGTTCCAGATGCCGCTGACCAGCGTCATCACCACGATCGGCCGGTTGCCGAAGCCCCAGCCCCTGGTCATGGCGAACGTCACCGCCACGCCCGCCGCGCCGCCGAAGGGCAGCAGGTTGCTGATCGCGCTGCCCGCGGCGTTGATCGTGAGCGCCTGCAGGTTGTTCAGCCCGGGCAGCGAGTTGGTCAGCACGAAGGTGTAGGCCAGCAGACTGAGCAGCCACAGCACGGTCATCGCGGCGATCACGCCGGCGTTCATCGTGGCGAAGACCGCGCCGATGGCACGCCAGGAGACCGGCTTGCCGGTCAGCGTGTGCACGATCTGCGGCAGGTACACCACCAGCAGGACGGCCAGGCCGAGCGACAGCACGGACAGCGCGATCTGGAGCCACTTGTTCTTCATCGCCTACCAGTCTGCCGGGTGCCCGCACCCGCCCGCTCCTCCTCCGGAGTCATTTCAGCCACTGCTCGAAAGGATGAGTGAGCCGGGTGCCCGGCGGCACGTCGCGCCGCACGTACCACTCGGTGCCGAACACCAGCCGGTAGAGCGGCCGCGGCACCTTCAGCATGACGGCCAGGGTCCTGTCGGTGTCGCCGCCGCTGGCCTGGGAGGCGTGCGCGGCCATCGAGGCCCGCTTCTGCCCGGCGTACTTCCTGACGTTGACCCGGTGGGTGATGACCTCGCCGGAGGAGTAGGCGCTCTCGAACGTCCGCACGTCGAACTCCGGCGGGAAGCGGTAGAGCTTGCCCGCCGTCCGCAGCAGCCGCAGCAGCGGGTCGCGGTTGACGGTGGCCTCGAGCACGATCGGCGTCCCGGCGATCTGGGCCGCCCGTTTGCCGACCCGGTGGACCTGCACGTGGTCGGGATGCCCGTAGCCGCCCGCGGGATCGTAGATCGTCAGCAGCTCGGCGCCCTCCTCCTGCAGGATCGCCGCCAGCGCCTTGGCCGCCTCCTCGGAGTCGGCGTCGATGAAGGCGTTGTCGGGCCGCTCCTCGGCCACGCCGCCCTTCGGGCTCAGGCCCGAGTCGCCGTATCCCAGGCACTCCACACGGGCGCAGCCGAGCAGCGCCGCCGAGGTGTACAGCTCCCGCATGCGGGTGTCGCGCAGTTCGTCGCCCGGCTCGAGCTCGGCCAGCCCGCGCTCGCCGGCGGTGGCCACGACGAGCACCACGCGGTGTCCCTCGGCCGCGAGCATCGCCATCGTGCCCGCAGTCAGCAGGGCCTCGTCGTCGGGGTGGGCATGGAAGAACACAGCGGTACGTGGAGCCACAGGCCCAGATTAGTGTGGGAGGGGTGCGGATCTTTCACGTGAGTGACTGTTACCTGCCGCGCCTCGGGGGGATCGAGGTCCAGGTCGCCGACCTCGTACGGATGCAGCGCGAGGCCGGGCACGAGGTCCAGGTGGCCACCGCCACGCGCGGCGAGCCGATGGACGGCGTGCGCCGGATGGTGGCCAGGATGCCGTTCGACCTGCCGGTCCACCCGTTCGGGGTGGGCCATATCACCAGGGCGCTGACCTCCTACCGGCCGGACGTGGTGCACGTGCACACCGGGGCCGTCTCGCCGTTCGCCTGGATGGGGGTGCGGGCGGCGGTGCGGTGCGGGCTGCCCACGGTGGTGACCGTCCACAGCATGTGGGATCCGGTGACGCGGGGGGTGTACCGGTCGCTGCGGCTGGCCTTCGAGTGGCAGCGCTGGGGGCTGGTCGCCACCACGGTCAGCCACGCCGCCACCGGGCCGATCAAGGCGGTGGCCGGGCGCGGGGTGCCGGTGCACGTGGTCTCCAACGGGCTGGACCTGTCCGGGTGGCGGCCCGCCGGGCCGTACGTGCCGAGGGGCGACTCCGAGGTGCACGTGGTCGCGGTCGGGCGGCTGGCGCCGCGCAAGCAGCCGGTGCGGCTGCTGCGGCTGCTGGACGAGGTCCGCGCGCGGGTGCCGGCGAGCGTGGGGCTGCGGGCGACCGTGATCGGCGACGGTCCCGCGCGCGGGCAGATGGAGCGGTATCTGGCCAGGCACGGCATGACGTCGTGGGTGTCGCTGCCGGGGCGCTACTCCCGGGAGGAGATCGCCAAGGTGCTCGACTCGGCCGACATCTTCGTGGCGCCGGCGCCACGCGAGTCGTTCGGCATCGCGGCGCTGGAGGCCAGGGCTGCCGGGCTGCCCGTGGTGGCCAGGGCGCAGAGCGGGGTGGCCGACTTCGTCACGCCGGGCGAGGAGGGGCTGCTCGGCCGTTCCTTCGCCGACCTGGTGACGGCCGTGGCCCGGCTGGCGGCCGACACCTCGCTGCGCGAGCGGATCGCCGCGCACAACCACCTCACCGAGCCGGCGGCCGGGTCGTGGCCGGTAGTGCTCGACGGGTTCGACCGTGCCTACGAGCAGGCGATGAACCTGCGCTGACTCCACTACGCTGCTGGGCGTGACGCTGGCGGCCGACCCCGAAGCCCCCGTCGTGCGACGCGGCCTGCGGTATCGGCATCCCCTCTGGCTGGCGTTGATCGCGACACTGTCCGCGAGTGCCTACGCGCTGCTCGGCCTGGTCAGGCTGGCCACGTATCGGGCCAGCACCTTCGACCTGGTGATCGTCGACCAGGCGGTGCGGAACTACGCGCACTTCCGCGCGCCGTACATCCCGGTCGTGGGCGCCTTTCACGACCGGGGCCTGGACTACCTCCAGATGGCCGACCACTTCTCGCCGATCTACGCGCTGCTCGCGCCGTTCTACTGGATCCATGACGGGCCCGAGTCGCTGATCGTGGCGCAGGCGCTGCTGTTCGCCGCGGCGATCCCGTTCATCTGGCTGTTCACCAGGCGGGTGCTCGGCACCGTGCCCGCGTATCTGGTCGCCGCCGCGTACGCGCTGTCGTGGCCGGTGGCGCAGGCGATCGCGTTCGACGCGCACGAGGTGATGTTCGTGCCCGTGCTCACCGCGATCATGATCGAGCGCTACCACGCCGAACGCCATCTGCCCGCCTTCGCCGCCATGTTCGGGCTGCTGCTCGTCAAGGAGGACATGGGGCTGATGGTGATCGGCTTCGGGTTGTACCTCTTCGTCATCGGCGACCGCTACCGAGGGGTGTGCGCCGCCGCGATCGGGCTCGGCGGGGCGCTGCTGACCAGGGGTGCGCTGATCCCGATGATGGGCGGCGACCACAACGACTTCTGGGCCTACGGGCAGCTCGGACCCGACGTGCCCAGCGCGCTGCTGGCCGTCGCGCGCGACCCGCTCCACGCGCTGCTGCTGCCCTTCAGCGCCGAGGCCAAGGTGGACACGCTGTTCCTGCTGGTCTGGCCGACGCTGCTGCTGTGCCTGCTGTCGCCGCTGTCGCTGATGGCGCTGCCGCACGTGCTCGAGCGCATGCTCTCCGACCGTGACCCGTGGTGGCAGGCCGACTTCCAGTACAGCGCCTTCACCGTGGTGATCCTGCTGCTCGCCGGGGTCGACGGGCTGGCCAGGCTGATCCGCTGGACCAGACGCACGGAGCTCAAACTGACCTGGTCGGTGGCGGTGTGCGTGATCGCGCTGACCCTGGTGCCGCGCTTCGCGCTCGACCAGCTCTACCACCCCTCCTTCTACAAGGGCGACGAGGTCAAGTCCGCCGCCGCCCGCGAGGCCGTGGCCAAGGTGCCCTCTGGGGTCCAGGTCGAGGCGGTCAACTCGCTCGGGCCCGCGCTGACGGCGCGCGCCACGGTGCTGCTGTGGACCGGCGAGTCGCACGGCTCGCCGTGGGTGGTGGCCGACACCAGCCGCTGGGAGTTCCCCTTCGGCTCGGCCGAGGACCAGGCCAACCAGGTGAACCGCCTGGCGTCGGAGGGATACGCCAAGGTCTTCGAACGCGACGGGATCGTGGTCCTTCACAAGCAGGTGTGACGGGAGTCACATTCCGGATATAAGGCGCAGGTCACGTCCTCCTTCTGCCAAGGGGGTTGATCGGCGATGTACCGCCAGATCCTCGATCCGGTCGCCCATTCGCTCGCCTGGAGCGCGCTGGTGGCCTCCCTGCCGTTGCTGACCCTGTTCGTGCTGCTGGGAGTGGTGCGGATGCGGGCCTGGCTGGCAGGGCTGATCGCGCTGGCCGTCGCCCTGCTCGTCGCGATCGCGGTGTACGGCATGCCGTTCGGCCAGGCGCTGCTCGCGGGCACGGAGGGCGCCGCGTTCGGGTTCTTCCCGATCCTGTGGATCGTCATCAACGCGACCTGGATCTACAACATCACCGTCGAGACCGGGGGCTTCGACGTGCTGCGCCGCTCCTTCGCCCGGGTCAGCGACGACCAGCGGATCCAGGCGATCATCATCGCGTTCTCCTTCGGGGCGCTGATGGAGGCGCTGGCCGGGTTCGGCACGCCGGTGGCCGTCACCTCGGTGATGCTCATCGCGCTGGGGTTCAAGCCGCTCAAGGCGGCGGCGCTGGCGCTGACGGCCAACACGGCGCCGGTGGCCTTCGGTGCGATGGCCACGCCGATCATCACGCTGGGCAAGGTGACCGGGATCTCCAGTGAGACGCTGGGCGCGATGGTGGGGCGGCAGACGCCGATCCTGGCCGTGTTCGTGCCGCTGGCGCTGGTCTTCATCGTGGACGGGCGGCGCGGGCTGCGTGAGACGTGGCCGGTCGCGCTGGTCTGCGGGCTGGCTTTCGGCCTGGCCCAGTACGCGACGTCCAACTTCGTGTCCGTCCCGCTCACCGACGTGATCGCCTCGCTCGTCTCCGCGGGGGCCGTCGTGGCGATGGTGCGGCTCGGGCGGGCGCCGCGGCCTGCCGTACAGGCTGGAGGGGCCGTCGACAAGCCGCCGCCGGACTTCGCGCGAGCCGACACGCCGGGCGACGTGGTGCGGGCGTACGCGCCGTACGCGATCATCATCGCGATCTTCGTGATCTGCCAGATCCCCGTCGTCAAGGACTGGCTGAACCAGGCGACCGTGACGCTCGCCTGGCCGGGGCTGCACGTCGTCGGGCCGTCGGGCAAGCCGGTGGGGATAGCGACGTTCACCGCGAACTGGCTCACCACGCCGGGCACCCAGATGCTGGTCGCCGGGCTGGTGACGATGGCCGTGCTGAAGGTGGGGATCAGGCGCGGGCTGCGAGCCTACGGGGTCACACTGAAGCAGCTGCGCTGGGCGATCCTGACCGTGATGGCGGTGCTGGCGCTGGCGTTCGTGATGAACCTGTCGGGGCAGACGCTCACGCTGGGCACCTGGATGGCGGGCGCCGGGGGCCTGTTCGCGCTGCTGTCGCCCATCCTGGGGTGGCTGGGTGTGGCGGTCACCGGGTCGGACACCTCGTCCAACTCGCTGTTCGGCGCGCTGCAGGTCACGGCCGCCCACCAGGCGGGGCTGTCACCCACGCTGATGGCGGCCTCGAACAGCTCGGGCGGCGTGCTCGGCAAGATGATCTCCCCCCAGAACCTCGCCATCGCCGCCGCCGCGGTCGCACGCGACGGCCAGGAGGGCGAGCTCTTCCGCCGCGTGATCGGCTGGAGCCTGGTGTTCCTGGCCGCGATGTGCGCCCTGTCAGGGCTGCAGTCCACCCCCGTGCTGTCCTGGATGGTGCCCTAGCCGATGACAGGCCCCGCGTACTTCACCGCGCGCAGGACCGGCGCGGTCTCCACGTGGTGGATGCCGTCGAGTGGCGCGACGTGCCGGGTGAGGTAGTCGTACAGGGAGGCGCTGTCGGCGCAGGCCAGGCTCGCGCATAGGGCGGCGGCCCCTGTCGTGGCCGCGACGAAGGCGGTCTGGGGGTGTCCGGCCAGCTCGCCGCCCACCCGCTCCAGGTGCGCGGGGGAGACGGTCAGCCACATGATCGTCCTGAGACCCACGTCGAAGAGCCGGTCGTCGTAGTCGACGTCGAAGTAGAGCGTGCCGCCGGCGCGCAGCTCGGCGAGCCTGCGGCGGACCGTGGCCGCCGTCAGGCCGGTGGCGGCGGCCAGGTCCGCGATCGGCGCGCGGGCGTCCATGGCCAGCACGCCCAGCATGCGCCGGTCGGCCTCGGTCGGTGCCTGCTGCGCGAGGCCGGGTGCCACGGGGGTCTCGAGCCTGCAGACCTGTTCGGCGCTGAGCGCGGAGGTCTTGTCGAGCCAGCTGAGCGGCCCGCCGTAGAACAGGTGCAGGATGCGGTGCGCCTCGACGGCGGTGACGCGCGGGGTTCTCGGCAGCCGCGCGAGCAGGTCGGCGCCGCCGTCCCTGTCGGCCCTGGCGCGCACCCCGCAGAAGATCTCCGTGCCGCCCGAGGTGAGGTACACCCACGAGGTGTCCTCGCGGCGGGCCAGCGCCTCGGCCACCGTGCCCGCGGCGCCGGGCGCGCAGCGGATCCGCATGAACCACGGGATCTGGCCGTCGAGCAGGGGCGCGAGCTGCGCGGTGACCCGCAGCGCCCCGGTCGCGCGCAGCCGGGCGTACCTGCGGGCGACCGTCTGGCCCGACACCCCGAGCACCTCGCCGATGCGGCTGAAGGGAGCCCTGGCGTCGATCTGCAGCGCCTGCACGATCTGGCGGTCCAGAGAGCCGTCAGTGTCCGATCGCATCGCCTATCCCCTCCTGTCTGGAGGATAGTGCCGTTCTGTCCGCCGTTTTCTGGGAGACAGGCGGCAGGCCCCCTCATCGTGATGCGAAAACGATGCGAAAACACGGTGAGGAGATCGCATGACGACAAACACCCAGGTCGTGGTCGCGGGCGCGGGGCCGACGGGTTTGACGCTCGCGGCCGAGCTGCGCCTGGCCGGGATCGACGTGGTCGTGCTCGAGCGCGACGCGGAGCCGAGCCCGCACTCCAGGGCCTTCGGGCTGCTGCCGCGCACGCTGGAGGTCCTGGACCAGCGCGGCGTGGCGGACCGCTTCGACGGGCCGATGTTCGGGCAGGCCGATCTGGCGGCCGACATGGTGGACCTGGATTTCACCCGCCTGGACACCCGCTACGGCCAGCTCCTGCACGCCCAGGCGCGCACCGAACGCATCCTGCGCGACTGGGTCCACGAGCTGGGCGGCGAGCTCGCGCCCGGTCGTGAGGTGGCAGGTGCGGGCCAGGACGAGGGCGGCGTCACCGTCGAGCTGGCCGATGGCTCCACCCTGCGGGCCGGCTACCTGGTCGGGTGCGACGGCGCGCGCAGCACGGTGCGCGGCGCCGCGGGCATCGCCTTTCCCGGCGAGTACTCGGCCGCGGACTTCGTCCTGGTCGATCTGAAAGGCGCCCGCCTGGAGCGGCTGCCCCTGTTCGAGCGCGGCCCGCGCGGCCTGCTGATCGCCCTGCCGATCGCGCATGACACCGTGCGGGTCGTGGTCCACGAGTACGGCGGGCAGCCCGGCGACCGCGAGGCGCCGACCTGGGAGGAGGTCGTGAAGCTCTTCGCCGGCGTGGCGGGGTTCGACCTCACGATCGGCGAACCGGTGTGGATCAGCAGGTTCCGCAACATCGCCAGGCTCGCCGAGACCTACCGGCGTGGCCGGATCCTGCTGGCGGGCGATGCCGCGCACGCGCACCTGCCGGCCGGAGGGCAGGGACTCAACCTCGGCATTCAGGACGCGGTCAACCTCGGCTGGAAGCTGGCGGCGCAGGTCCGCGGCTGGGCTCCGGAGGAGCTGCTCGATTCGTACGAGGCCGAGCGCCGTCCCGTCGCCGAGCGGGTCCTGCTCAGCACCAAGGCGCAGTTCGCGCTCATGCAGGGCGGGCCCGAGGTCGGCGCGCTGCGGGCCCTGCTGGCGGAGTTGCTGTCCACCGAGGAGGTCAATCGCCGGCTCGCGGCGGAGTTGAGCGGAGTCGGGATCCGCTACGACGTGGGAGAGAGAGGGCATCCGCTGGCCGGGGGCCGCCTGCCGTACCTGCCGTTGCGGCTGGAGCCCGGCGGGGCGGAGAGCGACACGATGCGGCTGCTCCACCGGGGCAGGGGTGTGCTGCTCGCGCTCGCCGACGGGCCGTGGGCGAGGTCGGCGGAGGGCTGGAGCGATCGGGTCGACGTGGTGCGTGCCCGGGCCGATGGGGCGGGGTTCGCGTGCGCGCTGATCCGTCCCGATGGACATGTGGCGTGGGCCACGGCGGGCGCGCGGGACGGAGACGGGCTCGCCCGCGCGCTTCGCCGCTGGTTCGGTATCCGCCGTTAGGCGGCCCGGCCGCCGCGCCGCGCCGCCCCCCACGGGCGGAACGGCGGCCGGACGATCATCAGCCGCAGGCGCTCTGGATCTTCGTGGTCGCGCTCTGGATCTTTCCGCTCAAGGAGCTCAGTGTGGCCGGGTCCGCGCCGACCTTGATGCTGCCGAAGACGTCACCAAGGTCGTTCAGTGCGCCGGCGAGGTCACCGTCGTACTTCGAGGCGAGCGACTTGAGCTTGCCCGATGCGTCCTGGCTGGCGGTCTCGAGCGCCTTGGGGTCCGTCGCGGCCTTGGTGATCGAGCCGGAGAACTCCTGGGAGATCTTCTGGACTTCGCCGCTGACCTGAGCGCAGTCAACCTTGTTGCCGATCGCGCCACAGGCGGTAGTGCTGAGCGTGGCAATGGTGAGCGTCGCGACCGCGATGGCGAGGCGACGGCGAGGGGAAGTCATTTCTAGCCCTTCGTAGTGGTTCGGACGAAGGGACATTATGGATCAATACTTGATTGTCACTTACATGCGACTTACAACTGGAGCCCGAACCCGTTAACAAGCGCCCGCACGACCTCGTCGGGCTCGGGTAGCGGCAGGTCCAGCAGCCCCCGATAGGCGACGAACCCCGCGAAGAGGTCCGTGAGCAGCCACAGGTCGGTGTCGGGCGCCAGCTCGCCGCGCTCGATCGCCCGCTCGTAGACCACCCACGAGCGCTCCATCCGGTTGCGCATGCTGGTCCTGATCAGGTCCGCGACAGCCGGGTCCCGGCCCGCCTCGCCGAACACCTGCCTGGCCATCCGCGCCAGCCCCGGGTCGCGCCAGATGGCCAGCGTGTCGGTGACGACCACCCGCAGGTCGCCCTCGAGCGAGCCCGTGTCGGGCACCGCCACGTGCGTGTCCATGATCCCGGCCAGCGTCTCGAGCAGCATGTCGCGCTTGGTGGCGTACCGGCGGAACACGCTGGCCCTGCCCACCCCCGCCTGCTCGGCCACGTCGTCCATGGTGAAGTCCAGCCCCTTGGTGATCGCCAGGATCGTCGCCGCCTGGCGGATGCGGAGGTCGACGGTCGGATCGGGCTTGCGGCCACGGGCACTCATTAGTGATACTCCCAGTATCTGATATTGGAGGTCTCTCATGAGAGTAGTCATCGTGGGCGGGGGAGTCGCGGGACTCGCCCTGGCGCGCGGCCTGCGGGACCACGAGGTCGAGATCCTGGAGGAATCCCCGGAGCCGCGCACCGCCGGGGGCTCGGTGTCGATCTGGCCCGCCGGCACGGGCATCCTGCGCGAGCTCGGCGTCGACCCCTTGGAGGCTGGCCGCCGCCTGGCGACGATGGGCTCGCACACCGCGAGCGGCCGCAGGATGTTCACCGTCGACCTGGCGCCCGCCGAGTCCAGGTACGGTCACCCCACCGTGCACATCGGCCGCCGCGAGCTGGTCGGCCTGCTGGCACGCGGCCTCGACGTCACCTACGGCGCCCGGGTCACCCGGGTGAACCCCGACCGTGCCGAGGTGGAGCTCGCCGACGGCCGTACCGTCCGCGGCGACGTGCTGGTCGGCGCCGACGGCCGCCGCTCGGCCGTACGGCAGGCCCTGTGGGGCCGCGACCGGGCACGCCTGTCGGGCTGGGTGACCTGGCAGGGCTACGCGGAACTGCCGACCGGCCCGGAGGTCACGATGTACACCGGCCGCGGTGGGCTGTGCGGACTGGCGCCGTCGGGCCCCGACCGGCTGCTGTGGTGGCTCGACGTACGCTCCCGGCCCGGCCGGCCGCTGTGGGGCGACGACCCGGATCCGGTGGGACGGCTCCGCAGGCGCTTCGGCACGTGGGCGGCGGCCCCGGTACGCCAGGCCCTCGACGCCATCAAGGACGCGGAGTTCTTCCCGCACTACCGGCATTGGGTGCCCGCGGTCTGGGGGAGAGGGCCGACCACGCTGGCGGGCGACGCGGCGCACACCATGCCGCCGACCATGGCCCAGGGCGCCAACCAGGCCCTGGAGGACGCCTGGGCGCTGTCGCGCTCGATCGGCGGCGACCTGCGGGCCTATGAGCGGCGGCGGGCCAGGATCGCCAGGAGGCCCGCCCTGCTCGCGGCGACGGAGATGACGAACGTGCAGAACCCGACCGTGTCCCTGTTCTCCGACAGGATGGCGACCCGTGCGTACACCGCCTGGCTGCGCACGGCCAGCAGCTACCTCAGAAGGGAAGTGGACGGCCGGATGGGGTTCGCAGATCGAGGGGGAGCGGCCGGCGGGGGACTAACGGACGCTTGACGATCTGTAGCTTCTTCACACCGTAGAGATACCCACGACATCGTCATGAATTCTCCCTCCGGGGTAGCGTGAGAGGTGATGCTGGCTGACCCCTTCGTACATCCGGCGCTCTTCTACCGAGGCGAGCGGGAGTACGTCGACACGACAACCGCGTTCATCCGTGAAGGCCTGGACGCGGGCGAGCCGGTGGCCGTCGCGGTCCCGGCTCGCAACCTCGCGCTGATCAGGTCCGGGCTCGGGGCGGCGGCCGAGAAGGTGTCGTTCGTCGACATGGCGCTGGCGGGCCGCAATCCCGGGCGCATCATCCCCGCGGTGCTGCGCGACTTCGCCGAGCGCCACCCGGACGAGCGGGTGCGCATCATCGGCGAGCCGATGTGGCCCGGCCGCTCGGCCACCGAGTACCCGGCCTGCGTCCAGCACGAGGCGCTGATCAACTACGCCTTCCGCGGCAGCCACGCCACGATCCTGTGCCCCTACGACGCGGCCGAGCTGTCCACGCCGGTGCTGCGCGAGGCGGAGCGCACCCACCCGGTGCTGCGCGAGGCGGGACGCGAGTGGGCCAGCCCCGACTACGCCCCCGACCGGGTCGTCAGCGTGTACAACGAACCGCTCGGCGAGCCCGAGCGGTTCGCCGAGCTCCTCTTCGACGCCACGAACTTGGCGGCCGCCCGCGAGCTGGCCGCGGAACGCGCCCGGGCGCTCGGCATCCTCGACGGCAAGCTGGACGACATCCGGCTGGTCATCGCCGAGCTGGGCGCCAACAGCCTCGACCACGGCGGCGGCACGGGCACGATCAGGGTCTGGACCGAGGACGGGCGGCTGGTCTGCGAGGTCAGCGACGCGGGCCACATCACCGACCCGCTGGTGGGGCGCAAGCTCGTCGACCCCGCGCAGGCCGGCTCGCGCGGCCTGCTCATCGTCAACCTGCTCAGCGACCTGGTCAGGATGCACACCACCGCCGGCTCCACGGTGGTCAGGGCGTACTTCGACATCGCCGCAGGGTAGACAATCGCGTATGACCGCCTTGCGCCCGATGGTGGCGCGTGACAGCGACGAGCCGCACCGCGTCGCCTCCACGCTGGAGCTCCTCTTCGACCTGTTCTTCGTGGTCGCGGTCTCCTTCGCCGGATCGGAGCTGCACCACGCCATCAGCGAGGGCCACCTGGGCACCGGCCTGCTGAGCTACCTGACCACGTTCTTCGCGATCTGGTGGGCGTGGATGAACTACACGTGGTTCGCCTCCGCCTACGACACCGACGACTGGCTCTACCGGCTGATGACGCTGGTGCAGATGTCCGGCGTGCTGGTGCTGGCGGCCGGCGTGCCGCGGGCGTTCGAGGAGCACGACTTCCGCATCGTCTTCCTCGGGTACGTGATCATGCGGGTGGCGATGGTCGCGCAGTGGCTGCGCGCCGCCAGTGGCGACCCGGCAGGCAGGGCCGCCGCGCTGCGGTACGCCGGGGGCATCTGCGTCGCCCAGATCGCCTGGATCGCCCTGCTGCTGGTGCCGGGGCAGTGGTGGATCGTGGTCTTCGCGGCCGGGGTGGTGCTCGAGCTGTCCGTGCCGATCGTGGCCGAGCGGCGGCGGCCGACGCCGTGGCACCCGCACCACATCGCCGAGCGCTACGGGCTGTTCGTGCTCATCATGATCGGCGAGAACGTGCTGGCCGCCACCGTCGCCGTGCAGCACAGCGCCAGCACGCAGGGCGTCAGCATCGGCCTGATCGGGCTGGCCGCGGGAACGCTGGTGATCGCGTTCTCGCTGTGGTGGATCTACTTCGCGCCCGAGACCCCGGAGATCCTCGACTCCAACCGGCGCGCCATCCCCTGGGGCTACGGCCACTACCTGATCTTCGCCTCGCTCGGCGCGTTCAGCGCGGGCATCGAGGTCGGCATCGACTTCAAGACCGGCACGACGGAACTGCCCGCCTACCAGGCGGCGCTGGCCATCGCCGTGCCGATCGCCACGTTCCTGTTCATGGTCTGGCTGCTGCACGTGCGCCCGCATCGCTTCGGCGCCGCCGACACCGCGGCCTTCCTGGTGGCCACGGCTCTGGTGCTGCTGGCCGTACTGACTCCCGCCCCTGTCGAGGTGATCGCGGTCGTGATGGCCGCGCTGGTGGGCGTCACCAGCGCGGTCAGATCACGTCAGTCCTCGATGCGCGACATGTCCGGGTAGCGTTCGCCCCGCACGGCGCCGGGCGGTACGGCTGCCGCCAGCGCGGCCAGCTGCTCGTCCGTCAGCGTGATGTCGGCGGCGGCGGCGTTCTCCTCCAGGTACTTCAGCCGCTTGGTGCCGGGGATCGGCACGACGTCGTCGCCCTGGGCCAGCACCCAGGCCAGGGCGAGCTGGGCCGCGGTGATGCCAGCCTCGTCGGCGATGCGCTTGACCTGCTCGACGAGCTTGGCGTTGTGCGCGGCGTTCTCGCCGATGTTGCGCGGGCTGTACTTGCGGAAGTCGTCGTCCGGCAGCTGCTCGGCGGGCGGTACGGTGCCCGTCAGGAAGCCGCGGCTGATCGGCGAGTAGGCCACCAGGGCGGTGCCCACTTCCCTGGCCGTGGGCAGGATCGCATCCTCCAGCCCGCGGGTGAACAGGGAGTACTCGCTCTGCAGCGCGGCGATCCGGTGCACGGCCGAGGCCCTGCGCAGGGTCTGTGCGCCCACCTCCGACAGGCCGAGGTGACGGACCTTGCCCTGCTGGACGAGCTCGGCCATCGCGCCGACCGACTCCTCGATCGGGACCTCGTTGTTGAAGCGGTGCATGTAGTACACGTCGATGTGCTCGACGCCGAGACGCTGCAGCGAGGCGTCGCAGGCGGCCCTGATGTACTCGGGGCTGTTGTCGATCGACCGGACGCCACCGTCGCGGCGGACGGCGAACTTGGTGGCCAGCACGACCTCGTCGCGGCGGTCCTTGATGGCGCGGCCCACCAGCTCCTCGTTGTGCCCGCTGCCATACATGTCGGCCGTGTCCAGAAAATTCACACCTAGGTCGAGGGCGCGGTGGATGACCGCGATGGACTCCTGCTCGTCGCCCTGGCCGTAGAACTCCGACATGCCCATGCAGCCCAGGCCGATCGCGGAGACCTCCGGGCCGCCATTACCGAGTGTGCGCTTGTTCATCCCGTCCCCTGTAAGACTCGATCTTGTAGTCCAGGACCTCGAGGTCCTGGGTCAGCTCGGCGATCCTGGCCCTGACCTTCTCGCGGTGGGCCTCGAGCAGCTCACGGCGCTGGCGGCCCGTGTGCGGGCCCATCCGGGCCAGCTCGGCGTAGCGGCACATGTCGGCGATCGGCATGCCGGTGGAGCGCAGCTTCGTCAGGAACCCCAGCCACGCCAGGTCACGCTCGGCGTAGTCGCGGTGGCCGCTGCCGTCGCGGCCCACGGAGTGGATCAGGCCGATACGCTCGTAATACCGCAGCGTGTAGGCACTCAGACCGGACCGGCGGGCCGCCTCCTGGATCGTCATAGGTCCAGGGTCACCCTTAGAGCGCGCTCCAAGTCAAATCGCCACCCCGGCCTGCCGTACCCGGGGTGGGGCTCAGGGGAGGGACCCTGATGAGGTCAGCACTACCCAGGGTCGTCCCCTCGCAGGTCATCCGGGCGGTGACCAAGCTCCTACGACCAAGGTATTAAGGGACCGATCAGGGGTCCTTCGGGTTGA
The DNA here is from genome assembly GCF_044457685.1 of Nonomuraea sp. NPDC050536. Classification (NCBI taxonomy): domain Bacteria; kingdom Bacillati; phylum Actinomycetota; class Actinomycetes; order Streptosporangiales; family Streptosporangiaceae; genus Nonomuraea; species Nonomuraea sp. NPDC050536. The sequence goes on from NZ_JBITHD010000005.1 coordinate 508,237, forward strand.
TCTCCGATACTCCGCAAGCCCGCGTTCCACGAGCTTGGAGGCATGAAGGGATTGCTTGTCAGCGGGTTCGCGGCCATCGGCACCGGTACGGTCGCCATGCTCGATCTTCAGCTCGAAGCGGGGCTCGACCCCGTGCACAGCGTGATCAGCGAGTACGCGTGGGCGCCGAACGGCTGGCTGCTGCCGACCTCGCTCACGCTGTTCGCGATCGGCTCGGCGTTCATGGCCGAGGCGTTGCGGCGGGTGGGCGCCGGCAGGTGGATCGTGGCATTGCTGGTGGCCTGGGGGGCGAGCATGTTCCTCATCGGCGCCTTTCCCACGGACCGGCCCGGTGTGCCGCTCTCGCTGTCAGGTGGCATTCACAGGTACGCCGCTTTCGCCGCCTTCCTGGCGATGCCGATCGCGGGATTGCTGCTGGCCAAGGCGCGGATCCGATACGCGCGGGCCGTACGGGTGCTGTCGTCGGTCGCCCTCGGGGCGCTGCTGCTCGTCGTGGTCCCCTATGTGGTGCGGATGTTCGGCATCCCGCTCGGCAACGATGACATCCCCGCCGGGCTCACGCAGCGGGTCGTGGTCGTCACCGAACTCGGGGTGCTGGCACTGGCCGGGCTGTCGCTGATGAAGAGCGCCGTCCAGCGCAGCCGCGCCGTCGCCCCCAGCCTCGCCTGAGGCGGTCGTGGTCGACCCCGTTCTGGAGCTCAGCGCTCCCAGGGCGGGGTTTCGCCCATCTTGGCGTAGTACTTGGCCAGGTGGGACTTCACCCGGCCGATCTCGTCCTCGGGGAGGTCGACCCCGCCTCTGGCGCCGTCCATGATCGCGCCGGCGGACATGATGGCGCGCGGGACCGCCTTCAGCTCGCCGTTCACCACGTCCGCGATCGGCAGCTTGTAGGCCCCGAACTCGTCGGCCTGGGAGGCGTCGTACCAAAGGTGCGCATTCCGGTACTTCTCGTTGGGCTTGTCCTCGGCCCCCGCCCACTTCCGCACGCGCCGGTCGGCCGCCGCCGAATCCCACTCACGGTCGCGGTCGGCCAGTGGCAGGTCCTGAAACTGGGTAACGGTCATGGTTCCCGCCTACCCGTTCCTCAGGCGTGAAACGGCCTTGTGGGGAAAGAGGTAGGGAACGCGACCACGACTTTAGGGCAGGCCTTAATGACCATTTTGATCGCATATGACGGCTCGGACGATGCCAGGGCGGCCATCGACTTCCTCACCGACCACATCAAGCCCCAGCCCGCGGTGGTGCTCACGGTGTGGGAGCGGGTGTCCATGACCGCGGCCCGGGCCTCGATCGGGATGATGGTGCCCGCCGAGCCCTCGCCCCAGGAGGACCAGGCCATCCATGACGCCATGACCAGGCTCTCCGAGCAGGGGGCCGAGCTGGCCAGGAAGGCCGGGTTCGACGCCACGGCCCGCTGCGAGACGGACTCCATCGCGGTCTGGTCGACGATCGTGGACCTGGCCGCCGAGCTCGACGCCTCGCTGATCGTGACGGGCACGCGGGGGCTCGGTGGGGTCAAGTCGTTCCTGCTCGGCAGCACCTCCGACCGCGTCCTCCACCACGCCGGCCGTCCCGTCCTCGTCGTTCCCGCCCGGGAGGCCGAGCAGTAGCCACTGTCGGTGGCGTAGGGCAGAGTGGTGCCCGGCTTTCTGAGGAGGGTTCGTGGCCGAGGGGCTGTCACGGCGGCTGAGCACGGTGGACGCGGTCGTCGTGGGGCTCAGCGCGATGGTGGGCGCCGGGGTGTTCGCGGCGCTCGCGCCCGCCGCGCGGGCGGCCGGGTCCTGGCTGCTGGCCGCGCTGGCGCTGGCCGCCCTCGTGGCGTACTGCAACGCGACCTCCTCCGCGCGCCTGGCCGCCCTCTATCCGGAATCCGGCGGCACCTACGTGTACGGCCGGCGGCGTCTCGGCCACCTGTGGGGATACCTGGCCGGATGGGGCTTCGCGATCGGCAAGACCGCCTCGTGCGCCGCGATGGCCCTGACCTTCGGCGCCTACGTGGCTCCCGCCCTGGCCAGACCGCTCGCGATCGGCGCGGTGGTCGCCCTGACGGTCCTCAACCTGTTCGGCGTCCAACGCTCGGCGGGCGTGGCCCGAGTCCTCGTGGCCTTCGTCCTGGCCGTCCTGGTGGCGGTGTCGCTGGCAGGTCTGGGCCTCGCCGGCGGGAATGCGGCCGCCTATGCCGCGTTCTCGCGAGATGTCGGCGTGCTGGGGGTGTTGCAGGGAGCCGGGTTACTCTTCTTTGCCTTCGCCGGATACGCCAGGATCGCCACGCTCGGCGAGGAGGTCCGCGATCCGTCCAGGACGATCCCGCGCGCCATCGGCATCGCCCTGGCGATCGCGCTGGCGGTCTACGCGCTGGTCGCCGTCTCGGCGTTGCACGCCCTCGGCCCGCTCCGCCTGGCGATGTCGCAGGCCCCGCTCGCCGACGTCGCCCGCGCGTCAGGGGCCGGCTGGCTCGTGCCCGTGGTCGGGGTCGGCGCCGCGGTGGCCGCGCTCGGGGCCCTGCTGGCGTTACTGCTCGGCATCTCCCGCACGGTCCTGGCCATGTCCCGCGAACGCGACCTTCCCGCCGCGCTGGCCATCGTCGGCGACGGCGTACCCCGGCGTGCGGAGGTGGCCGTCGGCGTCGCCGTGGTCGCCCTGCTGCTGGTGGCCGACCTACGCGGCGCGATCGGCTTCTCGTCCTTCGGCGTGCTGGTGTACTACGCGGTCGCCAACGCCTCGGCCTTCACCCTCACCCGCGAGGAGGGAGCCCCGCCCCGCTGGATCCCGGTTCTCGGCTTCGTCCTGTGCGTGCTGCTCGCCTGCAGCCTGCCGCTCTCCTCGGTCCTGTCCGGACTCGCGGTCTTCGCCATCGGCGTGACGATCTGGGCGGTACGGTCCCGCCTCCGCTGAGGCGCGATGCATTATCGCGTGCTCTACGACCGGCCGCGGTGAACCCTGCGCGAGCCGGGTACCGGTCCGCGGGCGAATACGTGCCTGGGGTCGTGGTCTGTCTGTGGCGGACCGGTATGTCGGGCGGCGCCGGTGTTGGGGGGTGGAAAAGGGGAGGTGGGGGATGGGGGCGGTGGGTAGGGTGGGAGGGTGATTTCGGTGAGCGTGGTGATGATGGGCCCGTGAGGGCTCTCGTCGCGATGTCTTGACCGTGGAGGCCCTGTTGATCGGGGCCTCTTCTTGTGGGCGGGGCCCCTGGGAGGTTCCCGTGTACGTGACGACGACGATTCCGTATGTGAACGCGCGGCCGCATCTGGGGTTCGCGTTGGAGATCGTGCAGGCCGATGTGCTGGCTCGGCATCATCGGCGGCGCGGCGAGGCCGTACGGTTCCAGACCGGGACTGATGACAACTCGCTGAAGAACGTGCTCGCCGCGGAGGCCGAGGGCGTCGCCGTGCGTGAGCTGGTCGATCGGAACGCGGCCGCATTCGAGGCGCTGCGTGGGCCGCTGGATCTGTCCTTCGACTCGTTCGTACGGACCAGCCGGGATCCGCTGCACAGGGCCGGGGTCGAGCGGATCTGGGAGGCGACCAGGCACGATCTCTACCAGCGGCACTACGAGGGGCTGTACTGCGTGGGGTGCGAGCAGTTCTACCCGGAAGGGCCGTGTCCGGAGGGGCACGAGGCGCAGCTGCAGCTCGTGTCCGAGCGGAACTGGTTCTTCCGGCTCTCCCGATACCGGGACGAACTGCTCGATCTGATCCGCGATGGGAGGCTGCGGATCGAGCCGGTCGTGCGGAGGAACGAGGTGCTGGCGTTCCTGGAGGCGGGGCTGGAGGACATCAGCGTGTCCCGCTCCGCCGAACGCGCCCGCGGGTGGGGCATCCCTGTGCCCGGTGACCCCGAGCAGGTGATCTACGTGTGGTGGGACGCGCTGCCCAACTATGTCACCGGGCTCGACGACTACGAGCGCTGGTGGGTCAGGGAGCCGCGCCGCGTGCACCTGGTGGGCAAGGGGGTGATCAGGTTCCACGCCGTGTACTGGCCTGCGATGCTGCTGTCGGCCGGGCTGCCGGCGCCGACGGAGATCTACGTGCACGACTACCTGACCGCGAACGGGCGGAAGATCAGCAAATCGTCTGGGTCCACGGTGGATCCGCTGGCGTTGGTGTCCACGTACGGGGTCGACGCGGTGCGGTGGTGGCTGCTGCGCGAGGTGCCTCGAGTCGGCGACGCCGACTTCACCGAGGAACGGCTGGTCGCCCGCGCCGACGAGGACCTGGCCAACGGCATCGGAAACCTGGTCAACCGCGTAACCACCATGATCCACCGCTTCGAGAACGGCCTGGTCCCCGAGGACGCCCCAAGATCCGAAGCCGAGAGCAGGCTGAGATCCGAAGCCGAGAGCAGGCTGAGGTCGGAAGTCGAGAGCAGGCTGAGGTCGGGAGTCGAGAGCAGGCTGAGGTCGGGAGTCGAGGGCGGGCTGAGGTCGGGAGTCGAGGGCGGGCTGAGGTCGGGAGTCGAGGGCGGGCTGAGGTCGGGAGTCGAGGGCGGGCTGGGGTGCGAAGCCGAGGGCGGTGTAGGGGCTGTGGGTGCTGGCGCCGGTGGCGTGGGGGAGCGGGTGCACCAGGCGCTCGAGGAGTACGACTTCCGGCGGGCCACGGCAGCCGTGTGGTCGATCGTGGAGGAGGCCAACCGGTTCATCGAGCTCACCCAGCCCTGGAAGCAGCCGCCCGCCGCCAGGTCCGCCACGCTCGCCGCGCTCGTCCAGCGCTGCCGGGTGCTGGCCGAGGAACTGGCCCCGTTCCTGCCATCCGCGGCGGCCAAGGTCAGCGCGGCCGTTTCAGGAGTACGGCTCCCGCCACCCCAACCCCTGTTCCCCCGCCTCACACCTCACCGAAAGCCATAGCGATCTCCCCACGCAGCTCCCGCAGTTCTATCCGCGCCGGATCACGAGAGCCTCCGATTTCCCTGCGTGATGGGTTTCGAGGGGCGTGGCGGGAAGGGGGCCGTGGGGTTTCCGTGTGTGAGGGGTTTTGAGGGTCGTGGCGGCGGGTGACCTCACCGATCTTGCGTGTCGCCGAGGGCGGTGGCGCGCTACTTGCGGCGGGTGGCGGGTGGGGCGGCTTGCCGTACACGAGCAAGGTCTTTCCACAAGAGAAGCCGCACGGATGTTCTTCTGGTGGGGGGCGAGGTACGTTGGCGCAAACCGACCAGCCGGTATGGGAGGCGACTATGCCCACCGTCAGCACCATTCGCGGTCCCGTCGATGTCGAAGCGCTGGGCCAGACGCTGATGCACGAGCACGTGTTCGTCGTGGCCACTGAGCACCTGGAGAACTATGGCCGGGGCGCCTGGTGGGACGAGGAGTTCCGGGTCGCCGACGCGATCAGGAAGCTCAACGCCGTGGCCGCCAAGGGCGTCAGGACGATCGTCGATCCGACGGTGTGGGGGCTCGGACGGTACATCCCGCGCATCCAGCGCATCGCTGCCGAGGTGCCCGATCTGCACATCATCCCCGCCACCGGCATCTACAGCTACGACGAGCTCCCGCACCAGTACGAGCACCGCGGCCCCGGCCTGGTCTTGGACATGCCCGAGCCGATGGCCGAGGACTTCGTGCGCGACCTCACCGTCGGCATCGCCGACACCGGGGTCAAGGCGGCCTTCCTCAAGTGCGTGGTCGAGCAGAACGGCCTGACCGCCGGCGTCGAGCGGATCTGCCGGGCCGTGGCGCAGGCCCACGTGCGCACCGGCGCGCCGATCACCGTGCACACGAACTCCTTCACGCAGAGCGGCGTGATCGCGCTGGACCTGTTCGCCAAGGAGGGCGTGGATCTGACCAAGGTCGTCATCGGGCACGCGGGCGACAGCAACGACCTGGACTACCTGATGCGGCTGGCCGACACCGGCGCCATCCTCGGCATGGACCGTTTCGGGCTCGACCTCTACAACCCGACCGCCCAGCGCGTGGCGACGATCGCCGCACTATGTGAGCGTGGCTACGCCGATCGGATGGTGCTCAGCCACGACGCCGCCTGCTTCATGGACTACTTCGGCGGCGCCTGGGACGACGCGGTCGGGGCGACGGCGCCGAACTGGCGCTACGATCACATCCACGACGACGTCCTTCCCGCCCTCAGGGAGTCGGGTGTGACCGCTGAGCAGATTGACCGGATGCTGGTGTTCAACCCGAGACGCTACTTCTCGTAAAGTGGTGGGATCAAACGCGCGACGCGGGTAGGTGGAGCTGGGTGACTTCGGAGCAAGCCTTGTCGATAAGTCTCGGTCTCCAGGGTCCGTGCGTCATCGCGAGGCTGACGGGGGACTTCGACTTCGGCTCGGCGGCCGAGGTGCGCGACCGCGTCACGAAGGCCCTTGACCTGACCCAGCCCCCACTACTCGTGATCGACATGCAGGCGGTCAGCGTCTGCGACTCCTCCGGCCTGTCCGTGCTGGTGTATCTGCACAAGGCGGTGACCGCCTCGGGCGGGCGGCTGCTGCTGTCCGGGCTGAACGGCCGGTGCAAGCACCTGTTCGCGATCACCGCGCTGGACAAGTTCTTCGACATCCGCACCACCGCCGAGCTGGCCATCGCCGAGCTCAACGAGGAGCCGTACTCCCACTAGCCGTACGCAGATTGTTGACCTTGTCGCTTTCCTGATGGTAAATCGGAAGTGCCGCTTTCACAGGGGGAAGCGGCTGTTCTGCGCACTGGGGGCAGCATGGTCAACCGTTTAGTCAGCACGCTCGCGATCGCCTCGGCGGCCACGTCCATCGCGTTCGTGGCGCCGGCACCCGCTCAGGCCGGTACGGTCAAAGCGGCCGCCGTGGCCGAGGCGCAGCGGGGCTACATTCGCACCAAGATCTACAAAAACCGGTGCCCGAGCACCTGCCGGATCAAGGTGCGTATCTCCAACATCTCCGGCAAGAACCTCTTCAGCATGAACCTCCGCGCGACGCTCTACGTGAACGGGCACAAGATGGGTCGCTGCAGCGGCTGGGTCGGCAGTCTTCGCGCGCATCGCGTGCGGAATGCCTCCTGCACGGTGCACACCGCCAAGCTCGCCAGATACTGGGACCGGTGGGAGGCCGGTGAACTGAGCCAGTGGCGCCCCTACGCCGCCGTGTCGGTGTACTACAAGTACTACCGCTGATCCACTGCCCAGGGGGTCGGCCGCACCCGGCCTCTCGTCCTCGTGCTCTCGTTACGCCGTGATCATCAGGGCGAGGCCGATGAGCACAGCGACCGGGACGATCCACACCACGGCCTCGACAGCGAACTCCTTGTACATCCTGCAGATCTCCCTTGAACGCCCGATCCGGGCCGCGACACATGCCACTGCGCAGCATAGCCGTCCTGCCGGACCGTTCGGTCCCTACCTCTGCTGCTGAGTCAGGCGCTTGCGGAGTCCGGCGAGGGATTCGTCGGCCATCAGCTCGGGCAGCCTGGTGGCGTCGGCGTCGATCCGGCGCAGGATCTCGGGGCTGTCGCCCGTCCAGGCGCGCAGCACCTCCGGCATCGCGGCGATCGCCGCGTCGCTCAGGATCACCTCCCGCGGCAGCCACGACGTCAGGAACCGGCTGACCCGATCGGGACTCCACCACAACGGACGATCCCCCAGGAACTCCTTCAGCGCCTCGAACGCCTCCCGCGCTCCCGGCACCTCGGGCGGCACGAACCCTGAAATGTCATCATCTCTGGCGCCGTCAGCCGGGACAGAGCGCGCCCGCGCGAGCGCCAGATGCCGTACGGCGGGCAAGGTCTCGGCCACCTCGGCCCCCAGAACGCTGTCCGTCCGCCGGAACGCCTCCAGGATCCTGGCCGCCACCGTGGCGGGCGAGGCGGGCTCCAGGTTCAGATCGTCGAGGAACTTCGGCTCCTCCACCACGGCGTCCACCGCCAGGCCGCCGTGGACCTGGTCGATGCCCACGACGAGGACGTGCGGCTCCTTGCCGTTCGCGTAGCGGAAGGCCAGCGCGCCCAGGACCTGCTCGCCGTACGGGTCGGCCTTGCCGTACCAGGCGCCCTCGCACCCGACCCGCCCCATCCGCAGCGCCCAGTCAGGCACGTCCGGGTCCTCGCGGCTCGGGATGGCCTCGACGGCGGCCAGCGCCGCGAGCGCCAGCCTGCTCTCGGGCCTGCCGGCCTGCTCCAGCCGCTCGACGAAGTCCTCGCCGTCGTCCTGACCCCACGTCGTGGTCAGGCGGGACGCCCACAGCTCGGTCCGCAACGGGGAACGCCACCTGAGCAGGTCGCGCGCCTGCGTGATCGCCGTGCCCACCACTTCACTACTCACGCTCCGACGCTACCCCGGGACCCGGGTGCGAGAACCCGGGACCCGAGATCGTCGAGGTTCACGAGTCGTCGGTGAGCCCCGCCTTGCGCAGCGCCTCGGCCATGGCGCCGCCCATGGGAGCCGACCGGCGTCCGCCGTCACGACGGTCTCCGCCCCGGCTGCCCTGGCCGTCACGACGTTCTCCGCTGCGGCCGCCCTGGCCATCGCGCCGCCCGCCGTCACGCCCGCGACCGCCATCGCCTCGCTGATCGCCCCGTCCGCGCTGCCCGTCGTCCGCGCGTGCTGCCCGGCCGCCGTCGCCCCGGCCGCTGTCGCCCCGAGCGCTGTCGCCCCGAGCGCTGTCGCCCCGGCCGCGCTGCCCGTCGCCGGCGCGTCCGCCCGGCCCGCCGTTGCCGCGACCCTGCGCGCCGTCCCGGCGGTCACGAGCCCCGGCACCCCGTCCGCCGGACTCGGCACCCCGTCCGCCGGACTCGGCGCCGCCACCGCGGGGGCGGCCCTCGCCGCGCGCCTCGGTCTCGTCCTCGAGGCGGAGGGTCAGGGAGATGCGCTTGCGGGGGATGTCGACGTCCAGGACCTTGACCCGCACGATGTCGCCGGACTTGACGACATCGCGGGGGTCCTTGACGAAGTTCCTGGACATGGCGGAGACGTGGACCAACCCGTCCTGGTGCACCCCGATGTCGATGAAGGCGCCGAACGCGGCCACGTTGGTGACCACGCCCTCGAGGATCATGCCGGACTCCAGGTCCGAGATCTTCTCCACGCCCTCCTTGAACGTCGCCGTCCGGAACGCGGGACGCGGGTCACGCCCGGGCTTCTCCAGCTCGCGCAGGATGTCCGTGACCGTGGGCAGCCCGAAGGTGTCGTCCGTGAACTGATCGGGCTTGATCGACCGCAGCGTCGCCGTGTTGCCGATCAGCACCTTGATGTCCGCGCCGACCGAGCTCAGGATGCGCCGCACCACCGGGTACGCCTCGGGGTGCACACTGGAGGCGTCCAGCGGGTCGTCGCCGCCGGGGATGCGCAGGAAGCCCGCGCACTGCTCGAACGCCTTGGGGCCCAGCCGCGCCACATCCTTCAGCGCGCTCCTCGTACGGAAGGGGCCGTTGGTGTCGCGGTGCCGCACGATGCTCTCGGCCAGTGTCGAGCCGATGCCCGACACGCGGGTCAGCAGCGGCGCGGAGGCCGTGTTGACGTCGACGCCGACCGCGTTCACGCAGTCCTCGACCACCGCGTCGAGCGAGCGGGACAGCTTGGTCTCGGCCAGGTCGTGCTGGTACTGCCCGACACCGATCGACTTGGGGTCGATCTTGACCAGCTCTGCCAGCGGATCCTGCAGCCTGCGCGCGATCGACACCGCCCCGCGCAGCGACACGTCCAGCTCGGGCAACTCCTGCGAGGCGTACGGCGAGGCGGAGTAGACCGAGGCGCCCGCCTCCGACACCACGATCTTCGTGACCGACGGCATGTGCTTGACCAGCTCACCGGCCAGCTTGTCGGTCTCGCGCGAGGCGGTGCCGTTGCCGATGGCGATCAGCTCCACCCCGTGCCGCTGCGCTAGCGCCCCCAGCACGGCGAGCGACTGGTCCCACTGCCGCTTCGGCTCGTGCGGATAGATCGTGCTGGTCTCGACGACCTTGCCCGTGGCGTCGACCACGGCCACCTTCACACCCGTGCGCAGGCCGGGGTCGAGACCCATGGTCGCCCTGGTGCCCGCCGGAGCGGCGAGCAGGAGGTCGCGCAGGTTGGTGGCGAAGACCCTGACCGCCTCGTCCTCGGCCGCCTGCCACAGCTGCATCCGCAGGTCGAGGCCGAGGTGGACGAGGATGCGGGTGCGCCAGGCCCACCGCACGGTCTCGTTCAGCCACTTGTCGGCCGGGCGCCCCAGGTCGGCGACGCCGAACCGGGAGGCGATGCGCATCTCGTAATCGGGGCTGTCGTCGGGCTCAAGCGAGACGGAGAGGATCTCCTCCTTCTCGCCGCGGAACATCGCCAGGATGCGGTGGGACGGCAGCTTGGTGAACGGCTCGCCGAACTCGAAGTAGTCGGAGAACTTGGCCCCCGCCTCCTCCTTGCCCTCGCGCACCTTCGACACGAGCTGCCCGCGGTTCCACAGCTGCTCGCGCAGGCCGCCGATGAGGTCGGCGTCCTCGGCGAAGCGCTCGATCAGGATCGCCCTGGCGCCCTCCAGCGCCGCGCCGGCGTCGGCCACGCCCTCGACGACGAACCCCTCGGCCGTGGCGACCGGGTCGAGCGCCGGGTCGGCCAGCAGCTGGTCGGCCAGCGGCTCCAGGCCGAGCTCGCGGGCGATCTGCGCCTTGGTGCGCCGCTTGGGCTTGTAGGGCAGGTAGATGTCTTCGAGGCGGGCCTTGGTCTCGGCCGCCATGATCTGCGCGCGCAGCTCGTCGTCGAGCTTGCCCTGCGACTCGATCGACTCCAGGATCGCCGCCCTGCGCTCTTCGAGCTCGCGCAGATAGCGCAGGCGCTCCTCGAGCGTGCGCAGCTGCACGTCGTCGAGCGCATCGGTGGCCTCCTTGCGGTATCGGGCGATGAAGGGCACGGTGGCGCCGCCGTCGAGCAGCTCGACGGCCGCTCCCACCTGCCCCTCGCGCACGCCCAGCTCTTCCGCGATCCGCTGGTGAATAGAGAGCACTTGCCTGCCTTTCGATGGTCCCCGCCGGTCAATTGTGCAGGACCCCGCCGCCACTCACGACCCGACCTCACCAGGTCGCGCTGTCCGGCCCAGCGAGCGTACGGCCCGCCAACCGCCCAGTTCGTAGCGCCGCGCCGTGCGCCAGACCGAACCGGCTGGGCATGAGGGTCAGGGGGTTGAGGGGAGGGGGATGCCGTTTTTCATGACGAGAGTGCGGGGTGGGTGGGTGACCACGGCCTGGGCAGGGGTGGTGGCGGGGATGGCGACGAGGTCGGCCGGGTTGCCGGGGGTGAGGCCGTAGTCGGTGAGACCGAGGGCGCGGGCGCCGCCGTAGGTGGCGGCTTCCAGGGCCAGCTCGATGTCCTCGTCGCGACGGAACGTGCTGCGGTAGGCCAGGTGCATCGCCCGCTCGAGCATGTCGCCCGTGCCGTAGGGGCCCCAGAGGTCGCGGATGCCGTCGTGGCCGCAGGCGATCGTCACGCCCGCCGCCCGCAGCCGTTTGACCGGCGGCACGGGGAAGCTGTAGACGGCCGCAGTCGCCAGCGCGACGCCCGCCTCGGCGAGGCCGTCCGCCAGCCGGGCGGCAGCGGCGTCGTCGAGGGCGTAGGCGTGGCTGACCGTCACGCGGCCGCCCAGGCCGAGGACGCGGGTGCGTTCGATGATGAGCTCGAGCTCCCACACGCCCAGCGATCCGCCGTCGTGCAGGTGGATGTCGACGTGGGCGCCGTAGCGCTCCGCGAGGCCGAAGATCAGGTCGAGGTGGCGCACGGGGTCACGGTCGATGCCGGCCGGGTCGAGCCCGCCGATCGCCTCGACGCCGCTCTTGAGCGCCTCCTCGAGCAGCTCGGCCGTGCCCGGGTTGATCAGCACGCCGTGCTGCGGGAAGGCCACCTGCCGCACGTCGGCGGGCGAGCGCGAGGCCGCCTCGCGGACCGCCTCCACACCGCGCAGCCCCACCTCGGGGTCGATGTCGGTGTGCGTGCGGACGTGGGTAGTGCCGAATCGGGTCATGGTCTCCAGCAGCGCGGAGATCCGCTCGACGCTGGGCACGCCGAGCTCGCCACGGCGTCGCAGGTCGTTGCCGATACGGCCGGCCAGCGTGTCGTCGGCGGAGTGGGGCACCCACGGCCCGCCGTACAGCGTCTTGTCGAGGTGGCAGTGAGCCTCGACGAGGCCGGGCAGCACGAGGTCGCCCGAGAGGTCGATCTCGCGCGCGCCGGGGGCGTCGACGCCGGCTTCGACGCGGGCGATCAGGCCGTCGCGGACGAGGATGTCAGCGGGCGCGCCGAGCCCCCACGGGGTGCCGCCGCGCAGGACCACGTCGTTCATGTCGAGAACCATAGACGGCGCCGCCGACGATTTCCCTCGGCCGACTCGAGTGCGGAAACCGATCGGACAAGTCGTGTGACGTGTTGTTCACAAGTGACGATGGTCAATGTAAGAGATTAGCGATATACAACGCTCTAAGCTGACAAACCTCCCATTTGGGAGGAACGACCCGGAGGGGGTCCCGATGGCGCCGAGGGATGACGAGGAACTCAGACAGATCAACAGTGTCCTGACCGATGCCGCCAAGCACTTCGACCTGGAAAATATGCATTTCACCGCCGATGCCGACGCCCTGTTCCACGTGCTGGAGCGCCTCGGCGACATCGTCGGCAGCGACGAGACCGGGCAGAGGTTCAAGGAGGGGTACGGGAAGGCCGAGAAGAACGCGAAGTCCTTCGTGCACGCGATCGAGGACGCCTACAAGGGGATCACCGAGCGGCTGCGCCTGATGACGGTGAGTGTCGACCTGGCGAACTGGTCGACCATGACCGCACTGCCGAAGGTCCCCGACAACGGGCCCGAATTCTCCGCGGGAGACGGCACCATGACATTCTAAATACCTACATTACCTAGCGGTAAACCATGCCAAGGTGAAGGAGTGGGATGGACTTCGAGGGAGAGTTCGGGCGGCTGCTGGACGAGTTCCGCGACGAGGTGAGGCCGCTGGACGACCTGCAGGAAGAGGTCGCCGCCATCCGCGGGCACGGCGAGGCGGCGGGCGGGCAGGTGCGGGCGGAGGCGCTGCCCAACGGGGCGCTGGCGGGGTTGCGGCTGGACCCGCGGGCGCTACGGATGGGCGCGGACGCGCTGGCGGAGGCGATCGTCGAGGCGGCCACCCTGGCCGCCACCGACGTGACGGCCAAGGTGACGGAACGCATGTCTGAGGCGATGGCCCCCTACGTGGACCAGGCGGGCCGCTTCCTCGACGGCCTGTCGTGAAACGAGCCGGTCAGGGGCGGCTCCAGCCCTTGCCGCGCTGACCGGCTCCTACGACGAACTTGCTGATCATCTGCTGCCACGTCGGCAGCAGGTCCCAGGGATGGGTGATGTCGCCGGGGTGGTCCTCCAGGTTCCCCGCGAAGGTGAACGCGACCGAGCCGAGCAGGAACTCCCCGTACTTGTTCCACTGCTCACTCTTCGGCAGCACCTTAGTGAGGAATTTCAGCTTCTCCTGGTCCACGCCGTAGAACACCATGCAGGCGGCGAAGTTCTTGGCCGTCCTCTTGAACTGGTCGCCCCACGAGTCCAGGTCCTCGCCGGAGGCCAGCTTCACGCCGTCCACGATGACCTGGTCGGCGACGGCGAAGAAGGCGCTGCCGACTATCGACACGGCGTAGCGCTCGAGGATCTTCTTCAGCAGCTTCGCCTTGGCCCTCTTCTTGAGCCGCTCCGCGGCCCACTTGATGGGCCCGCCGATCTCCGGCCAGGCCATGAACATCATCATCTCCAGCCAGGAGATGATGGCCATCTCGATGATCGTCTTCTGGGTGTGCCACAGCAGCTCGGCATAGTCGTCCAGAGCCTTGGCCAGGCGGCGGATGTAGGCCGACGCGTGCGGGGGGAACGGCGCGAAGTTCTCCTTCCAGTAACTCGCGAAGCCCGTCGCGTTGTTGTCCTTGAGCATGTCCGTGGCCACGATGCCCATGTCGTGGCCGCTCTGGTCGATCCTGTCGGCGATCCGGCGCCACACCCTGGCGGCCTCTCGGATCTCGTCGGGATCGCCATCCGGCATCTTCTCGAGCAGTTGCCATAGGACGAAGGCGGAAACGCCCATGGTGCCCAGCGGGTAGGCCGTTATACGAGTCAGCGCCATCCGGTAAGACCTACCGGATTAACTGGAAACTTTAAAGCCTCACAATGTGCTCGATATTGGCACGATTCGCCGCATCCTTGCTAGCCTCGACCGCCACCTGCTCGGCCACGCCGTCCAGGCTGTCAGCCGCCACGGAAATCCGCATGCCTCCCACGGTGGAGGCCAGGGGCGGTCAGAACGGCTCGACGGGCACCTGGCGGTCGCCGATGATGATGCGTCCGAGGTCGCGCAGGGAGGCGGAGTGCGGGACCCAGTGACCGGGGGCGGTGCCCTGGGATCCGCCGACGAAGACGAGGTCGTCGGCGAGCTTCCCCGGCCGCAGCAACGCCGCCCTGGCCACGACCGGGCAGCCCGGCCCATGCCCGAGGATGACATGCCGTCCCGCCGATCGGACGACCGCCAGCGCGTCGGTGAAGGCCGCCAGCTCCTGGGCGTCGCCTTCGACGGAGCCGACGCCCGAGGTACGGCCGAGCCAGGCGACCGAGGCGACGGTACGGGACCCGGCGACCGCCCGCGTCCGCTCCCACAGCAGCCGCGCTCGCGCGAGATCGTCCGACCCAGGCACATAGGTGATCGTGACGTCGGCCGTGTCCGGATCGCCCCAGGAGACGACCAGGCGCTCGGAGAAGCCGAGCACGAGCACGGGAAGCTCCACCACGTGGAAGGCCCGGTTCGCCTGATCGCGCACCGCCGAGGGCAGCCCGTTCAGTGCCCCGAACCCCGGCATGGACGGCAACCGCTGACGCACGGCGGAGGGCAACCCGCGCCACCACCCGTTGACCCGGGCGGGCAGCGCCGCGTCGCGCATGCCGAGCAACTGCTCCAGCGATCCCGCGTCCCCGCGCGCCACCCTGGCGAGCAGCACGTCGGGATCGCCGGGCGCGGCATAGGCGCCGAACAGGTCGAAGGCCACCACGTCGGCGGGAATCCAGGCGGCCCGCAGCTTCGCCAGCCGCCGCCGGAGATCGGGAGCCTGGGTGGCCGCCCACTGGCCGGCCCGGGAGATCGTCCAGCCGGGTGAGGCGGGCAGCGACAGCGCGGCCAGCTCGCCGCACACCCGGGCGCCCACGTGGGACAGCCGCGGCGCGGCGGCCTCGAGCGCGGCGACCAGATCGGCCACCGCTCCGGCCTCGACGCCGCGCGACATCGCTGGAGCGCTCGCGACGGGGGCGGCCGGGTCGGGCAACGCGGGTGCCGGGTCGCCCTGCCGTACCGCCTCGCGCGCGAGACAGGACAGCGCGACGGCCAGCGCCGACTGGACGGAGCCGCGCTGCGTGGCGAGGGAGGCGGCGAAGTGCGGCGCGCCGCCGCCGACCCAGGCGTGCGCGGACATGAGGAGGGTGGCGGCGTCGAGGTCGGCACGATGTTCCGCGGCGAGCGCCGAAACGCGGCGGAACGCCTCCAGAGCGTCGGACATGGGCTCCAAGCATCGCAACGCACACCCGCTCGACACAGAGAAACGGCAGTTCACGGGGATAAGTCGGGTCCACAACAATTGCCGGGCTAGCGGAATGAGGTGGCTTGTGCTTGGTTGTGACGCCATATGGAGATGACAAGAGACGATATTTCCGCGCTTGCCCGAGGTTGTGCGGTATTAGGCACCGGCGGAGGCGGTGACGTCCGAGCCGGCGCGCTGGCGGCCGTGCGGGCGATCGATATCCATGGCCCTGTGCCGCTGATCGAGCTGGCGGACCTGGACGACGACGCCCTGGTGGTGCCGCTGTCGGGCATCGGGGCGCCCACGGTCAGCCACGAGATGATCCACAGCGAGGACGAGCCGCTGCGCATCGCCGAGGAGATCGAGCGGATCTTCGGCCGTCGCCCCTCCGCGGTCATGTCGTCCGAGATCGGCGGCTCCAACGGCGTCGCCCCCGTGGCCTGGGCCGCCCAGCTCGGCCTGCCGCTGCTCGACGCCGACGGCATGGGCAGGGCCTTTCCCGAGGTCCAGATGGTCTCGATGTACGTCGCGGGGCTGCCCGCCGACCTGGTGATCATGTCGGACGTGGCGGGGAACGTCACGACGATCCGCCCGATAGACGGCCTGTGGTCGGAACGCATCGCCCGGGCGGTGTGCGTGGCGATGGGGTCGAGCGCGCTGATGGCCGACTACGTCCTGACCGCCGCCCAGGCGCGCGGCGCGGTCATCGAGGGTACGGTCACCCGTGCCCTGACCGTCGGCCGCTCCACCGAGCACACCCGCGAGCCGCTCGAGGGCCTGCGGAGGACGCTGAACGCCACCAGGCTGATCACCGGCAAGCTCACCGACGTCGAGCGCCGTACCACCGGCGGCTTCGTCAGGGGCACCGCCAGGATCGAGGGCACCGGCGCCGACAAGGGCCGCACGCTGACCCTGGAGCTGCAGAACGAGAACCTGGTGGCCGTCGAGGACGACCGCGTCAGGGCCATGGTGCCCGACCTGATCACCGTGGTGGACACCGAGGCGGCCACGGCCGTACAGACCGAGGGCCTGCGGTACGGCCAGCGGGTGAGCGTGCTGGCCTGGCCCTGCGACCCTCTGTGGCGCACGCCCGAGGGCCTGGAGACGGCCGGCCCGCGAGCCTTCGGCTACGACCTGGACTACGTGCCGATCGAGGAGCTTGCATGAGGATCGGGATCGACGTCGGCGGGACCAACACCGACGCGGTCGTCCTCGACGACGCCGACCGGGTGCTGGCCAAGGCCAAGCGTCCCACGACGCCGGACGTCACCGAGGGCCTCGAACAGGCGCTCGACGCGGTGATCCGGGAGATCCCGATCGATCGGGTCACCCGGGTGATGCTGGGCACCACTCACGCCACGAACGCCATCCTGGAGCGGCGCAACCTCGGCCGGGTGGCGGTCATCAGGCTCGGTGCCCCCGCCACCACCTCGGTGCCGCCGTTGTCGGACTGGCCCGGTGACCTGCGTGCGACGGTGTCGGCGGGGGAGGTGATCGTCCGTGGCGGGCACTACGTGGACGGCCGCCCGATCAACGCCCCCGACCTCGACGAGATCCGGAGTTTTCTCGACAGAACGGATGCCGAGGCCGTCGCCGTCACCAGCGTCTTCAGCCCGGCCAACACCGAGCACGAGCTCACCGTCGCCGACCTGGTCAAGAGCGAGTACGGCCTATCGGTCAGCCTCAGCCACGAGATCGGCTCGCTCGGCCTGCTGGAGCGCGAGAACGCCACCGTGCTCAACGCCGCCCTGTACGGCGTGGCCACCCAGGTGACCGAGGCGCTGGTCGGCGCGCTGGCCGAGCGGGGGCTGCCGGCCGTGCCGTACCTGGCTCAGAACGACGGCACGCTGATGACGCTGGAGCACGCCAGGAAGCTGCCCGTCTCCACGATCGGCTCGGGACCCGCCAACTCGCTGCGGGGCGCGGCCTACCTGTCGGGCGTGCGCGAGGCCATCGTGGCCGACGTCGGCGGCACCTCCACCGACCTGGGCGTGCTGACCGGCGGCTTCCCGCGCGAGTCTGCCGCGGCCGTGGAGATCGGCGGCGTGCTCACCAACTTCCGCATGCCGGACATCCTGGCGATCGCGCTCGGCGGCGGCACCGTCGTCAGGCCGCGGGGGATCGGACCCGACTCCGTCGGCTACGAGATCGTCGATCGGGCGCTCGTGTTCGGGGGCACGACTCCCACGATGACCGACGCCGCCGCGTACGCCGGCCGTACCAGCGCATGGAATGTGCCCGACATATCGGAAGGAATCCGCGACACTCTGGAAAGGGCGGTAGCCCTCGCCGACGACATGGTGATCGACGCCGTCGACAGGGTCGCGCTCGGCAGGACTGACCGACCGCTGGTCGCGGTGGGTGGCGGCGCGTTCCTGCTGCCCGGCGAGATCCCCGGCGTGAGTGGTGTGATCCGCCCCGAGCACGCCGAAGTCGCCAACGCCGTCGGCGCGGCCATCGCGCTGGCGAGTGGCAGAGTCGATACGATCTTGCCTGCGGGCGAAACCCGATCAAAAGCGATCGAAAGGGCCAAGGAGGAGGCGGCGGCCCGGGCCGTGGCGGCGGGCGCGGATCCGGAGAAGGTCGAGATCGTCGACCTGCTGGAGGTGCCGCTCAGCTACCTCTCCGAGCCCGCAGTTCGGGTACACGTCAAAGCCGCCGGACCTCTCGCCCGGTGACAACTCGAAAGGATCCCCCCACATGCGCTGGCACAAGCGTCTGCTCGTCGCCGGGGTGGCCGGTGCCGTGGCCTTGACCGCATCCGCGTGCGCGGGCGGCCAGGTGCGCGGCGCGGGCGGCACTCCCAAGCCCACGAACAGCACCAGCACGAGCGCGAGCGCCAACGACGCCACGTTCGTCTACGCGCCCAACCTCGACGTGGTCACCGACTGGGACCCGGCGACCTCGTACTCCAACGAGATCATCGCGATGGAGAACATCTACGAGGGCCTGACCAGGTACAACGCCCAGATCCAGAAGCCTGAGCCGCGCCTGGCCACCGAGTGGACCTCCTCGGCCGACGGCAAGGAGTGGACGTTCAAGCTGCGCCAGGGCGTGAAGTTCCACACCGGCGTCGCGCTGGACTCGACGATCGCCAAGAAGGCCATCGAGCGGACGATCAAGGCCAACTCCGGCGCCGCCTACATCTGGGGCGCCGTCAAGACGATCGACACGCCGGACCCGCAGACGCTGAAGTTCACGCTCAAGTACGCGGCGCCGATGGACCTGATCGCCTCCTCCGGCTACGCCGCCTACATCTACGACCCCGACGGCGTGGACAAGGACGGCAAGAAGGACGGCGGCACCGGCCCGTACACGATCGACACCTGGCAGAAGGGCAAGGAGACCGAGCTCACGCTGAAGGGCTTCGACGGTTACTGGGGCGGCTGGAAGCCGGAGCAGTACAAGAAGGTCGCCTTCCGGGTGACCCCGGAGATCACCACGGCCTGGCAGCTCCTCCAGCGCGGCGAGGTCAGCTTCGTCGAGCGGCTCAACCCGCAGCTGTTCGCCCAGGCGGGCACCACGGCGGGCGTGCAGACCTCGCAGACGCCCTCGTTCCAGAACCTGCTGCTGCTGTTCAACACCGCCTCCGGCCCGACCAAGGACGTCAAGGTACGGCAGGCGCTGCAGGCCGCCATCGACTACGACGGGCTGAACGCGGCTCTCAAGGGCGCCGGTACCAAGGCCAGCGGGCTCGTCCCGGAGGGCCTGCTCGGCTACGCTCCCGGGCTCGAGCCCAAGCAGGACCTGGCCAAGGCGCAGCAACTGCTCGCCGATGCCGGCTTCGGCCCCGACCTGCCGCAGCTGAAGCTGAAGATGACCTACGCCCAGGGCGACGACGACCAGAAGCTGCTGGTCACGCTGCTCAGCGAGCAGCTCAAGAGGCTCAACGTGGAGCTGCAGGCCAAGCCCATGGCCTGGAACGCGCAGTGGGACCTGGGCAAGAAGCAGGGCCAGGACATCTTCGTCATGTACTGGTACCCGGACTACGCCGACGCCTACTCCTGGTTCCTCAACGTGTTCAGGAGCGCGGACAAGCCGCAGTTCAACCTGTCCTACCTCAAGGACGCCGGCATCGACCAGGAGATCGACGCGCTTCCGCAGCTGACGGCCACCGACAGGACCAAGGCCGAGATGTCCTACTCGGACCTGCAGAAGAAGATCATCGACGAGCAGGCCGCGGTGGCCGTGCCGTACGTGCAGACCTACCAGCGGGCGCTGTCGGCCAAGGTGCAGGGCTATGCGGACAACCCGGCCTATCCCAACGTGGTCTTCTTCTACGACCTCAAGTCCGCCGGCTGACCCATGCTGCGTCACCTGACCCGCCGGCTGCTCCAGGCGCTCCTGGTGGTGGCCGGCGTGGTGGTGCTCACCTTCGTCATCATGCGGCTGGTGCCCGGCGATCCCGCGGTGGCCTTCGCCGGGCCGAAGGCCTCGCCGGAGCAGCTGGCCGCGGCGCGCGAGCGGTTCGGGCTGGACGAGCCGATCCCCGTCCAGCTGTGGAACTACGTGCGCGACCTGGCCGGCGGCGACTGGGGGACCAGCCTGCACACCCGCCAGCCCGTGCTGGACGACCTCTACCTGGCCTTCCCCGCCTCGCTGGAGCTGGTCGGCTCGGCGCTGGTGATCGCGGTCGTGCTGGGCATCCCGGCCGGGGTGCTGGCCGCCCGATTCCGGACGCGCCTGCCGGACTTCGGGGTGCGGATGACGTCGATGCTGGCGGTGTCCGTGCCGGTGTTCTGGCTGGCGCTGACGCTGCAGACGGTCTTCGCCAGCAACCTGCGCTGGTTCCCGGTGGCGGGTGAGTACGACTCGTCGCTGGACACCTCGAGCCCGCTCACGCTGTGGACCAACATCACGGTCGTCGACGCGCTCATCACCGGCAACTGGCCGATCTTCACCAGCACGCTGCAGCACCTGGTGCTGCCCGCGCTGGTCGTGGCCGCCTACCCGGCGGGTGTGGTCGCGCAGATGACCAGGGCGGCGCTGATCGAGGAGTCCGGGCAGGACCATGCGCGGCTGGAGCGGGCACTGGGGTTCGGCGAGACGTCCATCCTGACCCGCTTCGCGCTGCGGCCCGCGCTGAACCCGGTGCTGTCGCTGATCGCGCTCGTCTTCGCCTACGCCATCGTCAACGGGTTCCTGGTCGAGGCGGTGTTCAACTGGCCGGGGCTCGGGCGATACGCCGCCGAGTCGATCCGGTCGCTGGACACCCCGGCCATCGCGGGCGTGACGCTGCTGGTCGCGCTGGTGTACGTGCTGGCCAACCTGGTGGTCGACCTGCTGCAAGGGGTGGTCGATCCGAGAGCGAGGGCCCGGTGACCGTACAGCTTCGCCGTACCCTGCCGAGGATCCCCGACAGGTTCGCCGCGGTCGGCGCGGTGCTGATCGTGCTGGTGGTACTGGCGGCGGTGTTCGCGCCGCTGATCGCGCCCTACCCGGTCGACGAGGTGAAGCCGGTCGACAGCCTCCTCGCCCCGGGCGGCGCGCACTGGTTCGGCACCGACCAGGTCGGCCGCGACGTCTTCACCCGGGTGCTGTACGGCGGGCGGACCTCGCTGTTCATCGCCGTGGCCGTGCTGGTGACGGCCTCCCTGGTGGGCGTGACGCTGGGCATGGTGGCCGGGTACGTGGGCGGCTGGGTGCGCGATGTGATCATGCGGGTGACGGACGTGTTCCTGGCCTTCCCCGCGCTGCTGCTGTCGCTGGCGCTGGCCGTGGTGCTGGAGCCGAGCGTGACCACGATCATCCTGGCCATCGCGGTGACCTGGTGGCCCTGGTACGCCCGGCTCGGGGCGTCGATGGCGGCCTCGATCTCCACGCGTAGCTACGTCGACGCCGCGCGCTGCCTGGGCGTGCCCGCCCCCAAGATCATCCTGCGGCACGTGCTGCCGAACTCGCTCACGCCGGTGCTGGTGCAGGTCTCGCTGGACGCGGGCGGCGTGATCCTCACCGCGGCCGCCCTGTCCTACCTGGGGCTGGGCGCGCAGGAGCCGACGGCCGAGTGGGGGCTGATGGTGGAGCAGGGCCAGTCGTTGTTCACCACGGACTGGTGGGTGGTGGCCTTCCCCGGCCTGGCCATCCTGGTGACGGCCTTCGCCTTCAACGTGCTGGGCGAGGGGCTGCGCAACGCCCTCGACCCCCGAAGGGCGGTCAAGTGATCTCGGTGCGGGACCTCAGGGTCTCCTACGGCGGGCGTACGGTGGCCCGCGTCCCGGCCCTCGAGGTGGGCGCGGGGGAGTGCGTGGCGATCGTGGGGGAGAGCGGCTCGGGGAAGTCGACGACGCTGCTGTCGCTGCTCGGCCTGACCGAAGGCGCGGAGGTTTCCGGAAATATCCGGGTTTGCGGGGTCGACGTGCTGACGGCGCCCGCGAAACGGCTCAGGGAGCTGCGCGGCGCCCGGGTGGCCCTGGTGATGCAGTCGCCCCAGGCCGCGCTCAGCCCGACGACCCGCCTGGGCACACTGATGAGGCGGGCGTTGAAGCTGCACGGCGTGGCATCGGACGACCGGGTCATGGGCGAGGCCGTCGAGGCGGTCCTGCTCGATCCGGCGATCCTGCGGCGCTACCCGCACGAGGTCTCCGGCGGCCAGGCGCAGCGTTTCGCGATCGCGCTGGCCATCGCGCTCGGCGCGGAGGTGATCCTGGCCGACGAACCCACCAGCGCGCTGGACGTGACCGTGCAGGCCGAGGTGGTGGGCGTGCTGCGCCGCCTGCGCGAGGAGCGGGACCTGGCGCTGCTGCTGGTCTCGCACGACCTGGCGCTGGTGTCCACGATCGCCGACCGGGTGCTGGTCATGAAGGACGGCGAGGTCGTCGAGACGGGTCCCGCCTCCGAGGTGCTGGCCGACCCCGCCCATCCCTACACCCGCGAGCTGCTGGAGGCCCTGCCGTGACGAGCCTGCGAGCCGAGCGGGTCACCATCGGGTACGGCAGGACGCCGGTCGTCCACGATGTCACCCTGGACATCGTCGAGGGCGGTGTGGGGCTGATCGGGGAGAGCGGCTCGGGCAAGACCACGCTCGCCCGGGCGTTCCTCGGCCTCCTCCGCCCCATGTCCGGAAATATCTGGTACGGCGAGCAAGACCTGAAAAATGTGGACATGCGGGCCTTTCGGAGGGACGTCCAGCCCGTGTTCCAGGCGGAATCCCTGGACCCGCGCATGCGCGTCTCCGCCTCGATCGGCGAGGGACTGGCGCTCAACCCGGCCGGCGGAAGCGTGGCCGAGCTGCTCACCCAGGTCGGCCTGGACCCCGAGCTCGCCTCCAGGAAGCCGCACCAGCTGTCGGGCGGCCAGCGCCAGCGCGTGGTCATCGCCAGGGCCCTGGCGGTCGACCCGAGCCTGCTCATCCTCGACGAGCCCACCAGCGCGCTCGACGTCACCGTGCAGGCCAGGATTCTCGACCTGCTGGCAGGTCTCGACACGGGACGGCTGCTCATCACGCACAACCTGGCCGTGGTGGACCGCCTGTGCCGCACCTCGCACGTGATGTTCGCGGGGCGGGTCGTCGAGTCGGGCCTCACCAAGCAGATCCTGGAGACCCCCGCCCACCCCTACACCCGGGCGCTGCGCGACGCGGTGCCCAGGTTGGGCGGGCAGCCTCCGGCGGCCTCGGGAAAGACCGAGGCTAGACCGGCCGCGACGGGGTGCGCGTTCCGGCTCAGGTGCGTGCTGGCCGTACCGGAGTGCGAGCGGGCGCCCGAGCCGAGAGAGCTCGACGGCCGGCGGGTGGCCTGCCACCGCGCGGAGGACGTGCTGGTCAGTTGACCTGGCGCCGCTGGATGTGCTCGGTCACGTCGGTGTAGAGCTTGGTCAGCAGCCGGAGCAGCTCGTCGCGGTCGGACTCGGGCCAGTCCGCCATGGCCGTGCCGAACCAGCCGGTGGTGAACTCCACGCACTGCCGGGCGAGCCTGTCGCCCTCGGAGGTGAGGGCGATCTGCCACGCGCGCCCGTCGTCGGGGTCGCGCACACGCTCCAGCAGTCCCCGGCCCTCGAGGGCCGCCACGTGCCTGGTCACGTGCGGGCCGGCGACCTGCAGGCCCTCGGCGATCGCGCCGACCCTGCGGGGCTCGCCGGCGTCGAGGAGGTAGACCAGCACCTGCACGTCGGGCTGGTCGAGCGGCATGCCCGCCGCCCTGCCGAGCCCGCCTGCCATTTTTTCGCGCCTGAGAGTGGCGATGAGCTGGCGGAATACCGCCACCGTGCTCGTGAGCCGCCCGTCCATCTATTTGCTTACCTAACCTAGGTATGTAATATCTCGCCTGTTACTTACCTAAGTTACCTAAGGAGTCGTCATGGCGAGAAGTCCTTGGCCGGGGGTGGTGGCACTGTCCTTGGCCGCCTCGATCGCGGCCTTGCAGAACACGGCCGTCGTTCCGCTGCTGCCCGTCCTCCAGAAGGATCTCGACATCTCGCTGCCCGCCGCCACGTGGACGTTGACGATCAGCCTGCTCGTCAGCGCCGTGGCCGCCCCGCTGATGTCCCGCTTCGGCGACATGTACGGCAGGCAGCGCATGATCGTGACCGCGCTCGTCCTGCTCGTGGCCGGGTCCGTGGTGGCCGCCTGGGCGCCCTCGTACGCGTGGCTGATGGCGGGCAGGGTCTTGCAGGGGTTCGTGGCGGCGCTGTTCCCGCTGGCCGTGGGGCTGGTCAGGGACGTGCTGCCGCGCAACCAGCTGGCGACAGGTGTCGGGGTGCTGAGCGCCACGATGGGCTTCGGCAGCGGGTTCGGCATGATCCTGGCCGGAGTGGTGGGCGACTGGCACGGCGTGTTCTGGGTGACGGCCGCGATCACCGTGGTGGCCGGCGCCTTCGTGCTGATCTTCGTCCATGACGGCCGAGCGCCCGCGCAGGGGCGCCCCGACCTGGCAGGGGCGGCGCTCCTGACCGGGTGGCTGGTGCTGCTGCTCCTGGGCATCAGCCAGGGCAGGGTCTGGGGCTGGACGTCCGCCGCGACGATCGGGGCCTTCGCCGGCGCCGTGCTGCTGGCGGTGGCGTGGGTGCTGGTGGAGCGGCGGACGGCCGAGCCGCTGGTGCAGCTGTCGATGCTGACCGACAGGCGCTCGGTCGGCGCGACCCTGGCCTCGGCCCTGATCGGCTTCTCCTTCTTCCTCTGCATGACGGCGATCTCCAACTACGCCCAGGCCGACATGGGCGCCTCCACCCTGCAGGTGGGCGTCTACCTGCTGCCGACCACGCTGTTCATGCTGGTGCTCTCGCTGTTCATCGGGCGGGTGGTGGCCAGGTACTCGGCCTCGTTCGTGGTGGCGGCCGGCTCGGTGGTGGTGGCGCTCGGCGCGCTGTGGCTGGCGCTGGAGCACGTCCGCCCTGCCGACATCTACATCGGCTCGTCGCTGCTGGGACTCGGGCTCGGGCTGGGCTACTCGGCGCTGGGCACGATGGCGGTCGAGCACGTGGCCGCCGACAGGACCGCGGCCGCGGCCGGGATCAACGCGCTGGTGCGGATCGTGGGCGGCAGTGCGGCCGGCACGGCCCTGGCGGCCATCGTCTCGGCCGTGCCGGGAGAGGGCGGCTACGTGTGGGTGTTCGCCGTTGCGGCCCTGGGGTCGCTGCTGAGCGCCCTGGCGGCGGGCCTGTCCGGGATGCTGAACAGGCGGGCCGCCGGCAGGGAGCCCGTCACAGTGCCTTCAGGCCGCTGATCACCTCGAGCAGCACGCTGGCGTCCGGCGCGGGCGGCGGCAGCTCCACCTGGACCAGCTTCTGCGCGTGCAGGTCGCCGACCAGCACGCGCACCACGCCGATGGGCAGGTTGAGCTCCGCCGCCACGTCGACGAGCCGGGTCGGCTTCGTGCACTTCTGCAGGATGATCAGGTGCTCGGGCCCGAGCCCGACGGGCGGTGCCAGCCCGCCCGCGGTGATGATCACCGCGATCAGGTCGATGGCCTCGCTGGCGGGGATGGTCCGGCCACGGGTCAGCAGGTACGCGGGGACGATGGGGCCCGCGTCCTCGTCGAGCCAGCGTTCGTTCTTGTACTCGTCACTCACCGGGCACCACCCGCACATGACGAGCACCGGGGTCCTTGGCGTGCCCGTCCGACTCCCTCGGCGGGTCGCTCACGTGTTCTGCCGGGATCAGCACGATGGCGGTGGTCCCTCCATATGGTGAACCGCGCAACGTCACGCGGATGTCGTGCCTGGCGGCAAGGCGGGAGACGACGAAGAGGCCGAGCCTGTCGCTGTCGGCCAGGTCGAACTCCGGCGGGCTGACCAGCCGCGCGTTGAAGTCGGCCAGCTCCTCTTTGGTCATCCCGAGTCCGCGGTCCTCGACCTCGATGGCGAAGCCGCGGGCCGCCACCTCGCCGCGCACCGAGACAGGCGTGTGCGGCGGAGAGTAGACGGTGGCGTTCTCGATGAGCTCGGCGATCAGGTGGATCACGTCGCCGACGACCGGCCCCGCCAGGCGCTGCCCGGGCATCGGCTCGACAGTGACCCGCTGGTAGTCCTCGACCTCGGCGGCGGCTCCGCGCGCCACGTCGAGCAGGGGGACCGGCTTGCTCCAGCCGCGGCCGGGGGTGGCCCCGGACAGGATGATCAGGCCCTCCGCGTGCCTGCGCATCCGGGTGGTCAGGTGGTCAAGGCGGAACAGGTCGTCCAGGGCGTGCGGGTCGGTCGTGCGGTGCTGCATGCCCTCCAGCTGGATCCGCTGGCGGTGCAGCAGCGTCTGGCTGCGCCTGGCCAGGTTGCGGAAGACGTGGCCGACACCGTCACGCAGCTGTGCCTGCCCGACGGCGGCCTCGACGGCCGTCTGCTGGACGGTGGAGAAGGCCTGGCCCACGTCGTCGATCTCGGCGGTGGTGGTCGGCACCGACAGCTCGGGCACCTCCACCTTCTCGCCCTGGCGCAGCTTGGCCACGACCTGCGGCAGCCGCTCCTGGGCCACCTCGAGCGCGGCCTGCCGTAGCGCGCCCAGCTCCTTCGACAGGCGCGTGCCCATCCGCAGCGAGAACGCGATCGACACGATGACCAGCAGGAAGCAGGCGCCGGCCAGCAGGAACGCCCGGTTCAGCACCGAGTCGGCGACCGGTTCGGCCCGCACCGACAGCAGCGAGCTGGCCTGCATCTGCGCCGAGTCGAAGGAGTTGACCATCGTGGCGGAGGCGCGCAGCCAGGAGCGCGGCGTGCCGCCGGCGATGATCTGGTCCTCCATCACGCGCATCCGCTGATAGGCGGGGGAGGTGATCAACGCCACCTGCGTGTCACGCAGGTTCGGGTCCAGCTCGCTCAGCGCCTGGTCGATCAGGAAGCGCCGGTTGCCGACCATCTGGGTGAAGTAGTTGCGCTCGGCCTCGGTCGTGGGTCCGGCCGCGACGGCCTGCTCCCTGGTCAGCAGCTCCTTGGCGTAGCCGGTGTCGATCACCACGCGCGACTGCTCGTAGATCGGGATGTCGTCGATGAAGGCGACCCGCCGGTGCAGGCCGAACAGCGCGTCGGTGATCCGGTTGTAGGAGTCGACCATCTGCATCCGGTTGGAGACGGCGGCGTCGACCTCGCCCCTGATCACGTCGAGCCTGTTCAGCTGCGTGAGCGTCGTGTCCACCTGCCCGCGGATGTCTTCGGAGATGTCCCTGGTCAGGCCGGACTTCTGGCGGAACTCCTCGACCGCGGCGTCCGTGCGGGTGCGCTGCTCGATCGTGGCCGCCTTGACGCCCTGGGCGCCGGTCCGCAGCAGGCGGGCCGAGTCGAGCCGCTCGCGCTGGAGCTCGTTGATCACCTTGTAGGCGGGAAGACGGAGGTTCGTCCAGAGCGTCTTGTACTGGCGCAGCTGGAGGCTCTCCGAGGCGGTGACCGCGGTGATGATCCCCCACAGGACGACCATGGAGGCCAAAGGCACCAGCAACAGTCCGATGATCTTCAATCGGATTGTTCGGCTGCGGGCCATGGCACCTCATTCCGGTCGGTCCCCTGCTGGCAACCCCGGACGGGACAGGGAATGAGAATAGCAAGTCGATCTCCGAATTTCCCTATTTTTCGGGACTTTTGGGCTCACAGTTACGATCTTGGAGTAGGTTTCGCCATACATCCGGTTACAGAGGGAGATGCGTTGCGCCGTCGTCTCGCCGCGGTCGCCGCGCTCCTGCTGCTCGTCGCCGCCTGCGCGACGGCACCCCCCACCTCAGGGGTACGGCAGGCCCCTGCGGGCGAGTCCACCTTCGTCTACGTCGAGAACCTCGACGTCATCACGGACTGGGATCCCGGCAGCTCGTTCTCCAACGAGATCATCGCCATGCAGAACGTCTACGAGACGCTGACGGTCTGGAACCCGGTGACCAAGCGGGCCGCCCCCCGCCTGGCCACGTCCTGGCACTCCTCGGCCGACGGTAAGACGTGGACGTTCACGCTGCGTTCCGGCGTGACCTTCCACACGGGCAGGCCCGTCGACGCCACCGCGGTGAAGGCGGCGATCGAGCGGACCATGAAGCTCAGGCAGGGCGCCTACTACATCTGGGACGCGGTCTCCGGCATCCGCGTCGACGACCCGCTCACCGTGAGCTTCACGCTGAAGTACCCGGTCCCCCTGGACGTGGCGGCCTCTTCCTCCTACGCCGGCTATGTCTACGACACCCATGCCGCCCCCGACCTGAAGAAGTGGTTCGCCCAGGGCAGGGACGCCGGGTCAGGGCCCTACACCGTCGCGAGCTGGCGGAAGGGCAAGGAGGACGAGCTCACGCTGAAGGCCTTCGACGACTACTGGGGCGGCTGGGACCAGCCGCACTACCAGACCGTCAAGTACCGCGTCGTCCCCGACCCCGACCGGGCCTGGCGCCTGCTGCTGCGCGGCGAAGCCAGCTTCGTGCACCGGCTCAATCCGCGCCTGTACGCCAGGGCCGCGGCCACGCCGGGCGTGCGCACCTCGCAGCGCGCGTCGTTCCAGACCATGATGATGCTCTTCAACACCGCCTCCGGCCCGATGCGGGACCTGCGGGTCCGGCGAGCCGTCCAGAAGGCCGTCGACTACGAGGGCCTGATCAAGGCGCTGCACGGCGCCGCGTCTCCGGCCAGCGGCATCGTGCCGGAAGGATTGCCGGGATACGTGCCCGAACGGGCGCTGAAGCAGGACCTGGCGGGCGCGACGGAGCTGCTGCGGCGGGCGGGTTACGGCCCTGGCGGCAAACCGCTGCGGCTCACGCTCACCTACGCGGAGGGCGACACCGACGAGCGCCTGCTCGCCACCCGGCTGGAGATGGCGCTCAAGCCGCTCAACGTCACCCTCGACTACCGGGCGATGCCCTGGAACGCGCAGTGGGAGCTGGGCAAGAAGCGCGGCCAGGACATCTTCGTCATGTACTGGTGGCCCGACTACGCCGATGGCTTCTCCTGGTTCGTCAACGTCTTCCGCAGCGCGAACCCGGTGGTGTTCAACCTGACGTATCTCAGGGATTCCGGCACCGACGGCCTCATCGACTCGCTGCCCGGTCTCGCCGTGACCGACAAGGAGGCGGAGCAGCGCGCCTTCGCACGGCTGACCACGCGGCTGCTGGACGAGCGTTCGGTCGCCGCGCTGCCGTGGGTCGTCAACTACCAGCGCGCCTACCTGGGCGGCATCCAGGGCTACGACGACAACCCGGCCTACCCGGACGTGGTGTTCGTCTACGAACTGCGGCCCTCGGGCTGAGGCTCGACGCGGCCGCGCAGCCGTACCCGGATCTCGTCGGGGGTGTAGGCGCGCCGCCGGCGCTCGGCCCGTGCGATGGCCACTCCCGTAGCGGCGACCCCTGCCACTCCGGCGAGCCCGAGAATCTTCCACCAGCGTCGCATCTGCTTAGGCTAGCGGTGTGCTGACTCTCGATGAGGCGGTCGAGCTGACCAGAACGGGCGACCTTTGGGTGTTCCGCGGGCGGTCCGTTCCCGACCGGGCGATCCAGACGATGACCAACAGTCCCGTCAACCACGTGGGCATGGCCGTCGTGGTCGAGGACATGCCGCCCATGATGTGGCACGCCGAGCTCGGCAAGTCGCTGCTCGACCTGTGGTCGGGCACCCACCACCGGGGCGTGCAGCTGCACGACCTGCGCGACGCCGTGACCGTCTGGGCCGACCGCTACGGCCAGCGGGCCTGGCTGCGCCAGCTGGAGCCCACCGCCACCACGGAGATGGAGGACGCCGCGCTCAGGACCGTGGCCAGGCTGGACGGCACGCCGTTCCCGTCGACCGCGCGGCTGGCGGCGCGCTGGGCCAGAGGCAGGGTGCCGCAGCTGCGCAGGAGGTTGCGCGACCGCACGCTGGAGAGCGCCTACTGCGCCGAGGTGGTGGCCGTGACCTACGAGGCGATGGGCCTGCTGCCCGCCGGCCGCCGCCCGAACTGGTACGACCCGGGCAGGTTCTGGAGCGGCGACGAGCTGGACCTGCTGGAGGGCTACAAGCTGGGCGACGAGATCACCGTGGGGGTCGAGCTGACCCGGTGAACCAGGGGCAGCGCGGCCACCATGACGAGCGCGACCAGGACGAACCCCAGCCCGTACCCGGTCGCCCCCACCAGGAAGCCGAACCCGACCGCTCCCACGCCCATCCCCGCGTCGTAGGCCAGGTTCCACAGCGCGCTCACCCGGCCGACCGCGCCGCGCTCGAACATCACCGCGAGCGTGGCGTTCTGCAGCAGCCCGAACCCGATGCCGAACAGCACCATCCCGGCGATCACGCCGCCCGGCCACACCTGCAGGGCCATCCCGGCGGCACCGAGTGCCAACCCTGGCAGCAGCAGCCTGGCAGAACCGTGCCTGTCGCCGAACCGCCCCGCCCACCAACGGGCCGCGGGCGTGCAGATCGACTGGACCAGCAGCGCCACGGAGGCCAGCGACGGCGACACGGCCAGCGGCAGGAACGTCACCAGCACGCCGGTGGCCACGGTGACCGAGGCGAAGATCAGTATGGGCCGCGCCAGCCCTGACACGTGCTCGGACGACGACGAGGCCTGGGGACGCGCCTTCAGCGCGGGCAGCATGGGCACCGCCACCAGCCCGGCCAGCGGCACCAGCGCCGCCACCAGGAACACCGGGGTGAACCCGAGCGCCCCGGCCGCCCACAGCCCCAGCGGCAGGCCCATCACCGACGGGATCCCGACCGCCACGCCGTACACGCCCAGGCCCTCGCCGCGCCGTTCGGCGGGGACCAGCTCCGCGGTGAGGGCGGTGCCGGTGACGACCAGGATGCCGAGCCCGCCGCCGCGCAGCAGGCTCACCGCGAGCACCACCGGCAGCGCCGACGACAGCGGCAGCACCAGCGCGGGCACGCCCAGCAGCACCAGCCCGAGCGCCAGCGCGGCGCGGTAGCCGTAACGCGCCAGCAGCCACGGCACGGCCAGTTCGAGCAGTACGGTCGACAGCATCATCGCGCCGGTGGCGAGCCCGGCGCCGAACCCACCCGCGCCGCCCGCGGCGGCATAGAGCGGGACCGTGGAGAACAGCAGGTAGAAGCCGAGCATCCCGCTGACCGTGGCGGCCATCATGAGCGTCATCGAGCGGTTCATCATGCCCATCACGCTCCCAAGCGGACGACTCAGGCACATCGGGCATCATGCTTAGCCGCCTCTTCATAATGAGTACGTGTTCGTCGGACGAGAGGCCGAGCTGGCCGCCCTGGCCGAGCTGGCCGACGCGAGCCTGCGCGCGCCCGCCGCGGTGCTGCTGGTCGGCGAGGCGGGAATCGGCAAGTCGAGCCTGGTCGGCGAGTTCGCCTCCCGCACGGACGCGCTGGTCGCCGAGGGCGGCGCCGACCCGGGCGCGACGGCCTACGCGGCGTTCGTGCCCGTGCTGCGCCGCCTGGTCAGGGAGTACGGCGCGCGGCTCGTGCCCGGCGGCGGCAGCAGGGGCCTGGCACGGCTCCTGCCCGAGCTGGGCGAGGTCGAGGAGAGCAGCGACCTGGGCAGGGCCCGGCTGTTCGAGGAGGTGCTGCTGCTCGTCGAGGGCGCGGCGGAGCGGCGGCCGGTGGTGCTCGTGCTGGAGGACCTGCACTGGGCCGACCAGGCCAGCCGGGACCTGCTGGCGTTCCTGCTGCGCAACCTGATGCGGCCAGGCGTGCTGGTCGTGCTCACCTCCCGCGAGCCGCTGCGGCTGCCCGGAGTCGAGGTGCTGCGGGTGCCGCCGCTGGGACGCGCGGAGGTGGCGCGGCTGCTCGGCCGTTCCGACGTGGACCAGATCCTGGCCCGCAGCGAGGGCAACCCGCTGTTCGTGGAGGCGCTGGCCGACGCGGGCACGGCCACCCCCGCCTCGCTGCGCGAGCTGCTGCTGGCCGGGGCCGAACGGCTCGGCGAGGCCGGCCTGGGCGTGCTGCGGGTCGCCGCGGTGGCGGGCCGGCGCATCCCGCACGAGGTGCTGCTGCGGGCGTCCGGCCTGGAGGAGCTGGCGCTGGACGAGGCGCTGCGGCCGATCGTGAAGGCGCGGCTGCTGCTGGTCGACGGCGACGGGTACGCCTTCCGCCACACGCTCATCCGCGAGGCCGTCTACGAGGACCTGCTGCCGGGGGAGCGGCGGCGCCTGCACGCCCGCTGCGCAGAGACTCAGCCCGAACTGGCCGCCGATCACTGGTACGCCGCGGGGGAGCGGGCCAAGGCGTTCCAGGCCGCTTGGGAGGCCCGCCGCTGGGACCGCGTCCTGGAGCTGTGGGAACACTCCAGCGGCCAGGATCACGCCCAGGTCCTCGAACTGGCCGCCCGCGACGCGCTGCACGCGGGCGAGGCCAGCCGCGCCGAGGAACTGGCCGGCGCCGCGCTCGCCGAGGTGAGCGACCCGCTGCGCGCCGCCCACCTGCTCGAGCTGCGCGTGGCCATCCGCGACCTGCTCGGCGAGGAGGGACTGGACGACCTGCGCGAGGCCGTACGGCTGGCGCCGCGCGAGGCCCGCCTGATCGGTTCCCTGGCCAACACGCTGACCTGGATCGGCCAGTACGGCGAGGCCCGCCAGCTGGCCGAGGAGGCGCTGGCGCTGGGCGACACCAGGTCGCTGACCCCGCTGGCCGCGCTGACCGCGCTGGAGGGCGACCTGGCAACCGCGGCCACGCTGTACGCCAGGGCCAGGGCCGAGGCGCCCGACGACGACGCCGTGCTGGTGGCCTACGCCAGCGAGGCCGACGTGCTGGAGGCGGCGGGCGAGCACGCCAGGGCCGAGGCGACCGCCCGCACCGGCATCGCCCACGCCGGGCGGGTGGGCCTGGCCCGCTCCCGCGGCGCGCACCTGGCCGCCAACCTGTCCGAGCCGCTGGCCTCGCAGGGCCGCTGGCAGGAGGCGCGCGAGGTCATCGGCGCCGCGCTGACCCTGGACCCGCCGCCGATCATCCGCGCCTGGCTGCTGCTGGTCCTGGGCACGGTCGCCGTCGGGGAGGGCGCGCTGGAGGAGGCCGCCGGGATCGTCCGGCAGGCCAGGCCGCTCATGCGCGGCAGGTCACGCGGCTACGACTCCTGCCTGGAGCCCGACCTGCTGGAATGCCGCCTGGCCGAGGCCGCGGGCGACGGCGAGCGGCTGGCCGGGCTGGTCGGCCACGTCATGTCCGCCCACGACCTGACGCTCAGCTGCCGCTACTCCTGGCCGCTGCTGGCCCTGGCCGCCCGAGCCGGACTCGTGTCCGCCGCGCCCGGCGGTGTCCCCACGATCGGGCGGGTGCAGGAGGCCTACCGGGCCACGTTCGAGGCCGAGACCGGCGGCTCATGGGCGGACGCGGCGGCCGCGTGGCGGGTCGTCGGCCAGCCGTACGCGCTGGGACAGGCCCTGGTCCGGCACGCCGAGCAGCAGCCCGCGCGGGCCCGCGAGCTGCTCAGCGAGGCCGCCGCGTTGGCCGGCCAGATCGGGTCGGAGCCGCTGCGCGCGGCCGTGACCGCCGCCGCGGGCGCCACCAGGACCAGCCTGACCGGCGAGCCCGCGCTGTCGGCGCGCGAGCTGGAGGTGCTGTCGCTGGTGGCCGAGGGGCTCAGCAACAAGCAGATCGCCGAGCGGCTGTTCATCTCGGCCAGGACCTCGGGCGTGCACGTGTCCAACATCCTGGCCAAGCTGGGCGTGAGCTCCCGCGTCGAGGCGGCCGCGCTGGCCCGCCGTACCCGGCTGATCTAGGTTCGCTCAAGCTCGGCCAGGGTGCCGCTGGAGTCCTGCAGGAAGTCGAGCCTGATCAGGTCGTCGCCGGTGAGCGCGTTGATCAGCCAGTCGCCCGACACCCTGGCCTTGGCGCGGCCGGACGGCGCGCTCAGCAGGTGGTAGCCGCGCGTCACCAGCTGCGCGATCGGACCCGACAGCTTCACGCCGAGCGGGTCGGCCGTGGCCTGCAGGCCGCCGAGGTCGACCACGAAGCCCAGATCCTGGTGCCGGTACTCGCTCAGCGCCGTGCCGCGCAGCGTCGCGACCGCGTTCCTGGCCGCCGTCTCGGCCTGCCGCGTCGCGTGCTGCGCCGTCGCCCCGCACACCGCCCCCTGCTCGCGCGTCAGATCCGGTACGGCTGCCGCGTCACCCAGCGCGAACACCCCCGGATGCCCGGCCACCTGCAGGTCGGTGCCCACGACCAGGCGGCTCTTGGCCGTCTCGGTGCCCAGGCTGGACACCACCGGCCGCGGCGTCACCCCGGCCGCCCAGATGACGGTGCTGGTCGGCAGCGTGGTGCCGTCGGTCAGCTCGGCCGAGTCGGCGGAGATCTTGTCGACCGTCACGCCGAGCCGCACGTCCACGCCGCGCTTGCGCAGGATGCGCTCGGTGGCCTCGCCCAGATGGTCGCCCAGCTCGGGCAGCAGCTTGGCGGCGACGTCGACCAGGGTCCAGCGCAGCAGCCCGCGCAGCTCGGGGAAGCGCCGCATGGCCTTGCTGGTCAGCAGTTGCAGGCAGGCCGCGGTCTCCGAGCCCGTGTAGCCGCCACCGACCACCAGGAAACTGCAGCGGGAGGCCCGCTCCTGCTTGTCGTCGGTGGAGGCGGCCAGCTCGAGCTGCAGCATCACCCTGTCACGCAGGTACACCGCCTCCGACAGGGTCTTCAGCCCGTGCGCGTGCTCGGCCAGGCCCGGGATGTCGAAGGTGCGGGTCATGCTGCCGGGGCACAGCACCAGCACGTCGAAGGGGACCTTGACGTGGTCGCCGCAGAGCTTGGTCACCTCGACTTCGCGGGCGTCCAGATCGACGCTCCGGGCGGCGCCTGGCAGCAGCTTGGTGCGGTGCAGCTTGCGGTGCAGCGGGGCCACGATCGAGCGCGGCTGCACCACGCCGGCCGCCACCTGGGGCAGCAGCGGCGTGTAGAGGGAGTAGTCCATCGGCGTGATGAGGACGATCTCCGCCTCGGCCGGCCTGAGGGCCCGTTCCAGGTGCCGGGCGCAGCCGTATCCGGCGAACCCGCTCCCCACGATCGCGATTCGTGCCATTTGTGAGGCCTTCCCCTGCCCAGCCGTCGCAATCGTGGATGTCCGATCGGTGCTAGACCCACGGTTTCGCCGCCCGGAAGAACGCTGCGCGGCAGGGCCTTCAGCGTGCTGCGGACCTTCCTGCAGGCCACCCGCCCCTGGGCGCGGCGCTGGCGGCGCCAATGCTGGCGACGGGCGATCTGGCCGCCGTGGCGGTCGTCATGACCGCCCTGGCCGCGCTCCCCGCGCTGCTGCTGGTCCTACGATGGCGCGCATGAGCGGATTCACGCTGACCGCCGAGGGGCCGTTCGACTTCGGGGCCGCGCTGCGCTTCGTCGAGGACTGGCCGGCCACCGGCGCGCTGTCCCACTCCGACGGGCGGGCGCTGCGCTTCGCGTACTGCGCCGAGACGGACTGGCGGCCGATCGGCGTCACCGTGACGGGCGCGCCAGGCGGTGTGGCGGTCACCACGACGCGCCCCGCGGGACCGGGGATCAGGGGCGAGGTGGCGCGCATCCTCTCCCTGGACGTGGACGGAGCGGGCTTCGCCAAGCTCGGCGAGGCGGACCCGGTCCTCGGAGACCTGCAGCGCCACAGCCTCGGGCTGCGGCCGGTGTGCTTCTGGAGCCCGTGGGAGGCGGCCTGCTGGGCGGTCATCGTGCAGCGCTCCTCGATGCTCATCGCCTCCCGCATCAAGCAGCGCATCGCCTCCCGCTTCGGTGCCGCGGTCACCGTGGACGGGCATTCCTTCGCCGCCTTCCCCGCGCCCATCGCGCTCGCGGACGCCGACGGCTTCGGCCTGCCCGCGCAGAAGGAGGAGTGGATCCGCGCCCTGGCCCGCGCCGCCCTGGACGGCACCCTCACCGCCGAGCACCTGCGCTCCCTCGACTCCGCCGACGCCCTCGCCGAACTGCGCGCCCTGCCCGGCGTGGGCCCCTTCTCGGCCGGCCTCATCCTCATCCGCGGCGCCGGCGCCCCCGACGCCTTCCCCGGCGACGAGCCGCGCCTGTTCGCCATCCTCCGCGAGCAGTACGGCCTGCCGCCCGACTCGCCCGCCGCGACCTACCGCCGGCTGGCGGACTCGTGGCGCCCCTACCGCTCCTGGGCGTCCTTCCTCTTCCGCGCCACCACCTACTCGAAGTGACCCCCCGAGCCTTTGCGGAGGACCGTTTCCTCGACCCTGCCTCGCCCGGAAGTCGTGCGATCTTGACCGGGTTCGGTGGCGCGTCTTTCATCGGTGGGGCGTGGCGGACGACGAAGGGAAACGGTCATGGGGCGGGGACTCACCACTGAGGAAGGCATCGAGCTCGCGGTGGTGCGGAGCAAGGTCACGGAGATCGTCGCCGCGGGCGACCTGCAGGCGCTGACCGCCACGGGCATCCTGAACGGCTGGGGTGCTGACCCGCTGGACTACAAGGACTTCCACCAGCGGTTCATGCGGCTGTCCGCGAGGCTGGACGAGCTGACGGCAGCCAAGATGATCGTGGTGGACGACACGCTCCCCGCGACGATGGGCGCGAACGCCGCCACCGGGACCGACGACTCAGGCAAGCTCTACGCGCGGATCGACGTGCGCGCGGAGTTCGTCAGCGCCGCCAACCCCGTCTCGCGGACCGTCCGGGCCATCGACCTGATGCACGAGGTGGCACACACGCTCCTGGAGAAAGACGCCTTCCCCGTCAGGGACTACACCTACCGGCACACCTGGGCGCAGGGCTGCCTGGCCCGCGCGGTCGGGACCGAGAACGCCGACACCTACGCCGAGGCCGCCGCACGGCTCGCCGAGACGATCGAGGGGAAGCCGCCGGGGTACTACAGGGAGATCGGGCGGCTGCAAGCCCAGCGCGAGGCGCTCCGCTCGATGCCCGGCATCACCGTCGGACCGGCGATGGCCTGGGCCGACATCGTGATCAACAGGGCGTGGCTGCGCGCCGAGGACTACCGGGACTTCGGCAGGCGGGTCGACGGAACGGTCGCCTGGTCCAACCTGGTCAAGGAGTGGGAGAGTCATCCGTCCGCCCAGTCGAGACTCTTCGACATCGAGACCTCCCTCCAGGAGAGCAAGGTCATCGGCGAGAGGGCCGGGGCGCTCAAGGTCACGCTGAGCGACGACGACCGGGTGACGACCGATGCCCTCGCCGCGTTGTTCTCCGGCATCAAGGACGCGCTGAAGCGGCTGCAGCCGATACTCCTCCCGGCCGGTGCGGATCTGGTGTACGACGCCGGCGCCGACGAACTCCGGATCCCGTACGGTCTCGCCGCGACGCCTCCGCTGGACCTCGGCAACCGCATCGCGCGGACGATGGTCGCCGCGTCCGCCGTCCCAGCCAAGCTGGCCTCATCCAGGGGCACCCTGGTGGACCTGTTCACGACCCATGACCGGCCGCAGGAGCGTGGCCAGGTGTTGGGGATCGCCGGTCAGCTCAAGGAGATGCCCGCCGTGGCGCCGACCGCCGCCGACTGGAGCAGGGCCCAGGTCGGCCTCGACCTGGCCACCCTCGACGGCCTCGCCGCGCTGTGGAGGAAGTTCGCGCTGGTCGCCGCGGAACCGGCAGGTCTGTCCACACAGAAGGTGGAGGAGTACCGCATCGGCCTGCCGAGGGGCGTCGCCGTGGCCCTGAAGGCGCTGCACCGCCTGTCCGGCCAGGAGACCCCGGCCGACGCCAAGCGCCGGGCCGGCGCCGTCAGGGCCATGGTGGACGCGCTGGTCCCGATCTCCGCCCGCTCGGTCACGCAGCAACCGGGGTTGTCCACCCACTACGGCGCCCTCGCAGCCGGCCTGGCTCCCTACACCTAGGCGCTACAGGCGGGTCACGGGGAGCTGGTCAGTGGCGTAGCGCCGGCGGAGCACCTTCTTGTCGAACTTGCCGACCGAGGTCTTCGGCACCGCGTCGATCCTGGTCCAGCGCTCGGGCAGCTGCCAGCGGGGGATCCGCTCGGCGAGGAAGCGGTGCAGCTCCTCGAAGGTGACCTGCGCGCCTTCCGCCACGACGACCGCCGCCAGAGGGCGTTCGCCCCACTTGTCGTCCGGCACCGCGACGACGGCCGCCTCCGCGATGGCCGGGTGGTCCATGAGGAGGTTCTCCAGGGCCATCGACGAGATCCACTCGCCGCCCGACTTGATGACGTCCTTGGCGCGGTCCGTGAGCGTCAGGTACCCGTCGGGGGTGATCGTGCCGATGTCGCCGGTGCGCAGCCAGCCGTCGGGGCTGAAGCGGTCCGCGGGCCGCAGCGGCTCCGCCGACGTCCCGCCGTAGTAGGCCGCGGCGATCCACGGCCCGCGCACCTCCAACTCGCCGACGCTGCGGCCGTCCCACCTCAGGATCTCGCCGTCCGGCCCCACCAGACGGGCCTGCACGCCCACCCGTAACCTGCCCTGCGTGACGCGGTAGTCGTACTCCTCCTCAGCGGGCAGCCCTGGCGGCGGCTCGGCGACCGTGCCGAGGGGCGACATTTCCGTCATGCCCCAGGCGTGGTTGACGCGCACGCCAAGCGCGTCGAAGGCGCGGATGAGCGCAGGCGGGCAGGCCGAGCCGCCGATCACGAGCGAACGCAGGCTCGACAGGTCGCCAGGCCCGGCCGTGAGCAGCCCCTGCCACACGGTCGGCACCCCGGCCGCGTGCGTCGGCCGCACGGTGGCGATCATCTCCGCGAGCGGCCCCGGCTGCGCGAACCGGTCGGGCAGCAGCAGGTTCACCCCCGCCAGGAACGACGAGTGCGGCACCCCCCAGGCGTTCACGTGGAACATCGGCACGACCGGCAGCGTCGTGTCCTCAGGCCCGGAGCCCAGCACCCTGGCCATGTTGACCTGCATCGCGTGCAGATAGACCGACCGATGGCTGTAGACGACGCCCTTGGGTTCCCCGGTGGTCCCCGAGGTGTAGCACATCGCCGCCGCGGTCCGCTCGTCCAGCTCCGGCCAGTCGAAATCGTCCGGACGTCCCGCGATCAGGTCCTCGTAGGCATGTACGGCCGGCCGTACCGAACCCAACTCCCCGCCACCGACCACCACCACGTGCTCCACCCCCGGCACGGCGGGAAGCAGGGGCTCCAGCACGGACAGCAGGGAAGCGTCGACGACGATCACCCGGTCGTCGGCGTGGTTGACGATGTAGGCGAGCTGGTCGGCGGGCAGCCGCAGGTTGAGCGTGTGCAGCACCGCACCCATGGACGGCACGGCCAGGTAGGCCTCCAGGTGCTCGGCGTTGTTCCACATCAGCGTGGCCACCCGCTCGTCGCCGCGGACGCCCAGCTCGCGCAGCCCGTGCGCGAGCCGCGTGGCCCGCGCGCCCACCTCGGCGAACGTTCGCTCGCGCGGCCCTGACTCGGTCCAGGTGATCACCCGGGAGGCGGCGTGGATCACCGAGCCGTGCCGCAGGATCTGCGACACGTTGAGCGGGACGTCCTGCATCGTGCTCAACACGACGCGATGATCCGTCCGCTGGGACCCGATGTCCAGATGCGGGGCGGGTCCCGCTCTGATGCTTTCCGTGCGTCGTTGCGGCGGGCGACCGTCATCCGGTCAGCGAGCGTCTCCCTGGAGGCCGCTGCCGAAGTGCGGCGGGCGGCGGTGGGGCGGCTCGCCGTACAGGAAGATCATTCGTCGGCGAGACGCCAGCACCGCCAGTGTGGCGGTGGGGTGGCTCGGCGGACAGGAAGATCATCGTTGGCGGGACGCCAGCACGGCCAGGGCGGCGGCGGCCAGCGTGACGGTCCGCGTCAGCCGTACCGCTCGCCTGATGTCGCGCACGCGCGGGGCCGGACCGTCGCCCATCGTCGGGCGATGCTCGGTCCTGCCGCCGTAGACGTTCGTGCCGCCCAGCGTGACACCCAGCGCGCCCGCGAACGCGGCCTCGCACCTGCCCGCGTTGGGGCTGGGATGCTTGTGCCCGTCTCTGAGCAGTACGGCGAGCGCGCCCGCCCGGTCAGGCCCGGCGGCCGCGGCGAGCAGCCCCGTGATGCGGGCGGGGATATAGTTGGCCGCGTCGTCCAGGCGGGCCGCCGCCCACCCGAAGCACTCGTAGCGCGGCGACCTGTGGCCCACCATCGCGTCCAGCGTGTTGATCGCCCGGTAGGCCAGCAGCCCCGGTACGCCCGCCACCGCGCCCCAGAACAGCGGCGCGACCGCGGCGTCCGAGGCGTTCTCCGCCAGGGACTCCACCGTCGCCCTGGCCATGCCTGCCTCGTCCAGGTGCTTGGGGTCGCGGCCGCACAGGTGCGGGATCCGCTCGCGGGCGCGCTCCGCGTCCCCTTCCTCCAGGGCGTCGGCCAGATAGGCGCCCTCCTTGGCCAGAGTGGTGCCGCCGAGGACGGCCCAGGTGGCGGCGGCGGTCGCCAGGGTTCTGACCGCCTGGCTCTTCGATCGTTCCACCAGCAGGCCCAGCGCTCCGGCGGCGCCTACACAGAGGGCGACGTGCAGGACGCCGCTCGCCCGGGAATCACGGTAGATCCTGCGCTCCAGAGCCGCCGCGGCCCTGCCGAACAGGGCCACCGGGTGCGCGGTACGCGGGTCGCCGATCACCGCGTCGACCGCCACGCCAAGCGCGATCCCGGCCGCCCGAGCATTGTCCGGCACTGGTGACCTCCAGCTCGTTCCCCTTCGCTGAAGGGACTCGTCAGAGAGCGATCCCCGGAGGGTTGATCTCGCGAAAAAGAGTGATCCCCGAAGGACCGATCTCCGGCCAGTGCGTGATCCCCGAAGGGGCGACTTGCGGTCAGACCAAATACGCATGGAGGACGTCTTCGTGGTCGTCGAGCCAGGCGGCCGCCCGGCGGATGCGCTGGCCTGCGCCGCTCGCCCACATACGGGCCCAGCTGCCGTCGATGGCGGCGCGGCGACGCATCAGCGTGTACGACCGGTCGAAGCGGAGACGGGCCAGGGGAACCAGGCGGCGACGGTCACGGGCCGGCACGCCGTACGCGTCGCAGAACAGCCGCAGACGCGCGCCGACATCGACCGAGCGCTGCAGCGGCGGCCGGTCGATCGGGTCGGCGATCGGGGCCCAGTGGCGCAGCGTGGTGACGATGTCGAACAGCCTGGTCGTCGGCCTGGCCAGATCGAAGTCGACCAGCGCCACCGGCGTTTCCCCTCGAAATATCGCGTTATTCGGGGTTAAGTCACAATGACCGATGACCTCAGCCGGTGCGTCATCATTCGACCCGCCCGCCCAGCCCTCGAGATCCAGCGGGAAGCCCGCGGTGGCGTCGTGATACTCACGCAGCAACCCCGCCAACCCCGCCAGGGCCGCATCCCCCGAGCTGGCCACCGTCAACCCGGACGTGCCAGGCACATAGGTGATGATCTCCCGCCCCAGCTCATCGAACCCCGCAACGCGCGGCGCGCCCCGGAATCCTACGGACTCCAGATGGCGTAGCAACGCGTGCACGGCGGGCGTCGACGGTTTGACCGGCCTGCGCACGGTGTCACCGACACGCACCACCCCGTCCGTCACGTCCCCGCCCTGCAGGGGAATCTCGTGCAGGAGCGTGGCGACCATGCAACGAGAGCTTAGACCCATCCCCAGGGAGATCGCTTACGGTTTGTCCCCCGCCCCTGGAAGCACGGCCCGCCGTACATCCCGCACCACCCACCACTCCCAAGCGCTGAGCAACCAAGCAGCTCCCCGCCCCCCAAACCCACCCTTCTGGCCTGGTCGAGTACCCTCACGACCTGACACGTCGAAAACGTGTGCATGACACGCCGCCGGATCATGCACAATAAGGCGGGAGCGCCCTTAGCTCAGCTGGATAGAGCATCGGACTTCTAATCCGACGGTCGCAGGTTCGAATCCTGCAGGGCGCGCTTTGATCATGTTCTGACCTGCGGTTATGCGGGATCGGATGCGTTCTAGAACTTTCGTCTAGCGCTTGCTTGCTCCGTACGTGCTCGCGCGCACCAACCCCGCACACACCATGATCCATTCACCGTGTCCGGCTGCTGCGGGAAGAGCAGCGGCCCCGCCTCGCCCGGAAGAGGCGGCGAGTGCGGAGCCGGATGCATAATCCGACGGTCAGTTTCTCAGTGAGAGGAGTTTCCCGGGTGCGGCCTGGTCTTCCTCGCCGAACAGCAAGGCTGCGGTCTTTTCGGCCGCGGCCGTTGCTACCTGTGGGTAGACGGAGGTGTAGGTGTCGGCGGTGAAGGCGCTGGAGGTGTGGCCTAGCGTTTCCTGCACCACCTTCATCTCCACTCCGGCCGCCAGCATCAGCGAGGCCGCGCCATGGCGGAGGTCATGCAGTCGGACGGGCGGTAGCCC
Organism: Nonomuraea sp. NPDC050536; assembly: GCF_044457685.1. NCBI lineage: Bacteria > Bacillati > Actinomycetota > Actinomycetes > Streptosporangiales > Streptosporangiaceae > Nonomuraea > Nonomuraea sp. NPDC050536. Next base: position 550,278 of record NZ_JBITHD010000005.1, read on the forward strand.
GGCCAGGTAGGCCAGCCAGAGGAATTGGTCGGAGACGTGTTGGGGATGCAGGCGGCTGCCGTCGGGCTGGGTGAAGACGAACCCGTTGTCGGTCCACGCCTCGCCCATTGCCAGCCGTTCCTGGAGCTGCTGCTGCCGGTGGGCGCGCAGCACCTGGACGGTATCGCTGTCCAGCGCGATGGTGCGCACCGAGGCGTCAGTTTTCGGCGTTCCCTCGTGGACCTGCCAGGCCAGTTGCACGAGTTGCCAGTTCACCGTCAGGGCCTGGCCATCCAGGTCGACCTCCTTCCAGCGCAGCCCGCACGCCTCCCCGCGGCGCAGGCCGCGCAGCGCGATCAACTGGTAGAGGGCGGACAGACGATGCCGCCGTGCCTCTTCGAGAAACAGGCGAGTGTGTGCTGGCGTCCACACCATGACGGGGGAGGGGCGCGGCGCGCTGGTGTAGGCGTTGATGGGATCGACCCGCCGCCCGCCCCGGCGTTGCTTTTCCGCCTGCCGGTAGGCGCGGAAGTCTTCTTGCCAGGCGCGGACCCTGTCGTCGGTCCACACCAGCGGTCTGGGCCGGTTTTTGGCGGGCATCTCCAGGACGGCGGCGGGGTTGAAGTCGATGAGCCGGTCTTGCCGCATGGCCATGTTCAGGGCGTGTCGGAGGGTGGCGCGGATGCTGTGCATGGTGGCGATGCTGATCGGCCGCCGGTATTTGACGCTCGCCCGCACCTGCGGGTCGGAGTCGGTGCGGTGTTCGGTGATGGTGTCGTTGAACTCTTCGATTTGCTCGAACATGAGCGCGATGTCGCTGACCTTGAGCTGATCCAGCCGCAACTGTCCCAGATAGGGGGTGAGGTAGAGGCGGATATGGCCTTCGTAGGAGCGGCGGGTGGTCTCCTCGATCTTCCGCTTGCGGTTGAGGAACTCGACCAGCCACTGCTCGACGGTGATCTCCTGGGTCAGATGCTGCCCGGTCTTGATCTTTCGGCGGATGGTCTCCGCGTCCGGCAGTGTGTCGGTCTCGGCCAGCGTGCGTTTGATCAGGTCGGCGATTTGGGTGCGGGTGGCGGGCTCGCGCGGGTCTGCCAGTGCGAGCAGGTCGCGCACGTGGCCGAGTTCGTCCTTGGCTGCGTCCTGGTTGGCGAAGCCGCCGCGGCGCAGCGGCCCGCGCCGCTTGCCGTCGGGTCCGGGTGGGAGTTCGATCTGGTAGTTCCAGATGCCGTGCCGGTAGCTCCATCCGCCGTCGGAGCGGCGGAGCTTGGGGCATTTCTGCCCGAGTTCCTTGCCGTTGCTGTTGCGGCAGGAACAGCGTTTGAACGTGCGTCCCTCGGCCATCGTGTGTCGTCCTCCTTCTTTGGTGCTGTTGGTAGGGGTGATGCGGTGGTGAACAGGGGCGAAGTGTGTGGCGCTCGGCGCAGGGTTGCTGCGGTGATCGCTGATCACGGGCGCACGGCGGTCCTGTCGCGCGTGCCGCCGTCCGTACGACGCCAAGTGCCCGGGTCGTCGTGTTCCCGTCCGGTGCGGCCGATGTGGTGGGGCGTGATCGGGCGAGCACGCCCGTGGTCGTCACCCGCCACATCGATGGCCGTGCCGGACAGGGCGTATCGACGCCCACCTGGATGGCGACGGTCAAGGCCGAATCCGACGGTCAACGCCGGACAGGGGCACCGGCGCTGTCCGCACGCTCTCGCGGTTATCGGCGAGCATCGCTTGTCGGGAAGGCGCAGCGTAAGGGCGGCTCTCCCGAGCAGATACGCACCGATCTCGGTGTGGGCGAGACGAGAGGGCGAGGTCCAGCACGCAGGCCGGCAACCAGCCCTCGGTCACTGCCGATGCCTCCCATCGGGCAGGAAGCGGGAGCCATCGGCCCTGCTGGACGGTATGGCACCGCGGCCGGCGTTGTGCGGCGGATGATGTGGTTCGGTCTTGTTGCGCTGTGGTGCGATGGCGTCACGCTGGTGCGGCCCAATTCACCCGGGCCACCTGATCCCTGTCACCTCTTTAAATACCTGTGCCCAGGTCCGGATCAGGGCAGCAGGCGAAGCAAAGATTTGGCCCTGGTGACCGGGCAAAGTAGGCGTCTCCGGAGAATGCTCAGTGTCCTAGCGCCGGTAGACCGGCTCGGTCGTGAGGAGGCAACGGTCCCGGTGGCATGCGAGGCACCAACGACGACGCGTTGAAAGCTGGCACCTGCGGATTAAAAGTCGCAGGGTTTTTGTCCCCCACTATCTAAACGTATTCAGTTGTATCTATATGTCCGGCTATTGTCGCGCATGGAATGCCCATGAATGTCAGTCCGTGTTTACGCGTGCCGCTGTCCGAAAAGCGCGCGACGAGCACGGAACGCCGCGTTCCCCGGCAGCCTGCTACCGCATGGCGAGCCCTTGACCATCAAGAATGCCCCAGTTCGCCCCCTGATTGCTGACTAAGAGGCGCTGGGGCCCGGCAGTGCTCGTTTAGTGTGGGCCTTCGGCGGGGTGCAGCACAGATGGGCAGCTAGTCTAAGCCCCAATGTCCTCGCACGTTATGAGCTGACTGTTGTCGAGCGTTTCCGGCTGAAAAGTACCCGCTGATTGAGAGTTAGCGGCATGCCGCGCCGCGCGCCAGACCGCGCAAGTTATCGCTCCATGCCGTCGCTTCTCGGCAGCGCGACACTCGGTGCTGTCACGTGTCATGTCCTCCCACCGCCCTACGCGTCATCCGAGTAACCGGCGAGCAAACATCGCACCGCGTCAGCTGGCCGAACCACTTGCGGGGACCGTGCATACGGGCACTGTTAGCGATCTGCGGGAAGTGAAACGGCGGTGGCGGTTATGGATGACATCCAATTGAGGTCAGGGACCTGAAGTGGGTGGCAGAGCCAAAGAGGGGCTGCCGCGCCTCGGCCGGCGGCGGGATGTAGCTGCTGGGCGTCCGGTGCATGGTTGATGTGTCGGACGTCCGGAGGGCGGCTGGGCCATGACTATTCTGGCGGCCGCAGTGCTGGCGACTCTGTGGAAATTGAGCAGGGAGGGCGCGATAGCCCGATCGATGGCGGTAGCGGTGCTTAGATGATCTTCATCTTCGACCTACGGATTATGAGTCGGTTCGATTGATATCGCTCAGTGTCATCGGGTGTTGCTTTGTATCGCCGTGGCCGGGATTCTCCCCGTCGTCGTGCCGGCCAGCGTCGACGTGTGCCGCGCCGTATCGCGTTCACGCGAGCAATCACCGAGCAACCATGCGCGCTTGACCATCGGCATTCTGTGCTATTCGTCCCTTGCGGGACTGCTGCCTAGGACCATGCTCTCGTGATGAGGCCCGAGTGGTCGACGTAGATCGAACGCGTACGAGCAACCGCCGAGCAGCCTCGGCCGTCGATTTCCGTCCCCGAGCGAGGGCTCCTTGCAGTTGGTCTCGGATGTGATGCGCAGCCTGCTTGACGTGCATGGATGTAGTTTTCGGCAGGCGCAATGTGGTGGTGCAGATGGAAGGTCGGATTGAGCGCCACGAAATACTCGGAGGGGTGATTGACGAGTACCGCCGAGCCGCATAGCTCGGTCGAAGAAACCCCAGCTCAAACCACATGCGTAAGTATTGACGCCCTACAGGACCCTGCTGGTTAACTCATTCTCATGCGGCCAGGGCTGGTTCGAGTCGGGCCAGGTGGCTGGTGCGTTTGCGGTCCAGAGGGTGGCTGTTCCACCAGGCGTTCAGGCGGATCAGGTTGACGGCGATGGCGGAGACGATGTGTTCGAGGTGGACTTTCTTGATGCCTCGGTAGCGGGCGTGGCGCATGCCGGTGACGGTGACGGCTTGGTGGATGGTGGCCTCGATGCCGCACCGGATGGCGTATTGGTCGCGCCAGGCGGGGGTGGTCTGTTCGACGCGGGCCGCGTCGAGGGTTTCCTGGATCGCTCGTGGATGCAGGGTGAGGTGGCGGCCGCTGCGCTGGGCGCTGGTGCATAGGGTCCGCACCGGGCAGGGACGGCAGGTGCTGAGCGGGAAGGCGGCGACGATCATTGGGCTGTTCTTCTGTCGGCAGGGTGTCCAGGAGGTGCTGGTCTGTCCTTGCGGGCAGGTGACCTGCTGGTGGTCCCAGTCGATGGTGAAGGCGGTGCGGTCGTAGCCGTTGCGGGTGCGGGCCTGGACGGAGTTGTCGGTCCGCAGTGGCGTGATCAATGCCATCTGGTGCTGCTCGCGGGCGGCGACGATGAGTTCGGTGGAGGCGTAGCCGGCATCCAGGTAGTGCTCGGCGGGTAGCAGGTCGCGTCGGGCCAGGTGCTGGTGGATGGTCTGGGTCATCGCCGTGTCGGGCACGGTGGCGTCGGTGGTGGCCACGTTCGTGATCAGGTTCGGCGTCGTGCCGGTGCGGTCGCGGATGCCGTCGTCGGTGAGGGCGGCTTGGGCATAGGCGGTGTCGGTGGTGGGGTGGCAGGTTTCGCTGATGTGCACCTTGTAGCCGTTCCACA
>NZ_JBITHD010000006.1:0-465063 GCF_044457685.1 Nonomuraea sp. NPDC050536
CACCCCGAGCCCACTCCCGCAGACACTTACCGCTTAACCTGCAGAAACAGGATCACGCGAAGATCGACTCATACACCACGTCCGTGGACGTGACCCCTTTCCTGTACGAACGTGATCTACGGTAGCCCCGCGATCGCACGGACCGCCACGCATTTATCGCGCGGAGGTGGTGAGGTGTGCAGGACGGCCAGAACTGCTCTACCGGATGCCCACGCACAGTTAAGCCGCAGTTCAAGTCGGGCCGTTAGCTTCCCAGTGCACGTAACGCACTTGAGGAGTCACATTGCGAGTCCTGGCCGTAGTTCCCGCCCGCGGAGGTTCGGCGGGCGTACCCCTGAAGAACCTCGCCCCGGTCGGCGGGATCCCGCTGGTGGCCCGCGCGGTTCGGGCGTGCCTGCGGGCCGAGCTGATCGACCGGGTCGTCGTCTCGACCGACCACGCGGGGATCGCCGAGGTGGCCCGGGAGGCGGGGGCCGAAGTCGTGGAGCGGCCCGCGGAGCTGAGCGGCGCGACCGCCTCCAGCGAGTCCGCCGTGCTGCACGCGCTCGACGCGATGGACGAGGAGCCCGAGGTCGTCCTGCTGGTGCAGTGCACCAGCGCGTTCATCAACCCGGCCGACCTGTCGGCGGCCGTGCGCACCGTCCTGGACGGCGAGGCCGACTCCGTGGTGTCGGGGCTGCCGACGCACGAGTTCCTGTGGACCGCCGCGGGCGCCGGGATCAACCACGACCCGGCGTTCCGCCCGCGCAGGCAGGACCGGGAGGCCCAGTTCAGGGAGAACGGCGCCTTCTACGTGATGCGCACCGCCGGCCTGCGCGAGTCGGGTCACCGATTCTTCGGCAAGGTCGCCGTCCAGCCGGTGCCCGCCCAGCACGCCATCGAGGTGGACGACCCCGAGGACCTGGAGCTGGTGCGCGCCCTGGCGCCGTTCATCGACGAGCCCGAGCCCATCGACGTCGACGCCGTCATCACCGACTTCGACGGCGTGCACACCGACGACCGCGCCTACGTCGACTCCGACGGGCGCGAGATGGTGCTGGTCAGCCGCTCCGACGGGATGGGCATCGCGCTGCTGCGCCGCTCCGGCGTGAAGCTGCTGGTCATGTCGACCGAGCACAACCCGGTGGTGGCCGCGCGCGCCCGCAAGCTGGGCGTGCCCGTGCTGCAGGGCCTGGCCGAGAAGCGGACCGTGCTGCGCGACTGGCTGACCATCGAGGGCCTCGACCCCGCGCGGGTGGCCTACGTCGGCAACGACGTCAACGACCTGGGCCCGATGGCCGAGGTGGGCTGGCCGATCGCCGTGCCCGACGCGCACCCCAGGGTCCGGGCCGCCGCACGCGTGGTGCTGTCCAAGCCCGGCGGCGCGGGAGCCGTACGCGAGCTGTGCGACCGGGTGATCGCGGCGCGGCCCGAGCCGCCCGTGGCGGAGGTCAAGACGCGGCCCAGGCTGGGCCCGGTCGAGATCGGCGACGTGCGCGTCGGCGACGGCGAGCCCGTCTACATGATCGGCGAGATCGGCATCAACCACAACGGCGACCTGGACATCGCCCGCAGGCTGATCGACGTGGCAGCCGACGCCGGCTGCCAGGCGGTCAAGTTCCAGAAGCGCACCCCGGAGATCTGCGTGCCGCTGGAGCAGCGCGACCAGATCAGGCAGACGCCGTGGGGCGAGATGACCTACCTGGAGTACAAGAAGCGGACCGAGTTCGGCCGCGACGAGTACCGCCAGATCGCCAAGTACGCCGACGAGCGCGGGCTGCACTGGTTCGCCTCGCCCTGGGACGTGCCCTCGGTGGAGTTCCTGGAGGAGATGGACGTCCTGGTGCACAAGGTGGCCTCGGCCAGCGTCGCCGACCACGAGCTGCTCCGGGCGCTGGCCGCCACCGGCAAGCCGATCATCCTGTCGACCGGCATGTCCACGCTGTCGGAGATCGACGCGGCGGTCGAGATCCTCGGCACCGACAAGCTGATCATGATGCACTCGACCTCCACCTACCCACTGCCTCCCGAGGAGGCCAACCTGCGCACGATCACCACGCTCAAGGAGCGGTACGGCGTGCCGGTCGGCTACTCCGGGCACGAGCGCGGCCTGCAGATCTCGCTGGCCGCGGTCACGCTGGGCGCGGTGTGCGTCGAGCGGCACATCACGCTGGACAGGACCATGTGGGGCTCCGACCACGCGGCCTCGCTCGAGCCGGCCGGACTGGAGCACCTGGTGCGCGACGTCCGGATCATCGAGCAGGCGCTCGGTGACGGGGTGAAGCGGGTCTTCCCCGGCGAGGAGGCGCCCAAGGCCCGGCTGCGCAGGGTCACGGTGTGACCGCTCTGTCGGTCATCGTCCCGGTGCGGGACGGGGAGCGGTTCATCGCCGACGCGCTCGGCTCGCTCTGCCGCAACACGCGCCGGGACTTCGAGTTCATCGTGGTGGACGACGGGTCGGTCGACGCGACCCCGGCGATCGTGGAGGACTTCCGCGCCGACCTGCCGGGGCTGTCCCTGGTCCGCAACCCGGCCCCGGTGGGGCTGGCCGACGCCCGCAACGTGGGCCTGGCGGCCGCCACCGGCCGGTACGTGACGTTCATGGACGGCGACGACTGGCTCGCCCCCGGCTACCTGCACGAGCTGGTCGGGGCCATCGACGGCCTCGGGTGCGACTTCGTCCGCGCCGACCACGTGCAGGTGGAGGGCCGCAAGCGGGTCGTGCACCGCGCTCCGCTGGCGCGGCGGGGCGTGGTGCTCGACCCACGCGAGGCGATCCTGCCCGCCGGGGTGCGGACCATGGTCGACTACCCCTACGCCTGGGCGGGGGTCTACCGCCGCTCGCTGCGCGACCTGCTGCAGTTCCCCGGCTCGCTGCACACGGCCGAGGACCGGCCGTGGATCTGGCGGCTGCACAGGGAGGCGGCCACGTTCGCCGTGGTGTCGCTGGCCGGGGTGTTCTACCGCAGGCAGGTGGCCGGGTCGCTGACCCAGGTGGGCGACGAGCGGCAACTGCACTTCTTCGACGCGTTCGAGCTGGTGTTCAAGGACGTGGAGCCGGAGTTCCTGCCGAAGGCGGCACGGAACTTCCTGGCGCTGCTCGGCCACCACCTGGAGATCGCCGACCGGTTCGCACCGCCGCTGCGTGCCCGCTTCGCCGAGCGCGGCGCGGCGATGGTGCGCGACCTGCCGGTGGCGCTGGTGGTGGAGGCGGTCTCGCGGATGGCGGTGGAACGCGAGGAGGCGATCCGCGCGCTGGTCCCCGACCTGCCGCCGGGCCCGTCCGTGCGGGTGCGCCGCGACAAGGAGGAGCCGTGAGCGGCACGGCGACGACGAGGGGGGCCTCATGACGCAGGTGTTCTACGCCTCGACGCTGTTCGGGGCGATGTCGCTGGCGGCCGCGATCGACGCGGGCGAGTTCGGGCCGCCCGAGCGGCGGCTGCTGATCGTGTCGACGAACTCGTCGATCCCCGAGGTGACGGTTCCGCTGGACCACACGCCCGGCTTCGCGGTGCTGCGGTCCCGCTTCGCCGAGGTGCACTCGTGGAACGACCTGATCGCGCCGCTGCACCCGTCGGACTGGAAGGCGCGGATCATCGAGGTGCCGATGCTGGAGCGCCTGATCCGTTCCCATCTGAAGCTCGACGAGGTCGACGAGCTGGTCCTGGAGTCGATCGCGGTGCCTCCCGCCCGGACGATCGCCGGGCTGGTGCGCGACTGCCCGATCACGGTCTACTCCGACGGGCTGATGAGCTACGGCCCGACGCGCGATCCGCTGCCCGCCGAGATCTTCCGCCGCATCACCCGCCTGCTCCATCTGGACCTGGTGCCGGGGCTCAAGCCGCTGCTGCTCAGCGAGTACGGCGTGCCCGCCGCACCGCTTCCCGACCGGGCCTTCCTCGAGGTGGTCGGCCAGGTGACGGCGACGGCGCCGGACATGATGTCAGGCCAGGCGATGATCCTGGGCCAGTACCTGTCGGCGCTGGAGATCGTCACGCCGGAGGAGGAGGCAGGCCTGCACGAGGCGATGCTGCGCGGCCTGGCGGCCCGGGGGCACTCGAGCGTGGTGTTCAAGCCGCATCCGGCCGCCGGTCGCCGCCACGCCCAGCTGCTCCGTGGGGTGGCCGACGAGCTGCGCGTGAAGCTGGTCGTGGCGGGCGAGAGCGTACCCGCCGAGGTGTGCTTCGCCGCGCTGCGGCCCGAGCTGGTGGTGGGCTGCTTCTCGACCGCGCTGGTCACCGCCCGTCGGCTGTTCGGGCTCGAGGTGGCCTCGCTGGGCACGGAGATGGTGCTCGAGCGGCTCGCGCCGTACGAGAACAGCAACCGCGTACCGGTCACCATCGTGGACGCGACGCTGCCGCGGCTGGCGGACGACGGGTCGATCAAACAGCCGCCGCCCGTCGACCTGGCGCGGCTGGTACGCGCGGTCGGCTACTGCATGCAGGCCGAGGCGTATCCGGAGCTGCGTCCGGAGGGGATGGAGCTGGATCCCCGCTACTTCAAGCGTAAGCGGCTCGAAACGCTCGGCCTGGCGCCCAAGCCGTCAACGATCACCCGGCTGCGCAGGAAGCTCACCTCGACGCGCTGAGCAGCCGCGCACATGCCGACGGCGGCGACCGGATCGGTCGCCGCCGTCGGCATTGCCAGGCCACTGGCCCGGTGGGGGTTCAGCGCCTGACGATGTACCGCGTGAGCCTGCGCTTGGCCCGGTAGCCGACGCGCAGCAGATCCGGGCGAACCTCCACCCGCAGCCGGGCTCTGCGCCGGGCCGCGGCGTGCTCGGGGCCGTCCATGAGCGACCGCGCGGGCGAGAACGGCCCGATGACCAGCGCGGTCAGCAGCGCCACCCAGCTGTCGCGGCCGGCGGGGTGGAAGTAGTTGGCCGCGCACCAGGCCGGCGAGGCGGTCCTGAAGTCGCCCTGCTCCAGGTCGCCGAGCGTGCCGAGGACGCTGCTGCCCTCGAACACCAGGTTGATCATCTCGGCGCTGACGCCGAAGTCCTCCAGGACCAGCAGCGGCACGTCCTGGGCGATGGCCTCGAGCGCGGCCGTGGAGCTGACGGTGACGAAGCCCTCCGCCCTGGCCAGCTGCTCGTGCATGGGACCGGCCGCGAAGCTCAGCCTGCCCGGCTCGCCGAGCTCGCGCCAGAGCCGCTGGTAGTGGTGGCGCTCGTTGTGGGTCTGCCGCTCGTCCTCCAGGGCGCGCAGCTTCACCACGACCTCCAGGTCAGGCCTGCGCTCGGCCAGCGCCGCCAGCGACAGCAGGATGCGCTCGCGCTCCTCCCGCTCGCGCGGCACCTTCGCCTGGGTGGCGAAGACCACCCGCTCCTTGGTCCGGCCGCCGGCCGCGGCGCGCAGGAACGGCAGGCGGGCCAGCCCCACCGCCCCTCCCCCGCCGAGCCTGGCCGCGATCTCGCCGAACTCGGCCACCTCCCGCTCGCTGTGCACCACGAACAGGTCGCAGCCGCTGCGGTAGAGCCAGGCCTTCTCGGTGGCGGGCACGGAGATGCCGGGCAGCCCGGTCACGAACACCGGCCGCGGCCGCAGCCCGGCCAGCACGTCCGCGGCCAGCACGTCCACCACGGGTCCCGTGCAGGCCAGGATGATCACCTCGGGCTTGTCGCGCTCCGCCGCACGCCTGAGCGCGCGCGCCGACAGCACCGGCGGCACGGGCCTGTCGCCCACCGCGGCGGCCAGCTGGGCGGGCGAGGGCGCGATCGGGGTGCGCACGACGGCCAGGTCGGTCACGCACCCGTCGGGCAGATCGTCGAGCAGGCTGGCCACCCACTTCAGATACGAGTCCGAGTCGGCCACGGCCAGCACTTTCACCTGGGTACTCCTGTCAAATGCGAGCGGAGGGCCGGGGCGGCCCTGCTGGTCCACCATTCGTCGGGTACGTCCACCGGCTCGACGGCCACGCCGCGCGGTCCGAGCAGGACCCGCAGCGAGGTGATCGCGGTGGACGGCAGGCTCACCACCCGCTGGCCCGCCTCGAGCCCGCGCAGGGTCAGCTCGGCCGGGGCGCCCGCCTCGTGCACGGTGATGCCGGGCCGTTCGCGGATGATCGCCACGTCGCCGGGATCCTCGCGCCGGTGCGGGAAGTAGGCCAGCGGCTCGCTGTCGGCCAGCTCGGCCAGCCAGCGCAGGTAGTTCTCGCGGTGCACCAGGCCGTTGCGGACCAGCGAGGTACCCAGCACCACGGTCCGCTCGGGCGGCGTCGGCGTGCTCTGCGGCTGCTCGCGCAGCCAGCCGAAGTCGTGCCTGACCAGGTTCACCCCGGCGGCCGCGACGCCCTCGGCCAGCTGGGCGGGGACCGGCAGCGCGGTGAAGACGGACACCCGGCTGGCGTGCAGCCGGATCGCCGCGGCCAGGCCGAGCAGCTCGCGCAGCCGTCCCGGCTGGGCGCGCGCCCGCAGCAGCGGCTTGTACGGCCCGGCCGCCAGCAGCTCGAGCAGCCGCAGCGTGGCCAGCCCGTCGTCGACGATCACGATGGGACCCGGGCCGGAGACGAGCCAGCGCAGCTGCACCCGCCCGGAGAACGCGTCGCCCACCGCCTGCACCTTGCGCGGCATCCGCTCGCGCGGCTCGGCCAGCTCCAGCCCCTTGGGCAGGGCGAGCTTGGCCAGCTCCCGGCGGGTCACCCTGAGCGGGCGCAGCCCGGCGCGGGGCACCAGCCTGGTCTCCGGGCCGAGCAGTCCGGCGTGGTGGGCCTCGACGGCGCACAGCATTTGCAGCGGCGACTCCACCCAGGCCGAGGCCGCCTTGCCCCATTGGTTCATCACGACGGCCCCCAAGTTAGCCAGGTCACCTGAAGCGACAGGTAACGCCGCGTGAACAATGGATCGCATGAACTCGCTCATGCTCAACACCGACGGCGTGCAGATTCCGCAGCTGGGACAGATATGTGCAGGCTTGGCAAAGTCTCGAGAAGATCTACCGCGAGGGCCGGGTCAAGGCCATCGGTGTGTCGAATTTCACTCTCGACCATCTGGAGAGGCTCGACCGGGAGGCCGAGATCACCCCGTCGATCAACCAGATCGAGCTGCACCCGTACTTCCCGCAGAAGCAGCTGCGCGCCTATCACGCCGCCAACGGCATCCTCACCGAGGCGTGGAGCCCACTCGGCCAGGGCCGCGGCCTGCTGGAGGACCCCGCGCTGGCCGTGTTCGGCGACAAGCACGGCAAATCGCCCGCCCAGATCGTGCTGCGCTGGCACATCCAGCTCGGCAACGTGGTGATCCCCAAGTCCGTCACGCCGGCGCGGATACGGGAGAACATCGACGTCTTCGACTTCCTCCTCGACGCCGAGGACATGGCGGCCATCGGCGCGCTGAGCAGGGGCACGCGACTGGGCCCCGATCCGGCGACCTTCAACCGATAGGGTGATCGGCATGGCGGACTTAGGGTGGGGCATCGCGGCGACCGGCGGCATCGCCAGGACCGTCGCCGCGGTCATCGCGGCAGAGCCCGGGATGCGGGTCGCGGCTGTCGCATCGCGCTCTCCGGAGCGGGCGGCCGCCTTCGCGGCCGAGTTCGGCGGCACGCCGTACGGCTCCTACGACGAGCTGTGCGCCGACCCCGAGGTGGACGCCGTCTACGTGGCCACCCCGCACGCCCAGCACCTGGAGGTGGCCGAGGCCGCGTTCGCGCACGGTAAGGCGGTGCTGTGCGAGAAGCCGCTGACCGCCTCCGTCGCCGACACCGAGCGCATGGTCCGGCTGGCCCGCCAGACCGGGGTCTTCCTGATGGAGGCCATGTGGATGCGCTTCAACCCGCTGATCCGCATGGTCAAGGAGTCCGTGACGGACGTCCGGTCGGTGCAGGCGTCCTTCGGCTTCGCGCAGCCCTTCGATCCCGCCCATCGGCTCTTCGCCCCTGCGCTGGGCGGCGGAGGGCTGCTCGACCTGGGCATCTACCCGTTCGGGCTGGCCCAGCTGCTGCTCGGCCAGCCTGCGTCGTTGCACGTGACGGGCTCGCTCGCGCCCACCGGGGTGGACGCTGAAGCGGGCGGCGTGTTGATCTACCCGTCCGGCGCCCGGGCGCTCGTGGACGTCTCTTTACTCGCCGCCTACCCGAACACGGCCACCGTGGTGGGCTCCTCGCTGCGTGCCGACATCGACGCGCCCTTCTGGGCGCCGCGCCGGGTCGTGCTGTCAGGACCCGGTGTGAGCCCCTCCGAGCACCTGCTCGATCCGGCCGAAAACGGCTACGCGGGCGAGCTTCGTGAGGTGCGCGACGCCCTGGCCGAGGGGCGCACGGAAAGCCCTGTCATGCCGCTGGATGAGAGCCTCGCGATGGCCGGGTTGCTGGACGAAGCACGGGGGCAGATCACCAAACTTTACCTTTAGGGATTTGTCACCCTCTTGCCGCATGTATTACTTTCTCCATGTCCGGGCAACCTTTTCGTTGCCACATCACAGGAAAACCCTGTGACCGCTGAGTCCGCCTCGCGCGGAGCCGGGGACCCACGTCCTTGGGGTGAATCGGCACCACGGTGCCGTAGGGCAGCTTCCACGCCCGAACCCGTCAGCTAACTCGGTAAGCGGCATGGAAGCAAGGAGATCTCCCACCCGATGGTCAAGCATCGTCTTACTCGTGCGCCCAAGATCGGTTACGCTCACGCCGTCCTCGGATTGACGGTCCTCACCACCGCCTTCGGCTCCCACGCGGCCCAGGCCGCCACCGCCGACACCGCCTCGGTGAAGGCGCCCGCCGCGCAGGTGATCACCGACGAGACCTACACGAAGACGCACACCGTCAAGGCGCACACTGTCAAGGCGAGGGTCACCGCGGCCCAGGTCCTGACGCTGGCCGCCAGGCAGATCGGCACCAGGGAAGACGCCAGCGGCGGTGGGACCAAGTTCCAGAAGTGGTACATGAACTCCCCGCGCGCCACGGAGACCGTCAGGCGCGACGGCGGCAGCAAGGCGGAGTACCGGAACGCCGCGTGGTGCGCCATGTTCGTCTCCTGGGTGGGCGAGCAGACCGGCGCCCGCTCCACCGTCGGCTGGGACGCCTACACCGTCACTTACGCCAAGTGGTTCAAGAACAACAAGCGCTGGGGCAACACCCCCAAGCCCGGCGCGGTCGTCTACTACGCCTGGGACGGCAGCAAGAGCCTCGACGACATCGACCACGTCGGCTTCGTCGTCAAGGACAACCACAACGGGACCATCACCACGATCGAGGGCAACACCGGCAACGGTGAGGTCGAGAAGCGCGTCCGCCCCAAGTCCCAGGTCGTCGGCTACGGCTACCCCGAGTACGCCTCCTGACCCCTCCCCGCCGTTGCGTGTCCTGCCGGTCATGATCGATCCCCCATTCGTGAAGTTCACGATCGTGGACAAGACCGGCCGGGACACCGTTGTCAGCGGGACGGGTGAGCTGCTGTGATGGCCCGGTGACCGACGCTCATCGCACGGTTGAGACCGTCTGGCGGATCGAGGCGGCCCGGCTGATCGCCGGGCTGACGGGCCTCGTCCGCGACCTGGGCCTGGCCGAGGAGCTGGCGCAGGACGCCCTGGTAGCCGCGCTGGAGCAGTGGCCGGAGACGGGCGTGCCGCGCAACCCGGGCGCCTGGCTGATGACGGTGGCCAAGCGGCGGGCGATCGACCTGATCAGGCGCCAGCAGAACTACGAGCGCAAGCTCGCCGAGATCGGTCACGCTCTGGACGACACCGAGCACCTGCCCGAGGTCGACGAGATCGAGGACGACCTGCTGCGGCTGGTGTTCACCGCCTGCCATCCGGTGCTGTCCACCGAGGCAAGGGTGGCGCTCACGCTCAAGGTGCTCGGCGGGCTGACCACCGACGAGATCGCCCGGGCTTTCCTGGTGCCGGAGCCGACGGTGGCCCAGCGGATCGTCCGCGCGAAGCGGACGCTGGCCGACAAGGGCGTGCCGTTCGAGGTACCGCAGGGCGCGGAGCTGGCGGGACGGCTCACGTCCGTCCTCGAGGTCATCTACCTGATCTTCAACGAAGGCTACTCGGCGACCGCCGGTGACGACTGGATGCGCCCGGGGCTGTGCGAGGACGCGCTGCGCCTGGGCCGCGTCCTGGCCGGGCTGATGCCCGCGGAGCCCGAGGTGCACGGGCTGGTCGCGCTGATGGAGATCCAGCAGTCGCGCTCGGCCGCCCGGGTGGGCCCGTCGGGCGAGCCCGTGCTGCTGCTCGAGCAGGACCGCGCCCGCTGGGACCGGCCGCACATCACCCGCGGCCTGGAGTCGCTGGAGCGCGCCGGGACGCTCAGCGCCGCGCGCGGCCCCTACACGCTGCAGGCCGCCATCGCTGCCTGCCATGCCAGGGCGCTGACGCCGGAGTCGACCGACTGGCCGCGGATCGCCGCCCTCTACGAGGAGCTGGCCCACCTGTCGCCCTCCCCCGTCATCGAGCTGAACCGCGCCGTCGCGCTGTCGATGGCGTACGGCCCGGCGGTCGGGCTCGAGCTGATCGACCAGCTCGTCGACGACCCCTCGCTCAAGGCCTACCACCTGCTGCCGAGCGTCCGCGGCGACCTGCTGTTCAAGCTCGGCCGCCGGGAGGAGGCGCGCGCGGAGTTCGAGCGCGCCGCCACGCTCACGCGCAACGAGCGCGAGCGCGTCCTGCTCGCCGCCCGCGCCCAGGCCTGCGATCCCGCCTGACCCTGGCGCCAGGCCCACAGGGCGGCGTTACGGCGGGCACCACGCACGCGTTCAGCCCTGCCGCCGTGCACCCACGCGAGCCCGCGACGGTGAGAGGCGGTCCCCAGGCTTGCCGTAAAAGCGCGGAAACGACGTGGATGGGATGGGAGCGCTCCCAACAGCATGTTTGGGGCGTTCGTCCGTGAAAGTCCTGCTCGATGGCACGCCCGGTAACGGTTGCGTTTCGGTGGATTGACGGGAATGGGCGCTGCAGGCACTCTTGCTGGGAGCGCTCCCAACTCCTCCCACCTCCCACCCACGACCCACCCAGAGGGGCAAGGAATCATGACCAACAAGCGCTTTGCCGCGGCAGGAGCCGTGGTCGCCGTGCTGGCCACCACCGTCTCGTGCAGCAGCGGCTCCACCTCCGCTCCCAAGACGTCGGCGGCCGCGCAGCCGGTCACGATCCGGGTGCAGACCTTCGGCGGCGGCAGCAACTTCGGCTACAAGAACGCCATCACCAGGTGGAACGCCGAGCACAAGGACATCCAGATCAAGGAAGAGCACCTGACCGACCAGTTCGAGCAGCAGTACTGGCCGCAGATGATCCAGTGGCTGCAGGCCGGCAACGGCGCCGGCGACGTGATCGGCATCGACGAGGGCGGCATGGGCCTGGCCAAAGCGCACCCCGAGTGGTGGGCCGATCTGAAGCAGTACGGCCTGGACGGCCGCAAGGCCGACTTCCCCGCCTGGAAGTGGGAGAACGGCGTCACCGCCGACGGCAAGCTGTTCGGCCTGGGCACCGACATCGGCGGCATGAGCCTGTGCTATCGCGCCGACCTGTTCAAGAAGGCGGGCCTGCCCACCGACCGCGAGAAGGTGAGCGCGCTCTGGCCCACCTGGGACGACTTCATCAAGGTCGGCCAGCAGTTCCAGGCGAAGGTCAAGGACAGCAGGTTCACCGACGGCACCAACACCCTCTACCAGGTGGTGCTCTACCAGGAGGCCGCGAAGAACGGCAACGTCATGTACTTCGACACCTCCAACAACCTCATCGTCGACAAGAACCCGGCGGTCAAGACGGCCTTCGACTTCGCCACGAAGATGAGCAAGCTGGGCCTGACCGCCAAGCTGCGCAACTTCACCGACGAGTGGGCCGCGGGCACGCAGAAGGGCGCTTTCGCCACGCTCGGCTGCCCGTCCTGGATGCTCGGCGTGGTCAGCGGCAACGCCGGTGAGGGCGGCAAGGGCAAGTGGGACGTGGCCGCGGTCCCCGGCGGCGGCGGCAACTGGGGCGGCTCGTGGCTGGCCGTACCCAAGCAGTCCAAGCACCCGAAAGAGGCCGCGCAGGTCGCCGACTACCTGACCAGCGCGCAGACCGAGGCGAGCATCTTCAGCGACTTCGGCAACATGCCCAGCAACGTCAAGGCCCAGCAGGACCCGGCCGTGCAGAGCGCGAAGAACGAGTTCTTCAACAGCGCTCCCATGGGCGACATCTTCGCCAAGTCGGCGGCCTCGCTGCAGCCGGTGTTCCTCGGCGTCAAGCAGGCCCAGGTCAAGAACGCCATCGAGTCGGTGATCCAGGGCATGGACGACGGCTCGGTCGGCTACGACAAGGCCTGGCAGCAGCTCGTGGACGACGCGGTCAAGGCCGCGGGCTGACGGGTACGGCGGACCGCTCCCCATCGTGGGAGCGGTCCCACCCGGTTCCCACCCCGCACCGAAAGGTCTCCCATGAGCCTCGACACCCTTCCCGGGGTCGCACGGCAGCGCCGCCACACCCCGCCTCGCTCCTGGCGGTCGACGCTGGACCTCAAGGCCATGCCGTACGCCCTGGTATCCCCCTACTTCCTGCTGTTCGCCGCGTTCGGGCTGTTTCCACTGGCCTTCACGCTCTGGTACTCCCTCTACGACTACGACCTGGCGGGCACGGTCAAGTGGGCCGGGCTCGGCAACTACGCCAAGCTGCTCGCCGACGAGGACTTCTGGAACGCCGTGGCCAACACGGTCGGCATGTTCTTCCTGGCCACGGTGCCCCAGCTGCTGCTCGCGCTGCTGCTGGCCAACGCGCTGAACAAGCGGCTCAGGCTGCGCCTGGCCATCCGGATGAGCGTGCTGCTGCCGCTGGTCACCTCGGTGGTCGCGGTGGCGGTGGTGTTCACCCAGCTCTATGCCCGCGACTGGGGGCTGGCGAACTGGGTCCTGAGCTGGTTCGGCGTCGACAGGCTCAACTGGCGGGCCGAGCGGATCCCATCCTGGATCGCGATCGCCACGATGGTCGACTGGCGCTGGACCGGCTACAACGCGATCATCTTCCTGGCCGGGATGCAGACGATCCCGCGCGACCTGTACGAGGCGGCGGCCATCGACGGGGCCTCCCGGCGCAGGCAGTTCTGGCAGATCACGCTGCCGATGCTGCGCCCGACGATGATCTTCGTGGTGCTGAACTCGACCATCGGCGGGCTGACGCTCTTCTCCGAGCCGACCACGTTCTACAACGGCAACGTCGACGGCGGCTCGCAGGGCCAGTTCCAGACGGTCGCGATGTTCATCGTCAAGCAGGGCTTCCGCGAGTTCGACTACGGCTACGCGGCCGCGGCGGCGTGGCTGCTCTTCCTCCTCATCCTGATCGGCGCGCTGATCAACTTCCTTCTCGTCAGGGGCAGGCGATGAACACCTGGTCTCCCACGCTCATCACCCGGGTCATGCTGGCGGTCGCGGTCGTGCTGTCGGCGTTCCCGCTGTACTGGATGCTGGTGATCGCCTCGCGCGGCAACGCCGACGCGGTGGCGATGCCGCCGCCGCTCCTGCCGGGCGGCAACCTCGGCGAGAACATCGTGGCGGTGCTGAACAACGAGGACGCGCACTTCCTGCTCGGCCTGACGAACTCCTTCGTGGTCTCGTCGATCGTCACGGTCTCCGTGGTGGTCATCTCGACGCTGGCCGGGTTCTCCTTCGCCGCGCTGCGTTTCCGCGGGCGCAACGTGCTGCTGGTGGCGGTCCTGCTGACGATGGCGGTTCCGCTGCAGCAGATGGGCGTGGTGCCGCTCTACCGGCTGATGGTGGCGCTGGGCTGGACGGGCACGCTCAAGGCGGTCATCCTGCCGTTCCTGCTCAACGGGTTCGGCGTGTTCCTGATGACGCAGTACACGCGGCAGGCCGTACCGTCCGAACTGGTCGAGGCGGCCAGGGTGGACGGCGCGGCGACGCTGCGCATCTGGTGGAACGTGGTGCTGCCGGCGGTGCGGCCCGGCATGGCGGTGCTCGGGATCAACACGTTCATGCTCATGTGGAACGACTTCATGTGGCCGCTGATCGTGCTGACTCCGGACAACCCGACCGTGCAGCTCGCGATCACGTCGCTCAACGCCCGTTTCTCCACCAACTACACGCTGATCTTCGCGGGGACGGCGCTGTCGATCATCCCGCTCATCGCGGTTTTCATCGCATTCGGCCGCCAGATCGTCGGCGGACTCATGGAAGGTGCTGTCAAAGCGTGAGGACACAGTTTCCCGCCGGCTTCGTGCTCGGTGCGGCCACATCGGCCTACCAGATCGAGGGCGCGGTGGACGAGGACGGCAGGGGGCCGTCCATCTGGGACACGTTCGTCAGGCGGCCGGGACGGGTGGTCGGAGGGCACCACGGGGACGTGGCCATCGACCACTACCACCGTTTCGCGGAGGACGTCGCGATCATGGCCGATCTGGGGCTGACTGCCTACAGGTTCTCGGTGTCGTGGCCGCGCATCCAGCCGGACGGGTCAGGAAACATCAATCCGAAGGGGCTCGACTTCTACAAACGCCTGATGGATGAGCTGCTGTCGAAAGACATCCAGCCGTGGCTCACGCTCTACCACTGGGATCTGCCCCAGACGCTGGAGGACAGGGGCGGCTGGCCCGAGCGCGACACCGCCTACCGCTTCGCCGACTACGCGGCGGCCGTGCACGAGGCGCTGCACGACCGGGTGCACACGTGGGCGACGGTCAACGAGCCGTGGTGCGCGGCGTTCCTCGGGTACGCCTCGGGCGAGCACGCGCCGGGGCGCAGGGAGCCGGAGAACGCGCTGAAGGCCGCTCATCACCTCAACCTGGCGCACGGGCTGGCCGTCCAGGCGATCAGGCCGTCGCGGGTCGGCGGCTGCGTCAACCTCTACGCCATCACGCCCGCCACCGACGACCCCAGGGACGTCGCGGCCGCGAAGAAGATCGACGGCCTGCAGAACCGGCTCTTCCTGGATGCCCTCCTCAAAGGCACATATCCGGACGACATCCCGATAAATCCGGTGTCAGGCGATATGGAGGTCATCAGCGCGCCCATCGACGTGCTGCTGGTCAACTACTACAGCCGCTACATCGTCTCGGGCACCGAGCCGGGCAGGGCGTCGGCCTCCGCCGCCCCCACCGATTCGGGCTCCCCCTGGGTGGGAGCCGAGGACGTGGCGTTCCTCGACGGCGGGCGGCCCGTCACCGCGATGGGCTGGGAGATCGACGCCGACGGCCTGCGCGAGGTGCTGACCAGGGTGGCGCGCGACTATCCGCCGATCCCGCTGGTCGTCTCCGAGAACGGCGCCGCCTTCGACGACGTCCTCGACGACGGCCGGGTCCGCGACGCCGACCGCATCGCCTACCTGGACGCGCACCTCGAGGCCTGCCGCGCGGCGATCGACGAGGGCGTCCCGCTCGAGGGCTACTTCGCCTGGTCGCTGATGGACAACTTCGAGTGGGCCTGGGGGTACGGCAAGCGGTTCGGACTGGTACATGTGGACTTCGAAACCCAGCGGCGCCTGCCCAAGGACAGCGCCCTCTGGTATGCGGACATCATCCGGCAGAATGAGCGCCATGAACCGACCGACTCTTGAGGCCGTGGCCGCCCTGGCCGGGGTGGGCCGGGGGACCGTTTCGAGGGTCATCAACGGCTCGCCGAACGTCAGCCAGAAGGCCCGCCAAGCGGTCCAGCAGGCCATCGAGGAACTGGGCTACGTCCCCAACCGGGCGGCCAGAGCGCTGGTCACCCGCCGCACCGACACGGTCGCGCTGGTCGTGTCGGAGTCCGAGCTGCGCGTCTTCGACGAGCCGTACTTCGCGGGCACGATCCGCGGCATCGGCTCGGCGCTGTCGGAGACCGGGCTCCAGCTCATCCTGGCCATGGCGCAGTCGCGCGAGGAGCACGAGCGGCTGGAGCACTACCTGACCAGCCAGCACGTCGACGGGGTGCTGCTGCTGTCGCTGCACGGCGCCGACCCGCTGCCGGGCAGGCTGGAGGCGATGGGCGTGCCGACCGTGCTGGGCGGCCGCCCCGTCGGCCTCGACCCCTACAGCTACGTGGACATGGACAACAGGGCCGGCGCCCGGCAGGCGGTCAAGCACCTGGTGGGTCTGGGCCGCACCGGGATCGCCGCGATCGCCGGCCCGCAGGACATGGCCGCGGGTGTCGACCGGCTCGCGGGCTACCGCGACGTGGTGCTGCCCGCCGGCCTGCCGGAGATCGTGGCCTACGGCGACTTCTCCGAGGACAGCGGACTCGCCGCCACGCGGGAGCTGCTGGAGGCGCATCCCGGGCTGGACGCGGTGTTCGCCGCCTCCGACCCGATGGCGATGGGCGCGATGCGGGCGCTGCGGGCGGCGGGCCTGGCCATCCCCGGCGACGTGGCCGTGGTCGGCTTCGACGACTCCAAGGCCGCCGCGCACACCGAGCCGCCGCTGACCACGGTCCACCAGCCGACCGAGCTGATGGGCCGGCAGATGGCGCAGCTGCTCGTGGCCCGCATCAACGGCGAGGAGCTGCGCCAGCCCGTCGTCATCCTGGACACTCACCTGGTGCGCCGAGAGTCGGCTTGACCAGCGGATATGCTGGTCTTGACCTGTCGAAAGGATTCCCCCGTGCCCCAGCTCGTCGGCGGCGGCTACACCGCGCGCATCAGCGAGCGCGGCGCCGCGCTGAGCATGCTCAGGCACGGCGACCGTGACCTGATCACGTCCTGGCCCGATGACGGGCCGATCCCCTTCTTCGCCGGCACGATCCTGGCCCCCTGGCCCAACCGGGTGGCCCGGGCCCGCTACAGCTTCGACGGGCGGGCTCACGAGCTGGCCGTCTCCGAGCCGGCGCGCGGCCACGCCCTGCACGGGCTGGTCTCCTCGGCCGAGTGGCGGGTGGTGGAGTGGCTGGCCGCCGAGGACGACCACGCCTTCGTACGGCTGGCCCACACCCTCACCGGCGCTCCCGGCTACCCGTTCCCGCTGGCCCTGCAGGTCACCTACCGGCTCGACCGGCACGGCCTGACCACGACGGTCACCGCCGAGAACATCGGTGACCACCCCGCCCCCTACGGCTGCGGCCCGCACCCGTGGCTGCTGGGCGAGCTCGTCCAGGTGCCCGCCTCCAAGGTGCTGCTGACCGACGACGACCTGGTCCCGGCCGAGGTGGCCGACGCCGCGGGCACGCCGTACGACCTGCGGGAAGCCCGCCAGGTGGCGGGGCTGGAGGTCGACCATGCCTTCACCGGCCTGTCGGAGGGGTGGGCGCGGGTGGGCGACGTGCGGATCTCGTGGGATCCGCACGTGCTGCCGTGGGTGCAGGTGTGCGCCGGGGAACCGCTGGGATACCGCGGCGTGGCGGTGGAGCCGATGACGTGCCCGCCCGACGCGTTCAACTCCGGAGTCGATCTGGTGACGCTCAAGCCGGGCGGCCGCCACGAGGCCCGCTGGACGATCTCCGTCGACTGACGACAGAATGCCGTTCCGTGGATAGCAGGACGAAGCGCCGCTTATCGCCAGGGCAGCTGGACGACCTGGCGCGCCGCGCGCTCGGGACCGGCGTCGGGGCCATCGAGGAGCTGACCGACGGCTTCGCCAACGCGGTCTGGCGGCTCGAGCTGGACGACGGCCGGGCCGTGGTGCTGAAGCTGGCGCCGCCGCCGCAGCTGAAGCAGCTCAGCTATGAGCGCAACCTGCTGCGCACGGAGGCCGCCGCGCTCGAACTGGCCGGGCAGGCGGGCGTGCCGGTGCCGCGGCTGCTGCGTGCCGGGTTCGACGATCCGGTGCTGGGCGGCGACTACCTGGTGCTCGAGGCGCTCGACGGCGTGCCGTGGAACCGCGCCCAGCCCGCCGACCAGGACGCGCTGCGCAGGCAGCTGGGCGGGCTGCTGGCCGCGCTGCACTCGGTGACCGGCCCGACCTTCGGCTACCCGCACGCCGGGATCACCGGCTCCACCTGGCGCGAGGCCTACCTGGCGATGGTGGGCGCGCTGCTGGACGACACCGAGCGCTATCCCACGCCGCTCCCCCGGCCGGCGGACGAGATCCGCGCCGTCATCGAGGCCGCCTCCCCCGTGCTCGACGAGGTGGCCGAGCCGCGACTGGTGCACTTCGACGTGTGGCCGGGCAACGTGTTCCTCGATCTGTCGGGCACGCCGAGGATCCAGGCGGTCATCGACCACGAGCGGGCCTTCTGGGGAGATCCGCTGGCCGAGCTGATCACGCCCACCATCTTCGGGGAGCTGACGGAGGACGACCCGCTGCTCGCCGGGTACCGGGAGGTGCGGCCGCTGGAGCTCTCCCCCGTGCGGCTCGACCTCTACCGGGCCTACCTGTATCTGATCCTGCTTGTGGAGAACGGTCCCCGGCAGTATCCGGAAGACGACTACGCCCCCTTGCGCGACCTCGCCACGGCTTCGCTGGTGAAGGCGCTCGACCAACTCTGAAAGGCCGGCTCTTGGCTCTCCCCCACGCGGTGGCCGCGATGGCCCTGCTGACCTCGCTCGCCCCCGCGACGTCCGCCCAGCTGCCGAGCTGCCCGCAGATCTTCGGGCACGGCGGCTACCCCACCGGCCCGGACGGCTGGCAGCGCGACCAGGTGCGCCAGACCAACAACCCCACCGCGATCAGCCGGTACCGGGGGTGGGGCGCGGCGGGCGTCGAGGCCGACCTGCAGCTGACCAAGGACGGGACCAAGGCCGTCATGTGGCACAACACCTCGACCTGGGGACTGAGCGGCCCCAAGCGGGACGTCACCGCCATCTGGTGGGCCGCAGGCGCCGACCAGCTCAAGGGCCGCACGATCACCAGAGGGATCTTCAAGGGCGAAACCGTCTACACCTTCCGCGACTGGCTGACCGCGATGAAGGCGGACGGCATGGCCGGTCTGGTGGAGATCAAGCCGGAGACGCGGCAGTCGCTGCTCAACGCGGACGCCTCGATCAAGTCGCGCGCCTGGTCGGAGGTGCTCGGCCCGGTCAAGGAGCACTACCAGGGCCAGGAGATCATCCTCTACTCGCACGACGCGGGCATCGCCGCCGAGCTCAGGCGGCAGGTGCAGGCTGCGGGCCTGCCGTCCAAGCTGCTGACCGGTGGGCCCGTCTGGCCCGAGGTGACCAAGTGGGAGGAGCCGCCGCCCTCGTGGACCCTCAACAAGGGCGCGTGGGCGACGGCTCTCAACAGCGGCGCCAAGCGGATCGCGACCGACTACACGCCGCAGCTCGCCGCCTGGCTCAAGGGGAAGTGCCGCTGACCACGGCCGCGTAGTCCTGCTGCTTCTTCTCGGCCTTCGGTACGGCGCAGCCGCCCGTGCCGGCCGTGTTCGGCACACCGAGGTCGTCGGCCCCGGCGGTGCACGACAGGGCGCCGCTGACCGCTGTGCCCGACAGGATCCCCGGACCGGTGAAGGCCGCCGCGCCCTGGATCCTGGCGCCGACCACGGTGTAGGAGCCGCCGGCGAGCAGGGCGCCGGTGACCGTGGCCTGGAGCAGCTGCACCTCGCCCTGGGCCGTCAGCGCACCGGAGATCGAGCCGCCCTTCACCACCAGGGTTCCGCCCTTCTTGACCGTGACAGCGCCGCGGACCTGGGCGTTGTCCAGGCAGGTGACCCCGTTCGCCACGGTCAGAGGTCCCGCGTGCGCGCCGGTGACGGTCTGCGAGCAGGCCGGCGGGGGCGCGATGGTCGTGACCTTGAACGTGCCCGCCTCTCCGCGGTTGCCCGCGGCGTCGATCGAGCGGTACTCGATGGCGTGGCGGCCGCGGGGCAGCTTGCCGTACACGAGATGGTCGATCTCGGTGCCGCTCTCGCTGAACGTCCAGGGCAGGGCGGAGGAGGTCGGCCAGCCGAAGTAGTCGAACCAGCCGTCGCCGTCTACCCGCGACTCGGAGACGACGTAGCCGGGACGGTCGTCGGTGCCGGTCAGGCGCATGGTGAACGGGCCGTTGTAGACGTAGGTGTCGCCGGAGCGGGCCAGCGGCTCGGACAGCTCGTATCCGGTCCTGGGCGGTGCGCCGTCGATCGTCCACGTGAGCGTCCTGCCGCCGAGCGAAGCGGTCAGCGTGGTGCCGGTGAGCGTGGACAGGTCCAGGTCGCTGCCGGTGTCGCCGACCTGCTTGCCGTCCAGCCGCCAGGTGACCGCGGGGATGCTCGCGGCCGGGTGGGTGGTCTCCACGTAGACGACGCCGCCCCTGCCGACGGGCCGGTCGGCCGGGGTCGAGGAGACGAACCCCTCGGTGACGCCGTCGGGCGGCGTGGTGAGCGAGGTGTCGACCGTCCACGTGCGGGTCCTGGTCATCGCCGCGCGGACCGCCGGGTCCCTGACGAAGTCCGTCGGGTCGGTGACCGTGGCCGTCACGGTGTGCGTGCCGGGTGCCAGGCCCAGGGTGCGCAGGTCGAGTGCCTGCTCGTGGCCGGCTTCCCTGCCGTCGACGCTCCAGGTGACCGTCAGCGCGTGGTCGACGGGGCGCATCGGCTCCACCCAGAGCACCCGGTCGGCGCCGACCGGAGCGCCGGTGGGCGTGGAGTCCTGCACGACGTCGGTCTTGGCGGTGATACGGCGGGCCATCACCTCGCGGCCGACCTGGTCGTAGTAGTAGCCCAGCGTCTTCATCATCGAGTGCCTGCTCGGGCGCCAGACGCCGGTCTGGTAGTACATGCCGCCCTCGTAGCGGCCGATCGGGCCGCCGGCCTCGCTGGGCTCGCCGAGCCAGCGCCACCACTTCTTCTGCTGGTCGCGCATCTGCTGCTCGGTCAGCAGCGTGTGGTGGGCGCTCGACGGCTCGGGTCCGGTGTAGGCGCCGCCGGGCACGCCGCGCTGGTAGTAGTCGTACTCGTCCTGCAGGCCGCCGAGCGAGTGGCCCAGCTCGTGCGGGCTGATCAGGGCCGACATCGCGTTGCTGCCGGAGGCGGTGGCGTAGGAGCCGCCCGCCCCGCCGTACGTGCCGCTGTTGGCCAGGGCCAGGATCTGCCTGTTGGCGCCGGTGGTGCCGGTGACCAGGTTGGCGTACTTGGTGGCGGCCGTGTTGTCCATCGTGATGAGGCGCTGGACGCTGCCGGGGTTGCACTGGCCCCAGAAGCCCATGCTGAGCGGGGTCGTCTTCTTCGGGCTGGTGAGGTCGGGGTCGCAGCTGATGCCGGACTCGCCGGAGACGATGTCCACCCGGTAGACGTTGATGTAGTTCCGGTAGGTCTTGAACGGCTCCAGTGACCACATCACGTTCAGGTGCCGGTCCACGTCGGCCTGGAACTTGGCCTGGTCGGCCTGGGTGTACCCGTCTCCCATGATGATCAGGTTGAACCGCTTCGCGGGCGCTCCCGTGACCTGCACCGGCGTGACCGTGGCGGTGCCGGGGTCTGTGGCGGCGGGTGTCTGTAAGAGGCTCGCGACGAGCGTGAGGGCGGCGATACTTCGCATGTCATGCACTATCGGCTGGTTCGTGCCGCCGGTCTCATCTCATCTGGGTATAACTCGGGCGTGATACCTTCGGCGGCGTGCAGCTGGAGCTGAGGCACCTGAGGACGCTGCGGGCCATCGCCGACCAGGGCAGCGTCACCAAGGCCGCAGCCGCGCTCGGCGTCTCCCAGCCCGCGCTCACCGCCCAGCTGCGCCGGATCGAGCGTCTGCTCGGCGGCGCCGTCTTCACCCGGGACCACCGCGGCGTGGCGGCGACCGCGTTCGGCGAGTTCGTGCTGGCCAGGGCTCGCGTGGTGCTGGCCGGGGTGGACGACCTGCTGGCGGCGGGGCCCGACGAGCTGGCGGGCAAGCAGATCAGGGCGGGCAGCTTCGAGCATCCCGTCGTGGTGCCGCTGGTCGACCGGCTGGCCGCCGCGCTGCCCGAGGCGCGGATCACGCTGCAGACCGAGCACTTCGTCCGGGTGCTGGTGGACATGGTGGCCAACGGGCGGCTCGACGTGGCGCTGGTGGCCGACTATCCGGATCACGAGCTGCGGCCCAACCCGTCCTTCGGCATGGGGGTGGTGGCGGTCGAGCCGGTGTTCGTCGCCGTGCCCGCCTCCCATCCGCTCGCCGTACGGGAGGAGCTGGAGCTGGCCGATCTGGCGAGCGAGCCGTGGGTGGTGCCGCCGTCGGACGGGATGGGGTGGCCCGAGCACCTGCTGGAGGCCTGCGAGCGGGCCGGGTTCGCGCCGCGGGCGCGCTACCAGCTGGTGGAGGCCGGGGTACGCAGGGAGCTGATCGGATCGGGGCACGCCGTGTCGGCCTGCCAGGCGCACTACGAGCCGGGCGAGCGGGTGGCGGTGCTGCCGTTGCGCGGGGATCCGCTGTGGATGCGGCAGGTGCTCATCTGGCGGCCCTCGCTCGCCGCCCACGCGCCCGCGCTGCTCGAGGCCGCCCGCGCGGCGCACGCCTCGGTCGCCCGGCGCAGCCCCGCCTACGCCGCGTGGCTGGGCTCACGCGGCGGGCAGGTCGGCGAGCATGACGGGCTGGGTGGTCGGCCGCTTTGACCCGCCCGCGGGTTCGACGGTGAGGCCGATCCTGGCGTCGTCTCCCGCCGGGCGCAGGATCAGCACGTCGCCCGCCGCGACCAGCCCGGCCGGCCTGGCTCCCGCCGGGCCCATCAGCCACAGTTCGTAGACCCTCGAGGCGGGCGGCCTGGGCAGGTTCGCGGCGGTGAAGACCATGCCGCCCCGCGTCCTGGACAGCAGGACCGACGCGGTGCCGCCGCCGGTGACGGGCTGGGTGATCGTCTCGGCGTCCGGGGCTGCCAGCAGGGCGAGCATCGTGTCGTCGCGTCTGGCCAGGTCGCTCAGCTCGTGCCTGGCCTGGACGGCGAGGACGCCGAGCAGCACCGCCGCCGCCGCTGACACCGCCGCCAGTCCTGCCAGCACCCGGGTACGGCGGCGCGGTCGCAGCGTGGCCACGCCGGGTTCCGGGGTCACCGGGATCTCGGGGAGCAGGACGACCGTGCCCCCGCCACCGCCGTGCCAGACCGTGACGTCCCCCGGCTCAGGATCCCCGGCCGCCTGCCGTACCTCTCGATCGGCGGACTCGCGGGTGGTGATTTCGCGGGCGGCTGCGAGCAGGCGTGCGCGGAGGGTGGGGGGTGGGGGCTGGGCGGTGGGCAGGGCGAGGCGGGCGGCGGTCTCGCGCAGCGCACGGACCTCGGCCGCGCAGGCGGGACAGCTCGCCAGGTGGCGCTCGAACGCCTTGCCCTCGGCGGCGGGCAGGGCGTGCACGGCGTAGGCGCCGGAGAGAGCGTGAGGTTCGTCGGTCATGGGACGGCTCCCGGGAGGCGGTTCGGAGCGTCGGGAGCACCCGGGTTCGGCGGCGCCTGCTGGGGTATCCGGAGGGTGCTCACGTCTGTACTTCGGTGCGTCGGACTCGCCGGATGCCGGGGACTTTGCTCATTTCCCCACATGTGCGAGAATCTCATCAGGTGATGAATTATGACTTGTGTGATCGCGGGCGGTGGGCCCGCAGGCGCCGTGCTGGCGCTGCTGCTTGCCAGGGCGGGCGTCGAGGTGACGCTGCTGGAGAAGCACGCGGACTTCCTGCGCGACTTCCGTGGGGACACGATCCATCCCTCGACACTGCAGGTGCTCGACGAGATCGGGCTGGCCGAGGAGTTCATGAAGATCCCGCACAGGAAGGCCTACCAGGTGGATCTGGTGGCCGACCAGGGCAAGGTGACGCTCGCCGACCTGCGGCCGCTGCCGGGGCGCTACAACTACATCGCGTTCGCGCCGCAGTGGGACTTCCTCACCCTGGTCACGTCGGCCGCTTCCAAGTACCCGACATTCCGCCTTCTGATGGAGGCGGAGGCGTACGACCTGATTCGCTCGGACGGCGCGGTCAAGGGCGTCAGGTATCGCGACAAGTCGGGAGAGCATGAGATCCGGGCGGACCTGACCGTGGCGGCCGACGGGCGGCACTCCACGCTGCGGGCCGCCGCCGGGCTCGTGCCCCAGGAGCTGGGTGCGCCGATGGACGCGCTGTGGTTCCGGCTGCCGCGCGAGGACTCCGACCCTGACGAGACGTTCCTGCGGCTGTCGACCGGGCACCTCATGGTGGCGATCAACCGGGAGACGTACTGGCAGCTGGCCTACGTGATCCCCAAGGGCGGCTACTCGCGGCTGCGGGACCAGGGCATCGAGGCGTTCAGGCAGCCGGTGGCGGAGCTGCTGCCGTTCCTCGCGGGACGCATCGACGAGATCAGGTCCTACGACGACGTCAGCATGCTGACGGTCGCGCTCAACCGGCTGCGGCGCTGGCACAGGCCCGGATTCCTGTGCATCGGGGACGCGGCGCACGCCATGTCGCCGGTGTTCGGGGTCGGCATCAACCTCGCCGTCCAGGACGCGGTCGCCACCGCCAACCTGCTCGCCGGGTCACTGCGGTCGGGCGCGCCGATCCCCGAGTCGACGCTCCACCTGCTGCAGAAACGCCGCATGCTTCCCACGCGGGTGACGCAGTTCGCGCAGCGCACGGTCCAGAACCGGGTCATCAGCCCCGCCCTGGAGAACAAACTCAAAACCCCCCGCATCCCGCCCAACCTGTCCCGCATCCCCATCCTCAGCCCCCTGGTCCGCCGCTTCGTAGGCACCGGCATCCGCCCCGAACACGTCACCACCCCACCTCCCCGCCCAACCTGACCCCGCCGCCGGTACGACAACGAAGGCGGCGGAGGCTGGGGTGGTGCTTGGGAGGGAGCGCGGGGCTGGGGGGAGGCGTGCGGAGGAGGCGAGGTTTGGGGGGTGGGTGGGCGTACGGCGGGGCGCTGGTGTGGATCGTGGTTGGTGCCGTGCCGTACGCCCGTGGCGGGGCCTAGCCGGAGTAGGTGGCGAGGGCGGGGACGAGGGTGGCGGCGTTCACCGTGCCCAGGCCCGAGGCGAGGTCGTATCCGGGCCGGGCCGGATGCCCGTGCTTGCCGTTCGTCCCCGTGGTGATGTCGACGATCCCGGCGTTGTGCGCGTTGGCCAGGTCGTACAGGGCTGGGTTGATCGAGCCGAGCCGCTTGCCCGCGTGCTGGGCGGCCAGCGCGACGACACCGGCGAACATGGGCGTCGCCAGGCTCGTGCCGTACACCGGCCACCAGGAAGCGGCCTTGTCATCGGTGAGGTAGGCCATCGTGCTGCGGTCCCCGGCCGCGCTGAGCGAGACGTCGGGCACGGCGCGCCGGCCCGTGGCGACGGCGGCGACGGTGTGCTGGTAGGCGGGCCGGGTGAAGACGGACGACAGGCCGCCGCCGGAGGCGCCGCCGTCGTCGCTCCACACGGTGTCGGGCTTGAGCCGCTTGCCGGCGTCGTCGAGTTCGAGACGGGTCCCGCCGACCGCGGTGACGAGGGGGTCGCTGGCCGGCCAGTCGACGGAGCGCACCTGCTTGCCGGAGCTGTTGTCGTACACGCCGCTGTCGCCGGCCGCCGCGACCACCGTGATGCCGCGGTGGGCCGCGTCGACCAGCACGCTGTGTCCCCGCTTGATCCTGGCGGCGGCATCCTTGGCGCCGCCTTCGGGGAGCCCGAAGCTGATCGACACGACGTCGGCCATGCGCTTGTCGATGATCCGCTTCAGGCCTCTGAGGATGTCGTCGAAGTCGTCCGCCTCGGCGGTGGTGTCCACCTGGTAGAGGAGCAGGCCGGCCTCGGGGGCCATGGCGTGCGCGGCCTGCACGTCCACGGTGGCCTCGCGGGCCATGCCCGCCATCTCCTCGTCCTTCCAGTTCATCTTCGGCGCCTTGCCGTGCGCCGGCTTCTGCTCGACGATCTTCAGGTTGGGCTTGGGCAGGCCCAGCTGGGTGCTCGCGGTCTCCAGGTCGGCCCGCAGGTGCGGCGCGCCGAGCGGCGCCAGGATCGCGATGGTCTTGCCCTTGCCGGTGATGCCCTGGCGCTGGAGCGCGTCGATGCCGTAGGCGGCGCGCACCTGGCCGAAGGTGTAGCAGGCCGTGTGCGTCTCGCTCTGGCAGGACTTCCGGTCCGGGGCTGCTGCCTGCTGTTGTCCGGGCTGGTCTGCGGGCTTCCCGCTCGATGAGCACCCGGCCGCCAGCGCCAAGGCGACGACCACGAGCATGTGATGACGACGTACCAAGAGAATTCTCCCCCCACTCAAAAGGGGGGACTTTCCGCAGCTTAGGCCGTGCGCGCCCGCGATCTCGGCACAACCGTGGGCGTGTCGCCAAACGACGGGGTCATGACGGGGTGCTCGCGGCCAGGATGCCGTCGAGGACGTGCAGGGCGCGCCACGCCTTGGTCATGCCGAAGCGGGCCGAGAAGCGGACGACCGCGCGGACCGCCTCCGGCGAGGCACCGGCCGACAGGGCGGGCGCGACGTGCACCCGCAGGCTCTCCTCCAGCGTCTGGAACAGCACGTCCACCGTGATCGTGGCGAACGCCCGCTCCCTGACGGCGAGCAGGCTCATGCCCGCCCGCATCCGCGGCTGCAGGTCCATGTAGTCGCCGAAGCGCTCGTCGAGCGCGCGCACCTCGTCCCTGACCTGCGCCGGGATCGGGCTGCCCGTCCCCGCGAGGTTCAGGTCGCGTCCCTGGCCGGTCGGCTGCGGCAGGCCGTACTCCTTCTCGATCTCCACCAGCCTGGCCAGCGCCGCCCGCGCGGCCGGGTAGCCGCTGTCGTAGGCGATGAAGCGCAGCAGCTCCCGCAGGTCGTCGGCACCAGCGCTGCATGGACGCCGGGCTCGCTGGGAAGGGCGACGCCGCCACGGCCTCGCTCGACCTGCGGGTGGCCGTGCACGGCGCGGTTTCGATGCGGCTCAACCGGCCCGATCGCCCGTGGGAGCCGCTGGAGGAGCAGGTCGAGCGCTTCCTGGTCAAGCTCGTAGGCATACCTGACTGAGCGTTCCAGATAACTTGGTAGAGTGGTCGCATGGCCAGGACGAGGGAGTTCGACACCGAGGCGGCCGTCGAGGCCGCGATGGGCGTCTTCTGGCGCAAGGGCTACGCGGCGACCTCCATCCACGACCTGGTGGAGGCGACCGGGGTCGGGCGCGGCTCGCTGTATGCCGCCTTCGGCAGCAAGCAGGGCCTGTACGAGGCCGCGCTGACCCGCTACGCCGAGCGCTCGGGCGCGGCCAACACGGCGCGGCTCGAGCGCGTCGCACCGGTCCGCGAGATCCTGCGCGGCCTGCTGCTCGCCCTGGTGGACGCCACCGTGCTGGATCCGGAACGGCGCGGCTGCCTGATCACCAACACCGCGACCGAGCGGCTGCCGCATGATCCGATGGCCGCGCGGGTAGTGGGACAGGCACTGGACCGGCAGGCCGAATCGGTCACCGCGGTGCTGCGCCGCGCCCGCGACGAGGGCGAGCTGCCGCCGGGCACGGACGTGACCTCGCTGGCCGACCTGGTCGTCACGACCGTGCAGGGTGTGCGCGTCCTCGGCAAGGCGGGTGCTGACAGGCGCCGCCTGGTCGCGGTCGTCGACCTGGCCCTATCTGTACTGCCCGTTAAAGATTAGGAGTTTCGAGATGACCACCGTCGCACTGCTCGGCACCGGGATCATGGGCGCCGCCATGGGCCGCAACCTGCTCAAGGCCGGCCACGACCTGCGGGTGTGGAACCGTACCAAGGAGAAGGCGCAGTCGCTGGAGGCCGACGGCGCCACGCTGGCCGGCGACCCCGCGGAGGCCGTGGCGGGCGCCGACGTCGTGATCACCATGCTGAACGACGGCGACGCCGTCCGGCGCGCCATTGAAGCCGCCGCTCCCGGGCTGCGAGCCGGGCAGGTGTGGGCGCAGATGAGCACGGTCGGCGTGGTCGCCATCGAACGGCTCGCCGAGTTCGCGCGCGAGCACGGCCTGGTGTTCGTGGACGCGCCCGTGCAGGGCACCCGTCAGCCCGCCGAGGCGGGGACGCTGGTCGTCCTGGCCGGCGGGCCGGCCGACCCGCGGCTCGACTCGGTCTTCTCCGCGGTCGGCAGCAAGACGCTGTGGGTGGGCGACGTCGGCGCGGCCACCCGGCTCAAACTCACCACGGTCGGCTTCGGCATCGCGCTCACCTCGGTGCTGGCGGAGGTTCTCGGGCTGGCCAAGGGCCTCGGGGTCGACCTCGCGCAGTTCCGCGAGGTGATCACCGGCGGGCCGATGGACAGCCCCTACCTGCAGGCCAAGCTCAAGGCCGTCAGCGAGGGCGACTTCACGCCGTCCTTCTCGGTCAGCAACGCCGAGAAGGACACGCGACTCATCGCCGAGGCCGCCGAGCAGGCGGGCGTCGTGGTGGACCTGGCCCGCGCCGCCGGCGACCGCTTCCGCCGCGCCGAGGCCCTGGGCCACGGCGAGGAGGACATGGTGGACGGCTACTTCGCCAGCTTCCCCGGCTGACCCCTTACGGCCGGCCTGGTCAGCTGTGGATGGCGGATCGCGGGTGGGAGGCCCGGGGCGCGGCGTGGGAGGTGGAGGTCCACAGGAGCGCTCCCCCGGTGATCGCCGCAATGAGGGCGGCCCACCCCGCCGCCCTCCCCAGGCGCATGCCGTACCCCCACAGCAGCCAGGACAGGGACAGCCACCAGCGGCGGCTCGCCTGGCGGCGCATCTCCATCGCGGCGAAGGCGAAGTCGGCCGAAGTGCCCGAGTCGTCGACGTGGGGCCGTAACTCGGCGTAGAGGGTGGCCAGCCGGTCGGCGGTGGCCTGGCGGTCGGCCGCGGCGGCGGAGTCGGCGGCGCTCCAGCCGCGCAGGCCGTGCTCGTCGGCCAGCGCGCGGCGCCGGGAGAACCAGCGCAGCATCGGCCAGCGCAAGCTGACCCGCACACCGCGCGGCGTGAGAGCGAACGTGCAGTCGCGCAGCCGCACCCCGGCCGGATGCGCCAGCCCGGCGAAGCGGCAGGCCGACAGGTCGAGGGCGACGAGTTCCATGCTGGGCGCCTCGACGTGGCGCAGCGAGCTCACCATGGCCCGCCCGCGTCCCTTCACGACGGCGTGGCCGCGCAGCACCGCGCCCTCCAGGTCGGCGTGCGAGTCGGCGAGCCTGATCGTGGTCGTCCCGGTCACGTCGATCCTGCGCAGGTCGACGCCGCAATCCTGGACGGACAGGTCCAGGACGCCGTCCGCGCGGCACCGGGCGGCCGAGAAGCGTCCGGTGCCCGACAGGTAGGCGTCGGCGGCGAAGTGAGCGCCGTCGAACCAGGCCGACCCGGCGACCTTGCGGAAGGAAACGGTACGCCCGAACCGGGCGCCGCGGAAGGCGGCCCCGCCGAGCCGCGCCCCGTCGAAGGTGGCGTAGCCGTCGAAGCGCGCCCGCTCGCACGACAGCCCGTGGCCGAACACGGCCTGGCTGAACAGCGCGTCGCGGGCCATCACCGCCCGGTCCAGCCGCACGTGGCCGCGCACCCGCACCCCGTGGAAGGACAGCTCGCGGGCGAAGCGGGCTCCGGCCAGCGACACGTTCCCCTCGAAGCGGGCGCCGAAGAACGAGGCGAGCCGGTCGAACCTGGCCTCGTCCAGGGTGACGTCACCGGCGAACGTCACTCCCGCTAACCGGACGTCGCCGGTAAAGCGCACCCGGTCGAGCCTGGCCCGGCCAGGGCGATTGCCGGTGGCCTCGAGCACGCGGGCCAGCAGGTCGCCGGTCAGCGTGGTCCCGCGCAGATCGAGCAGGCGGCCGGAGGACATCTCCGCGAGCTCCTGGTCGAGGTGCTCGGGCGGAAGGTGTGACAGGCAGAGACCGTACGGCTGGCGAGCGATTCCTGTGCAGGCAGCCGAATGCGCGCAGGTGACCCAGTCCATGCTGTCGTCATACCCGCAAAGCCGCGCTGTCAAGGTTCGATAATTTAATGCTCTATCCACTTTTATAGCGAAAAATGCACGCACTAAAACCTCTAAAGTGCCCGTCATGCGCGTTTTACCCCGGGCAACCATTGCCGCACTCGTCCTGTCCGCCCTCGCCGCCACCCCGGCCCACGCGGCCCCCGCGACCTCCTGCGACACCCCGCCCACCCAGCGGATCTCGCAGGTCCAGGGCAGCGGCGAGGCCAGCCCGCTGGCCGGGCAGACCGTCAGGGTCGAGGGCGTGGTCACCGGTGACTTCCAGAAGAGCGACCAGCTGAGCGGATTCTTCCTGCAGGATCCGAAACCCGATTCCGACCCGAAGACCTCGGAGGGGCTGTTCGCCTTCGCCCGCGAGTCGGTCAAGGACGTGAAGGCGGGCGACCGGGTCCTCGTCACGGGGAAGGTGACGGAGTTCAACGGGCTGACCGAGCTGTCGCCCGTCTCCGCGGTCGACGTGTGCGGCACCGGTGCCGTAGCGGCCCTGCCGTACAAGCTGCCCGTGGAGGAGTCGGTGGAGGACATGCTGCTGACCTTCCCGCAGCCGCTGACCGTCACCGAGCACTACAACCTGGGCCGCTTCGGCGAGGTCACGCTCTCGGAGGGCGGGCGGCTGTTCCAGCCGACGGACCGGCCAGGCGTGCCGGCCCACCAGGGCAGCCTGCTCGTCGACGACGGATCGACCAGGGAGAACCCGGCGACGCTGCCGCCGATCGTGCGGACCGGCGACTCGGCGACCGCGATCACCGGCGTGCTCGGCTACGGGTTCGGCAGCTACCGGCTGGAGCCCACCAGGCCGATCGACTACCAGAAGACGAACCCGCGTCCCGACAAGCCCGCCGCGGTCGGCGGGAACGTCCGGGTGGCCAGCATGAACACGCTGAACTGGTTCACCACGCTCGGCTCGCGCGGCGCGAGCAACGCCGAGGAGCTGAAGCGGCAGCTGGCCAAGCTGGTGGCCGCGCTCAAGGGGCTGGACGCCGACGCGGTCGCGCTCATGGAGGTCGAGAACAACGGCGGCGCCTCGGTGCAGGCCCTGCTCGACGCGCTCGGCTCAGGCTACGCCGCGATCAAGCACCCGTACCCGGGCACGGACGCCATCCAGGTCTCGATCATCTACAAGAAGGCCGTCCTGTCGCCCGTCGGCGAGGCCAGGTCGTCGCAGGACGCGGTCTTCAGCCGGCCGCCGCTGATCCAGACGTTCCGCAGGTCGGGGGGCGGCCAGCCGTTCACCATGGTGGTCAACCACTTCAAGTCCAAGGGCAGCTGCCCCTCCAGCGGCCCCGACGCCGACCAGGGCGACGGGCAGAGCTGCTGGAACCCCACCCGCGTCAAGCAGGCCCAGGCCGTGCTCGGGCTGCTCGCCGACCTGCCCAACCCGCTCGTGCTCGGCGACCTGAACGCCTACGGCGAGGAGGACCCCATCCACACGCTGGAGCAGGGCGGCCTGGCCAGCCTCACCAAGCGCTTCGTGCCGGCGCCGCAGCGCTACAGCTTCCTGTTCGACGGGCTGGCGGGTGAGCTCGACCACGCCCTCGCGGGCCACCAGCTGTCCAAGCGCGTGACGGGCGCCACGATCTGGCACATCAACTCCGACGAGCCCCGCATCCTCGACTACAACACCGAGTACAACCCGCCCGCCCTCTACCAGCCCGACGCCTTCCGCGCCTCCGACCACGACCCGCTCCTGATCGGCCTCAACCTCCCCGGCCGATGAGTCTTCCTCGTACGGTGTCTATCTCTTGTTCGTTAGGGTCTTTCTCTTGTACGGCAGGCCGCCCTTGCGCCACCCGCCGCACTTCGGCTGGGCCCTGTCCGGGGAGACGCTCCTCCGGTGATGCGTGGCGGGCCGCCGCTACGACGCACGGGATCCACGTCCCGCGGTCCGAGGTTTCCCGCCGCACAGGGCGCCGCCCTTCGCCGACCCGGCGCCGGGGAAAGCCGGAGCTGGGAGCACGAGAGCCGTGGGGCCCGCGTGCTTACCGCGCCGGGGTCGGCGAGAGGGCGTGCGGCGGTCGGCCGGCGCCTTGTGCGGCGGGCCAGGGGGACCGTGGTGCCTGGGTCAGGAATCGCCGTGACGGCGGGTGAGCGTCCTCGACTCGCCGGAAGCGCCGGGCGCGGGCCCTCGGCCGGAGTGCGGCGGGCGGCCGGTGGCGGCGGCCTCGCCGTACAGCAGAAGACTCGCCGTATGGCAGCAGGGTCGCCGTAACAAATCATCACGGAGGTCGCCGCAAGAGGAACGTTCTGTTGCGCCGCACGTGAGGACGCGTCCAGAGCGGGAACGTGGAATGCTGTGGCGGGGTAGCTGGTTGACACCGTTGCAACTTCAACGACGATATGAGGAGCCACTTGTGGCGACCATCGAAGTAACCGAGAAGAACTTCAACGACATCGCCGACAAGGGGATCGTCCTGCTCGACTTCTGGGCCGAATGGTGTGGCCCGTG
Organism: Nonomuraea sp. NPDC050536; assembly: GCF_044457685.1. NCBI lineage: Bacteria > Bacillati > Actinomycetota > Actinomycetes > Streptosporangiales > Streptosporangiaceae > Nonomuraea > Nonomuraea sp. NPDC050536. The sequence goes on from NZ_JBITHD010000006.1 coordinate 32,024, forward strand.
CCGGATGTTCGGGCCGATCTTCGAGAAGGCGTCGGAGACGCACCAGGACGTCACGTTCGGCAAGATCGACACCGATGCTGAGCAGGCGCTGGCTCAGGGGTTCGACATCAACTCGATCCCGACGCTGATGGCCATCCGCGACGGCATCGTGGTTTATGCCCAGCCGGGAGCGATTCCCGCGCCGGCGCTCGAGGACCTGATCAGCCAGGTCAAGGCACTCGACATGGACTCTATTCGTGCCGAGCTGGCCGAAGAGCTGAAGCAGGCCGAGCAGCAGAGCAACAACTGACCTGGTTTCCGGGCCCCGCTCGCTCCGCGGGGCTTTCGACTGTCACGGGGATGGCGCCGGGCCGTCGCGAGACACACCGAGCCTGACACGGCCGTGGTCCGCTCGGCCCTGGGTCCGCTTCACTCCATCGCCTCGGGTACAGCATCTGCGGCGCCTCCCGGCACCCGCGCCCGCCGCAGCTCCCGGCTCCCCAGCGCCACCACGGCGGTCAGCGCCACCAGGCCACCCGCCGCCGTCATCGTCGCCGCCAGGCCCAGCCCGTCGATGAGCACCCCGGTCACCGCGAACGAGAACGCCACGAGCCCCTGCAGCGCGATCGACATCAGGCTCATCACCCGCCCGAGATACTCCCGCTCGGCATTGGCCTGCAACACCGGTATGAAGATCGACCCCAGCATCCCGGCGACCGCCCCCGCCACGACGACCAGCAGCGCCGAGCCCGCCAGCCGGGTCCCGAACCCGAGACCGCCAGGCCCGCGGCCAGCGCGGTCCTGACGGCGTCGCTGCCGACCATGAGCAGCCGTGGCCCGAGGCGGTCCACGAAGGCGCCGCCGAAGAGCATCAGGACGATCTTCGGCAGGGTTCCCACGGTCAGCACCAGGGCGGCGCCGCGGGCACCGGCTGTCAGGGTGGCGAAATAGGTGACCGCGACGAGGTAGAACTGGTCGCCGAGGTTCGACAGGAACTCGCCGCTCAGCCAGCCGATGACTCGTTTGTCACGTAAGCCCACCGGCCGATTGGATCACCCCCGGTAGAGCTCTGCCACCCGGAATGCCAGATCGAGCGACTGTCCGCGGTTGAGTCGCGGGTCGCAGGCGGTCTCGTAGCGCAGCGCCAGGTCGTCCTCGGCGATCTCCTGCCCGCCGCCCACGCACTCCGTGACGTCGTCGCCGGTGAACTCGATGTGGATCCCGCCGGGGTGCGTGCCGAGCGAGCGGTGCACCTCGAAGAAGCCCGCCACCTCGTCGAGCACGTCGTCAAGCCGCCGCGTCTTGTGGCCGCTGGGCGCCTCGAAGGTGTTGCCGTGCATCGGGTCGCACACCCACGCGATCTGCGCGCCCGACGCGGTGACCTCCTTGACCAGCGTCGGCAGGTGCTCACGGATCTTGGAGGCGCCCATCCGGGTGATGAACGTCAGCCGCCCAGGCTCGTTGTCGGGGTTGAGCTTGTCGATGAGGGCCAGCGCCTCGTCCGTCGTGGTCGTGGGGCCCAGCTTGACGCCGATCGGGTTGCGGATGCGCGAGAAGAACTCGACGTGCGCCCCGTCCAACTGCCGCGTGCGCTCGCCGATCCACACCATATGGGCGGACACATCGTACGGCCGGCCGGTGCGGGAGTCGATGCGCGTGAGCGCCCGGTCGTAGTCCAGGATCAGCGCCTCGTGCGAGGAGTAGAACTCCACCGTGTGGAACTCCTCGGGGTCGGCCCCGCAGGCCCGCATGAAAGCGAGCGCCTGGTCGATCTCCCTGGCCAGCTGCTCGTAGCGGCGCCCGGCGGGCGACTCGGCCACGAAGTCCTGGTTCCAGGCGTGGACCTGGCGCAGGTCGGCGTAGCCGCCCTTGGTGAAGGCCCTGGCCAGGTTGAGCGTGACAGCCGAGGAGTGGTATGCCTTCAGCAGCCGCCACGGGTCGGGCCTGCGCGACTCGGGGGTGAAGTCGAACCCGTTGACCATGTCGCCCCGGTAGGCGGGCAGCTCGATCCCCTCGCGGGTCTCCGACGGCTTGGAGCGCGGCTTGGCGAACTGGCCGGCCAGCCGTCCGATCTTCACCACCGGCACCCGGCCGGCGTAGGTGAGCACGATCGCCATCTGCAGCAGCGTCTTCAGCTTGTTGCGCACGTTGTCGGCGGTCGCCCCGGCGAACGTCTCGGCGCAGTCGCCGCCCTGCAGCACGAAGGCCTCGCCCCGGGCCACGGCGGCCAGTTGCTCCTTCAGCTGGTCGCACTCGCCCGCGAAGACGAGAGGAGGCAGGCCGCCGAGCTCGGCGACGACCTTCTCGAGCTCACCCGGGTCGGGCCACGTGGGCTGCTGTGCCGTCGGGAGGGTACGCCAGGAATCGAGGTTGCTCACGGCATACGAGGGTATGCCACCGCGGGCCGAACAACCTCTTCGGTGTCCACGGATTGAGAACGCACTTTTCCCTTGACACTCCCGGAGTTGACCAGAACCTCACCGCGTCACACGAACAGCCCACACCGGGCCGCTGGCCAGAGCCGGAGAGGCGGCGACAGCGCAAAAGCCTGGCAAAAGAAACCGCGCGGTCAGAGATCGGTGAGGATGCGCTCGATGGCGCGGAAGTGGCGGGAGCGCCAGCCGCCGCCCATGATGCGCCGCGACATCTGCTGCAGCGGGTCGTCCGGGTCGAAACCCTCGTGGTCGAGGAAGAGCCGGGTCCCCTTGCCCTCCGGCTCGAGGCGCCAGGTGACCGTCCAGTCGGCCTTCCCGCCGTCATGCCAGCTGATCTTGAGCAGCTTCTCCGGGACCAGCTCGAGCACCTGGCAGTACACGATCCCGTCGAATCCCACACCGGGCCGCGGATGGGTGGTGAAGGTGAAGCGGTGACCGACCTCGGCCCTGAAGTCGTTGGGCATCAGCCAGCGCGCCATGAGCTCGGGCTCGGTGAGCGCCCGCCACACCTTGGCGGGCGGGTGCGCCAGGTACTGGTCGAGCCGGATGGCGCGCGGATCGTCAGTCATCCAGCGAGTCCAGCAGGCTGTCGAGGTCGGCCAGCTTCTCGCGCCAGAAGCGCTCGTAGGGCGTGAGCCAGTCGCGGATCTCCAGGAGGGGCGCCGCCTCCAGCCGGTAGTGCCGCTCCCTGCCGTGCCGGGTCTCGGCGACCAGCCCGGCGTCCTTGAGCACCTTGAGGTGCTCGGAGACGCTGGGCCGGCTCATGTCGAAGCGCTCGGCCAGGCGCCCGGCGGGCTGGGCTCCCTCCTCGCGCAGCAGGCGCAGGAGTTCCCGCCGCGCTGGGCTGGCCAGCGCGGTGAACACGTGATCAGCGGTCACACCGCAGATCCTACGTCTGGGAGACCGCGTACCCGTTGCCGAACGGGTCGTGGAAGAGCAGCTGGCGGCCCCAGGCCTCGTCGGTGGGCCCCTCGAAGTCCACTCCGTTGTCGCGGAGCCTGGCGGCGAGCCCGTCGATGTCGGAGGAGAACAGGACGGTCCCGCCGAGCGGCTGCTTGTCGGGGAACCAGGAGGCCAGCAGCAAGGTGGTCTCGCACCCCTTGGGCGCGACGGTGAGCCAGCGGCCGTGCGGGAACGGGTTGTCTGTCCGTACCTCGAACCCGAGCACGTCGGTGTAGAAGGCCAGAGCCTGATCCTGGTCGGCCACGGGCACGGTCAGCGCGGCGATGGAAGAGATGTACATGCCGGACACTATACGTAGGAAAATTCCTACACATCAAGCACCTCGGGGAAATCCCGGATAGATCCCGGAGCCCGCTCTCCGTAGACTTGTTCGCATGTTGATCGACGACTACGTGACCGATCTCGGGCGCGCCCTTTCAGGACCGGAGGGCCCCAAGCGCGACCTGGTCGTCGAGGCCCGCGACAGCCTGGCCGACGCCGCCGAGGCGCTGGAGGCCGAGGGGCTCGACCGGCCGGAGGCCGAGCGCCTCGCGGTCGAAGAGTTCGGCGCCGTGGCCGAGATCGCGCCCGGCTACCAGAACGAGCTGACCGCCTGCGCAGGGCGGCGCCTGGGGCTGCTGCTGTTCATCAGCGTGCCGATCACCGTGATCATGTGGTCGGTGGTCTGGCGCATCTTCCCTGCCGACCCGGTGGCGTGGGCGCACAAGCCGAGCTGGTACACACTGGTCTCCCGCCTGGTCGACGTCCTGCAACTGGCCACCGGCCTGTACGGCGGGCTGGCCCTGCTGGCCCTGGCCAGGGGCGCCCGCTGGATCCGCAGGCCGCATCTGGTGACGCGGTCACTGGGGGTCCTGGTGTGGGTGATGATGCCGACCATCGGCGGGCTCAGCTACCTGCTGTCGAACGGCCCCGGCGTGCCGCCGAACGTCTCGACCTTCCTGCCCGCGCTGCTGGCGAACCTGATCACGTGCGCCTTCTGGGGCATGCAGCTCTACGGCGCTGTGCGCTGCATGCGCATCAGCCGGACGGCGTGACCTCCGGCCCCAGCACGTTCCCGATCACCGCGGCGAATTCGGCCCAGGCCGACCGCTCGCCCGCCAGGTGCTTCCTGCCGGAGTCGGTCAGCCGGTAGGTGCGCCGCCTGCGCCCGCCCACCGTGGCCCACTCGCTGGCCAGGAACCCAATCCGCTCCAGCCTGCGCAGCGCGGGATACACCGTGCCCGTCGGCACGCTCAGCGCTCCCCCGCTGCGCTCCTGCAACGCCTCGATGATGGCGTAGCCGTGCAGCGGCGCGTGCTCCACCACCGACAGCAGCAGGGCGTCCATGTGCCCGCGGAGCGCATCCGAATTCATGTGTGCATCCTATAGCGCCCCTACATGTAGGCTACCTACATGTAGGCAGACACACTAAAGACGGGGTGACGCGATGGACGTACTCGACCTGGCGCGGTTGCAGTTCGCGGCGACGGGAAGCCTGCACTTCCTGTTCGTCGTGCTCACGCTGGGCCTGGCGCCGATGGTGGCGTTACTGAACACCCGCTGGGTGCTCACGGGCAGCCGGCTCCACCAGGGCCTGACACGGTTCTGGGGGCAGATCTACGTCGTCAACTACGCGATGGGCATCGTCACGGGGCTGGTGATGGAGTTCCAGTTCGGCCTGTCGTGGTCGGGCCTGTCGCACTACGCGGGCGACGTGTTCGGCGCGCCGCTGGCGATGGAGACGATGGTGGCCTTCTTCCTGGAATCCACGTTCCTGGGATTGTGGATCTTCGGCTGGGGGCGGCTGCCCAAGTGGCTGCACCTGGCGTGCATCTGGCTGGTGACGCTGACGGCCTACGCCAGCGCCTTCTACGTCATGGTCGCCAACTCCTTCCTGCAGAATCCGGTGGGCGCCGTGCAGGTGGGCGACCGGCTCCAGCTGACCGACTTCGGCGCGCTGCTGACGAACTCGACGCTGGTGGCCTCCTTCCCGCACGTGATCGGGGCGGCCGTCTTCACCGGCGGGATGGTGATGGTGGGCGCGAGCGCGTACCAGCTGCGCCGCCGTACCCGGGAGACGGTCTTCTTCACCAAGTCCATGCGGACGGGCGTGCTCACCGCGGCGATCGGCCTCTTCGTGGCCGTGGGCGCCGGATTCGCGCAGTTCGGCGGGCTACAGGAGGGCAAGTTCAAGAAGGGCTCGCTCGGTGTCGTGCCGCTGGAGATCATGACGACCGTGGGCGAGCTGCTCATACTCGTGGTGATCCTGTTCATGCTGCCGCTGGTGTACTTCCTGCCGCGCTGGCGTTGGACGCACCCGATGCTGATCGCGCTGACGCCGGTGCCGTTCGCGCTGTCGATCCTCGGCTGGCTGGCCAGGGAGCTGGGGCGGCAGCCGTGGATGGTGTGGAAGAAGCTCTCCGTGGCCGACGCGATGACGCCGGGGCTCACCCCGGGCATGGTCATGGTCTCGCTGGTCGGCTTCGTGGGCGTGCTCGGGCTCCTCGCGGTCGTCGACTACCTGCTCATCGCGCGGCTGGTACGGCGCGGCCCCGCGAACCTCGCGCTGGGCGCCGCCGCCGACGAGCCGCGCTCCCCCGCGCTGAGCTACTAGGAGGTTCACGATGCAAGCGGTGTGGTTCATCCTGTTCGCGGTGCTGCTCGGCGGATACTTCGCGCTGGAGGGGTTCGACCTGGGGGTGGGGCTGCTGCTGCCGTTCCTGGGCGAGACGAAGGCCGACAAGGACCGCATGATCGCCTCGATCGCGCCGTTCGTGCTGGCCAACGAGGTGTGGCTGGTCGCGACGGCGGGCGCGTTGTTCGGCGTCTACCCGATGCTCGAGGGCAAGGTGCTGTTCGGGCTCTACCCGGTCGTGGTGGGCATGCTGGTCGGCTGGATCCTGCGCGACGCCGGGCTGTGGTTCCGCCGTAGGATCGACGGGCCCGGCTGGCAGCGGTTCTGGACCTGGATGATCGCGCTCGGCTCGCTGGGGCTGGCCTTCGGCTGGGGCGTGGCGCTGTACGGCGTGGCCACCGGGTTGGCCGCCTGGCCCGTCGCGTTGATGAGCGGGCTGGTCACGACCGGGCTGTTCGCCTTCCACGGGTGGACGTTCCTGGGCTGGCGGCTGCCCGGCTTCCTCGGCCTGGGAGCCGACCGGTCCCGCAAGGCCCTGCTGGTCTCCGCGGTGCTGGCGGCGGCTCCCGCGCTGGTGGTGCTCGCCGCGGCCGCGCCGTACCTGATGGGCCACAGCGCGCCGGCGGCGACGCTGAATGTGCTCAGTGTCATGGTGTTGCCGTTCGCGCCCATCGTGCTCATCGCGCAAGTATGGGTATGGCGCACCTTCGGAAGGGGCGCCGTCCGGACACCGTCGTTCTTCTGAGGGCACGTGCATAAAGATCTTCTGCGGCTCATGCGGGCCGAGCAGTCGGTGCGACGCCACCTGATGGTGACGCTGGCCGCGGCCGTGCTGGCGGGCCTGCTGATCCTGGTGCAGGCGGAACTGCTTGCCGGGGTGCTGTCCGGCAGGTTCACCGCCGTGGCGCTGGCGGGGCTGGCGGCCGTGGTGGGCGTGCGGGCGCTGCTGGCCTGGACGCAGGGGGTGTTCGCGGGACGCACCGCCACCGGCGTGAAGTCGGCGCTGCGCGGGCGGCTGCTCGGCAGGCTCGGCGAGCTGGGTCCGGCCCGATTGGCAGGGCACCGCTCCGGCGAGCTGGTCACGCTCGCCGGGCGGGGCCTGGACCGGCTGGATGCGTACCTGACCGGCTACCTGCCCTCGATCGCGGTGGCCGCGGTGGTGCCGCTCGCCGTGCTGATCAGGCTGTTCGCCGCGGACCTGACCAGCGCGCTGATCGTGCTGGTCACGCTGCCGCTGATCCCGGTCTTCGGCGCGCTGGTGGGCATGACCACCAAGACCGTGACCGAGCGGCAGTTCCGCGCGCTGTCACGGCTCGGCGGGCACTTCCTCGACGTGGTGCGCGGGCTGCCCACGCTGCGCGCCTTCGGCCGGGCCCGCTTCCAGGCCGAGGTGATCAGGCAGGTGGCCGACGCGCACCGCTCGGCCACGATGCGCACGCTGCGGGTGGCGTTCCTGTCGTCGCTGGTGCTCGAGCTGTGCGCGTCGCTGTCGCTGGCGCTGGTGGCGGTGCCGATCGGGCTGCGGCTGCTGAGCGGCTCGCTCGACCTGACCACCGGGCTGCTGGTGCTGCTGCTCGCCCCGGAGGCCTACCTGCCGCTGCGCATGATGGGCACCCGCTTCCACGCCTCGATGGAGGGCGTGGCCGCGGCCGACGCCGCCTTCGCCGTCCTGGACGCCTCCGCGCCGCGGGAGGAGGGGACGCTGCCGAGCCCCGCGGGCACGCCCGAGATCCGGCTGGAGAACGTGACCGTCCAGTACCCCGACCGCGACTCCCCCGCCCTGGAGGACGTCTCGCTGACGATCTCGCCCGGCGAGCGGGTGGCGCTGGTGGGCGAGAGCGGTGGCGGCAAGAGCACGCTCCTGCACCTGATCCTCGGCTTCGTCACGCCGTCGCGGGGCCGGGTGCTGGTCGACGGCGTCGACCTGACCACGCTCGACCTGGACTCCTGGCGGGCCAGGCTGGCGTTCGTCCCGCAGCGGCCGCACCTGTTCACCACGTCCGTCCTGGACAACATCCGCCTCGGCGACCCCTCAGCCTCCCTGGAGTCGGTACGGCAGGCCTCCGCGGCCGCCCACGCCGACGGCTTCATCCAGGCCCTGCCCGGCGGCTACGACACCGTGGTCGGCGAGCGCGGCGCGAACCTGTCGGCGGGCCAGCGCCAGCGCATCGCCCTGGCCAGGGCGTTCTGCCGCCCGGACACCTCGGTGCTGCTGCTCGACGAGCCCACCGCGCGCCTGGACGGCCGCAGCGAAGCCGCCGTCGTCGAAGCCACCAAGGCCCTGGCCAACGGCCGCACCGCCGTCATCGTGGCCCACCGGCCCGCCATGATCGACCTGGCGGACCGCGTGATCCGCATCCATGAGGGCCGTGTGGTCTCCGGCACGACCGCGGGGAGGACGGCATGAAGGGCCTGCTGAAGGGGATGGGGCGGCGGCTGGTCTGGGCCGTGCTGGCCGGGGCGGCCGCCGATCTGGCCGGGCTCGGCCTGATCGCTGCGGCCGCGTGGCTGATCACGCGGGCCGCCGAGCAGCCGCCGCTGGCCGCGCTGAGCGTGGCGATCGTGGCGACCAGGGCGTTCGCCACCAGCAAGGGCGTCTTCCGCTACGCCGAGCGCCTCACCGGCCACGACGTCGCGCTGCGCGCACAGGCCGGCACCCGCGAACGCCTCTACCAGGCGCTCATCCCGCCCAGGCAGCCCCGCGAAGGCGGCGCCGACCTGCTCAGCCGGATGGTCGACGACACCGAGGCGGCCCAGGACCTGCTGGTGCGGTGCCTGCTGCCCGCCTCGGCCGCGCTGATCGCGGGACTGGCCGCGGTCGGGATCGCCCTGTCGGTGCTGCCGGCCGCCGCGCTGGTGCTGCTGGCCGGGCTGACCCTGGCCGGGTTGCTGCTGCCCGCGCTCACCGCGGCCGCCGCGCGCCGCTGGGCGTCCAGGATCGCGCCCGCCCGCGCCGCGCTGGCCGCCCGGGTGGCCGACCTGGTGCACGGCTCGGCCGACCTGACCGCCTACGGCGCCACCGACCGGGCCGAGGCCCAGGCCATGGACGCCGACGCCGCGCTGGCCGCGCTGGAGAAGCGCCAGGCCCGCGTGCACGCGCTCGCCCTCGGCGGCGGCACCCTGCTCCAGGGCCTCACCGTGGCCGCGATCGTGCTGCTCGCCCAGACCATGAAGGCCGACACCGTGGCCACCGCGGTGCTGGCGCTGACCGCGCTGGTCTCCTTCGAGCCGGTGCTGCCGCTGGCCGCCGCGGGCGAGCGGCTGGCCGGGATCACCGCCGCGCTGCGCCGCCTGCGCGAGATCGGCTCCGTCCCCGCCGCTGTCACCGAGCCCGCCGCCCCGGCCGCCGTTCCCGCCGCGCCGCTCACGGTCGAGGTCCAGGACCTGGTCGTACGGCACGCCGAGACGCTCGCCGTGGACGGGGTGTCGCTCACGCTGACGCCGGGCAAGCGGGTGGCGATCGTCGGGCCGAGCGGAGCGGGGAAGAGCACGATCCTGGCCGCCCTGATGCGCCTCGTCGAGCCCGAGTCCGGAAATATCCGGATCAATGGGGTCGATGCCCGGGCGCTCGACTCGGACGACGTCCGGACGCTGATGACCGGGCTCACGCAGGACCCGTACATCTTCCAGACCACGCTCAAGGACAACCTGCGCCTGGCGGGGCCCGAGGCCGGCGACGGCGGGCTGGCGGCAGCCGTACGGGATGCCCGCCTGGACAGGTGGGTCGAGCGGACCGGATGGGACGCGCAGTTGGGCGAGGACGGCAGGACCGTGTCCGGCGGGCAGCTGCAGCGGCTGGCGCTGGCCCGCGCGCTGCTGTACGACCCGCCGGTCCTGCTGCTCGACGAGCCCGCCGAGGCGCTGGACGAGCAGACCGCCGACGCGCTGATGGCCGACCTGCTCGACGTGACGCACGACCGCACGACGCTGCTGGTCACGCACCGGCTCAAGGGGCTGGAGCAGGTCGACGAGATCATCGTGCTGGAGGACGGTCAGGTGATCCAGCGCGGGCGGCACGACGAGCTCGTGGCCGTCCCCGGCTACTACCGCGACCTGTGGGAATCCGAGGTCCTGACCCGGCGGTGACCTCCCGGTACCTCCCGGTTTGAGTTTGCGATGCAGTCAGGTTTATATTGCAAACCAGTTTGAGGAGGTTGGGATGAACGACCCGGCTGAGATGATGCGGATCATCGAACAGCAGCAGGCCGAAGCCGTACGGCGGCTGTCGCCCGACCCGCTGCTGACGTATGTGCCGTGGGGCGTGGCGTGGCTGCTCGGCTACGCCGCGTTCTTCCTGACCTACGGATTCGACGGGCACGGGCTGGCTCCGATCGGCTGGCAGCTCGCACTGACGGTGCTGATGGGCCTGCAGGTCGTGGCGCTGATCGTGATGATCTTCTCGATCCGCCGCTCGACCGGCCGCATCCGCGGCGAGTCCTCCAGAGGCTGGGCGATGTGGGGCTCAACCTGGATGGCGGGCTTCTTCGTCGTCGGCTTCGTCGACCTCCGCCTGGGCCCCATGCTCACCGATGCCCAGATGGGCCAGATCTCCACCGCGCTGGCCATGCTGGTCGTCGGGATCCTCTACATGACGGGCGGCGCGCTCGGCCGCGAGTGGCCGATGTTCCTGCTCGGCTGCTGGGTCCTGCTGGTCGACGGGGTGGCCGTCGGCTTCACGCCGGGCGTGCAGGCGCTGCTGCTGTCGCTCCTGGCGGGCGGCGGCACGATCGTGGCGGGCTGCCTGATGCGGTGGCGGGCGTGATCCCGGAGCTCGACCCGGTCATCCACGCGCAGGCCAGGCTGCGCGTGGTGGCCACGCTCAACACGCTCCCCGAAGGGGACCGTCTGGCCTTCCCCGGGCTGAAGGACGTGCTCGGCATGACCGCGGGCAACCTCTCGGTGCACCTGACCAAGCTGGAAGAGGCCGGCTACATCGAGATCACCAAGACGCACAAGGGCCGCACCCCCGTCACCTACATCGCGCTCACCCGCCGCGGCCGGCTGGCCTTCGAGGAGTACACGATGGCCATCCGCGCCCTGCTCGACACCGCTGGAGGTACCCCTTGACCACGTTGGCCAGGACCGTCGAGGTCAGCCGCCGCTACGGCGACGTGCTCGCGCTCGACCGGGTCTCGCTCGACATCAGCGAGGGCGAGCTGGTCGGACTGCTCGGGCCCAACGGCGCGGGCAAGTCCACGCTGATCAACCTGTTCGTCGGCCTGCGCAAGCCCACGTCCGGGCTGGTCGAGCTGCTCGGCGGCGCTCCGTCCGATCCCGCGGTACGGCGGGGCATGGGCGTGACGCCGCAGGAGACCGGCCTGCCCGAGGCGCTGCGCGTGGGCGAGCTGGTGGACTTCGTGGCCGCCCACTTCCCCCGCGGCAGCCGTACCCCGCAGGCCAGGGCGGCGCTGCTGGCCAGGTTCGGGCTGGAGGACCTGGCCAAGCGGCAGATCGGCGGGCTGTCCGGCGGGCAGAAGCGGCGCCTGGCCGTGGCGCTGGCCTTCGCGGGTGAGCCCAGGATCGTCTTCCTCGACGAGCCCACCACCGGCCTGGACGTCGAGGCCCGCCGGGCCCTGTGGGACGGCATCAGGGCCTTCCACGCCGACGGCGGCACCGTGGTGCTGACCAGCCACTACCTGGAGGAGATCGAGGCGCTCGCGCACCGGGTGGTGGTCGTCGGGCACGGCCGGCTCCTGGTGGACGACACCGTGCAGGCGGTGCGCGACATGGCCGGGGTCCGGCGGGTCACGCTGAGCGCCGAGAGTCTGCCCGCGCTGCCCGGCGTGCTCGGCTCCTCCCGCGAGGACGGCCGCTTCCACCTGGTCACCGGCGACTCCGACCGGCTGGTGGTCGACCTGGTGCGCAGCGGCGTGCCGTTCACGGGGCTGGAGATCCAGCCGACCACGCTCGAGGACGCCTTCCTCGCCATCACCGCCAAGGAGACCGCCGATGCCTAGCCTGGTCCTCACTCACACCCGCTACCAGTTCATGGAGCAGCTCAGGGTGCCGATCGGGATCGTGGCCAGCGCGTTCTTCCCCGCGGCCGCGATGCTGGCGTTCGTGGTGCCGTTCGCGGCCGACGATCCGCTCGCCTCGACGATGGCCACCGGGTCGATGATGGCCTTCGGCGCGATGTCGTCGTCGCTGATCGGGCTGGGCATCTCGGTGGCGCAGGACCGCTCGCAGCCGTGGGACGCCTACCTGCGGACGCTGCCCGCCGGGCCGTTCCCGCGCTTCGCCGGGCGGATCCTGACGACGATGGCGATCTCGCTGCTGTCGGTCATCCCGGTGCTGGTGATCGCCGGGCTGCTGACCTCGGCGCGGATCACCGTGCCGGGCCTGGCCGCCGGGGTGGTGGCGCTGCTGGCCGGGTCGGTGCCGTTCATGCTGCTGGGGCTGCTGGTGGGCTACCTGCTGCCGCCCAAGGCCGCCATCGCGGTCTCGCAGATCCTCTTCTTCCCCATCGCGATCCTGGGCGGGCTGCTCGGCAACCCGATGGCCATGCCGTCGCTGATCGCGACCGTGTCGCCGTACGTGCCCAGCCGCGGGATGGTCGAGCTGATCTGGGCGGTCACCACCGACCAGCCGGTCAAGGTGGTGCCCATCGTGATGCTGGGCGTGTGGACCGTGGCCGCCGGAGCGGCCGCCGCCTGGGCGTATCGCCGTGACGAGGGCCGCCGCTTCTCGTGAGACCGCGTACGGGGGGGTGCGTCGCCGAGTCCGCAGCGATCTCGACGACGCACCCGTCCATGAGGGGGTCTGTTATTTCTTCTCTTCGAGGGTGACGGTCACCTCGTTGGGCTTGCCGTCCCTCATATATGTGATCTTGACCTGTTGGCCCGGTTTGAAACCTCTGACCTGGCCCACAACGGTATCGCCACCGTCTACCGCCTTGTCGCCAATTTTGGTAATCAGGTCGCCCTGCTTGAGTCCTGCCTTGGCGGCCGGGCTTCCCGAGCTGACCTGACGGATCAGCGCTCCCGGCACGTCGCCCGTGGCGTCGGTGACGCTCACGCCGAGGAAGGCGTGCGTGGCCTTGCCGTCCTTGACCAGCTGGTCGGCGACCTGCTTGGCGGTGTTGACGGGGATGGCGAAGCCGACGCCGATGTTGCCGCTGCTGCCCTGCGTGGCGATCGCGGTGTTGATCCCGACGAGCTGCCCGGCGGCGTTGACCAGGGCGCCGCCCGAGTTGCCCGGGTTGATGGCGGCGTCGGTCTGGATGGCGTCGCCGATCGTGGTCGGCTGCGCCTGGTCCTGCTCCTGCTGCTGCTGGAGCTGCCCCCAGCCCGGCGGCACCTGCTGCTGCTGCTCGTCGCTTCCCTCCCTGAGGGTGCGGTTGAGCGCGCTGACGATGCCCGCGGTGACCGATCCGTCCAGGCCGAGCGGGCTGCCGATGGCCAGCACCGCGTCGCCGACCTTGAGGTTGTCGCTGTTGCCCAGCGGCAGCGGGGTCAAGTCGGAGACGTCCTGCGCCTTGATGACCGCCAGGTCCGTGGCCGCGTCGGTGCCGATGACCGTCGCCTTGGCGGTCTTGCCGTCGCTGAACTTGACGGTGATGGGGCCGCCGTTGCCCGCCGAGGCCACGACGTGGTTGTTGGTGAGGATCAGACCGTCCGGGGACAGCACGACGCCCGAGCCACCCACGTTGGACAGCTGGATCGCCACGACCGACGGCTGCACCTTGGCCGCCACCTGCGCCACGGTGAACTGGTTCGACGCCGACTTGAACACCGGGCTCGGCGCCGCGGCCACCACGGGCTCGCTGCGGAAGGAGTTGGCGACGACGGCCCCTGCGACGCCGCCGCCGAATGCCATGGCCGCGAGCGCGAGCCCGGCGACCGCCTTCTGGGCGGTGGTGAAGCCCGGCTTCTTCGGCGGCGCGGGAGGTGGCGGCGGCGTGTCCATGATCACCGTGTCCCGCCGGGGGAAGCCCCCGGCCGAGGGCGGCGTGGCGCCGAACTGGCTCCAGCCGCCCGTCCCCTGCTCGTGAGGCTCGTTCGCGTTCATCTCATCTCCTCAAGTCCCGATGACCCAAGGGTGTCAAGAGTCGCGTAAGTGCAGGCTAAGGGGTTGATCAGAGGTTCCTCAGAGCCCTGACGGGATTCTTATCGGTGCTGCTCAGGGACACGCCGGCCGGGGCCGCCGGGCGGAAATTCATGCGGTTCCCGCGGGCCAGTACTCCTCGCGCAGGAGCCGCTTGTAGAGCTTGCCCGTCGGATGCCGCGGGAGCTCCTCCCTGAAGTCCACCGACTTGGGGCACTTGAAGTGGGCCAGCCGGGCTCGGCAGTGGGCGATGAGCTCCTCCTCCAGCTCCGGGCCCGCCTCCGCCATGTCGGCGGGCTGGACGACGGCCTTGACCTGCTCGCCCATCTCCTCGTCCGGCACCCCGAACACGGCCACGTCGGCGACCTTGGGGTGCAGGGCCAGCAGGTTCTCCGCCTCCTGCGGGTAGATGTTCACCCCACCCGAGATGATCATGTAGGAGCGGCGGTCGGTGAGGTAGAGGAAGCCGTCGGCGTCGAGGTAGCCGATGTCGCCGAGCGTGGTCCAGCCGCGCCCCTGCGGGTCCTGGACGGACCTGGTCTTGTCGGGGTCGCCGTGGTACTCGAAGCGGGCGCTGTCGGCGAAGTAGATCGTGCCGTGCTCGCCGGTCGGCACGTCGTTGCCGTCCTCGTCGCACACGTGCACGGTGCCGAGCAGCGACCGGCCGACCGTGCCCTTGTGCGCGAGCCAGTCCTGGGAGTTGGTGTACAGGAAGCCGTTGCCCTCGGTGCCCGCGTAGTACTCGTGGATGATCGGGCCCCACCACTCGATCATCGCCTCCTTGGCCGGGATCGGGCAGGGCGCGGCCGCGTGGATGGCGCACCGCAGCGACGAGACGTCGTACTTGGCGCGGGTCTCCTCGGGGAGCTTGAGCATCTTGATGAACATCGTGGGCACGAGCTGCGAGTGCGTGACCTGGAAGCGTTCGACCGCCTCCAGGTAGCGCTCGGGATCGAAGCGTTCCATCACCACGACCGTGCAGCCCAGCCGCTGGAACTGCATGCTGTAGCGCAGCGGCGCGGCGTGGTAGAGCGGCGCGGGCGAGAGGTAGACGCTGTCGCAGGTGGGCGCGAACAGCCCCTGGATCAGCCTGAGCAGGACGGTGGGCTCGCCGAGAGGCGCACCGCTGAGGGCGGGTTTGACCCCCTTGGGCCGCCCGGTGGTGCCGGAGGAGTAGAGCATGTCGCCGCCCTGGACCTCGTCCTCGATCGGCGTGACCGGCATCCCTGCCACGGCCTCCTCGTAGGACTCGAAGCCCGCCGTGACGCCGTCGAGCATCAGCCTGCGCTCCACCCGGGGCCCGATCGCGTCGATCGACGGGGAGACCGCTGCGGAGGTGATGAAGATCCTGGCCTCGCAGTTGCCGACGATGTAGGCCAGCTCGTCGGTCTGCAGGCGGGAGCTGATCGCGGTGTAGTACAGGCCCGACCGGTGCGCGGCCCAGGCCACGGCCAGGAAGAGCGGATGGTTCTCCAGCATGAACGCCACGTGGTCGCCGGGCCGCAGCCCGGCCGCGCGGAACAGGTGGGCCAGCCGGTTCGACTCCTCATCCAGCCGGCGGTAGGTGACAACCTGCCCGGAGCCCGCCATGATCACAGCGGGCTTGTCGGGGGTGACTGCTGCGATGGCTCCCGGATGCATGAACCGAACACTATTCTGTTATTTGTCGCCCCGAAAGGTCTCCGAGTACGGCGAAGCCGCGGCCCCCCTCCGAGGCCGCGGCTTGCCCGATCACTTGCCCAGTCACTTGCGCCGTCAGGCGTGGTACACGTCCATCCAGCCCGAGTGGTACCCGGTCGGGTGGAACTTGTTGCCCCTGCTGACGTCCACCCAGATGTGGGCGGCGTTCTTACCGGAGAAGGAGTAGTCCTGCGGGTCCGGCGAGCAGTTGTAGAAGCTCTTGAAGTAGGAGGAGCCGTCGTAGTTCACGACCTTGAACGTCTCCCACGCGCACCTGTTGTACCCCCACCACTTGTAGTCGGTGAGCGTGCTGTCGACGGTGTAGAAGTAGTTGTACTTCCACACCCACACGTGCTTCTTGATCTTCTTGATCACGATCTTGCAGTGCTTGTTTCCGTGGCTGTCGAACCAGCAGAACTTCTGCTTGACGTAGAACGTCTTCCAGTACCAGTACTTGTAGGCCTGCTTGTCCACGGTGACGTGGCCCTCGGCACTGGCCTTGTGGTTACTGGAGTAGTACGGCCCCCAGTCGGCCTCGTAGAAGTGGGACGAGGTCGTGGAAGCGGGCGCCGCGTTCGCGGCCACTGGAGCACTTACCGCCATCGCTGTGACGGCTGCGACACCGATGAGGATTCGTGAAACGAATCGCACTTTGGGGCCTCCTCGGGAGAGGTGGGTTTGTCCCCGTATTCGTACGCCTCACGGATTGCCGCCCGCTTACAAAACGCTTGATAAGACCGTTTTCCCGATTTTTCCCGCTATTTCAATATCATTCGGCGGGAATCACGGAACCTCCATACTTCTTGTTGATGAAGTCCTTGACTTTCGGGTCCTGAAGGAGCCTGCCCAGGGTCACGATGTTCGGGTCCTTCTCGTGTCCCGCCTGCACCACGAGCCCGTTGGCGTACGGGTTGCCCTGGCTCTTCTCCAGCAGCAGCGCCTGGGAGGCGGGCTTGAACCCGGCCTCGATGGCGTAGTTGCCGTTGATCACGGCGGCGTCCACGTCGTCGAGCGAGCGCGGCAGCTGGGCGCCCTCGAGCGGCTTGAACTCCAGCTTCTTCGGGTTCCCGGTCACGTCTCGCTCGGTGGCGGCGGTACCGGCGCCCTCCTTGAGGGTGATGATCCCGTTGTCGGCCAGCAGCTTCAGTGAGCGGCCGAGGTTGGTGGCGTCGTTGGGCACGGCCACGGTGGCGCCGCTGGGCAGCGCGGCCACGCTGGTGATCTTCTTGGAGTACAGGCCGAGCGGCTCCAGGTGCACCGGGGTCACGAAGCTGAGCTTGGTGCCCTTGGAGGCGTTGAAGTCGTCCAGGTACGGCTTGTGCTGGAAGAAGTTGGCGTCCAGCTGGCCCTCGTTGAGCTGCACGTTGGGCTGCACGTAGTCGGTGAACTCCACGACCTCGAGCTTCAGCCCGGCCGCCGGGGCCAGGTTCTGCTTGACGAAGTTCAGGATCTCCGCATGCGGCACCGGGCTCGCGCCCACCTTCAGCACGGCGTCCGCGGGTTTCTCCGGCGCGGCGCCGTTCGTCGCGGACTGCGACGTTCCGCATGCGGCGAGCAACAACGACAGGCCAATAGCGCCCACAAGGCTACGAAACTTCATGATTTTTCCTTACTTGTGCGATAGCCGCCGGGCGACGAGGTCGCCCAGGCTCTGGATGAGCTGCACGATCACGATGAGCAGCACCACTGTGACGATCATGACCAGCGTCTCGAAACGCTGGTAGCCGTAGCGCACGGCCAGGTCTCCGAGCCCGCCGCCGCCGACGGTCCCCGCCATCGCGGAGTACCCGATCAGCGCCACGACGGTCACGGTCAGCCCCGCCACCAGCCCCGGTAGGGCCTCGGGCAGCAGCACCTTCCGCACGATCGTGGTACGGCCGGCCCCCATGGCCTGGGCCGCCTGGACCACGTCGGTGCCGACCTCCCGCAGCGCGGTCTCCACCAGGCGGGCGAAGAACGGCACGGCGCCCACGGTCAGCGGCACGACCACGGCGGCGGTGCCGATGGTGGTCCCGACGACGAGCCGGGTGAACGGGATGATCGCGATCATCAGCACGATGAACGGCAGGGATCGGCCGACGTTGACGATCACGCCGAGCACCGACTTGACCGCCGGCGCGGGCGCCAGGCCGCCGCGGTCGAGCACGACCAGGGCGACGCCGAGGGGCAACCCGAAGGCGACGGTGAACAGGGTGGACCAGCCGACCATCACCGCGGTGTCGCCCGCCGCCTCGATGAGCAGGGGCCAGATCTCGTCCCAGGTCATGCGCCCTCCCTCGAGGCCTGCCGTACCGGATGGGTGGTCATGCGGCGACCTCCACCAGGAGGCCGCGGTCGCGGAAGTGGGACAGGGCGGCGTCCGCGTCGCCGGTCAGGGCGACGCGCAGGCGGCCGACCGGGCCGGCCGGGAGCTCCTCGATGGCGCCGCCGAGGATGCTCAGCTCCACGTCGAACTTCCTGACCACCTCCGACACGACCGGCTGGCGCGGGTCGCCGGTGAAGGTGAGCGTGATCGAGCCGGCCGGGGCGGGCTCGGGCAGCGGGAAGATCTCGCGGGTGAGCCGCGCTCCTGGGGTCCTGATCAGGTCGGCGATGGTGCCCGACTCCTCGACGCGGCCGCCCGCCATGATGGCCACCGAGTCGCAGACCGCCTTGACGACGCTCATCTCGTGCGTGATGAGCAGGATCGTCACGCCGAGCTCGGTGTTGAGCCGCTTGAGCAGGGCCAGGATCGACTGGGTGGTGGCCGGGTCGAGGGCGGAGGTGGCCTCGTCCGACAGCAGCACCGACGGGTTGCCGGCCAGGGCACGGGCGATGCCGACGCGCTGCTTCTGGCCGCCGGACAGCTGGCGGGGATGGTCCTTGCCGCGTCCTGCCAGGCCGACGAGGTCGAGCAGCTCGGCGACGCGGCGTTCACGCTCGGCCCTGGGCACGCCCATGACCTCGAGCGGGAAGGCCACGTTGCCCGCGACCGTGCGCGAGGACAGCAGCGCGAAGTGCTGGTGGATCATGCCGATGCGCTGGCGAGCGCGGTTGAGCTCGCGGCCGCGCAGCGCGGTCAGGTCCTGGCCGGCCACGGTCACGGTGCCGGCGGTGGGCCGTTCGAGCAGGTTGACGCAGCGCAGGAGCGTGCTCTTGCCGGCGCCGCTCTGGCCGAGCACGCCGTGGATCTCGCCCTCGCGCACGTGCAGGTCGACGCCGTCGAGCGCGACGGTGTCGCCGTACAGCTTGCGCAGGCCGGAAGCCTGGATCACGGAAGAATCCCCACAAAATAGCCGTTAGCTGGAAATTTCGGGCTTTGTGGGGTGGGTTAGTGCGTGCCGGGATGGAAGGGCAGGTGTGACAGCCTTCGCAGCACGAAGCTGGGAACGATCATGGTCTACCTATCGACGATGGGCGGGCAGATGGCTCAGCGGGCTCGACAGCCCGTGGCGCGCATTCGTCGACACATCTCGTTCACGTGCGTGCTAACGATCCCTTTACCCACCGATATTCCCGGGATTTCGTGTGAGCTGAGTCACGCCAGGTGCCAGGCGTGCGGCGGCACCTCGACCCTGCCGATCAGCTGGGGCTCGTCGTCGAGGTTGAGCAGCAGCGTCACGTCGGCGGTCGTGAGCGCGGCGGTCCTGTTGGTCAGGTGGTCGACCTTGGTGCGGGCCCTGACGACGCCCGGATGCCGGCGCCGGTTGCCGATGAGGCGCTGGTGCAGGCGGTAGACCGGTCCCCGCTCGCCAGGAGTGCCGGGGAAGGCGGGTCTGATCGCGTCGTCGCCACCCTCGCGTTCCTCCTTGAGCCCGGTCAGGGCCTGCTCGTCGCCGTAGTAAACGCTCGGGATGCCGGCCACGGTGAACAGGATCGCCAGCGCGTGCCCGAGGTGGCGGGGGTCCTCCAGGCGGGTGGCGAGCCTGGTGACGTCGTGGTTGCCGACGAACGTCTGTGGCACGAAGGTGTCGAGCATCCCGTTGTGCCGGTCGAGCGCCCAGGCCAGCTCGAACAGGTTCCCGTCGTTGAGCGAGCTCCAGATGGCCTTCCACAGTTCGTACTGGGTGACGGAGTCGAGCCCGGAACGCTCGACGTATCCGGCGTAGTCGCCGTGGATCATCTCCCCGACGAACCAGCTCTCCGGATGCCGGGCCCTGACCCCCGGCAGCACTCCCGCCCAGAACTCCGCGGGCATGGCGTAGGCCGCGTCCAGCCGCCACCCCGCCGCCCCCCTGCCGAGCCAGTGGTCCATCACCTCGGCGACATAGTCCTGTACGGCGGGCCGCCCGTGATCCAGCACCACCAGCCGATCGTGCCCCTCGAAGGTCCGTTCCGTCAGGAAGTCCCGCGGACCGGCGAACGAGCGGCCGACGTGGTTGAACACGCCGTCGAGCAGGATCCTCAGCCCGCGCCCGCGGGCCTGTTCGACCAGGGAGTCGAAGTCCCGCTCGTCGCCGAGGCGGGGGTCGATGCGGAAGTGGTCGACGGTGTCGTACCCGTGGGTCTCGGCGGCGAAGATCGGCCCCAGCATGAGGCCGGAGCAGCCGAGTTCGACGGCGTAGTCCAGCCACGGCTCCAGTTGCCTCAGCCGGTGCACGATCCGCGGCTCGGCCCGCTTCGGCGCGCCGGTGAAGCCGAGCGGGTAGACGTGCCACCAGATCGCGTGGTCAGTCCACGACGGCATGTGCGTTCCTCCCGGCTTTCTTTCTGATCGTCCAGGGGAGATACCCGATCGCGAGGGCTACCGCGCATCCGATGACGGTGTCGGCCAGCCGGTATCCGATCGTGGCGGGCGTGATGGGCGCGCCGCCCTGCATCAGCAGCAGCACCAGCGGGGTCATGACCATCGCGTACAGCGTGTAGTTCCGCTCCTTGAGCAGCGGCCTGACGCCCGCGAGCACGGCCACGACGGGCACCAGCGCCCAGGGAGGCGGGACCCACAGCAGCATCGCCGACCCGGCCGTCACCCCCGCCGCGGTCCCCGCCGCACGCTCGAGCGGCCGCCGCAGCGCGCCGTCGGCGCGCCTGCCGACCACGATGACCACGGTGACGGCGATCCAGGCCGGGCTCGGCTGCGCCCACACGGCGCCGATCCCCTCGGCCACGGCCAGGCAGAGGGCCAGCCGTACCGCGTACTGCCACCCTGTCCACGTCCCCAGCCGCCCCCACCACAGCCGCACGATCCCCCGCCACCGCGCGACCCGCGTCCCCACCGAAGCGGGCCCGTCATTGCGTGTCCCGGCGAGCAGGCCGGTGAGTGCTCCCCACCCGGCTCCACCGCCGGCCAGCACCGCGACACCCAGCGGGTCGCCGCGGAGACCGGTGGCGATCACCATGAGCGTCACGAAGCGGACGCTCAGCTCCGCCGTCGACTTGCTCATCCCGCCGAGCAGCACGGCGAGCCCGACGACGGCGACCACGGCCCAGCCGTGACCCGCCAGCGCGACCCCGAGCCCGCCCGCCACGGCCGCGCAGGCCACCCGCCCCACCGTGGTCCCCAGGCCGGTCCGCGCGGAGCCCGCCGACATGGCGCCGATCGCGGCCAGGGCGCCCAGCGCCGGGTGACCCACCAGGACGCCCCAGGCGACGGGCACGCCCATGCCGAGGGCCGCCACGCCCATCCCGCGAGCCTCCCGTAGAACAGCCATGGCATCAGATCGTACGCTATGCGTAGTTAATTTCGCCTGAACAGCAGGAGATAGAGCAGAAGTCAGTAAGTGTTAGCGTAGTAAATGTGAACGACGAGCAGACGGCAGTAGACCTGCGCAGAGCGGCCACCGCCCTGGGCAGGCGCCTCAGGGAGGAGCGCACCGCCGAAGGCCCGGGCAGGCTGGGCCTGGCCCTGCTCGGCCACCTGCACAGGCGGGGCGCGATGACGGCGGGTGAGCTGGCCGCCGCCGAGCACCTGCAGCCCCAGTCGGTGACCCGGGTCCTCGCCTCGCTCGAGGCACACGGGCTGATCAGCCGCTCCCGCAATCCCGACGACCGGCGGCAGCACCACATCGTGCTCAGCGACCAGGGCTCCGCCGTACTGCTCGAGCAGGTGGCCGACTCCGACCGGTGGCTGGCCCGCCGGATGGCCGAGTCACTCACGCCCGCGGAGCGGCAGATCCTCCAGATCGCCGCCGACCTGCTCGGCAAGCTCCTCGACCGGCCGGGTCAGCCGGGAGGGTGAGGGCCGGTCGGCCACGCGGGGGACGCGGCGGACCTGGGTGCGCGCCTAGCTTCCAGGCTGACGAAAGAAAAGCCGCTCGTGTGAGGACCCTGCCATGCTCGACAACCCGGCCACCTCTCGGCCGACCCTGCTCCGCTCCCCCGCCAGATTCCGGCGGATCGCCACGGGATCGCTGCTCATCCTGGCGCCGCTGCTGGCGGTGATCGCCGCCGCCGTCGACCCCGGCACCTGGGGCGACGACCGTGAGGCCGTGAGCTACGGTGCCAACCCGGCGCTGGCTCAGGTCGAGTCGGTGCTCTACCACTGGAGCTGGCTGCTCATGGCCCTGGCCATGGTGGGAATGCTCCGGCTCCTGGCCCGCAAGGGCGTGATCTTCGGTCACGTGGTCGGCACGCTGACCGTGCTGGGCGCGATCAACCTGTCCGCGCTGATGCTGACCGACCCGGTCGAATGGTGGTTCGGGCAGCACTACCCGGCGGAGGCCGAGCGGCTGACCCACGAGATGCTCGGCCTGCCCTCGACCACGTTCGGCTACCAGATGCCGTGGATGTTCTTCGCCGTCTTCGGGGTGCCGCTGCTGGTGGCGGCGGTGTGGCGGGCCGGGTTCGCGCACTGGTGGGTCCCGCTCGCGGCGGCCGCCGGGTACCTGGGCTTCATGTTCGTCCCCTACGGCCCGGCGAGCCTGGCGCTCAGTGCGCTGTCGGCGCTCGCCCTGGGCACGATCGGTCTGCGGGTGCTGCGGATGTCCGAGCTGGAGTGGGAGTCGCTCGCAGCCGGATCGAAGTGAGCATGCCGGCCAGACGTGACCGGCTGAAGAAGTGAGTGCACCCTACCCTGCCATCAAGGCACCCGCGGCCCCTATTATCTCGCCTGAAATGGGGCGAAAACTCTTACTGGGGGCGACGGCTGCCGCCAGCGTGATCATCAGCCGGACGCTGGTCTACACGGTGCTGACCGCGGTCATCGGCGCGGTCTACTTCGGGCTGATCGCCGTGGGCCGGCTGGCCGCCGACGGGCTCGGCTCGGACGAGGGCCTGGTGGCCGCGCTCGCGGCGGGCGCACTGTTCCATCCGGTACGGCGGCGCCTCCAGCTGCTCGTGGACCGCCTGTTCAAGGTGGAGCGCGATCCGTACAAGCTGGTGGACGCCGTCAGCCAGACCGTGCAGACGGCCGGCGGGCCCGCCGAGGCGCTGGCCTCCGGCGCGGCCGCGATCAGGCAGGCGCTGCGGGTGCCGGGGGTGCGGGTCGAGGTCGACGGCGCCGACGCTGTCACCGACGGCGCCCTCGACGGCGAGCCGGTCATGACACCGCTGGTGTGGCACGGCCGGACCGTCGGGCGCCTGCTGGTGTCCGGATCCCCGCGGCGCGCGGCGGCCGGGCTGCCCGACATGCTGGCCAGGCACCTGGCCGAGGTGGCGCACGCCGTACAGCTCACCGAGGAGCTGCGGCAGTCGCGCGAGAAGCTGCTGGCCGCGCGCGAGCAGGAACGCGCCCGCTTGCTGCGCGTCCTCGGCGACGGGCTCGGCTCGACGCTCGCGACCCTGGCCACCGAGGTCGGCACCGCCCGCGCCCTGGTCCTCGACCCCGCCACCGCGCCCTCGCGCGCGGGTGGCGAGCTGGAGCGGGTCGACGGGGTGCTGGTGCGGGTGCGCGAGGAGCTCGCCGGGGCGGTCACCGACGTTCGCGACCTGGTGTACGGGCTCCATCCGCCCGCTCCCGGCGACCGGGAGCCACGGCTGGAGTCGCGGCCCTCGCGGCCCGCACAGCCGGCGCCCGAGCCGGAGCAGCCCGCGGACGAGGAGCCGGGGCGGCCGTGGGTGCGGCGGCTGGTGGTGGGGATCGCGTGGGCCGGAGGTGTGCTGTCGCCGCTGGCCGTGTTCGTCGCCACCTGGATGGCGTGGAAGACGAACTGGGCGGGCGGGCTGCAGCCGCTCGACCCGCTGGGGACGCTGTTCCCCGCGGGGGGCGCGTTCGTCATCACCTTCCGCAGGGGCCTGCTGGTCCCCTGGCTCATGTGGAGCGTGGGCGTGACCTGGTCCTTCTACGAGCTGGTCTACACGCTGGCCCACCTGATGTACCAGGAGATGCCGGGCAACCCGCTGCTCCCCTACCTCAACTGGGCCTCGATCTTCGGCTGGATCTACCCGTTCATGACCTTCAGCGGGATCATGCCGTTGCTCTTCCCCGACGGCCGCCTGCCCTCGCGCCGCTGGCGGTTCGTCCTGTACGGCCTGCTCGCTGTGATCGTGGTCCACACGGTGGAGATGGCGCTGATGCCCAACTCACAGAAGGAGACCGAGCTTCCTCTGGCCAACCCGTTCGGCGTCGAGGCGCTGGGAGGCTTCCCGTGGTGGATGGAGCAGAACCTCGGCTGGGTGTACCTCCCGCTCTGCCTGGCGGCCATCGCCTCGGTCGGGATCAGGTACTGGAAGGGCGACCGCGTCACCAGGCGGCAGATCGCCTGGTACGTCGCCACCATGGTCGGCTACGCGGTCGTCTGGGTGCTCAGGCAGCCCCTCGACTTCGGCACGGCCGCGGTCTTCGTGCACCTGATGGTCACGGCGGGTGTCCCCATCTCCGTGGTCGCGGCCGTGCTCCGGCACCGTTTCTACGGCATCCGCGTCATCCTCGACCGGGCCCTGGTGTACGGCGCGCTCGCCACCGTCCTGACCATCCTGTACGCCGTGCTCATCTGGGCCGGGGACCGGCTGGCCGGCGACCTCGGCCCGGCCGCCGGGCTGGTGGCCGCCCTGTCGGTGGGCGGGCTCTTCCATCCCGTGCGGCTGCGCCTGCAGCGCTCCGTCGACCAGCTCCTCGGCGTCGAACGCGACCCGTACCGGGCCGCCGACAAGCTCAGCAGGAGCGTGCAGCAGGCGGACGAGCCCTCCGAGGCGCTGGCCACCGCCACGTCCCTGCTGCGCTGGGCCGTCGGCGCGCGCGGGGCGGGCGTGGAGGTGGACGGCGAGCTGTACGCCGACGGGCGGCTCGGCCGCACCCCCGAGGTGGTCACGCTCGCCTGGCACGGCGAGCCGGTGGGCCGGCTGCTGCTCAGCCGGTCCCGGCTGGCGGGCGCCAGGCGGGAGCCGCTCGCGGTGATGGCCAAGCACCTGGCCGAGCTGGCGCACGCCGTCCATCTGGCGGCGGACCTGCGGCGCTCACGCGAGCGCATCGCGGCGGCGCGCGAGGAGGAGCGGCGCCGCCTGGGCAGGGAGCTGCACGACGGGCTCGGACCCGCGCTGACCAGCGTCACCATGACCCTCGACGCGGCCCGCCGATCGCTGCCCGGCGACCCCGCGCGGGCCGCAGACCTGCTGACGCTGGTGCACGACGGGATGGGTGCGACGCTGGTGTCGGTGCGGGAGCTGGTCGACGGGCTGCGCCCGCCCGCGTTGGACAACCTGGGGCTGGCGGGCTCGCTCGTCGAGTTCGCCAAGGCGCCGGGGCCGCGGGTGGAGGTCCAGGTGAGCGAGCGGCTGGGCGAGCTGCCGGCCGCCGTCGAGCTGGCGGCCTACCGGATCGTCCAGGAGGCGCTCACCAACGTCAGGCGGCACGCGGCGGCCGACTCGGCGCGCGTCCACCTGAGCAGGACCGCCGACGCCCTGCACATCTCGATCCACGACGACGGCGCGGGCCTGCCCGCCGCCCCGAGAACCGGCGTCGGCCTCACCTCGATGCGGGAACGTGCCACGGAGGTGGGCGGCTGGTGCGACATCGCCTCACGGGCCCGCGGCGGCACCAAGGTCACGGCCCGCCTCCCCCTGTGATTCCGCGCCCCGTACGGCGGGCCAGGGGGCCATGGTGCCCGGACAACGCAGGCCCCGCCGCGGAAAGATGCGGCGGGGCCTGTTCGGGCTGGGGATCAGGCGGCGACCGTGGTCGCGACCTCAGCCGGAGCCAGTGCGAGGTCAAGCACCTCGCGGACGTCGCTGACCGGGTGGATGGTCAGCTCGTTGCGGACCTCCTCGGGCACGTCGTCCAGGTCGGGCTCGTTGCGGGCCGGGATGAGCACCGTGGTGATGCCCGCCCGGTGCGCCGCCAGGAGCTTCTGCTTGACGCCGCCGATCGGCAGCACCCGCCCGGTGAGGGAGATCTCACCGGTCATCGCCACGTCGCCGCGGACCAGCCGGCCCGACAGCAGCGAGGCGAGCGCGGTCGTCAGCGTCACGCCCGCCGAGGGGCCGTCCTTGGGCACGGCTCCCGCGGGGAAGTGGACGTGCACCGACCGGTCCTTCAGCGCGGTGACCGGCAGCTCCAGCTCCGCGCCGTGCGAGCGCAGGTAGGACAGCGCGATCCGCGCCGACTCCTTCATGACGTCGCCGAGCTGACCGGTCAGGGTCAGGCCCGTCTCGCCGGTCTCCGGGTCGGCCAGGGACGCCTCGACGTAGAGGACGTCGCCACCCGCTCCCGTGACGGCCAGGCCGGTGGCCACGCCGGGCACCGAGGTGCGCTGCTTGGACTCCGGCAGCGACGACTCCGGCACGAACCTGGGCCTGCCCAGGTAGTCCACCAGCGACTCGGCGGTGACGGTGACCGGGGTCTCGTCCTTGGCCGCGACCTTGCGGATCACCCGGCCGACCGCCCGCTCCAGCGAGCGGACCCCGGCCTCGCGGGTGTACTCGGCCGCCAGGCGGCGCAGCGCGTCGTCCTCGAACGCGATCTCCTCGGGCTCGAAGCCGGCCTGCTTGAGCTGCTTGGGCAGCAGGTGGTCGCGGGCGATCGACAGCTTCTCGTCCTCGGTGTAGCCATCGAGCGAGACGATCTCCATCCGGTCGAGCAGCGGCCCGGGGATGGCCTCGAGCACGTTGGCCGTCGCCAGGAACAGCACGTCCGACAGGTCCAGCTCGACCTCGAGGTAGTGGTCGCGGAACGTGTGGTTCTGCGCCGGGTCCAGCACCTCGAGCAGGGCGGCCGTCGGGTCGCCCCGGTAGTCGGCGCCGACCTTGTCGACCTCGTCGAGCAGCACGACCGGGTTCATCGAGCCCGCCTCGCGGATCGCGCGGACCACGCGGCCCGGCAGCGCGCCGACGTAGGTGCGCCGGTGGCCGCGGATCTCCGCCTCGTCGCGGACGCCGCCCAGGGCGACGCGGACGAACTTGCGGCCCATCGCGCGCGCCACGGACTCGCCGAGCGAGGTCTTGCCCACTCCGGGAGGTCCGGCCAGGGCGAGTACGGCGCCGCTGCGCCTGCCGCCGACCACGCCCAGGCCCTTGTCCTGGCGGCGCTTGCGCACGGCCAGGTGCTCGAGGATGCGGTCCTTGACGTCGTCGAGACCGGTGTGGTCGGAGTCCAGCACCGCGCGGGCGCCGATGATGTCGTAGTTGTCCTCGGTCCTGGTGTTCCAGGGGATGTCCAGGACGGTGTCGAGCCAGGTGCGGATCCAGCCGGTCTCGGGAGACTGGTCGGAGGTCCGCTCCAGCTTGTCGACCTCCTTCAGCGCCGCCTCACGCACCTTCTCGGGCAGGTCGGCGGCCTCCACGCGGGCGCGGTAGTCCTCCTCCTCGCTCTCGGCGGAGTCGCCGTTGAGCTCCCTGAGCTCCTTCTGGACGGCGGCGAGCTGCTGGCGCAGCAGGAACTCCCGCTGCTGCTTCTCCATGCCCTCCTGGACGTCCTTGCGGATCGTCTCGGCCACGTCCAGCTCGGCCAAGTGCTCGCGTGACCACTCGACCAGCTTGGCCAGCCGGTCGGCCGGGTCGGCGGCCTCGAGCAGCTCGACCTTCTGCGCCGTGGTCAGCCACGGGGTGTAGCCGGAGCTGTCGGCCAGGACGGACGGGTCGTCGATCTGGTTGACCTGGTCCACGACCTGCCACGCGCCGCGCTTCTGCAGGATCGTGGTGGCCAGCGACTTGTACTCCTTGGCCAGTTCCTGCGCGCGCTCGCCGGACGGCACCTGGTCGATCGTGTCGACCTCCACCCACAGCGCGGCGCCGGGGCCGGTCGTGCCTGTGCCCACCCTGGCCCGGTTGACGCCGCGGACCACGGCCGCCGGCTCGCCGCCGGGAAGCCTTCCGACCTGCTCCACCACTGCCTGCACGCCGATGGCGCCGTAACGCCCGTCGATGCGGGGAACGAGCAGGACTCGCGGCTTGTTACGCCCAGTGGCCTGTGCCGCGTCTATGGCCGCCCGCACCTCGGAGTCAGACAGGTCCAACGGCACGACCATGCCGGGCAGCACGACCTCGTCGTCCAGCGGCAGGACCGGGAGGATCAAGTTCTCACTCATGCGAACTCCAATGGGTTGAGTTATACGGACTCAAGTCATTGGAGTCCCGCATTGTTCCCAACCTTGCCGATGTTCGCTCACGGCGATCGTAATTATGTAACTGATACTCCTGGGTTAGCTCCAGGGGGTGACGTACGGGGTGCAGATTCGCCCATAGGGTGGGCAGGGTGATTTCGGCAGTGGTGAGGCCCTTCCGGCTCGCCCTGTTCGACGGCGAGGCCGACCCTCCGCGCATGCGTTCCCGGCGCTACTTCGGTGTCGCCCAGGGCGTCGACCTCGTCCTGGCCGTCGTGGCCTATGCCATTACCGCTACGCAGTCCTCCGACGGCATCAGCGAGACCATGGCATCCATGCTCGCGATCCTGGTCGCGCTGCCGATCGCGCTGCGCGACCAGTGGCCGCTGGGCGCCTGGCGGGTGAGCCTGGCGCTGCTCCCCCTGGTCGCCGTGGCTTCCGCCCTGAGCGGTAACCAGGACCCCGACCTGTTGCCCGCCGCCGCCATGTACGGGCTGGTCATGTACTCCGTGGGAGCGCGATGCGACCGGCGGATCACTATCGCCGCGGGCGTCGTCACCATGGCGGGCACCCTGGCCGCCGCCTCGTCCAGCGCGCTGATCGGATCGGCCGTGGTGGCGGTGGCGGGGCTGCTCGGTCACGGCGTCCGCGCCATGCGCAAGGATCCCTATGTCCCTCCGCCACCGGTACCGACCCTCTGGAGGTGGCCGGGCCAGCTGAAGCGCGCGACGAAGGCGGCGATCCTGCCCTTCCGGCTGGCCCTGTTCGAGGGGGACGCCGACCCGCTCCCGCCGCGCCCGCGCTGGCGGCGCGTCCCGCTGCCACGCTGGGCACCCGTCAAATCCTTCGATCCCGTCCAGGCGATCGACCTCGTGATCATGTGGGTCTTCTTCGGCACGACGCTCAGCGAGACCCTGGATTGGAATGCCGGTTCTCCGTTCCGGCAGCCGCTCGGCCTTGTCTACTTCGTCGCCGCCGCGGCCGCGCTGCCCCTCGGGCTGCGCAACCGGTGGCCGCTGGCCGCCTGGCGAACCGCGCTGGTGTTGACGCCGCTGGCCGTGTACGTGCTGGCGCAGCTCGGCGGGCCGTACATCGCGCAGATGTCGATCATGTACCTGCTGGTGGCGTACTCGGCGGCGGTCCGGTGCGACAGGAAGATCTCGATCGCCATCTGGTTCGTGACCTTCGTGGTCGCCTGGATCATCGATCCGAACTCCATGCCGATCGCCATGGTCGTGGTCGGCATCGCCCTGCTGTTCGGCTACAACGTGCGCGCCCGCCGGCTGGCCGCCGCTCGCCTGAGCGAGGAGGAGCTGAAGACCCACCAGGCCGAGGAGGCGCAGGCCGTACTGGAGGAGCGCGCCCGCATCGCGCGCGAGCTGCACGACATCGTGGCGCACCACATGTCGGTGATCGCGATCCAGGCGGAGGCCGTGCCGCTGAAGGCCGCGGGCGACGCGGCGCAGCTGGAGGCGGGGCTGGCCGAGATCAGGGGCCTGTCGCTGGACGCGATCGCGCAGCTGCGGCAGGTGCTCGGCGTGCTGCGTGACCAGGATGGCCGCGTCGACACCGCGCCGCAGCCGGGCCTCGACCGCATCCAGGAGCTGGTGGCCAACGCCCGCGCCACCGGACTGACCGTGCGCGTGGAGCAGCCGGACTCGCCGGACGGCGTGCCGCCGGCGGTGGGGCTCTCGGCCTATCGGATCGTGCAGGAGTCCTTGAGCAACGCGATGCGGCACGCGCCAGGCGCCACGGTGACCCTGCGGATCGCCCACGAGCCGGGCGAAGTACGGCTGCGCGTCGCCAACGGCCCCGGCACGCGGCCCGGCGGCCCCGAGGGGGCGGGGCAGGGCGTGGTGGGCATGCGTGAACGGGCCGCGCTGCTCGGCGGCACACTTGAGGCGGCGCCGACGCGGGACGGCGGCTTCGAGGTCCTGGCCGTCCTGCCCGTGCCGGACCAGGACGCCGACAACGGCGATCAAGACGAGATGGAGGGTACGTGACGATCCGCGTGGTGATCGCCGACGATCAGGGGATGGTCAGGACCGGTTTCACCGTGTTCCTGGCCAGCCAGGGGGGCATCGAGGTGGTCGGCGAAGCGGCCGACGGCGCCGAGGCCGTCGCGCGGGCCCGCGAGCTCAAACCTGACGTGATCCTCATGGACGTGCGGATGCCGGTCATGGATGGGCTCGAGGCGACCCGGCAGATCACCGCTTCCCCCGACATCTCGGCCAAGGTGCTGATCCTGACGACCTTCGACCTGGACGACTACGTCTACCAGGCGCTCCGGGCGGGGGCCAGCGGCTTCCTGCTCAAGGACGCCTCGGCCGCCCAGCTGGCCGAGGCCGTCAGGATCGTGGCCGCCGGCGACGCCCTGATCTCCCCTGGGATCACCAAGCGCCTCATCCACGAGTTCGCCCGCCTGGGCGCGCCGCGCACGCCCACGAGCCGGCGCCTGGCCGACCTCACCGAGCGCGAGACCGAGGTCCTCGCGCTGGTCGCGCAGGCCCTGTCCAACCAGGAGATCGCCGAGAAGCTCGTGGTGGCCGAGCAGACGGTCAAGACGCACGTCGGCCGCGTGCTGATGAAGCTGGGCCTGCGCGACCGCGCCCAGGCCATCGTCTACGCCTACGAGACGGGCCTGGTCCGCCCCGGGGAATAGAGTCGACGGGTGGACCCCGTCGAGCTCTTCCACCACGTCGCGGCGACCGTGCCGGCGTATCAGGAGTTTCTCGCCGAGCACGCGATCAAGCCCTCAGACATCACGACATTTCAGGACTTCAAGCGGCTGCCCTTCACCACGAAGGACAACTACACGCGCCGCCACCCGCTCCCCCGGCTGTGCCGTGACGGTGTGATCGGGGACGTGATCGCCGTGTCGTCCGGGTCGACCGGCGTGCCGTCGTACTGGCCGCGCTCGGCCGCCGACGAGCGGGTCATCGCCGACCGGTTCGAGGAGGTGTTCCGCGACGCCTTCCGCGCCCGCGAGCGCACCACGCTGGCCGTCGTCTGCTTCGCGCTCGGCACCTGGGTGGGCGGGTTGTTCACGCTGAACTGCCTGCGCCACCTGGCCGGGCGCGGCTACCCGATCACCGCCGTCGCCCCCGGCAGCGATCGGCGCGAGATCGCGCGGGTCCTGCCCGACCTGGCGCCGCACTTCGACCAGGTGGTGCTGCTCGGCTACCCGCCCTTCCTCAAGGACGTGATCGACTCCTGCGACCTGCCGTGGGCCGAGTGGGACGTCAAGCTCGTCACCGCGGGCGAGGTCTTCAGCGAGGAGTGGCGAGCGCTGATGGCCGAGCGCACCGGCATGGCCGACCCCGTCCGCGGCACGGCCTCGCTGTACGGCACGGCCGACGCGGGCGTGCTGGGCAACGAGACGCCGCTGTCGATCGAGATTCGCAGGTTCCTGGCGGGCAGCCCCGGCACGGCGCGCGAACTGTTCGGCGAGTCCCGGCTGCCGACCCTGGTGCAGTACGACCCGGACGTGCGCTTCTTCGAGGAGCACCAGGGCACCCTGCTGTTCTCGGGCGACAACGGAGTCCCGCTGATCCGCTACCACATCGCCGACGAGGGCGGCCTGATCGAGCACGGCCGGATGCTGGAGTTCGTGCGCGGGCACGGCTTCGAGCCGGACTCGACCGGCCCCGAGCGGCCCTTCGCCTACGTCTTCGGCCGCAGCCACTTCACCGTGTCCTACTACGGCGCCAACGTGTATCCGGAGAACATCGCGATCGGCCTGGAGCAGCCCGAGGTGGCGGCCGCGGTGACCGGCAAGTTCGTGCTCGAGGTGGTGGAGGACGCCGAGCGCGCCCGGCACCTGACCGTCACGGTCGAGCTGCGGCCCGGCCTGGCAGGCGACGAGGACGACCTGCCGGCGGGCGTCCCGTCCGACAGCGGGCTCGCCGGTCTCATCGCCGGCGCGATCATGCTCCAGCTCCAGCGGATCAACAGCGAGTTCGCCGCCTACGTGCCGATCGAGCGGCAGCTCCCCGTCGTCAGGCTGCGCGCCGCGGGCGACCCCGGCTACTTCCCGCCCGGCGCCAAGCACCGCTACACGCGATCATCCTAAGGAGCTACCCGGCGAGATCACTCCTGCTGGTGACGCCGGATACGGGGCGCCGTTCGTAGCGTCGCCGCCATGCTCAGGAACTTCGTCATGACGGCGGCCACCCTCGCGTGCCTGACCTCGTCCATCCCCCAGCCGCCCGGTGAGCGGCTGGTGCGGGTGTACGGGGATCTAGCCACGGCGGACCACGTGGCGGTCTACGTGCCCGGGTCCGACACCACCGTCGCGACGTTCGACGACAGCTTCCGCCGTCCCGGCGGTGCCGCCCGCGCGCTGCTGGCGGAGGCGGCCCGGCTGGCGCCCGGGGCCCGCGTCGCGGTGGTGGCGTGGCTGGGCTACGACAGCCCGAAGATGCTGAGCCTGGCCGCCACGAATGACGGCGCGGCCGTGGACGGCGCCGCCGCGCTGCGCCGGACCGTGGCGGACCTGCGCGGGCGTACCCGGGCCCCGATCACCCTGCTGTGCCACAGCTACGGCTCGGTGGTGTGCGGCGAGGCGGCGCCCGGGTTACCGGTCAGCCAGGTGGCGGTGTTCGGCAGCCCCGGGCTGGGGGTGGCCGGCCGTACCGGGTTCTGGGTAGGGCGGGGGGCGCAGGACCTGGTGAAGTACGTCCCCCACGTCAAGCTCGGACCCTTCGGGTTCGGCGCGGACCCGATGGAGACGGAGTCGCGGATCTTCGACGCGGGACCCGGCGGCCACAGCGACTACTTCAGGCCGGGCGGCGTTTCGCTGCGCAACCTGACACTGATCACGCTGGGCAGGACGGACGAGGTGACCCGTGGCTGAGCTCGGGTTCGCCCAGCGGATCGACGCGGCCACGCCGGCCGGGCGCGACCGCGGGATCGACGCGCTGCGCGCGGTGGCCATCGTGTGCATCGTGCTGGGCCACTGGCTGGGCACCGCCTGGGAGCTGAACCCGTATTTGGTGATCTCCAGCCCGCTCGCCTACCTGCCCGGCCTGGCGCCGGCCACCTGGGTCTTCCAGCTTCTGGCAGTGTTCTTCCTGGTCGGCGGTTACGTGGCCGCCAGGAAGGCGCGGCCGCTGACGGCCCGGCTGCGCAAGCTGCTGCTGCCCGTCGTGCCGCTGCTGCTGGCCTGGGCGGTGCTGGCCGTGCTGCTGGTCGAGCTGAACGGCCAGCCGCTGCGGGCCGTGCGGGTCGTGGCGATGCCCGCGCTCGGTCCGCTGTGGTTCCTCGCGGTCTACGCGGCGCTCACCGTGGCGACGCCGCTGCTGGTCAGGGCCGGGTACGGGCTGGTGATCGCGGCCCTGTGCACGGTGGCCGCCGTCGACGCGGGCAGGTTCTGGCTCGGCGGGCCGCAGTGGCTGGGCTGGGTCAACGTGCTGGCCGCGTGGGCCGTGCCGTACCAGCTGGGGGTGATCTGGGGGCGCGGCGGGCTGCGCGGGCGCGGGACGGCGTTCGCGCTGCTGGGGGGCGGCTTCTGCGCGGCGGTGGCGCTGGTCGTCTGGGCGGGCTATCCGGCGAGCATGGTCGGCGTGACCGGCGCGCCGGTGTCGAACCTGTCGCCGCCCACGCTGGCCGCGACCTGCTTCGCGGTCGGCCAGGTGGGGCTGGCGCTGCTGCTGAAGGATCCGCTGGCCCGGCTGATGCGGCGACCGCGGCTGTGGGCGGCCACGGCGCTGGTCAACCTGGAGGCCATGTGGATCTTCCTGTGGCACCAGACGGCGCTCGTGCTGGTCGTGGTGGTGGCCTTCCAGCAGTTCGGCAGGCCGGACTCGGCCGGATGGATCCTGCAGCGGCTGGGATTGATTCCCGTGTTCGCGGGCACGCTAGGTTTGATGACATGGTGTCGTCATCGGTTTGACGAGAGGGCCCTGGTTTGTGACACTGTGTCATGAAAGGGGTGTGTGGTGACGTCGTTCTCTGAGACCTTGAAGAGTGCCACCTGGGGTGACCACGAGTCGGCCGAGTCCGAGAGCTATCTCACGGAGCTGATGGCCGGACGGCTGGCGCCGCAGGAGTACGGCGAGATGGTGGCCCAGCACTACTTCGCCTACGTGGCCCTCGACGGCGCCGCCAGGGGGCTGGCCGGTCACCCGATGGCGGGCCGGTTCGTCTTCCCCGAGCTCTATCGCGAACAGGCCCTGGAGCGGGATCTGCACGCCGTCTACGGGCCCGCGTGGCGCGACCGGATCGCCCCGTCTCCCGCCACGCGGACGCTGGTGGCCAGGATCGACCAGGTGGCGAACTGGCCGGGCGGTTACATCGCCCACCACTACACGCGCTACATGGGCGACCTGTCGGGCGGCCAGTTCATCCGGCAGGAGCTGCAGAAGATCTACGGTTACACCAAGGGCGGCGGAGGCGTCGACTTCTACGTCTTCGACGAGGTCGGCAGCCTGCCCCGCTTCAAGAACGAGTACCGCGCCCGCCTGGACGCCCTCGACCTGGACGAGCGCGAGCGGCAGCGGATCATCCGCGAGGTGCGTCTGGCCTACCAGCTCAACACCGAGGTGCTGGCCGAGCTACTGGACGTGGTCAAGGCCGCGGCGTAGCCGCTGCGGCTCTCCGCAGGCCAGCAGGTCGAGCAGGAGCCCGCGCAGCAGCGCCAGCGTGCGCGTCGCCCGGGCCTCGGCGACGTCTGGGGCCTCGGCGGGCTGCGCCTCGCGCAGCAGGCGCAGCCAGTCGCGCACCGACTGGTGGGCGAAGTCCCGCCAGGGTCCTGGATCATCCGACAGCGAGGCCACGTACGCCTCGAAGAACAGCTTGACCGTGCCACGCCGCTCGGCGGCCGAGATGTGCTCCCACAGCCGCTCGACCACCTCGTCGAAGGGCGCGCCGCGCAGCGAGTCGAGCAGCGTGAGCTGGTCCTGCCGCCCGCGCGCCAGGATCTCGCCCACCAGCTCGTCCTTGGAGCCGAACAGGTAGAGCAGCACCCGTGGGCTGGTGCCCGTGGCCCTGGCCAGCGGCCGCAGCGACATGCCCGCCAGGCCGTGCTCGAGCGCGTAGGCGTAGGCCGCGTCGAGCAGCTCCGATCGACGGGTCATCGTCACGGATCCGTATCCCTCCGTCACAGAAACGAGTGCGAGTGGAGGTTATACCGAACCGCCCTGGTCAGGGGTGCAGGACGGCGAGGCAGGGGTGGATGGCGACCTTGTGAAATACCATGGGGCCTATGCCCCGGATCTCCGCCGCCACGATCGGCGAGCACCGCGCCCAGACCCAGGACAAGATCCTGCAGGCCGTCGCGCGGTTGTCGCGCGTGCAGGGGATCGACGGCATCTCGATGACCGACGTGGCCAACGAGGCGGGCATCACCCGTACCGTCCTGTACAACTACTACCCGGACAAGGCCGCGCTGCTGCTGGCCTTCACCGAGCGGGTCACGCACTACTTCATCGACAGCTACGAGCGCGACCTGCGGGAGGGCGCCTCCCCCGCCGAGCGGCTGCGCGCTTTCGTCCGCCTGCAGCTGGCAGGGCTGCTGGCGCACCCGCACCCCGGCGCCGCCGACCTCAGCGCGGCCCTGGGGCCCGACGCCTACCAGCAGCTGGCCGAGCACGTCGCCCCGATGCAGCGGATCCTGGTGGACATCCTCGACAGCGGCGTCGAGTCGGGTGACTTCCAGGTGGCGGAGGTGGCGGCGACCGCCCGGATGATCCTCGCGGTGATCGGCGCGGAGCGGCTGCCGCTCATCAGCGGCGCCGTGACCGTCGAGTCCGCTGCCGAACTGGTGTCCGGATTCGTGCTCCGAGCACTGGGCTCCGCCTGACAAGATTGCCCTTATGGACAACGGCCACATCGTGCTCAAATCCGCCCAAGGGCGGTGGATCCTCGGTGCGACCGTGCTCGGCTCGGGGCTCACCATGCTCGACAGCACGGTGGTGAACGTCGCCCTGCCCTTCCTCGGCAAGGACCTGGACGCCGGCATGGCCGGCCTGCAGTGGACGATCAACGCCTACACGCTGACCCTCGCCGGGCTGATCCTGCTGGGCGGCTCGCTGGGCGACCGGTACGGCAGGCGCAAGGTCTTCCTCATCGGCACGGTCTGGTTCGCGCTGGCCTCGGCCATGTGCGGCCTGTCACCGAACATCGAATTCCTGGTCGCGGCCCGCGCGTTGCAGGGCATCGGCGGCGCGCTGCTCACTCCGGGCTCGCTGGCGATCATCCAGGCGTCCTTCGCCAAGGCCGACCGGCCGCGCGCCGTCGGCGCCTGGTCAGGGCTGGGCGGCGTGTCGGCCGCCATCGGCCCGCTGCTCGGCGGCTTGATGGTGCAGACGGTGGGCTGGCGCTGGGCGTTCCTGATCAATCTGCCGTTCGCGGCGATCGTGGTGCTCGTCACGCTGCGGCACGTGCCGGAGACCCGGGACGAGCAGGCGGCGGGCAAGTTCGACGTGCTCGGCTCGGTGCTGGCCGCGCTGGCGCTGGCCGGGATCACCTACGGCCTGACCGAGAAGGGCGCCGCCATCCCGCTGATCGCGGGCCTGGTGCTGGGCGCGGTGTTCGTCGTGGTCGAGATCCGCAGGTCGCCGGACGCGCTGGTGCCCGTGGCGATGTTCCGCAACCACGTCTTCGCCGCGGTGAACGTGGTCACGCTGATCATGTACGCGGCCATGGGCGTGGTGTTCTTCCTGCTGGTGGTGCAGTTGCAGGTGGTCTCGGGCTTCAGCCCGACCCAGGCGGGGCTGGCGATGCTGCCGACCACGATCCTGATGCTGCTGCTGTCGGCCAGGGCGGGCGAGATCGCCAAGCGGATCGGGCCGCGCCTGCCGATGACGGGCGGGATCCTGGTGGCCGGGCTCGGCTTCGTCTGGATGAGCACGATCGGCCCAGATGCCAGCTATCTGCTGCAGGTCATGCCGGCCGTGACGGTTTTCGGCCTGGGCCTGTCGTTCGCGGTCGCCCCGCTCACGGCCACCGTCCTGGCCACGGCCGACGAGCGCTACGCCGGTACGGCCAGCGGCGTGAACAACGCGTTGGCCCGCACCGGCAGTCTGCTGGCCGTGGCCGCGATCCCGCCGTTCGTCGGCTTGGTGGGCGACGCGTTCCAGGACCCGGCCCAGTTCAACGCCGGCTTCCACCGCGCGATGGTGATCAGCGCGGTGATGATGGCCGTGGCGTCACTGATCACGTTCTTCACGATCAGGACGAACGTCCTCGACCCTCAGAACGTGAAGGCCTGACTGCGGACGCTGTTGTCGAAGTTCGACAGCAGCAGCTCCGGCTCGCCGACCGAGCGGATGCCGGGCAGGCGAGTCAGCAGCTCCCTGAACATCGTCCGCATCTCCTGCCTGGCCAGGTTGGCGCCCAGGCAGAAGTGCGGGCCCGGGCCGCCGAAGCCGACGTGCGGCTTG
This sequence comes from Nonomuraea sp. NPDC050536, assembly GCF_044457685.1. Lineage (NCBI taxonomy): Bacteria > Bacillati > Actinomycetota > Actinomycetes > Streptosporangiales > Streptosporangiaceae > Nonomuraea > Nonomuraea sp. NPDC050536. The sequence goes on from NZ_JBITHD010000006.1 coordinate 69,513, forward strand.
GTCTCGCGGGTGATGTCGAAGCTGTCGGGGTCGGGGAAGACGCTCTCGTCGCGGTTGGCCGAGCCGTAGAAGAGCACGACCTTGTCGCCCTCCTTCAGCTCCAGCCCGCGCAGCGAGTAGTCCTGGGTCAGCGTCCGGCGGAACTGCATGATCGGGGAGACGTAGCGGACCATCTCCTCGATCGCGTTGTTGATCCGGCCGTCGAAGTCCTCCATCAGCAGCTCGCGCTGGGCCGGGTTCTCCGTCAGCAGCCTGATGCCGTGCGCCATCGTGTTGCGCGCGGTCTCGTTGCCCGCCACCAGCAGCAGCGCGAAGAACGAGCCGAGCTCCTTGTCGGTGAGCTTCTCCCCGTCGGGGTTGGCGTTGACCAGCAGCGAGACCAGGTCTCCTGTGGGCTCGGCGATCCGCTCGTGGCCCAGCCTGATGACCATGCGCTGCAGGGCGAGCAGCGCGAGCATGTTCTGCCCGGCCATCTGCACACTGCGCGCCAGGCTCGGCCGCACGCCGGTGTAGGCGGTGGAGATGTCGACATGCTGGTGGACCTTCTCCCGCATCTCCTGGGGGATGCCCATCATGTCGCAGATGACGTGGATGGGCAGGCGGGCGGCGACCTGGGACACGAAGTCGCGCGGGCCCTGGGCGACGACGTCGTCGACGATCGCGGCGCAGGCCTGCTCGATGTCGTTCTGCAGCCCGGCCAGCAGCTTCGGGCTGAAGGAGCGGGTCACGATGCGGCGCAGCTTGGCGTGGCGAGGGTCGTCCATGTTGACCATGGACTCGCCGAACACCTGCTTCACCCAGCCGGGCGGCTCGGGGTTGGTGACGGCGGGCTCGCTGGAGAACACCTTCGCGTTACGGCTGGCCTCGACGACATCGGCGTGCCGGACCAGGGCGTAGAAGCCCTTGCCGGAGCGCAGCAGCGGCACCTTCTTCTCGGGGAAGAACACCGGGTGCTCCAGCTGGCGGAGCCGGGCGAACGCCTCGTGCCGTCCCTTGAGGGGTTTGCGCCAGAAGTCCAGGTCCGCGAGGTCGATGTGCACCCGTCTATCCTGGCACGTTCCCGCGCCGTTAAGGCCGGGTTGGCATGCGTTGGACATCAATGCAGCATGAAGGTTCTGCTGGCCGCCTGCCTGGTCATCCCGCTGGCCGCCACCCCCTCGCACGCCGCCGCCCGCTCCTGTGGCGGCTTCCCCTCCGACTTCGACGGCGACGGGCGCGCCGACCTCGCGGTGGCCGCCCCCTACGACAACGCGCGGGCCGGATCGGTGACCGTCATGTACGGCGACGGGCGCTCGGACAAGCTGGCGCAGGGCTCCCCTGGCGACTCGTTCGGGTCCGCGCTGGCGGTGGGCGACTTCGACGGTGACGGATGCGCCGACCTGGCCGTGGGCGTCTCGGAGGAGGTCGCGGGCAAGCGGCAGCCGGGCGCCGACGGGCACGGCGCGGTGCGGATCTACCACGGCTCGGTGGGCGGGCTGCGTCCCGGTTCGCGGCTGGCGCTGCCCGGGGTCCACGGTGACCGGTTCGGCGCGGCGCTGGCCGCCGGAGACTTCGACGGCGATCACCGGGATGAGCTGGCCGTGGGCGCGCCGGGTCTCGCTCGCGGCGGCGGTGTCACGATTTATTGGCTTAAGGGGCGCAAGCCGTACACGATCACTCAGAAGACCCGCTGGGTGGGGCAGCACGCGAACGTCACCGACCAGTGGGGCGCGACGCTCGCGACCGGCGACTTCGACGGCGACGGGTTCGACGAGCTCGCGGTCGGGGCGCCCACCGACACCGTCACGCTGGACGGGCAGGGCTCGGTCACGCTGCTCGACCCGCATCGCCGGAAGGCCAGGCAGCTGACGCAGAGCACGCCCGGCATCACGGGCAAGTCCGAGAAGTGGGACTCCTTCGGTGCGGCGCTCACCAGCGGCGACTTCAACGGCGACGGCCGCGCCGACCTGGCCGTCGGCGTGCCCGGCGAGGGGCTCAGCGCCAACCAGCGGGAGATGGACTACGGCGACGGCACGGTCGACGTGCTGTACGGCACGCGGCACGGGCTGAGCGCCGCCCGCAGCGAGGCGTGGTCGCAGCGGACGCTGAAGGGCGTGCCCCGCTACTACGACCGGTTCGGCGCGGCGCTGGCGGCGGCGGACCTCAACGGCGACGGGTTCGACGAGCTGGCCGCGGGCGTGCCCGGCGAGCGTGGCGTCCAGGTGCTGGCGGGTGCGAAGTCGGGCGGCCTGACCCGGGCGGGCAACCTGCTGATCAAGGGCAAGGGGCGGGACTTCGGCGCGTCCCTGGGCACGCTGCCGGCCACGGGCGGCCGCTACCGACTGCTCTCCACGGGACCTTCGGTGTACGGGCTGGTGGTGGCGGCGCCGGACAACGGCATGGTCTCCTACCTGCCGCTTCGGCGCTCCCCTGGGTTGCGCGTGGGCAAGCTGCGGCCGCTGGGCACCGGGCTCGGGCTGTTCGGCTACGCGCTCAGCTGATCCGCTCAGGCTTGATCACGAAGATCACGCGTTGCTGGTCCCGCCCGCCGTACCAGGGGTAGGGCTTGCCCAGGTACTTGCGGGACAGCCGCTCGATGTGGTCGGCCGCGCCTTCGGTGGTGATCTCGACCACCACGCCGCGCACCTGGAAGTAGCGCGAGGGCCTGTCGGGATCGGAGATCGCCAGCGCCACGCGCGGGTCCCGCTCCAGGTTGCGGGTCTTGACGTGGGTGCGGACGCTGTTGATCAGCACGTGCTCGCCGTCGGTGTCGACCCACGTCTGCGTCACCTGGGGCGAACCGTCCGGCATCGACGTGGCCAGGAAACAGAGGCTGGGCTGGTGCAGCAGCGCGAGCTGCTCTTCACTGAATCTCACAACGGTTCCCACCTTACTCAGGAGCATCGGTATGGCCGGAGTCAGGGACGATTTCCTCGCCACGGCCCGGGCGGCCGTATGCCTGCTGCGCGATCCCGCGGTCACGGCCGCGTGGGACAGGCCGAGCGCGCTGCCGGAGTTCAGCGTGCGCGGGCTGGCCGGGCACCTGGCCTACCAGGTCCTGGCGGTCTCCCAGGCGCTGGCCGGGCCCGTGCCCGCCGAGCCGGTCGTCCCGCTGCTCGAGCACTACGCGCGGGTGGCGTGGATCGGGGCCGACCTCTCCGACGACATCAACGTCCGCATCCGCGACGGCGGCGAGGCGCTCGCGGCCGACGGCCCCTCCGCCCTGGCCGCGCGGGTGGACTCCGTCGTCTCCGAGCTGGCGTACGGCCTGGCCGACGCGGGCGGCGGGCCGGTGCGGATCCCGCTGTGGGGGCCGTGGTCGCTCACGCTGGACGATCTGCTGGTCACGCGGATGATGGAGCTCGTCGTCCACGCCGACGATTTGGCGGTCTCGGTGGGCGTCCCCGCGCCCGCGGTGCCGACTTCGGCCATGGAGACGGTGATCGACCTGCTGACCCGGCTCGCCGTACGCCGCCACGGGGCGACCGGGGTCCTGCGCGCGCTCAGCCGCGCCGAACGCGCCCCGGCCACGATCGCCGCCTTCTGAGCCTTGCCCCGCCGGGCGTCGTGCGGGTGGTGTGCGAGGCTGGTGCGCGTGATGTTCGAATCGCTTACCACCGCGCACCTGGCTGACGCGTGCATCCGCGCCCAGGTGCCCGTCCGCACCTTCTCGCTGCGGGCCGTGACGCCGGGCGACCGGGTGGCGGGCCGCGTACGGCCTGCCAGGCACGTCGGCAGCGTCGACGTCTTCCTGGAGGCCTACGAGCTGGCCGAGCCGGGAGACGTGCTGGTGGTCGACAACGGCGGGCGGCTGGACGAGGCCTGCGTCGGCGACCTGGCGGTCCTGGAGGCCAAGGGTGCCGGGCTGGCCGGCGTGGTGATCTGGGGCCTGCACCGCGACACGGCCGACATCCGCGCCATCGGCCTGCCGGTGTTCAGCCTCGGCTCGATCCCGACCGGGCCGCTGAGCCTCGGCGAGCGCCCGAAGGACGCCCTCGAGTCAGCCATCGTCGGCCCCTGGACCGTCACGTCCGACGACCTGGTCGTGGCCGACGACGACGGCGTCGTCTTCCTCCCCGCCTCCCGCGCCGAAGAGCTGCGGACCCTGGCGGAATCGATCCGCGACACCGAATGCCACCAGGCGGACCGCATCCGGTCCGGGGAGTCCCTGCGCAACCAGGTCCGCTTCACCGACTTCCTCGCAGCCAGAGAACACAACCCATCCCTCACCTTCCGCCACCACCTCCGCACCATCGGCGGCGCCATCGAGGAATAGCCCCCGGTCGTGTGGCTGGGGTCGGTTAGGCGGTGGGGAGGGTTATGCGGAAGAGGGCGCCGTGGCCGGGGGTGGTGGCGGCGGTGATGGTGCCGGCGTGGGCTTCTATGAGGGTGGCGGCGATCGACAGGCCGAGGCCTGAGCCGCCGGGGCTGCGGGCGGGGTCGGCGCGGTAGAAGCGTTCGAAGACCCGCTCCGCTACCTCTCCCGAGAAGCCGGGGCCTTCGTCGGCGACTTCCACGACTGCCTGGCCGTCGAAGATGCCGACGCCGACCGTGAAAGGCGTGCCGGGCGGGGTGTGGGTGAGGGCGTTGGTGACGAGGTTGTTGAGGACCTGGGCCAGGCGCGGCTCGTCGCCCGTGACCACGACGGGGCCTTCGCCGCCGTCCAGGCGCAGCAGGTCGATCGTGCGGTCGGGCGCCAGCGTCTGTGCGTCGATGACCGCGCTCGCGGCCAGGCTCAGCAGGTCCACGGGCTGTGGGGCGTGGGGACGCCGCTGGTCGAGGCGGGCCAGCAGGAGCATGTCCTCCACCAGCAGGCCCATCCGCGCCGCCTGGTCCTCGATGCGCCGCAGCAGCCGTACCGCCTCCGCCAGGTCCTGCTCGCCGCTCAGCCGGTAGAGCTCGGCGAAACCACGGATCGAGGTGAGCGGCGTGCGCAGCTCGTGCGAGGCGTCGGCCATGAAGCGCCGCATCAGCTCCTCGGAGCGCCGCGCCTGGGTGGCCGACTCACGCGCCGACACGGCCGCCGCCTCGCGCTCGCGGACGGCCTCCTCGATGCGGCCCAGCATGTGGTTGAGGGTACGGCCGAGCCGCCCCACCTCCGTGGTCGCCGGCCACAGCGGGACCCGGCGGGTCAGGTCGCCGTCGGAGATGTGGCGGGCGGTGCGCTCGATGGTGCCCAGGGGGCGCAGGCTCCGCCGTACCAGCCAGAAGCAGGCGAAACCCAGCACGGCGAGTGTCGTGCCGCCGCCCACCGCCACGATGAGGCCGAGCTGGGAGACCGTGGCGTCGACCTCGCCCAGGCTGACCGCGATGACCCGGGTGCCCTCGGGCACGGAGAAGGCGATGACCCGCCAGCCTGGCCCGCTCTGGGAGTCGACGGTGAACGGCCGCTCGGCGCGGCGGGCGACGTCGGCGGCGGTCAGCCTGGGCAGGCGCGGGGTGCTCTCCTCGGTCGACTCGGCGTCGGTCCTGATCAGGGAGCCGTCGGGGGCCAGCACCGAGGAGTGGAACAGCCCGGGGAACCTTCGCGGCTTGGGATCGGGGCGGAGTTCGAGCTTGGGCGGTCGCGGCGAGTGCCACGGGATCGTGGCGGCGTGCAGTTGCTGGTCGACCCGCTCGACCAGGTATCCGCGCAGCAGCCGGACGGCGAACAGCCCGGTCAGCGTGATCGCCAGCGTCACCAGCAGCAGGGTCGCGGTCACCAGCCGCAGCCAGATGGGCGCCCGCGCCAGATACCTGCGGACCCCGGCCAGCCGCCTCACGACACCCGCCACCCCAGCCCGCCGGCCTCCACGCCCACCGGACAAGACCACGACCCCACCAGAGGCCGCCCCGGAAAGCGAGGTGAGGGCGCCCGAAGGCGAGCACGTAGCACCGGAACGAGGGACGGGCCCGCCGGGCGACGCAGTAAGCGCGCCGGAAGACGCCGTGGGGGTGCCGGAGAGCGTGGTGGAAGAAGGGGGTGGCAGAGCGCTGGGAGGGGTGGCGGGCTCGGAGAATGGCGAAGTGGTCGCGATGGAAGGCGGGGGCACGGCAGAGGGTGGGGTGGTTGGCGCGGTCGGATGGGAGACGGACTCGCCGGGCGACGTAGTGAGCTCGCTGGGGTGTGGGTGTGGGTGTGGGGGCGCGGTGGGGGGCCGCCGGGCGGCGCGGGGCGCGGCGGGGGTGGGCGGGTGGCCGTTGGGGGGTGGGGCGGCGGGGTCGGGGGACGGGGCCGCGGGGTGGGTGGAGTTGGTGGTCATTCGCGTGGGGGACGGAGGATGTAGCCCACGCCGCGAAGGGTGTGGAGGATGCGAGGCTCCTCAGTGTCGATCTTGCGGCGCAGGTAGGACACGTACGATTCGACCAGTCCGACGTCCGTCCGGTCGTCCGCGTTCCACACGTGCTCGAGGATCTGCGTTTTCGACAGCACCCGCCCGGCGTTGAGCATGAAGTAGTGGAGCAGCCTGAACTCCGTGGGCGACAGCCTGACCTGCGCTCCTGCCCGCCACACCTCGTGGGTCTCCTCGTCCAGCTCAAGATCGGCCAGGCGCAGACGGTTGGGCGGCGGCGCGCCGCGGCGGGTCCTGCGCAGCACGGCGCGGATCCTGGCGATGACCTCCTCCAGGCTGAACGGCTTGGTCACGTAGTCCTCGCCGAGCCCGAGCCCGGCGATGCGGTCCTCGGGCAGGTCCTTGGCGGTCACGAAGAGCACGGGGACGCGCCGCCCGCCCGAACGGAGGCGCCCGGCGACGGCCAGGCCGTCCAGGTCCGGCAGCATGATGTCGAGCATGACCAGGTCGGGCGCGCTCTGCTCGGCCACCCGCAGCGCCTGCCTGCCGTCGGCGGCCGTCAGCACATCGAACCCGGCCATCCGCAGGCTGGCGGAGAACAGCTCCCTGATGTTGGGCTCGTCGTCCACGACCAGCAGCCTGGCCTCGGGTACGGTCACCTCCCGCCTCCTCCCTGGCTGATCGACACGGCCGAGACGGAGCCGTCGGCCGCCTTCTGCCCGCGGACCACGACGGTGCCGCCGGTCTTCAGGTCGGACAGCTTGCCGGGCCGGGCGATCTCGATCGTGGTCGCGCCGGTGGTGGTGACCTTGACCGTGGAGCCGTCCATGGTCCTCAGGTATACCTGTTCGCCCGATATCTTCTCGACCGTTCCCACGGTGCCCCCGCCGAAGCCCTGCCGCAGGCCGCCGGAAGACTGCCCGCCGAAAGACCGGCCGGCGTAACCGGAGGGCTGCCCGCCGTACCCGGGAAAGCCCTGACCGCCGAAACGCTGAGCGCCGGTGGAGGGAAGGGCGGACGAGCCGAAGGCCTTCTGCGCCTGGATGCCGATCAGCACCCCGGCCACCAGCACCACCGCCGCGGCCAGGGCGAGCGTCAGCTTGGACGGCCCGCGGCGCGGCGGCGCGACGGGCAGGTCGTCGGGGAAGGGCGAGGCGTCCAGCTGGGCCATGGGTGGGTCTCCTTATTCGTGGCGCAGGGCCTGGATGGGCCGGAGCTTGGCGGCCCGGTTGGCGGGGTAGCTGCCGAAGAACAGCCCGATGGCCACCGACACGCCCAGTGCCAGCGCGACCGACGAGGGGACGAGCACCGGCTGGATGCCCGCGACGGTGAACCGGGTGCCGGCGAAGGCGACCAGCACGCCTGACAGCCCGCCGACCAGGCTCAGCAGCGTGGCCTCGAGCAGGAACTGCCCGAGGATCGCGGCGCGCGGCGCCCCGATGGCCTTGCGGATGCCGATCTCCCTGGTCCGCTCGGTGACGGTGACGAGCATGATGTTGGTGATCCCGATGCCGCCCACCAGCAGCGAGATGGCCGCGACCGCGGCGAGCAGCACGGTGAACGTGCCGGTGGCGGCGCTGACGGTCTCCTGCAGCGTGGCCTGGTTGAGTATCCGGTAGTCGGCGGTGGAGTCGGCGGTGATCCCGTGCCGCTGGTCCAGGATCGCGGTGACCTCCGACTGCGCCGAGGTGGTCGCGCCGGACCCGGTGGCCTGCACGACGATCGAGTTCAGCGAGGAGAACCCGGTCAGGCTCTGCTGTACGGCGGGCAGCGGCGCGATGGCGACGTCGTCGGCGTCCTGCATGCCGCTGGACCCGGCCTCCTTCAGCACGCCGACGACCGTGAACGGCACGCCGGAGATCGTGACCTGCCTGCCGACCGGGTCGAGCGTGCCGAACAGGTCCTCGACCACGGTCTGCCCGAGCACGACGACCTTGCGGGCGGCCGTCACGTCGTCGTTGAAGAAGTACGTGCCGCGGGTGACGGGCTTGTTGGTGGCCTCGAAGTAGCTGGGGTAGGTGCCGACGAGCTGGGCGATCGTGTGCGAGGCGCCCTGGTAGGCGGCGGCCGCCGAGGAGTCGTTCACCACCGGGGAGACGGTCCTGACCGACGGCGCCAGCGTCCTGTCAGTCATCGCCCTGGCGTCGGCCAGGGTCAGCTGCCTGGCCTGGGAGCGGGGACCGGTGTTCTCGCCGCCGCCCTGCCTGCCGCCTCCGCCGTTGAACGACGGCGAGATCGTCAGCGTGTTCGCGCCGAGGCGCTGGATGTTCTGCTGGATGCTCCGGGAGGAGCCCTCGCCGACGGCCACCAGCATGATGACCGCGGCCACGCCGATGAGGATGCCCAGGGTGGTCAGGGCGCTGCGCAGCTTGTTGGCGGCCAGGCCGCGCAGCGCGAAGCGCAGGACGTCGATCGGGTTCACCGGCCCGCCTCCGCCAGCCGCGGCGGCGGGCCGTCGACCGGCGCCTGCCTGTGGTCTTCGACGATCTCGCCGTCCACGAGCCGGATGACGCGCTTGGCGTGCGCGGCCACGTCGTGCTCGTGGGTGATCAGCACGATCGTGCGTCCTGAGTCGCTCAGCCTGTCCATGATCTCCAGCACGTCGGCGGTCGAGGCGGTGTCGAGGTTGCCCGTGGGCTCGTCGGCCAGCAGCAGCGCGGGCGCCGTCACCAGAGCCCTGGCCACGGCGACGCGTTGCTGCTGGCCGCCGGACAGCTGGTTGGGCTCGTGGTGGGTCCTGTCGCCCAGTCCCACCTGCTCCAGCGCCTCCAGTGCCCGCCTGCGGCGCTCGGCGACGCCCAGCCCGCCGTACACGAGCGGGAGCTCCACGTTGGCCAGGGCCGTCATCCGCGGGATGAGGTTGAAGGACTGGAAGACGAACCCGACGCGGCGGTTGCGCAGCACCGCCAGCTGGTGCTCGTCGAGGCTGCCGACGTCGGCGCCGTCGATCAGGTAGCGGCCCGAGGTGGGCACGTCGAGGCAGCCGAGGATGTTCATCAGCGTGGACTTGCCGGAGCCGGAGGCGCCCATGATGGCCAGGTAGTCGCCGCGCTCGACGTCCAGGTCGATGCCGCGCAGGGCCTGGACCTTGGCGTCGCCCTCGCCGTACTCCTTGACCAGCTCGCGCACGCGCAGGACGGGGCCGCTCATCGCCCGCCTCCCGGGCCGGGCCCGCCGCCGCCGGGGAAGAAGCGGAACCCGTTGCCGCCGGTGGTCGTGGTGGCGGGCGGGACGAGCTGGTCGCCCTCCTGCACGCCGGACTTGATCTCGGTCAGTGACGTGCCCTTGACGCCCACCTCCACCGGGGTCCGCACCTGCTGGCCGCCCCGCAGCAGAGTGACCGTAGTCTGGCCGCCGGTGGTGCTGACCGCGGTGGAGGGGACTGCGATGACGTTCTCCGCCCGGCCCGTTTCCACCTCGACGGTGGCGGTCTGGCCGAGGCGCACCTGGTTGGGCACCTTGGTGAAGGAGATCGTCACCGGGTACTGGACGACGTTGTTGCTCGTCGACGCCGTCGGGTCGATCTGGGTGATCCTGCCGGTGGCGGTGACGCCGGGCAGCGCGTCGAAGGTGACGGTGGCCTGCCTGCCGACCTTGAGCCCGGCCACGTCGGATTCGGTGAAGGAGCCGACGAGCTGCAGCCTGCGGGTGTCGGCCAGGTCGATGAAGCCCGACGCCTGTGCGGACTGGCTCGAGGCCTGGTTCGAAGACTGGCCCGAAGACTGGCCGGAGGACTGGCCCGAAGACTGCGCGGACTGTCCGGACGAGGACCCGCCGACGCTGCCGTTGACCGCGGTGACCGTGCCGCTGAAGGGCGCCCGCAGCACCGTGCCCGCGACCGCGCGCTCGGCCTCCCTGTAGCCGTTGCGGGCCTTGACGAAGGCCGCGTACAGCTGGGCGGTCGAGGTCCCGTCGTCCTGCGCGCTCTGATAGGAGGCCTGGGCGGCCGACAGGTTCTCCCTGGTCGCGGCGTCGTCCACGGTGGCCAGGATGTCGCCCTTGGAGACGGTGTCCCCGGCCTTGACGTAGATCTTCTCGACGGTCCCCGACGTGGCGAAGTTCAGCGAGCGGCTGCGGGAGCTCGCGATCGCGCCCGACGCGGACACCGCGGCCACGACCGTGCCGCGGGTGGCGGTCACGGTCCGCACGTTCGTCTGGCCGGCCGCGCCTCCCGTGCCGAGCTGGGCGTAGGCGAGCGCGAGGCCGCCCAGCAGGAGCACGCCCAGCGCCCCGTTGGTCATCAGCGCTCTGCGCCTGGTCGACACCTTCACAGGCGGTGACCCTGGCACACCAGACTGGTGCGCAGCCGGGAGTCGGCTGAAGGTTCGCTGACAACGCCGCCCGCCCCGCGCCGCCCACAGGCAACTCTGAGGTCGCTCGCAGCCCGCCTCGATGCCGGCCCGGCATGCTGGACGCCCATGAAGCTGATTACGGGCGGGCTCGCGCTGGCGGTCCTGGCGGCCGGGTCGGGCCTGGCGTTCGCGATGCGTGACGACTCGCCGCCGCCCGTCCAGGTACGGCTGGCCGCCGCGCAGCGCGGCACGGTCACCTCCACGGTCACCGCCGCGGGGAACACGGTCGACGGGTCCCGCCGCGACCTGGCCTTCGGCACGCCCGGCACGGTCACCAAGGTCTACGTCAAGGTGGGCGGGCACGTGCGCAAGGGCCAGCTGCTCGCCCGTACCGACAGCCGCGCGGCCCGCGAGTCCTACACGGCCGCGCAGGCCGACGTCAGCGCCGCCCAGGAGGCGCTCGACAACGCCTCCACCACCTCCTGCGCCGCGAGCTCCGGTACGGCCGGCGGCGCCCTGGGCCCGTCGTACCCGCCGCCGACGGAGTCCCCCACTGCTGCCCCCACTGTCGCCCCCACTGGCGAGCCGGAGCCGGAACCGCAGCCCACGGTCACCGTCACCGTGACCGCCACGGAAACCGTCACCGCGACCGTCACAGCCACCCCGAAGCCCACGTCGAAACCCTCCGGAACAGCTCGCCCCTCGGGGAGGCCGACCCCATCGGGCAAGCCCACTCCCTCGGCGAAGCCGAGCGCCCGCCCCTCAAGCCGGCCCAGCGGATGCGCCAAGGGCGCTCTCACCCAGGACCAGGCCCAGGCCAACCTCGACCGCGCCCAGTCCGTTCTGAAGCAGGCCGCCGACCAGGTCCGCGGCGCCAGGATCGTGGCTCCCGCGTCAGGCACGGTCCTGTCGCTGGCCGCCGCCGCGGGCGACGCCTCGGGCAACGGCACCTTCGTCAGCCTCGGCAACCTCAACGAGCTGCAGGTCGATGCCATGGTCACCGAGTCGGACGTGAACCGGCTCAAGCTCGGCCAGCGCGCCCAGGTCACCCTGGCCACCAGCCCGGCGGACGGCCACCGGGCCACGGTCACCCGGATCGCCCCGACCGCCACGGTCGCCGACCAGCTCGTCCGCTACGCGGTGACGCTCTCCTTCGACGCGCCGCCGAAGGGCCTGATGCTGGGCCAGACCGCCTCGGTGTCGATCACCACGGGCACCGCCGAGGGCGCGATCTACGTGCCTGCCCAGGCCGTCCGCCCCCGCCAGGACGGCACGTCGGTCGTCACCGTGCGGGCCGCCGGGCGTGACACGGCCAAGGCGGTGCGCACCGGGGTCCGCTCCGACCAGTACGTGCAGATCACCGACGGGCTCGCCGACGGCGACCAGGTCGTGCTGCAGAGCGGCACGTCAGGGGAGTTCCCCGACGGCTCCTGGCCGGATTGAGCGGATCTTCAGTGACCTCACAGGCGGCTCTCAGACTTGTTCCGCCGGGATCACCACGGTCTTGGCGGTCCTGGCGGGCGCGCCGCGGCGCGAGATGTAGTCCAGGGTCCTGAAGTCCACCGAGACCTCGGACGCGGTGAGCCTGCCGTACAGGTAGCCGCGCCGCTGGTCGATGAAGGAGATGTGCGGGTTCTCCGCCAGCGCCTCGGCGATCCACGTCCTGTCCCGGTAGCCGTCGCCGTCGCTGGCGATCGACGTGGTGACCAGCTCCTTGGCCACCACGGGCGAGTCGGGGTCGTCGAAGTCGGTCTTCAGGTCGGCCAGGTGGTGCATGTGCGCGTCACCGGTCAGCACGATCGGGTTGGACGTGGCCGCCAGGTGGCCGAGCACCCGGGTCCGCTCGGCGGCGTACCCGTCCCACGAGTCGAGGTTGACCTCGCGGCCGGGTCCCACCTTGTAGTCGCGCTGCGCCATGAGGATCTGCTGGCCCAGCAGGTTCCACCGGGCGTCGGACCCGCGCAGCCCCTGCTCCAGCCAGCGCCACTGGTCGGCGCCGAGCAGCGTCCGCTTGGCCGACAGCCGGTCGTCGCACCCGGCCCGCACCCCGTCCATGCAGGCCTGGTCGTCGCGGAACTGCCGGGTGTCTAGCAGGTGGAAACGCGCCAGCGTCCCCCACGAGATCCGCCTGTTCACCCTGAGCACCGCTCCCTGCAGCGCGGTACGGCGCAGCGGCATGTTCTCGTAGTAGGCGCGGAACGCCTCGGCCCTGCGCTGCTTGAAGTCGGGGGCGAAGGTGCTGGAGTGGCTACCGGCCCAGTTGTTCTCCACCTCGTGGTCGTCGAAGGCGACCAGCCAGGGCGCGACGGCGTGGGCGTGCTGCAGGTCGTGGTCGCTCTTGTACTGCGCGTGCCGCAGCCGGTAGTCGGCCAGCGTCATGCACTTGCCGGGTGTGTGGGTGCGCACCCGCCCGGCCAGCGCGGTGTAGCCGCTCGGCCCGTACTCGTACATGTAGTCGCCGAGGAAGACGACCAGGTCGGGCTCCTGCTCGGCCAGACGCCGGTAGGCGGTGTAGTAGCCGTGCTCGTAGTGCGCGCACGCCGCCACGGCGAACGCCAGCGGCGAGGCCCCGCTCGGCGCCGTCCTGGTACGGCCGGCGGGCGAGAGCCGTCCCTCGGTCTTGAACCGGTAGAAGTAGTCGCGCCCCGGCTGCAGCCCCGCCACCTCGACGTGCACGCTGTGCGCGTCGGCCGCCCTGGCGGTGGCCGTGCCGGACTTGACGATCGTGGCGAAGCGCTCGTCGGCGGCGACCTGCCAGTCGACGTCGAGGTCGCGCGCGGGCATGCCGCCGCGGCCGTCGCCGGCCAGCGGCTGGAGGGCCAGGCGGGTCCACAGCACGAACCCGTCGGTGGACGGGTCGCCCGAGGCGACGCCGAGCGTGAACGGGTCCGCGCTCAGCGCCCTGGTCTTGGGGGTCGGCAGGAGGAGGAGGGACGCGGCTGCGAGGAAGGATCTGCGGTCCACGCTCCAGGTATGTCCGTCTCCGCTGACACGGTCATGACCCCCGAGTCAAAGATGGATGAACAACGCCAGTCGGGTCATCTGACGTCAGCCTTCCTGCCGCTCGATCCACTCCCTGGCCACCTGCTCGTCGTGGGCCAGCGCGGCGAGGTCCTCCTCGGCGGCCTGCTCTCCGGCGGCGGCCAGCGCGGCCCTGGCCCGGTCGTAGGCCGCCATGATCTCCTGGCCGTCGTCGGTGGCGTAGTAGACCGACTTGGCGTGCCTGGCCAGCGCCCGCGCGGCGGCGAGCGGGTCGCCCTCGGCGTCGAACAGCCGCGCGGCCCGGTCGAAGGCCTCGGCCGCCTCCTCGTCGCGATCCAGATCGCTGAGCAGCTCGGCCGCCTCCAGCAGCGCGCCGCCCTCCGCCAGCTCGGTGTAGACGGCGACCGCGCCGTCGTGGTCCCCGATCTCGCGCAGCGCCCTGGCCTGGCGCCAGGGTTCCTCCGGATCGCCGCCGGGGTCGCGGCGGGCGCGGGGCACCAGCGGCAGGTACTCGGCCAGCGGCTCGGCGGCCAGCGTCCGCTCCAGCCTGGCGGTGTGCACCACGCCGTTGTTGCGGGCGTCGAACCTGGCGGCGATGGCGCGCGCCCCGGACTCCAGCTCCGCGCGCAGCTCGGGCACGGGCACGTCGCGGTCGGCCCGCCGTACGGTCAGGTCCGCGTGGCCCGTCTCCTCCAGGCGGCGCAGCACCAGCGCGGCGCCCGACATGAAGCGGAGCGCCGCCGCCGGCGACGGCGCGCGCTCGAGCAGCGGCAGCTCGCGCTGCAGCAGTTCAAGGCCGCGCGCGTGGTTGCCGGTCAGCGCGAGGAACTCCAGGTGATCGCCGAAGTCGTCGAGGTAGCCGGCCTTGCCCTGCACGAGCCGGTAGGCCCTGCGGTGCCCGGCCGCGGCCTCCTCCAGGCGGCCCGCGCGGACGTAGGGCAGGAGCAGCGTGCACAGCACACCCTGCGGCTGGGAGCTGCAGGTGATCTCGCCGGCCAGGACGGGCCCCGCGGCCTCGACCGCCTCGGCGTCCCTGCCCAGACCCGACAGCACGTAGGCGCGCCCGCTCAGGTCGCACGCCTCGCAGTCGGACAGGTCGTCGCGCGGCGTCGTCTCCCAGCGGCGCAGCCACGCCCGGGTCTCGTCCTCCTCGCCCAGGTGCCAGGCGATCAGGCAGCGCTGGGCGTGCACGGCGTGCAGGGTGCCGCCCGCGATCCGGTAGCGGCGTTCCATGTCGTCGAGGGCGTCCAGGGCTCGCCGCAGCGGGATCTCCGGGAACTTCCGCATGTCGCTCATGATCCACTTGAACTGCCAGAGCAGTCGCCAGGCGTGCCACTCGCTGAACCAGCCGGGGTTCGAATCGTGGGCGGCCACGTTACGGGAGAACGTGGCGAACGACTTACCCGGCTCCCCGCCGTGCTGGTAGGCGGCCGTCAGGTCGAACCGCGCCTGGATGATCAGCTTCGGGTCGCGCCCGGCCTCCGCCTCCTTCAGCGCCCGCTCCACCAGGATCGTCCTGGCCTCCCCATACGGCATGCTCCCCGCCCGGGCGAGCAGCGCCTCGACGTCCTCAGCCACGCGTCTCACCCCCGACCGCCCAGTCGAGCAGGCCCAGGAAGGACCTGTTGAGCGCCGCCGAGTCGGCGGGACGCAGCGGATGGTGCCCGTGCAGCAGCGCCATCCCATACAGCGCCTGCACGGCCGTGGCGGCCAGCGACAGCTCCGGCAGGCCTGTGACCCGGCGGACCAGCGGGTTGCGGTGGTTGAGCACCAGGCGGGGCCTGTCGGCGGCCATGGTGCGCTCCAGCGCGCCGAGCACGTCCGCCCACAGCTCGTCGCCGGCGTCCCTGGCCTCGCGCAGCTCCGCGTGGTGCTCGGCGGCGCGGCTGGTCAGGTAGAGGGCGGGCAGCGAGGCGGGATCGAAGTCGCGCAGCACCACCTCGCACCCGAGCGGGTCGAGCGCCCTGGCCGCCGCCTCGAGGAACGGCCGGGCGGCCAGCTCCTCGCGCGGGTCCACCGGGCCCAGGTGGGTGGCCAGGTCGGCCGGGTCGAGGGGTTCGAGCCGGGCGTCGGGATCGATCCTGGTCAGGCGCTGCAGGATCTCGCTGTCGTAGACGTAGCCGCCGTTGACCAGGCCGACGCCCTGCGCGCCGGACACCGCGGAGAGTTGGCGGAACTCGTCGACGCTCGCGGTGTAGCGGCCGCCGGGGTGGCTGGTGCGGAACTGGGCCAGCGTCATCGGGCCCGCGCTGGTCTCGAACTCCAGCCAGCGGTCCACCAGCCTGAGCATGTCGTCGTCGTGCAGGGCCAGCGCCTTGACGCCCAGGTGGTGCAGGCGCAGGAAGTCGCGCAGGCCGTCGGGGTCGGTCTCGGCCAGCCGTACCAGCCACAGCCGCAGCGCGCGGCCCAGCTCCTCGCGGGTGTGGTCGAGCAGGTCGTCCTCGTAGAGTGCCTCGCGGCTGGCGGTGGGGCGCAGCTCGGCGGCGTCGACCACGCAGCGGGCGAAGAACGCCCAGTCGGGCAGCAGGCCGTCGGCGCGCTCGGTGAGCAGCATGCGCTTGAGGTAGACGCGGTGGGCGCCGCGCACGGCCGGGTTGGCCGGGCTCGGCAGGATGAACGCGACGCCGGTCAGTCCCGACTCCTTGACGTGCAGGTCCACGAAGTCGAGCGGGCGGAAGCCGAACAGCCGCTCGCCGTACTCCAGCAGGGCGTCCCGCCTGGCGTCGGGCGTGGCGTGCCGCTCCGTCCACGGCAGCGCGTCGAGGGTGGTGCGGCGGCCGTTCACCGTGACGTCGATGGGCAGCAAAGAGCCATACAGCCCCGCCAGCTCGGTGACCGTCCGCGCGGACACCCACTCGCCGGCGTCCTCCCTGGCCCGCAGCGTGACCGTGGTGCCCGGCTCGTCGCGCTCCGCCCGTCCGACCTCGTAGCGGCCGTCGGAGCGGCCGGTCCACAGGACGGCGGGGCCTCCCTTGGCCGAGCGGGTCTCCACCTGGAGCTCGTCGGCCACCAGGAATCCGGACAGCAGGCCAATGCCGAACTGCCCGAGGAACTCGTGGCGGGCGAAGCCCAGCTCGTCGCGCTTGGAGGAGCGGCCGATCGTGGCCAGCAGCGTGTGCACCTCGTCCTCGGTCAGGCCGATCCCGGTATCGCGCACCTGGATCTCGCCGTCGCCGACGCGGATCTCCACCCTGGCCTCGGCGCCGGGCTCCTGGTTGCGCCTGGCCGTGATCGCGTCGGCGGCGTTCTGCAGGAGCTCTCGGACGTAGACGCGGGGGCTCGAGTACAGGTGCCTGCTCAGCAGGTCGACGACGCCGCGTAGGTCGACTTGGAACGCATTCTCCACCTGCGTCACCATAAATCACATAACCGACACTCTGCCCCTGGTTTCCCCCGTGCCACGTCGATCGGGCGCCGTTGCGGCGGGTGAGCGTCCTCGACTCGCCGCGAGCGCCGGTCGCGGGCCCTCAGCCGGAGTACGGCGGGCGGCCGGTTGCGCGGCCCGCCGTACAGCCGCCTAGAGGGAGAGCGCCGCGCGGAGAGAGGCGGCGTCGGTGAAGTGGTGGGTGGTGAGGCCGGCGCGCTCGGCGCCCTCGATGTTGTCCTTGCGGTCGTCGATGAAGACGATGTCGCCGGGGGCGGCGCCGAGGCCCTCGGCGAGGGCGGCGTAGATCTCGAGGTCGGGCTTCACCATGCCCATGCGCGCGCTGTAGAAGCGGTGCTCGATGGCGGCGATCCAGGGCAGGCGGTCCAAGCCGTCGGCGACACTCGCGGGGGCGTTGGACAGCAGGGCCACGTCCGCGCCGCGGGCGAGCAGCGCGTCGAGGATCGCCAGCGTGCCCTGGTCGGGGTGCGACCAGCTGGCGACGTCCATCTCGTCGAGCCTGGCCACCTCGGCGGCGGTCGCGGGCCTGCCGAGCACCGTGCTCCAGTACGTCTCGGGCGTCAGCGTGGCACGGTCGAAGTCGAGGCGATGATCCCAGTAGCCGCGCTTGAACGTCTCCGGGTCGGCGCCCACGGCCTCGGCCATCGCGTCGGCGTCGGACTCGGGCTGCGGCAGCGACAGGACACCGCCGTAGTCGAACACGGTCCAGGTCATGCAGGCTCCCCTTCGCATCTGTAGGGCCCAGGCGGCGCTCGCTTCGGCCGAGTGGACCCAGAGGCCCATGATCTCATCGACGCTACGCGCTCCTGGGGTGGGATTAGACGAGGAAGGGTTGGAGGTGGGGGGTCAGGGCGGGGCAGCCGAGGTACTTCTCGGCCGTGTGGAAGTCGATCCAGTCGAGGTTGACGAGTTCCTCGACGTCGATGCCGTCGAAGCTGTCCCGCAGGTCCGCCGGGATGGCGGCGATGTCGTCCTTGTCGGCGATGTTGACCCAGCGGGCCACGCCCTTGGGACGCTCCCCCCGGCCGTTGATGGGGGCCGGCAGGAGGTGCTCGAAGACGACGTTGCGCATGCCGAGCGGGCTGCCCAGGGTGATGAGGAGGTCGACCTGGATGTCCGGATTCGCCCAGAGGGTCTCGTAAGTGACGACGCTGCCGAGTGAGTGGGCTATGACGACCCTGGGCTGGTTCCGCCGGATCACCTCGGCCACGACTTTCTGGGACTTCTCGCGCTTTGCCTGGTTGGTCAGGTAGGCGGCCACCTCGGGCGCGAAGAGCTTGGCGAACGCGGCCGACCTGGTGTCGAGCTTGGTCAGCAGCCAGCCGGTGAACGCCTTGAGCGACCGCGTCAGGTCCTCGCCGAGGCCCAGGTGCTTGGCCCAGTCGATGAGGACCTGGTGGGCGGGCGCGTCCATGGCCGCGAACCCCAGGGCCTGTCCGCCCTCGGGGCCGTCGTGCAGGACGTGGGCATAGTAGGCGACCTCGCTGAAGTAGTCCTTGACCTCGCCCCCCACGGAGACGTGGAGATAGTGGTTCCACTTCTGGCGCATCGCCTCCGCGGCGCCTGGAACCGATTTACCCGCTGCCTCGTAGTACTTGTACTTGCCGATCCCGTGCACGCCGACGATCCCCGCCATTACGGCCTCCCCACCTCGCTCCGTAATTTCACGCGATAGTGACATACGCCACTTGCATCCCGGCGTCAACCCGCCTGCGGAGCTTTAGGCTTGCCTAAAGGTTTAGATAGAGCTAAAGTCGAGGCATCGAGAGCTGACCGGCGAGAGCGAGCCCGCTATGGCCTTCCGTCGTACCACCCAGGATGTCGACACGGGCAGGCCCGGAGGCCTCGCCACGGACGTGGTCGACGAGATCACCTGGTACATGCGCGAACACAAGATCACGCGCGCGGATCTGGCGGCGTCGATGCGCGTGTCGCCGGGGCGGGTCAGCCAAATACTCTCGGGGGACGAAAACCTCACCCTCAAGACGCTCAACGCCGTCATCACCGCCCTCGGCGCCCGCCTCGACCTCACCCTCACCACCGCCGAGCCCCCCGACCTCGCATAACCGACCGCCGCCTCGCGCAGCTTCGGGCACCACCACCGGCACGAGCACCATCACGAGCACGGCGACACACACGGGTTGAGCAAGCCTGCCATGCGAGAGACCACGAAGAAGCCCGGGACGGACCGGGAACGCAGAACCATGGCACCCCGCCACCGAAACCCCGGGGCCGACCCGGGAAACACGAGACCGCAGCACCCGCCCACCGCAACCCCAAGGCGGACCGGGAAGCGCAGAACCGCGGCACCCGGCGACCGAAACGCCGTGGCGAACCGGGGAACGCGAGACCGTGCCCGGCCACCGAAACCCCGTAGCAGACCCGGGAACGCGAGACCGGGGTGCCCGGCTATCGGAGCGCCGTGGCGGCGGGCAAGGGTCCCCGACTCGCCGGAAGCGCCGGTCGCGGGTCCTCAGCCGAAGTACGGACGGCGGCCGGTGGCGGCGGCTCGCCGTACAAGAGCAATCTCCCAACCCCAGAGAACTCGCCGTACAAGAGCAACCTGGCAACACCAGAGAACTCGCCCTACAAGAGCAACCCCAGGCCCGTACAGGAGCAACCTCGCAACACGACAGAACTCGCCGCACAAGAGGCGCGCAAGACATGAAGCCGCTACGGGTGGGGGCGGTCGGTGGTGAGGGTGGCTCGGGCTGGGGGGACGAAGACGGGGAGGGAGCGGTAGCCGGCGCGGAAGGCGATCGCGAGTAGGCGCAGGAGCTCGTTCTCCGCGTCGTGGCGGAGGATGCCGTGCATGCGCGTCAGGTCGTTGAGGTAGCGCTCGTAGCGGGGCGTCTTGGTGTGGCGCGACCCGCGCAGGGCCGTGACGACCTTGGATCTGGGCGCGCCGTCCTCGATGAGGGCGGCAACGTCGAGGCGGCGTTCGATGGCGTCGAGCCGGGCGTGGACGCGGGCACGGCGGCGTTCCTCGGGCGTGAGGCGCTCCCTGATGCGCTCGTGGTAGCGGAAGGCGGCCAGGCTGAGCTCGTAGATGCTCCAGGAGTCGTCGACCCGCCGCTCGCACCACACCAGCTGGTCCTCCGCCATCGCCTGGTCCAGCCGGGCCAGCAGCGTCACCAGCCAGAACGTGGCCGCCTCCCTGGCCAGCGACCGCCGGTCCTCCTCCCGCGCCCGTACCTGGCTCAGCCAGAGCCCGCTGGGCGCGATCACCCCCAGGGCCGTGGACAGGTACTGGTTGAGCAGGAACCCGCCGGCCAGCGCCACGACCGCCGATGCGCACCCCGTCAGCAGGACCACGGCTAAGGCCAGCCACCGAGCCTGGGGTCCGAACGGCCGGCCACGACTCTGGCACCTCAGCAGCAGGAACGCCACGGCCGACAGGATCGCCAGCCCCACGGTCAACCCGACCTGCCCCGGAGTGACCTGCATGGAATCCGCCTCTCCCCCGGGGTGTTGCCTCCATAGTCGCAGCGGCGACGGATGTTGAAAATCCCGTTGCCGTCGGCATATGTCCCCCAGATACGGTGAAACCCTTCACTAAGGAGTTCATGCCATGCCTGGCCCGCTGATCGTCAACGACTCGGTCGTCATCCCCGACGCCGAGCTCGTCTGGCGTTTCTCGCGTTCGTCGGGCCCCGGCGGCCAGGGCGTCAACACGACCGACAGCCGGGTCGAGCTCACCTTCGACGTGGCGGCGACGACGGCGCTGCCCGACGATCTCAAGGCCCGCGCCCTGTCGCGCCTGCCTGGCCCCATGATCACGATCGCCGCCTCGGAGTACCGTTCGCAGCTGCGCAATCGCGAGGCCGCCGCGCAGCGTCTGGCGCAGCGCCTGCGCGAGGCGATCGCCCCGCCGCCCAAGCGCCGCCGCGCCACCAAGCCCACCCGCGGCTCGGTCGAACGCCGCATCGCCACCAAGAAGCAGCGCTCCGACGTCAAGCGCCTCCGCCGCGCCCCCTAGCCGCCGCTCCCGCCCCGCCTTCACTGGAAGCACGCCGCACCAGATCTGACCCGCCGCCTTCACTGGAAGCACGCCGCACCGGGTCTGTCCCGTCGCCTTCACTGGGGCGCGCCGCGGTGCTGTCGCCGCGTCGGGTCTCCCCAGCAGCCATGCCGTACGGCTGCCGCCGCCCCCACCCGCCACCCGCCGCCGTGCGCGGGCGCCTGTCCTTCACGCCACTCCGGTGAGGACGCGTCCCGCCATTACGCCGTCACCGAAACCACCTCCTGGGACCGCCGCGGACTCGTGGCACCGCAATACAATCCACAACTGTGTTGTATTGAAACAACCTGAGAGGAAGGTGGCCCCACGTGGCGACCGATGACGAGGACCGGCCCAGGGTGGCCGTGTGCCTGGCGGGCTCCTTGGACGGCCGTATCTGGCATCCCGCCCAGCAGGTGCTGGGCAGCCGCCGCGACCGCCTGGTCCTCGAGCGGCTGCGGTCCCAGGCCGACCTGCTGCTCTACGGCGCGGGGACCGCCCGCGCCGACCGCCGGGAGATCCGCTTCACGTATCCGGGCCTGCGGGCGGAGGTGCCCCCGATCGCCGTCGTGGCCACGCGGGCGGACTTCGACTGGCAGAACCCGTTCTGGTCCACCAAATCCCGAAAAATCCTGGTACTGCCGAAGAAGGCCGAGGTCCCACCCGGCATCGAGGTGCTCGAGGTGGACGACACCCAGGACCTGGCGGGCGTGATCGAGCGGCTCGGGTTCCGCCGGGTGCTGTGTGAGGGCGGCGGGCGGATGTTCGCGTCGCTGGCCCGCCAGGACCTGGTGGACGAGCTCTTCTACACCGTCACCCCGTGGCTGCTCGGCGGCGAGGCCACCCCCGCCGCCGCGACAGGCCTCGCGCCCCATCGCTACACCCTGGTCGAGGCGACCGTCGCCGACCAGGAGATCTTTCTCCGCTACCGAAGCCCCCACGGCCGTGCCTGGCCGATCGAGGAGGACCCCCTGTCATGACCGTGACCACTCAGCCCTACACCGACGACTTCTACGACGTGCCCGCCCAGCTGCCCGCCGTGGGCATCGCGATCGACCGGGTGGGCGTGCACGGCCAGCGCGCCAGGGTGAACGCGGCCGACGAGCTGTTCGGCGGCCCGCTCGACCTGCTGTGTGACGTGAACGCCGAGGTCAGCCTGGGTTCCGACCAGCGAGGCATCCACATGTCCCGCATCGAGCGCGCCATCGCCGGCGCCCCGGCCGGCCTGTCGCTGCCCGCCGCGGCGCTGGCCATCGCCCGCGAGGTGCGCGACGGCCAGGCGCAGGACTCGGCCCGCGTCACGCTCGCGGCCACGGTCCCGCTGTCCACCCGCACGCCGGTCACCGGCCAGCTCTCCCCCGACACGGCCGACGTCTCGGCGCTGGCCGTCGCGGGCCCCGACCCGCTGGTGGAGCTGGCCTTGTCGGCGACCAACATCACCGCCTGCCCCTGCATGCAGGGCTACGCCCTCACCGAGCTCGTCACCGAGCTCGGCCTCTCACCCGAGGACGGCCGCGCGCTGCTCGGCCGCGTCCCGATCGCCACCCACAGCCAGAAGGGCCGGGTACGGCTGGCCGTCCGCGCCCGGGTGCCGGAGCTGCTCCCCGGCTACGCCCTCCTCTACCGGACACTGGCGGAGGCCACGGCGCTGACGCAGGAGCTGCTGAAGCGCCCCGACGAGTACGAGCTGGTCAGGCGCTCCCACCTGCGGCCCCAGTTCGTCGAGGACGTGGTCCGCACCGCCACGCTCACCCTGGCCCGCGCCCTGGCGGACGCCCCCGTGCACAGCGTGGAGCTCGACGTCTCGGCCGAAAGCCACGAATCCATCCACGGCCACGACATCCACGCCACCCTCCGCCTCCCCCTG
Source organism: Nonomuraea sp. NPDC050536 (assembly GCF_044457685.1). Classification (NCBI taxonomy): domain Bacteria; kingdom Bacillati; phylum Actinomycetota; class Actinomycetes; order Streptosporangiales; family Streptosporangiaceae; genus Nonomuraea; species Nonomuraea sp. NPDC050536. The sequence goes on from NZ_JBITHD010000006.1 coordinate 92,290, forward strand.
TCCACGGCCCTCACCCACCTGAACCCCACCACTTAGGACGAAGCGGTATCCACGCCGGGGTCAACACGAAGCCCCAAAGACGGGCACCAGTCCCGAGCCGGGGTCGGCGAGACGTGGTGCGGCGGAGGTCCGGCGCCTCGTACGGCGGGCCAGGGGGACCGTGGCGCCCGGGCATGAAGCGCCGTGGCGGCGGGCGACCGTCGCCGACTCGCCAGTAGCGCCGGTCACGGGCCGCCCGCCAAAGTACGGCGGGCGGCGGGTCCCCACGGCCTGCCGTACAGGAAGGAGAATCAGCGACCGTAAGCCGCGATGACGGCCCCAGCAGGCGTGGTGTAGGACTCGGTCCCTCCTCCCCTATCGGCACAAAGGCGTAGAAGATCGGCCGCGGGCTGTGGTGAGGTGGACGGCATGACGAGCGTTGTGGTGATCGGAGCGGGTGTCAGCGGGCTGACGACGGCGATCTGCCTGGCCGAGGCCGGGGCCGAGGTGCGGGTGTGGGCCGAGCGCCCGCCGCTCGAGACGACGTCGGCGCTGGCCGGCGCGATGTGGGGACCGTCGTTCCAGCAGCCGATGGACAAGACGCTGGCCTGGACCGAGCAGTCGCTGCGCGACTTCCGCGCGCTGGCCGAGGTGCCGGGCAGCGGCGTGCGGATGGCGCCGGTGCTGACCGTCGGCGAGCTGCCCCCGGTCGAGCACCTGCCACCGCAGGCGACCATGATCCCCGACCTGCAGGCCTGTACGGCGGGCGAGCTGCCCGACGGCTACCCGGCGGGCTTCCGCGGCACGATGCCGGTGATCGACATGCCCGTCTACCTGCGCTACCTGACCGGCAGGCTGGCGGAGGCCGGCGTGGAGATCGAGATCAGGCGGGCGTCCACGCCGGCGGAGGCGGGGCCCGTCGTGGTCAACTGCGCCGGGCTGGGCTCCAGGGAGCTGGCGGGCGACGACAGCGTCCGTCCCATGCTCGGGCAGCTGGTCGCCGTGGCGAACCCGGGGCTCGACGAGGTGTTCCTCGAGCTGGCCGCCTCCGCGGAGACCACCCACTACGTGCCGCACCACGACCGCGTGCTGTGCGGCGGCATCGCGGTGGCGGACATGTGGGACACCACTCCAGACCCCGGCGTGACCGAGCGCATCCTGGAGCGCTGCGGCCGGGTCGAGCCGCTGCTGCGCGAGGCGAAGGTGCTCGATGTCTGGGTGGGCCTGCGTCCCGACCGGCCCGCCGTGAGGGTGGAGGCCGAGGGCGGCGTGGTGCACAACTACGGGCACGGCGGCAACGGCGTCAGCCTGTCGTGGGGCTGCGCGCGGGAGGCGGCGGCGCTGGCCCTGCGAGGGTGATCACATGAGATACCCACGACCGGCTCGGGTTGTCAATACCTCTCAGGTCAGATCTCGTCTGGACCTGGCGGAGACGCGGCCCGCGGATCGGGGCCGGAATCGTTGGCGTCATGCGACTCCAACGAATGCAGATCTCGGCGCTGGTCGTTCTCGCGCTCGTCGCGGTACTCGCGCTCGTACCGCTGCCGACGCTCCCTTACACCACGGGCTTCGCCCCGGACTGGGTAACCGTCGTGGCCGCCCTGGTGGGCGCGGTCTTCGTGGTGCGGCCGAACCCTGCGGGGTTGCTGCCCGCCGTGCTGCTGCTGTGGTCGGCGGGCGGCATCGTGCTCGACGTGTTTCGCGCGTTCTTCGCCGTCACAGGGATCCCCGCGGGAGAGTTCGCGCGGGTCGACTGGCCGGGGATGGCGCTGCGCGGGCTCAGCCTGGCGGGCTGCGCGCTGCTGGGAGCGCTGCTGCTGCGTCACATCCGGGTGCCGGAAGGGGCGTGGCTGGGATACAGCGCGTTCGCCCTCGGGTTCATCTATCCGATGGCCAAGCTGTACTGGTCTCTCGGCGGCACGCTGCTGCGTCCCGTGGGCTATGACGAGGGCCTGCCGTACGGTGAGCTGATCATGCTGCTCATCGGGGCGGTGGGCTCGCTGGCGCTGGTCCAGCGGTGGGGGCGGTGGCTGCCGCGGCGGCTGGTGCTGGCAGGCGGTTGGACGGGCGCCGCCATGTTGACCACTATGGGGACCATGTCCGTTTTCGGCACGCTGTCGCAGCTGGTCGGCCTCACCCGGGGGCCCGTGCCGCTGTCCGATCCCGCGGCGGTGGTGACGGTCGGGCTGGTGTACGGGAGCTGGCTGCTGTTCGGGCTGGCGGTCGGCGGGGCCACACTGGCATACCAGCGGGCGACGGCGCGGTGATGCCGCGGCGCGCGGACGTGGTGCTGGCCTTCGTCGTCGGGGTGCCGCTGTTCGCGCTGTCTGTGGTGGTGGCGGTGCTGTCGGTGCCGGGAGTCCGTGCGGGGCTGCTCGTGGGCGCCTGCCTGGTGGCGCACGCGGCCGTCGCGTACCGGCGGGACGGCTGGGCGTTCTTCGTAGTCGCCGCTGCCTTCGCCGTGCAGGTCGCCGTGACCGGGCTGTTCCTTGTGCTGCCGTCGGCTGCGCTGTTCCCGCTGGCGGTCTACTCCTGTGCCGCGTACGGCCGGCGGTACCCTCCGCTGGTCGTGGGCCTGGCGGGAGCCGGGGTGGCGGCGGCCAGGTTCGCGACCGACTCCAGCGTGGCCGCCGCGGACCTGGGGCCGAACCCGTGGCTGCTGTTCGGGCTGCTGGCCGCGGTGGCGGTCGCGGCGTGGGTGTTCGGCCTGTACCGGCGGACCCAGCTCGCCTACATCGAGCTGCTGCGGGAGCGGGCCCGCGACGCCGCCGCGCAGGCGACCGCGGCGGAGCGTGCCAGGATCGCCAGGGAGATGCACGACGTGGTCGCGCACGCGCTGGCGGTCATCGTCGCCCAGGCAAGAGGGGGCCGGTTCGCCCCGGCGCGCGCGGAGGAGATCCTGGCCACGATCGAGGACACCGGGCGCACGGCGCTCACGGACATGCGGGCCGCCGTCGGCGTGCTGCGCGCCGGCCCCGACGGGGTGGAGCCGTTGCCCGGCCTGGCCGACCTTCCGGGACTGCTGGAGCGGACCAGGAGCGCGGGGCTTCCCGTGGCGGAGATCGTGCGGGGTACGGCCCGCCCCCTCGGGCCGGGCACGGAGCTCGTCGCCTATCGGGTGGTGCAGGAGGCGCTCACCAACACGCTCAAGCACGCGGGCCCCGGTGCCGGCGGCACGGTCCTGCTGGAGTGGGCGGAGGATGCCCTGCACCTCACCGTCAGCGACGACGGCAAGGCCACGAGCGTGCCGGGAACGGGGAATGGATTGGCGGGAATGCGGGAGCGGGTGGGCGCCGTGGGCGGGGCCGTGGAGGTTCGGATGGAGGATGCGGGCGGGTTCGTCGTGGAGGCGCGCCTGCCGTACCGGACATGATGATTCGGGTCTATGTCGTCGACGATCAGGATCTGGTGCGTACCGGCACGGCGATGGTGATCGACGCGCAGGACGACATGCGCGTGGTGGGCCAGGCGCGCGACGGGGTGGAGGCGCTGGCCGAGCTGCGCACGGTGGCGGCGGACGTGGTGCTCATGGACGTGCGGATGCCGCGCATGGACGGGGTCGAGGCGATCAGGCGGCTCCTCATGGCGGGTAACGGGCCGAAGGTGATCGTTCTGACCACCTTCGACCTGGACGAGTACGCCTTCGCGGCGCTGCGGGCGGGGGCGTCGGGGTTCCTGCTCAAGGACGCCCCCGCCGACGAGCTGCTGTCCGCGGTGCGGACCGTACACCGCGGGGACGCGGTGATCGCGCCGTCCACGACGCGGCGCCTGCTCGACCACATCGCGCCGCGCCTGCCGCACGTCGCTCCGGATCCGCTGACCGAGCGTGAGCGTGAGGTGCTGCGGCACATCGCCTGGGGCGAGACGAACGCCGAGATAGCGCGATCGCTTTTTCTGTCCGAGGGGACCGTCAAGACTCATGTCGGCCGCATCCTGGGCAAGCTCGGGCTGCGTGACCGAGTCCAGGCGGTCATCTGGGCCTACGAACACGGCCTGAACGACCGCCGCAAGTGAGGGTGGGCTACGTCCTGGGACGGCGGAAGATGACGACCAGGACGCGCAGCACCAGGATGGCGGCGATGACCAGCAGGTTGTAGCCGATCAGCTGGAAGAGGGTCGTGCCCGCGGTCGTGAGGACGGGGCCGCCCTGGATGCCGAGCAGGAGTACGCCCATCAGGCCGGAGGTCGCGCCGAGCACCGTCAGCAGCACCTGGTGCACCAGTCCGGTGACGTATCCGCGGTCCCGCTCGTCGGCCAGCAGGCGGACGTTCATGGAGAAGCGGCCGTGCTCCGCCGCGCTGGCGATGCGCTCGACCCGGCGCGGCAGGCGGCGCAGCATCGGCAGCAGCGCCGCCACCTCCTGCGACATCGCCTCCTTGACCCCGCCGGCGGCCGTGAGCTGCTCGGTCAGTGCCCGCTCGCCGAACGCCCTGGCCTCGCCGATCAGGTTGAAGCCGGGCGAGAGCGTCACCAGCGTGCCCTCCAGCGTGGCCAGCGCCCGGAAGACGGCCGCGACCTCGGGCGGGATCGACAGCCCGTACTCCGAGACGATCCTGAACAGGTCGGTGAACGTCTGCACGCTGTCGGTGCCCGGCGCCAGGTGCTTGGCCATGAACTGTCCCAGGGCCCGTTCCAGCGCAGCCTCGTCGATCTCCTCGGGCCTGGGCACGACCTCGAGCAGCGCGTCCGTCACGGCGAGCGGATCCTGGCGGTTCATCGCCATCAGGAAGCGCTGCAGCGCCGAGCGGACCGAGGCGTCCAGGCGCCCGACCGAGCCGAAGTCGAGCAGTCCGAGCGTGCCGTCATGAAGCAGCAGCAGGTTGCCCGGGTGCGGGTCGGCGTGGAAGACGCCCTCGAGCAGGATCTGCCGCAGCAGGCAGTCGAGCAGGTCGCGGGCCAGGCCAGGCCCCTGCTCGCGGGAGGCGTTGGTGACCGGCGTGCCCGACAGCCGGGTCATCACCAGCACGCGTTCGGTGCACAGGGCGGCGACCGGCGAGGGGTAGGTGACGGCGCCCGCGCCCGAGGCGGAGACAGCCGCCATGTTGCCCGACTCCACCCGGAAGTCCAGCTCCTCCCTGATGGCCACCGCGAAGCCCTCGGCCAGGTCGCGCATGCCCAGCGTGCTGCCCCAGCGGGTGCGCGCCTCCAGGGTCGCCGCCAGGCGGCGCACGATGTCGAGGTCCTTGGCCACGACCCGGCCGATGCCGGGCCGCTGGACCTTGACGACGACCTCCTCGCCCGAGTGCAGCCGGGCCGTGTGCACCTGCGCGATCGAGGCGGCCGCCAGCGGCGTGCGGTCGACGGAGGCGAAGGCGTCGGCGCCCAGCTCCCGCTGCAGCACCGCCTCGATCTCCTGCCACGGCACGGGCGCCACCTGGTCCTGCAGCTTGCCGAGTTCCTCCACGAACTCCTGCGGCAGCAGGTCGCGCCGGGTGGACAGCACCTGGCCGAGCTTGACGAAGGTCACGCCGCCGTCGTCCAGCGCCTCACGCAGGGATGCGGCCAGCCGTACCTTGCCTGAGCGGTCGTCGACCCGGTCGCCGCGGCCGCGCAGGTAGGGGCCGAGGCCGTGGCGGAAGGCGATCCTGGTGATCTGCGAGTAGCGCCTGGCCCGGGAGATCCGGCCGCGCAGCGACCGAAGGAACTCCACGGGCCCGGGGATGGAGCCGGGCGGGATCAGCGCCTCGGCGATCACCAGGATGATCATCGGGATCAGCACCACGCACATGACCCCGAGCACCAGCACCCACATGGCGCCGATGCCCGGCGCCTCGGTGGTGTCCGGCTCGCCGAACAGGGAGAAGATCGGCGTCAGCACCGGCTGGGAGATCGAGAACGCCAGCAGCGCGGCCAGGAAGGTCCTGATCGCGCCGAAGCGCACTCCGAGCAGGCGCTGCGCCGCGACGGCCAGCGCGATAATCGTGAGGAGTGCGAAGAAAGAGACGATCAGACCCATGGGTCCGAATCATCCCATGCGGGCGCGGCGCTCTTCCCTTCGTGCGACGAACCGGGCGGCCGTCGTCTCGGTCTTCTCCAGGAACGCGGCCAGTTCCTCGCGGGCCTGCTCCCCCTCGGCGTCCAGGCCGGTCTTGTCGAACACCGACCACTGCCGCAGCACCGGCATGAGCACGTCGTCCAGGTGCAGGCGCAGGTCGTAGATGCCCTCGTTGGCGATGATCATGGCCTTGCGGGTGAAGCCCTCGATGGTGGAGCCCGGCATCTGGAACGTCTTGACCACGTCGGTCACCGCCCGCATGGTCTGGTTGGGCTCGAGCTCGAAGGCCGCCTTGAGCAGGTTGCGGTAGAAGAGCATGTGCAGGTTCTCGTCGGCGGCGATCCTGGCCAGCAGCCGCTCGCAGCCCTCCTCGCCGGAGGCCCGGCCGGTGTTGCGGTGGGCGATACGGGTGGCCAGCTCCTGGAAGGAGACGTAGGCCAGCTGCCCCAGCATCGTGGTGTAGTCGCTCTGGAAGCCGCCCTCCATGTGGACCATGCGGGCGCGCTCGAGGGCGACGGGGTCCACCGCGCGGGTCACGGTGAGGTAGTCGCGGATGGCCACGCCGTGCCGGTTCTCCTCCGCCGTCCAGCGGTGCACCCAGGTGCCCCACGCGCCGTCGCGGCCGAACGTGGTGGCGATCTCGTGGTGGTAGCTGGGCAGGTTGTCCTCGGTCAGCAGGTTCACGATGAGCGAGATGCGGGCGGCCTCGGGGAGCTTGGAATCGCCCTCCTCCCAGGCCTTGCCGCCGTAGGGGCCGTCGAAGTCGCGGCCCTCGCTCCAGGGGACGTACTCGTGCGGGAACCACTCCTTGGCCACCCGGTGATGGCGATCGAGCTCGCCGGCCACGACCGGCTCGAGCTCGTGCAGCAGTTCCGTCTGAGTCATCGCCATGAAGATCGTCTCCCTGTGAGGTTACGGCGCCGTAGGTTAGGGTACCCTACGGACATTATGCGACCCAGTGTCCGAGGTGTCCTACTTGATCGTGACGAGCAGCTGATCATCTTCAGGCGCCTCGTCCCCGGCCGCGAGATCTATTGGTCGATTCCCGGCGGCCACGTCGAACCCGGTGACGACTCGCTGGAGCATACTTTGCGCCGCGAGCTGCTGGAGGAGCTCGGCGCCACCGTCACCGGCGTGACCCCGCTGACCACGCTCACCTACCCCTGGGACGGCGGGGTAAAGACCCAGCACGTGTACGGCTGCCGCCTGGCCACCCTGGATCCGGCGCTGCGCCACGGCCCCGAGTTCGAGGACCCCGCGCGCGGCGTCTACGAGGTCGTCCGTATCCCGCTGCGACCGGCGGAGATCACCTCGCGCCACCTGATCCCCGAGCCGGTCGCGGCCTACCTGGCGGGCGCCATCGCGTCGTTACCGCAGCTGATCGGGGCCTAGACCGACTTGTCCTCGATCTCCCACAGATGGTCGATGACGTGCCAGGCGGTACGGCGCAGCGCGTAGGGCACCGGCCAGCCGATCTCGCCGGGCGGGCTCAGGAAGGCCCGCACGAGCTCGGCCCGCATGGCGTCGCGGTCGGCGACCGACTTGTACGGCTTGTAGCGGACGCCGAGCTTGCGGGCGTAGGCGCGCTCCGCCTCCGTGACGTGGTCGACGATCTTGTCGCGGTCGCGCCCGCCGCCCCGCGGCCCCTTGCGCAGCTCGGCCGGAGCCGCGGCGGCCACCTCGTCGAACAGTTCCCAGGCCGCGCGCAGCAGGGCGACCCCCTGCTCGGCGGCCTGCGGCGACAGCGGCTCTCGGTCGAGGTCGGGCACCGCGAAGGGGGCGCCGAAGTCGGTCATCTGGCTGCCGGGCACGCGCTCGACCACGACCGGGTCGCCGGGCTCGAAGGGCACCCCGGCGCGGGCGGCGATCAGCGCGTAGCGGGGCACGTAGTCCATGAGCGTGTCGAGCGCCGGCTCCTCGGCCTTGTCGATCCTGCACCAGCCGGGCCAGTCCACCGAGCAGGCGAACACCTTCTTGGGGCCGAGTTCCAGGTACACGCGGTTCATGGGCTCAGCCTGCCAGCCATACCTGTCAGGGAGTGTCAGATCAGGTCGATGAGATCGGCCACCGACTCCACCACCAGCGACGGCCGGTAGGGGAAGCGGTCGACCTGGTCGCGCTGGGTGACGCCCGACAGCACCAGGATCGTGTAGAGGCCGGCCTCCATGCCGGACACGATGTCGGTGTCCATCCGGTCGCCGATCATCGCGGTCGTCTCGCTGTGGCCCTCGATGGCGTTGAGCGCGGAGCGCATCATGCGCGGGTTCGGCTTACCGACGAAGTACGGCTCGACCCCGGACGCCTTGGTGATCATGGCGGCGACGGCGCCGCAGGCCGGCAGGGAGCCCTCGGTCGAGGGGCCCACCGGGTCGGGGTTGGTGGCGATGAAGCGGGCGCCGCCCTCGATGAGCCGGATGGCGCGGGTGATCTGGGTGAAGCTGTAGGTCCTGGTCTCGCCGAGCACGACGTAGTCGGGGTCGAGGTCGGTCAGTACGTAGCCGACCTCGTGCAGCGCGGTCGTCAGCCCGGCCTCTCCGATCACGTAGGCCGAGCCGCCCGGCCGCTGGTCGTCCAGGAACTGGGCGGTGGCCAGGGCGGAGGTCCAGATCGACTCGGGCGGGACCTCCAGGCCCGCCTGGCCCAGCCGCACCGACAGGTCGCGCGGGGTGTAGATCGAGTTGTTGGTCAGCACGCGGAACTTCTTGCCCGACTCGCTGAGCCGCTTGATGAACTCCTCGGCGCCGGGCACCGGCCGCCCCTCGTGTACCAGGACGCCGTCCATGTCGGACAGCCAGGAGTCGATCCGCTTACGCTCGGTCACCCGCCCATCGTAGCGAGGATCACATATCGACATTACGACCGGCACATGAAGAATGTCCTTCATGTCGTTCACTGAATCCGCGCAGGACCTGCGGGACGAGCTCGTCCAGCTGCGCCACTCGCTGCACACCACACCGGAACTCGGGCTGCAGCTCCCGCTGACCCAGGAGAAGGTGCTCGCGGCGCTCGACGGGCTCCCGCTGGAGATCACCACGGGCACGGCGCTGAGCTCGGTCACGGCGGTGCTCCGGGGCGGTGGGAAGGGGCCCGCCGTACTCCTGCGTGGCGACATGGACGCGCTGCCGGTCACCGAACGTAACGACCTGTCCTTCATCTCCCGGCACGAGGGGCGGATGCACGCCTGCGGGCACGACCTGCACACCGCGATGCTGGTCGGCGCGGCCAAGCTGCTCAGCGCGCGGCGCGCGGAGCTGGCCGGGGACGTGGTGTTCATGTTCCAGCCGGGCGAGGAGGGCCACGAGGGCGCCAGGCACATGATCGAGGAGGGCGTGCTCGACGCCGCCGGCGAGCGGGTCGTCGCGGCGTACGGCATGCACGTGGTGTCCTCGATGCTGCCGCCGAGCCTGTTCGCCACCCGGCCGGGGCCGGTCATGGCGGCGGCCGACGTGTTCGAGGTCACGGTGAAGGGACGCGGCGGCCACGGTTCGAGCCCGCACCGGGCGCTGGACCCGATCCAGGCGGGCTGCGAGATGGTGGGCGCGCTGCAGACGATGGTGACCAGGACGTTCGACGCGTTCGACCCGGTCGTGGTGACGGTCGGCAGCTTCCACGGCGGCACCGCCGACAACGTCATCCCCGACGAGGCCCGCTTCGAGGCGACCGTGCGCACCTTCTCCAAGGAGAACCGGGCCCTGGTCAAGCGGCGCCTGGTGGAGGTCGTGGAGGGCATCGCGGCCGCGCACGGGCTGGGCGTGGAGGCCTCGTTCGGCATGGGCTACCCGGTGACGGTGAACGACGCAGGGGAGGCCGGCTTCGTGGCCAACACGGTCGGCGAGCTGTTCGGTCCCGGCCGGTTCCTCGTCACGCCGAACCCGGTGATGGGTTCGGAGGACTTCTCGTACGTGCTGGAGAACGTGCCGGGGGCCTTCCTGTTCCTGGGCGCGTGCCCGCCCGACAGGGACCCGGCGACGGCCCCCTACAACCACTCCCCCGAGGCCAGGTTCGACGACGGCGTGCTGCCCGACGGCGCCGCGCTGTACGCCGCACTGGCGGCGGGCAGGCTGGGCAGGGGCTGAGTACCCCCTACTCATGACGGTGGCCCGGCCTGCGCCGACCATCGGGGCATGGCATTCGAAGACGAGTACGCCTCTAGGCTGGCGGACGCCGGGATCAGCGTGGACCCGGCGTCGCTGCCCGAAGAGGAGACGGTGAGGCAGTCGCTCGACGCCTGCTTCACCTGGTTCTTCGCACTGGATCCCGCGCTGCGGGAGGGGTTCGACGAGGGCACGGTGGAGTTCGCACTGTGCCACGTGCTCGCCGAGCCGGACCTGAACGTCGCGCCGGCCCTGGCGGGCCTGTTCGACGCCTTCGACCAGGTCTCCGGCAAGTCGCTGTCGGAACTGCTGCAGATCGCGAACGACGCGATCCCGTCCGGGGTGGGGTGAGGACGTGGCCGTCCAGGAATTCGGCGAGTGCTACGCCATGCGCGTCGGCACCACCGTCGACGCGATCATCGACGACCTCAACCGGGCGGGCGCCGACGGCATCAAGCGCTTCCTGGCGTGGTGGCGCGGCCTCAGCGACGCCGATCGCGCGCTGGTCACGCTCCTGGCGGGGATCGCGACGAGCGTGCTGCTGAAGGTGCTGACCAAGGCCGTCTCACAGGTGCTCGGGATGTGCATCCTGGGCCTGCTGGGGGGCGCCTCGTGGGCGCTGCTGATCAAGTCAGCGGTGGACTGCGAGCCCAAGCTGGACATCTAGCTCTTGGCGAAGCGCTCCAGCGCCTCGCCGTCCAGGCGGCACGGGACCCACTCGGGCAGCTCACGGGCGCCGATGGCGCGGTAGAAGTCGCGCGAGGGCGAGTTCCAGTCCAGGACCTGCCACTCGAAGCGGCCGTAGCCGCGCTCGACCGCCATCGCCGCCAGCGCCTTCAGCAGGCCCCTGCCGAAGCCGGAGCCGCGCTGCTCGGGACGCACGAACAGGTCCTCGAGGAACAGCGTGCGCAGCCCGGTCCAGGTGGAGAACGTGACGTACCAGAGCGCGAACCCGGCCACGCGCCTGTCCTCGGCCTCGGCCAGGTGGCAGCCGGCCACCGGCTGCGGCCCGAACAGCGCCTCGGCCAGCTGCTCCTCGGTGACCCGCACCTGGTGCGCCTCGCGCTCGTAGGCGGCCAGGTCGGTGATCAGGCCACGGATCGCGGGCACATCATCGGGCATTGCGGGACGAATCATGCCTACCAGGACACCCGGCCCGCCCGTCCGGCGTCAAACTGGAGACATGATCGATCGTGTCGCCATCGACGGACGGCCCGCCGGCGCCGCCGACCTGGGCCTGGCCGTGGCGGGCCGCTGGGGCCACTTCACCGCCATGCAGGTACGGCAGAGCCGGGTACGCGGCCTGGACCTGCACCTGGCCCGGCTGGAATCCGCCAACCTGGAACTGTTCGGCGAGCCCCTGGACACCGAGCTGGTGCTGGAGTCCGTCAGGCAGGTGCTGGCGCCCGACGCCAGCGTCCGCGTCTACGTCGTGGACCGGGGCGGCCCGCACGTGGTGGCCACCGCGCAGCCGCCGCGCGCCTGGCCGGGCGGGCCGCTGACCACCACGACCTACCGCTACCAGCGCTTCGTCCCGCACATCAAGCACGCCAGCGGCTTCGCGCAGGCCTACATCGCCCGCCAGGTCCCCGGTGCCGACGAGGTGATCCTCGCCGGTCCGGACGGGCGTATCTCGGAGGGCACGATCTCCAACCTGGGCTGCTTCGACGGGGAGCGGATCGTCTGGCCGGACGCGCCGATGCTGCGCGGGATCACCATGCAGATCCTCGAGCGCAGCTCCCTGGAATGCGTCCACCGGCCGCTGACCGCCGCCGACCTGCCGGACTTCCCGGCCGTCTTCTTGACCAACTCCTGGGGCGTCGTGGCGGTGGGCAGGGTTGACGATCTCGCGCTGAAGGTGGACGAAGGAGCCATGGCACGAGTGATCGACGCGTTCGACAGCACGCCGTGGGATCCGATCTGATGCGCGCCTGGGTCGTCTCCGGCGACGGCAGGCTGCTGGAACTCCTCGAGCGCCCGGTACCGGAGCCGGATCCCGGCGAGGTGCTCATCCGGGTGGAGGCGTGCGCGGTCTGCCGCACCGACCTGCATCTGGCCGAGGGTGACCTGCCCGCCAGGAAGCCGCAGACGGCCCCCGGCCACGAGGTGGTCGGGCGGGTGGTCTCCGGCCCGCGGCAGGGCGAGCGGGTGGGCGTGGCCTGGCTCAGGTCCACCTGCGGCAGGTGCCGCTACTGCCTGCGCGGCCACGAGAACCTCTGCCCCGGCTCCACCTACACCGGCTGGGACGCCGACGGCGGGTACGCCGAGTACCTGACCGCCAGGCCCGACTACGTCTACCCGCTGCCGGAGGACGTGCCGGCCGAGCGGCTGGCGCCGCTGCTGTGCGCGGGCATCATCGGCTATCGGGCGCTGCTGCGCTGCGACCTGTCCGAGGGCGGCAGGCTGGGCATCTACGGTTTCGGGGCCTCGGCCCACCTGACCGCGCAGGCGGCCATCGCGCAGGGCGCCACCGTGCACGTGGTGACCCGCGCGGCCGCGGCCCGCAAGCTGGCCCTGGAGCTGGGTGCCGCCTCGGCCACCGCGGACGCGCCACCCGAGCCGCTGGACGCCGCGATCCTCTTCGCCCCCGTCGGCACCCTGGTGCCGCCCGCGCTGGAGGCACTGGACCGCGGAGGCACCCTGGCCGTGGCCGGGATCCACCTGACCGACATCCCGGTGCTGAACTACGAGCGGCACCTGTTCCAGGAGCGGACGCTACGCAGCGTGACCGCCAACACGCGGGCCGACGGCCGCGCCTACCTGCGCCAGGCGATCGCCCATCCGCCCGAGGTGACCACGACGCCCTACCCGTTCGAAGCCGCCGACCGCGCCCTGGCCGACCTGGCCGCCGACCGCGTCCGCGGCGCCGCCGTACTGCTGCTGTCGTGACATGCCGGGACGTCTATGAAGGAAAGTTACATTCACCTCACAACATCTGGAGATTATTGACGCACTTGTTGCGTGACCATAGGGTCCGGGTCATCCCCAGGAACTAAACCCCCGGAGCCGTACAAGATGAAGCGACTAGCAGCGGTAGTGGCGTTGCTGGGCATGGCCACCGCAACGGCGGCGTGCAGCGGTGGATCCACCGGCAAGTCCCCCTCTGGCGGCGGTGGCGGGCTCTTCACCGCGATCGACGTGAACCGGCCTGGCATCGACGCCAGCGCCCCGGCGAACCCGTACAACCCCAAGGGCAACTCGTTCTTCGGTTACAACGGCTGGAAACTCGCCTGGTACAAGAACGACCTGGTCAACCCGAACGTGTTCTACCCGGGTGCGGCGGCCAGCTGGGACATCGCTCCGGACAACTCCTCGGTCACGATCCACCTGCAGCCGGGCGGCAAGTGGTCCGACGGCAAGCCGGTCACCGCCGAGGACGTCAAGATGTCCATCGGCATCGCCTACACCCAGGGCAGCACCGCCTTCTCGATCACGCCGGGCGCCGCCGGCGCGGCGGCCGACGTGCAGGTCGTGGACGACCACACGGTCAAGGTCACCCAGGACATGAAGAACCCGAGCGTGAAGTTCGCCCGGGGCGTGCTCGACATCTGGGTCCTGCCGCAGCACGTGTGGGGCAGCCAGCTGCCCGCCGACTTCTGGGACAAGCTCACGGCCGCCCGCGGCACCGGCGCCGACGCCGACAAGGCGCGCGAGGAGATCCAGGGCCTGGCCGAGAAGATCATCGCCTTCAACCCCGGCAAGGACGTCACCGCCGGCCCGTTCGTGCTGGAGCGGGTCAACCCCGGCGAGGCGCTGCTGGTCAAGAACAAGAGCTTCTACAACGCCGCGAACGTGGCGCCCGACCAGGTCAAGATGCTCAACTATTCGGGCAACGAGCAGATCTGGAACTACCTGATCGCCGGCAAGCTCGACCACGTGGGCTTCACCGCCGCGCCCGCCGACGTGATGAACCGGATCAAGCAGGCGCCCGGCAGCCAGCTCATCAAGGGCTTCTCCCCCGTGTCGGTCGGCTTGGCCTTCAACCAGTCCAAGAAGCCCTACGACAACGTGCACGTACGGCGCGGCCTGGCCTACCTGATCGACCGCGACCAGGTCACCAAGGTGGCCTCGCCCGAGGGCGGCACCCCGGCCGCCACCACCTCCGGCATCCACCAGAAGCCGGCCCAGGCCTGGCTGGACGGCGAGCTGTCCAAGCTGAACCCCTACCAGCACGACCAGGCCAAGGCCGAGGAGGAGTTCAAGGCCGCCGGCCTGCAGAAGAAGGACGGCAAGTGGGCGCTGGCCGACGGCACGCCGTGGAAGTTCTCGATGACCGCGCCCAACGGCTTCTCCGACTGGATCTCCGCCGAGGACAACATCAAGAGCCAGCTGATCGCGGCCGGCGTCGACGCCGAGGTCAAGACGGTCGCCGACTACCCGCTCTACCTGCAGGAGATCGCGGCGGGCAAGTACGACGCCGGCTTCTGGCTGATCGCCCTGGGCCCCGCGCCGTATGACATCTTCGCCCGCCTCTTCGGCGCCTCCAACGGCTGGACCAACGTGGCAGGCAAGATCGAGCACAGCCCGCCGGGCAAGGGCGGCAACTGGATGGGCGGCCAGGAGACGGTCGACGTCGACGGAGTCGGCAAGGTCAACCCCGGTGAGCTCACCGGCAAGCTGAACAACGTCACCGCCGAGCAGGCCAAGCCGATCATGCTTCAGCTGGCCAAGGCCGCCAACCAGGACCTGCCGGTCATCCAGCTCTGGGACTACGTCAACACCCAGTTCACCAACACCAGCCGCTTCATCGGATGGCCCGAGCAGGACAGCGACCTCCTCCGCACCCCTGCGGGCGTCTGGATCGCGCTCGGGATGATCAAGAAGAAGCAGTAGTTCATGACGGTTCTCATCAGGCGACTCGCGGGCCATCTGGCCCGCGGGGTCGTCATGATCCTCGTAGTGGCGACGATCAGCTTCTTCATCGTCAGGAACATCCCCGGTGACCCGATCGCCGCCCACTTCCAGAAGCTGGTCGAGCAGGGCATGTCGCCGGAGGCGGCCAAGCAGGCCACCGCCGTGATGTACGGGTTCCTGCCCGACGGGAGCATCTGGCAGCAGTACCGCGACTTCATCTCCGGCCTGTTCAGGCTGGATCTCGGCGTGTCGGTCACCCACCCCGGCCAGCCGGTCACCGCGGTGCTGGCCGAGGCCACCAAGTGGACCGTTCTACCGGTGCTGGCGGGAACGCTGCTGAGCTTCCTGGTCGGCATCATCATGGGCGTCTACGCCGCGATCAAGCGCACCGGCAAGCTGGGCGACGCGCTGTCCATCTCCGGCTCGCTGCTGCACGGCGTCCCGCAGTACGTCATCGCGCTGGTGCTGAGCGCCGTCTTCGCCACGCTGATCCCGATCCTGCCCGCCGACGGCCCGGTCGACATCCTCTACGAGCCCGGGTTCAACGCCGGATACATCGGCTCGCTGGCCCAGCACGCCGTCCTGCCGGTCTGCACCTATGCGCTGGCGGCCTACGGCGGCTGGATCCTGGCCATGAAGTCCAGCGTCGTCACCGTGCTCGGCGACGACTTCATCCTGGCCGCCGAGCTGCGCGGGATGAAGCGGTCGATCATCTTCCGCTACGTGGCGCGCAACGCGATCCTGCCGCTGTTCACGATCCTGGCGCTGTCGCTCGGGCTGCTGCTGGGCGGCGCGGTGTTCATCGAGCGGATCTTCAACTACCCGGGGCTGGGACAGCTGCTCCTCGAGAGCATGAGCAACCGCGACTACGCCCTGATGGGCGGCGCGTTCCTGCTGATCACGGTGGCCATCATCGTGGCCAACATCGTGGCCGACCTGTTCTACTCCGTCATCGACCCGCGGGTCCGCTCCAGCGAGGAGGTGACCTCATGAGCGTTCTCCTGGAGAGCTCGACGACGACCTCGACGCTGCGGCGCAACTTCTGGGCCGGCGTCTGGCGGGTGATGAGGCGCAAGCCCAGCCGCATGGTGGGCGTGGTCATCCTGATCGGCTTCGTGTTCATGGGCGTGTTCGGGCCGATGTTCTACCCCGACCACCTGCCGGGAAATCCCGACCAGATCACCAGGCCGCCCAGCGCCGAGCACTGGCTCGGCACCGACGACCAGGGCAGGGACGTCATCGCCCTGGTCATCACCGGCTCCCGCTACGTGCTGACCGCCGCGCTGGTGACCGCGCTCATCACGGTCGTGCTCGGCACCGCGATCGGGCTGTTCTCCGGCTTCAAGCGCGGCCGGTGGGACAGCGTGCTCATGCGGCTGACCGACATGAAGCTCACCATCCCCGGCCTGCCGCTGCTGCTGGTGCTGTCCACGGTGTGGAAGTTCGGCAACGCCGTCACCATGGGACTGCTGCTCGGACTGCTCAGCTGGGGCGGCGTGGCGCGAGCCGTACGGTCGCAGACGCTGTCGCTGCGCGAGCGCGGCTTCATCGAGGCGGCGCGCGGGCTGGGCCTGTCGACCGGCCACATCGTGGGCAAGGAGCTGCTGCCGAGCATGGCGCCCTACATCGCGATGAACATGCTCATCGCGGTCACCGGCGGCGTCTACTCCCAGGTCGGCCTGTTCTTCCTGGGCGTGCTGCCCTACGAGTCGAACAACTGGGGCCAGATGCTCAACACCGCGGTCTTCCGCTCAGGCGCGCTGACCACCCCGCAGGGGCTGGGCTTCCTGCTCGGGCCGCTGCTGGCGATCCTGCTGCTGACGCTCGGGATCGTGCTCGTGGTCGACGCCATGGACGAGATCTTCAACCCCCGGCTGCGTGAGGAGTAGCCGTGACCGAGCGTAGCGAGGGCACCATCAAAAGCAGCACACTTGGCCGTGAGAACGCCGAAGGCGGTCTCACGGCACAGCAAGCACCGGGAGTGCGGATCAGTGGCCTGACGGTCACCTACAACGACCTGCCCGCCGTCCGCGACGTCAGCCTGACGCTGGAGCCCGGCTCGATCACCGGCATCGTCGGCGAGTCGGGCTCCGGCAAGTCCACGCTGGCGCTGTCGCTGCTGAACGCCGTGCAGCCGCCCGGCAAGATCGCGGCGGGCAGCGTAGAGATCGACGGGCTCGGCAATGTGGTCGAGTTCCAGGGCGAGCAGCTGCGCAAGGCCAGAGGCGCCAAGATCGGCTACGTCTTCCAGGCGGCGCAGAACTCCCTCAACCCGCTCAAGACGGTCGGCAAGCAGCTACTCGATCTGGGCCGCTCGCACAGCGTGGAGGACCTGCGCGGCCTGGTCAGGGAGGCCAAGGAGCTGCTGGCCAGGATGGGCCTGGACGGCGCCCGCGTCCTGGACTCCCACCAGCACGAGCTGTCGGGCGGCATGCGCCAGCGCGTGGGCATCATGCTGGCGCTCGTCCTCAACGCCCACCTGGTCGTGCTGGACGAGCCGACGACCGCGCTCGACATGATCACGCAGGCCAACATCCTGAAGATCGTCCGCGAGGTGCACGCCGAGCGCGGCCTGACCACGCTCGTCATCACTCACGACATCGGCGTCGTCGCCGAGGTCGCCGACAGGCTCGCGGTCATGTACGGCGGGCGGCTGGTGGAGCAGGGACCCACCCGCGACGTGCTGGCCAAGCCCAGCCACCCCTACACCACGGGCCTGATCCGCGCCATCCCGCGCCTGGTCGGCGACCTGGACGAGGCCAGGGCGCTGCCCGGCAGGCCGCCCACGCTGGCCACGGTGCCCAAGCAGGGCTGTGTGTTCAGGGAGCGCTGCGCGCTGCGGATGGACGTGTGCGACACCGTCGACCCCGAGGCCGTGGCGCACGGGTCGCGGATCGTGGCCTGCCACGCCGTCGACTGGGCCGCGACCATGAAGGAGCACGCGTGATCACCGGCGAAGGCATCGTCAAGACGTTCAAGCAGCGCGGCAAGGTGCTCGGCGCCCGCGAGGTGCGGGCACTGCGCGGCGTCGACTTCGCCATCCCCAAGGGCGGCGCCGCCTCGTTCATCGGCGAGTCCGGCTGCGGCAAGACCACGCTCGGCCGGATCATCGCCGGGCTGGAGACCTACGACGGCGGCGAGATCACCATCGACGGCACCGCGATGTCGCCGCTGAAGCTCAAGCGGCGCCAGCCGCACTTCCGCAAGATCCAGCTGATCCACCAGGACCCGTACTCGGCGCTGAACCCGACGCGGACCATCCACCAGACGCTGCACGCGCCGCTGAAGCTGCGCGCCCGGCAGACCGGGCGGGACGCCCGCTGGATGGACGAGCGGGCCGCCGAGGTGCTGTCGCTGGTCGGGCTGGACCCCGGCACGGTGCTGTCGCGCTACCCGCACCAGCTGTCGGGCGGCATGCGTCAGCGCGTGGTCATCGCCCGCGCGCTGACGGTCGACCCGGAGATGCTCGTGGCCGACGAGGCGGTCTCCATGATCGACGTCTCGCTGCGGCTCGGCATCCTGGCGCTGCTGAAGGATCTGCGGGAGCGGCTCGGCGTGAGCGTGCTGTTCATCACCCACGACGTGGCCACCGCCCGCTACATCGGCGACGACGGCGAGCTGTACGTCATCTACCGCGGCCAGGTCGTCGAGCGCGGCCCCGTCGACACGGTGATCGCCGACCCGGTGCACCCCTACACGCAGTCGCTGCTGTCGGCCATCCCGGTGCTGCACGGGCTGGAGCGGCCGGGTTCGCAGCTGGTCACGCCGGTCGAGGCGCTGGACGCCGACCAGGAGCCGGCCGGGTGCCTGTTCGCCCGCCGCTGCCCCTTCGGCACCGACCGGTGCTCGTCGGAGGAGCCGCTCCTGCGGATCACCGACGGGTACCCGCAGCAGCACGCCTGCTTCTACCCCGAGCGCCGCGACGTGATCGCCCGTCCGATGAGCGAGGTGTGAGGCCGTTGACCGGTATCGGGGAGGCGGATCTCGCGTCCGCCGCCGAGATCGCGGGCGCGGCGCTCGGCTTCGACGCCGACTCGGCCGCCGCCCTGCCCCGGCGGCTGGCCGCCCCGCCGGAAGGGCGGCGCTGGACCTCGGTCGTCACCGGCGCGGGCGTGGTGTTCGCGTCGGTCTCCGGCCGCGATCCCGGGGTCGGGTACCTCGATCTGCTCGCCGTACATCCTGATCAGCAGGGCAAGGGGCACGGGCGGGAGCTGGTGCGCGCGGCCGAGGAGTGGCTGCGCGCGCAGCAGGTCACCGAGGTGCGCCTGGCCGGCAATCCGCCGTGCTACGCGTGGCCGGGGATCGACGTGCGCTACACCGCCGCCGCCTGCCTGGCCGAGAGCCTGGGCTACGAGCGCTACCACGTCGCCTGGAACATGACCGCCGACCTGAGCGCGGACCTGTCCGTCGAGGAGGACCTGGTACGGCTGGCCGGGCAGGGCGTGACGGTGGGCAGCGGGGAACGCGAGCGCGTGGCCGCGTTCGCCCGCGAGCACTGGAACGACAACTGGGCCTGGGAGGCCGCCAACGCGGCCGGGCTGCACCACGCCGAGCGGGACGGGAAGATCCTGGCGTTCGCCGCGTGGGGGGCGCGCCCCGCGTGGTTCGGGCCGATGGGCACCGCGCCCGAGGCCCGCGGGCTGGGCCTGGGCGGCGTGCTGCTCAGGCGGTGCCTGGCCGAGCAGCGCGCCGCCGGGCAGGCCCACGCCGAGATCGGCTGGGTGGGGCCGCTGCGGTTCTACTCGCGCGCCGTGGGCGCGCGAGCCGAACGCGTCTTCTGGCTCTACCGGCGCGAACTGGCGTGATGTCAGTAGAGGAGCAGTCCATCGGGGTGGGAGGGCGGCGGGCACAGGTCCCGTGGGTCCTTCCCGGCGTCCAGGCTTCTTCTGAGGCTGTCGGAGCCCCACAGGTGGTCCATGAACAGGTCGGGACCCCACCACGCGAAATCGGGGTAGAGGGTGCGGGCGACATGCAGCATGGACAGCCCGGTGAACACCGGCCTGAAGGCGGACCCGTCCGTCACGTGCAGCTGCACCCCCCTGACCGGCACAGCGGCGTGCTTGTGGAAGGTGGGCGTGAACCACGTCTCCCTGAAGCGCACCCCGGGCAGGCCCAGCTCGTTGAGCGCGGGCGCGAACCGCTGGTCCACGTACGGCGCGCCGATCAGCTCGAACGGCCGGGTGGTGCCGCGGCCCTCGGAGAAGTTCGTCCCCTCGAACAGCCCGGTGCCCGGGTAGACCAGGGCGGTGTCGACGGTCGGCATGTTGACCGACGGCATGACCCAGGGCAGCCCGGTGTCCGCGTACGTCATGTGCCGCTGCCACCCGCGCATCTCGATCACCTCGGCGCCCAGCCCGAAGGCCAGCGCCAGCTCGCCCACGGTCCTGCCGTGCCGGACGGGCAGCGGGAAGCGGCCGACGAAGCTGGCGAAGGCGGGATCCAGCAGCGGGCCCTCGGCCACCTCACCTCCCAGCGGGTTGGGCCGGTCGAGCACGACGAAGCGGACGCCGAGCCGGGAGGCCGAGGCCATCAGGTCGTACATGGTCCACACGTAGGTGTAGAAGCGGGCGCCCACGTCGGCGATGTCGAACACCAGGGTGTCCACGCCGGAGGCGGCCACCACCTCGTCCAGGGCCGCGCCCTCGACCTTGTGGGTGTCGTAGACGGGCAGCCCGGTCGCGGGGTCGGCGCCGTCCGGCTCGCTGCCGGCGGCCTGGGCGGTGCCCCGCATCCCGTGCTCGGGCCCGAACAGCGCCGTCAGCGGCGCGCCGGCCGCCATCAGGGCCCGCGTGGTGGGCGTCAGGTCGGGCAGCACGCCCGTGGGGTTGGTGATCAGTCCAAGGCGGCGGCCACCGGCCAGTCCGGGATCCGCGGCCAGCCGTTCGGCTCCGGTTCTCACATATGACACTCGGGTATTGTCTGAAAGATATTTACAAAAGTGAAGCAGAGGGTGGAAATTAGCGTCATGATTGATCCGCTACGCGAGCCGTCCACCGAGCAGAGCGACCCGCGCTACAGCCAGATCGACCGGCTGCCGACCGACCAGATCGCCCGCTTGATGAACCAGGCCGACGCCGCGGTGCCCGCCGCGGTCGCCGTGGTCATCCCGGCCATCTCCGCGGCCATCGACGCGATCGTCGCGCGCATGGCCTCGGGCGGGCGCCTGCTCTACGTCGGCGCCGGCACGTCGGGACGGCTCGCGGTGCTCGACGCCTCGGAGTGCCCGCCCACGTTCGGCACCGACCCGTCGCTGGTGCAGGGCATCATCGCGGGCGGGCTGGACGCGCTGACCCGCTCGGTCGAGGGCGCGGAGGACGACTCCGAGGCGGGCGCGGCGGCCATCGCCGACGTGGCGGTCGGCCCGCTCGACAGCGTGGTGGGCATTTCGGCCAGCGGACGCGCCCCTTTCGTGCTGGGCGCGCTCGCCGAGGCGGCCCGGCGTGACGCGCTGACCGTTGGCCTGTCGTGCAACGAGGAGGCGCCGCTGTCGGCCGCCGCCGAGCACGGCATCGAGGTCGTGGTGGGACCCGAGGTGGTGACCGGCTCGACCAGGCTGAAAGCGGGCACCGCGCAGAAGCTGGTGCTCAACATGATCTCGACCGTCTCCATGATCAAACTTGGCCGGACCTATGGCAACAAGATGATCGAGATGTCGGCCATGAACTCCAAGCTGGCCGAGAGGGCCGTGCGCATGGTCGCCGACATCACCGGCACCGGCGCCGAGACGGCCCGCAAGGCGCTGGACGAGGCGGACGGGCAGGCGAAGGTGGCGGTGGTGATGATCGAGCACGGGGTGGCCGCGGACGCGGCACGTGCCCTGCTCGAGTCGCACGGCGAACGGCTCGGCGAAACCCTGGAGCAGGTGCAGGGTGGCTGACCGGCCTCACCAAGCTTCCCCGGCTGACCGGCCTCACCAGGCTTCCCCGGCTGACCGGCCTGACCCGGCTGACCGGGCTGATCGGCTCGGGGTGATCCTGGCGGATGCTGTGCCGCGGGTGGCCTCGGCCGCCGTCGCGCTGATCGCCGTGGACGGCGCCGTGGTGGCCGCGCAGGCCACTGGCGAGCTGGTCCGCTACACGGACACCGACTTCGCCCTGGCTGCCGAACGGCCTCCAGTCAGCCGCGACTCCGCCTTCGACCTGGCCTCCATCAGCAAGCTCTTCACCACCGCGGCCATCCTGTCCCTCGTCGAGGACGGCGTCCTGGCGCTGGACACGCCGATCGCCGAGTGGCTGCCCGGCCGCGACCCGCGCATCACGCTGCGCCGCCTGCTCACCCACACGGCGGGGCTGCAACCCACCCGCCGCATCGACCTGGAGCTGCCCAACGCCGACCCGGCCACCCGGATGGCCGCCATCGTCGACACGCCCGTCACGGGGCCGGTGGGCGGGCCGTACCTCTACACCGACGTCGGCATGGTCACCGCGGGACGCGTCGCCGAGGTCGCCGCGGGCCTGCCGCTGGAGGAACTGGTGCGCGCGCGGGTCACCGCGCCGCTCGGCCTGTCCACCACCCGCTACCGTCCAGGGCCGGACAACGTGGCCGCGACCGAGTGGAAGCCCGAGCGCGGCGGCATCGTGCGCGGCGAGGTCCACGACGAGACCGCCTACGGGCTCGGCGGGGTGGCCGGGCACGCCGGCCTGTTCTCCACCGCGGACGACGTGCTGCGCTTCGGCGAGACGCTGCGGCTGGGCGGCGGGCCGATCCTGCGTCCTGGCACGGTCGCCGAGATGCTCCGCGACCAGGGCGCCGAGGGCGCGGCCTTCCGGCACGGGCTGGGCGTGCGCATCGGCGACCCGGCCATCGTGGGGCCGCTGGACGGCGCGTTCGGCCACTCCGGCTTCACCGGCACGTCCCTGGTCGTCACCACCCGCGCCACGGTCGTCCTCCTCACCAACGCCGTCCACCCGATCCGCGGCCGCGACGGGATCCGCCCGCTGCGCCACGCCATCGCCGCAGAGGCCGCCCGCCTCTCTTGACGTACGGCGCGCCGCCGCCACCGGCCGCCCGCCACACTCCGCTGAGGGCCCGCGACCGGCGCTTCCGGCGAGTCGGGGATCGTTGCCCGCCGCCATGGCATCCGGGACCCGGCTGCCACGGTCTTCATCCTCGCCGTACAGGGCGCCGACTTTCGCCGTCCCGGTGCTCGCCGACCCGGCGCCTGACTGGGAACGCGGGAGTGAGCGTTCGCGGCGGTGGGCCCGGGGAAGCGCCGAGCCGGGCGGTTTTGACGTGGCCCAGGGCGCCGCGGGTGAGGGGGCGATCGCCCGGGTCCGCGCCGGTCTGGAGGAGCTCGGCTGCCACACTGTGCTGGGTCCGTTCGGTGAGGGACCCGGACGGGACGCTTCGCTCGCAGAGGGCGGGGCGGGAGCAGGCGGCAGTGGAGGAGCAGGCATGACGTACTCGAAGGACATCGGCGAGGTCTCGGCCGCCTTTCACCCCGTGTCGAAGGTCCGCTCGTTGACCAGCAAGGCGGGCACCGTCATGCGTTTCGTGGCGCCCGGCTCGGCCACCGAGGGCCGATACGGCCTGTTCGAGTGGAACATGCCCGCCCAGGCAGGCGGCGCGAGCCCGCACTTCCACAAGACCTTCTCCGAGGCGTTCTACGTGGTCTCCGGCACCGTCGGCTTGTATGACGGCGACTCCTGGGTGGACGCCACCCCCGGCGACTTCCTGTACGTCCCGGAGGGCGGCGTGCACGGCTTCCGTAACGACAAGGACGAGCCCGCCAAGATGCTCATCCTCTTCTCACCTGGGGCGCCCAGGGAGAAGTACTTCGAGGAGCTGGTCGAGGTGTCGCTGTCGGGGCGGACCCTGTCGGAGGAGGAGTGGCGCGAGCTGTGGGCCCGCCACGATCAGTTCCCCGCCTGAAGGTTGCGGTTGAAGCGGAACAGATTGGCCGGGTCGTGGGCGGCCTTCAGCTCGAGCAGGCGGCCGAGGGTCTCCGGCGCGTAACCGGAACGCAGGTCGGCCACGCCCTGCCCGTAGACGAAGGTCATGGCCTGCCCCAGCATCCACGGCGCGAGCGCCTGCCGGATCTCGGCCTGCCTGGCGACGTCGAGCGTGATCACCCGCACCGCGTACCCGGCGTCCCGGTGGTCGACGGCGATCTCCGCCTTGCCGCGCTCACGCAGCGCCCCGCCCAGGTGGCGAATGTCCAGCACGCACGGCTCGGCCAGCGGCAGCAGCGCCTCGAGCGCCTCGGGGGTCAGCTCGCCCAGCAGCGCGTTGGTCGCCGCGTAAGGGTGCGGGAAGTCGGGGTCGCTGTGGATGGTGTGGCTCTCGGCGTACGGCATGGCCCGCAGGTCGTCCCTGACCCGCTCCCCCACCGCGCGCAGCGGCGCCACCAGGCGCTCCCCCTCCTCGGCCGGACCGGCGTAGGCGATGCGGACGGAGGCCACGTAGCGTCCCCGCAGCGGCTCGGGCACCTGCGGGATGTCGGGGAAGCGCATGACCGTCACCGACGAGGTCAGCTCGTCCGGCACTCCGGCGGCGGTCCACGCCCGCCACGCCTCCACCGCCCGCCGCACGAGCGGCTCACCGAAGACGAGCTGCCCGCCGTACACCTGCGGGATCGGGAACAGCTCCACCTCAAGCGCGGTCACCACGCCGAAGTTGCCGCCCGTGCCCAGCACGGCGCCGAACAGCTCGTCACCCGGCTCCTGCCGCCGCAGCCGGCCGTCGGCGGTGACGATCTCGATCGCGAGCACGTGCTCGGCCGCGTAGCCGAACCGCCGCGCCAGCAACCCGAACCCGCCGCCCAGGGTGTAACCCACCACGCCCACAGATGGCGACGACCCGTTCAGTGGCGCGAGCCCGTGCGCGGCGGCCGCCTCGATCAGCGCGCCCGCCCGCACGCCCGCGGCCACCCTGGCCATCCCGGCCTCCGGGTCGACCGTCACCTCGGTCATCCCGCGGGTGCTGATCAGCAGGCCGCCGTCGGCCGCCGCCGACAGGCCGTGCCCGGTGGCCTGCACCGCCACCGGCAATCCCGCGGCGGCGGCGTACTCGACCGCCAGCCGTACGTCCTCGGCGGAAGCGGCGCCCACCACCAGGTCGGGCCTGTGCGCGTAGGCGGCTTGGAAGCCGGAGACCTCCTCGTCGTAGCCGGCGTCGCCGGGACGGAAGATCGGACCCTCGAAAACTGGCATCTCAGTCATGGACCCCAGCATGCCCAGCGGCCATCCATAAGTCCAAGACCTAGTTCGTCCGCCAGCTAGAAGCAAGCCTTATGGGGCGAGGGCTTCCAGGGCCTCCTCCGCGCGGCGCATGGCCTCCTTGGCGTCCATCGTGACGATCTCGGGGTCGAAGTTGAGGTCGTGGAAGACGTCGGTCACGCCCTGCCCGGCCAGCGTCTCGACGTCCGCCCTGATCTCCTCGTAGGAGCCGGTCAGCGGGGGCCTGTCCGGGTCGCCGGCCGGCCGCACGCGGGTGACGCCGCGGCAGACGAAGCGGAAGCCCGAGGGATCCCGCCCAGCCTCCCGGGCCGCCTCCTTTACAATGTAGATTCTTGAGGCGATGCCTGTCAGGTCCTCGCGGCTGGCACTCACCCAGCCGTCGCCGATCCTTCCCGCCCGCCGCAGCGCGCGCTCATCCATGCCGCCCAGCAGGATCGGCGGCGGCGAGTCCGGCCTGGGGTCCTGGTGGGAAGGCGGGATCTGGTAGAAGTCGCCCTGGTGCTCGACCACGTCCTGGGTCAAGCACGCGCGCAGCACCTCGACGAACTCCTCAGCGCGGCGCCCCCTGCGTTCGAAGCCCACGCCCGCCGCCTCGAACTCCTCCGGCAGCCAGCCGAGCCCCACCCCGGCCGTCAGCCTGCCGCCGGAGACGATCTGCAGCGAGGCCAGCTGCTTGGCCAGCACGACCGGCTGGACGAAGGCGTTGACCACGGCCACGCCGAGCCGGATCGTGCCGGTGATCCCGGCCACGTACGACAGCGTCACCAGCGGATCGTGGACGCTGCGGTAGGTCGGGCCCATCGGATGACCGACCGGATAGAGCACCCTCTGGAACGCCCAGAGCTCGGAATAGCCGAGTTCCTCGGCCCGCACCGCGATGCGGCGCATGTTGTCCGGCGTGGCCCACGGCCCTGACTGTGGTACGGCGAAGCCCACTCTCATGGCCCCTAGTCTGTACCAGTGACTCTCGAGGACGAGCTGGCGGGCCTTGCCGCCGCGCACGGCGGTTCTGGGCCCCCCGCCCTCCACCCCACCAGGACCGACGTGGTGGTCGTGCGCAGGGGCGAGGTCGTGGTCAAGGCCCACTCGGTCCGCGACGACCCCGCCGCGCTGGGCGTCCGGCTGCGGGGCGCCGCCTCGGCGGCACTGCACGGCCTGATGCTGGCGCCGCTGTGCCGGGAGGTCCTCACCGTCCAGGGCCGCGCCGTCACCGTGTGGCCGGCCGGCACGCCCGTCTCGCACGACGACCCCGGCTCGGCTCCCTGGGAGGAGGGCGCGCGCCTGCTCGCCAGGCTGCACGCCGTACCGCTGACTCTGCTGCCGGACCTGCCCGTGGCGGGAGGTCCCGCGCGGGCGGCGCGCGCGGTGCGGCGCATGACCGGCGACGGCCCCGTCGAGCGGCTGGTACGGCGGGCCTTCGACGAGCTGCCCGAGGCCGTGTCCGTCGCGGGGGCGGTGCCGGGGCTGCTGACCCACGGTGACTGGCACCTGGGCCAGCTCGTGCGCCGCGACAGGTGGCTGCTGATCGACGTCGACGACCTGGGCGTCGGCGACCCCGCCTGGGACCTGGCCAGGCCGGCCGCCTGGTACGCGGCGGGGCTGCTCGAGCCGGCGGTGTGGGAACGCTTCCTGGGCGCCTACCTGGCCTCCGGCGGGCCGGCGCTGGGCGCGGGCGATCCGTGGGCGCGGCTGGACGTCCCCGCCAGGGCGCTGACCGTCCAGCTGGCCGCGGTGGCCGTGGGCAACGCCGGGCGCGAGGGGCGGGAACTGGACGAGGTGGAGCGTTCGTTGGTCGAGGCGTGCGACAGAATCGTCAGAGCCTGACGATGAACCTTTAGACGGCGAGGAGAACGAGCAGATGCAGTGCCCCAAGTGCCGCGGCAAGATGCGCACCTACGAGCGCAACGGCGTCCACATCGAGCAGTGCGACAACTGCCGGGGGATCTTCCTCGACTACGGCGAGCTCGAGACGCTGACGCAGATGGAGACGCAGTGGCACGGCGGTCCCCCGCCCGCGCCGCACGGCCCGTCCTGGGGCGCGCCGCACGGCGGTCACCACGGTGGCCACTACGGCCGTCACCACCAGCGCAGCTGGATCGGGATGCTGTTCTCCAGCTGACGTCCCGCCCGAGGGCCCGCAGAGCGGGCCCTCGGCTCATTTCGGGAAGGAGTCGGGGTCGACGTCGTCGGTCTTGGCGTTGCCCCCGGTGATGGCGTGCAGCGTGACCGTCCAGTCGTGCCAGCGGATCTGCGTGGCCGTGTAGGTGGTCTTGAACTTCACCGACTCCTGGAAACGCTCGAAGCTGCACTGCCGGGTGAAGGAGCGCGTCTTGCCGTCCCAGTCCACGCCGTGCGTGAAGAAGATCTTGTACGAGCCGTCGCGCACGCCCCTGACCTTGAACTTGGACTTTCTGCGCACATAGACGGTGAAGACCTTGCTGCCGCCGCGCATCAGCGTGACGACCGAGTCCCTGCTGGCGCCGTTGTCGATCTCCAGGTAGCTGCGGCCGGTCAGGCTGCCACTCTTGATGAACGCGCCGTTCCCGAGCCGCCTGTTCTGCTTGGCGCCCGACTTCACCGTCACCACGTCGGCCGGGTAGTCCCCCGCGCCCTGCAGCGCCTGCCCGGCCGTGTCGAGTGACTTCAGCGGGGTGCCGAGGTCGGTGAGCACCGCCGAGGAGGTGCACAGGTCGCGCCCGCTCACCTTGCCCGCGGTGGAGCCCAGCCGGGCGGCCAGGTCGCGCAGGCTCGTCACGTAGCTGTCGTGCTGGGGGCGGACCTCGGCCGGCGGCGTCACGGCGGACAGTGCGTCGGCGGCCTCGTTCAGCGCCGTCTCGGCACGTTCCACGTTCTGGTTGAGCGCCTTGGGCGTGCGCGCGCCGGCCATCGCGTTGATCGCGTCGAGCACGGTCTTGCGCCTGCTGTCGAGCTCGCCGCGGTACGCCTCGGCGGTCAGCGGGCTGGCGCTCGGGCTGGCCGCGGGCTCCCCGCCGGGAGCGGAGGCTTCGGCGCTGGCGCCCGCGCCGGCGATGCCGCTGGCCGTTGGCTGGCCGCCGACCGGGCCGAGCTGCGGCGAGGTGCATCCGGCGAGCGTGAGCGTCGCCAGGGCGAGGGTGCAGGAGATCAACCGGGGGGCAGCCACCTGCCACACTATCGCCCGGTTGATCCCCACACGTCAATCATGATTCGGACAGTCCCGCCTCCGTGTTCTGTTCCAGCCAGCGGGTGATCCCCAGCGTCTCCAGGAACGGCAGGTCGTGGCTGACCACGATCAGCGCACCTCGGTAGGCCGACAGCGCCTGTGACAGCTGGCGGACGCTGGCCAGGTCCAGGTTGTTGGTCGGCTCGTCGAGCAGGAGCAGCTGCGGCGGCGGCTCGGCCGACAGCAGCGCGGCCAGCGTGGCGCGGAACCGCTCCCCGCCCGACAGCGTCGCCACCGGCCGCAGCGCGCGGTCGCCGCGGAACAGGAACTGCGCCAGGCGCCCGCGGAGCTCGGTGACCGTGGCGCCCGGCGCGTGCACGCGCACGTTGTCGACCACGCTCAGCGAGTCGTCCAGCAGGTCCAGCCGCTGCGGCAGGTACCGCACGGGCACGTGGGCGCCGTGCTCCAGGATCCGCCGCAGCAGCGTGGTCTTGCCCGAGCCGTTGCGCCCGAGCAGCGCGATCCGCTCGGGCCCCTGGATGACCAGCCGCTCCAGCGGATGCGCCCCTGCCTCCCCGGCGGGTTCGGCGTCGCCGGCCGTACCGGAGTCAAGCGGCAGGTCCAGGACCATCCGGCCGGCCGGGACGGCGGTGCCGGGCAGGGCGATGCGGATCTCCGCGTCGTCGCGCACGGCCTGTTCGGCCTCGGTCAGCCTGTCACGCGCCTCCTCCAGCTTCTCGATGTGCATGTTGCGGTATTTGCCCGCCGCGACCTGGGCCTGCCGTTTCCGCTCCTGCATGATGATCTTCGGCTCGCGCTTGCTGGCGTACATCTTCTGGCCGTAGCGCTGCCGCCTGTCCAGCTTCGTCCTGGCCTCGACCAGTTCGCGATGCTGCCGTTTGACGTCGGCCTCGGCCACGCGGAGCATGCGCTCGGCCGCCTCCTGCTCGGCGGCCAGCTGCTCCTCGTAGGCCTCGAGGTTGCCGCCGTACATGCGGACCGTGCCCTCGCGCAGGTCGGCGACCTGGTCGACGAGCTCGAGCAGCGCCCGGTCGTGGCTGACGATCACCATCACCCCCGGCCAGGCCTGCACCGCGGCGTACAGGCCGCGGCGCGCGTCCAGGTCGAGGTTGTTGGTGGGCTCGTCGAGCAGCAGCACGTCGGGCCTGGCCAGCAGCTTGGCGACGAGCGCGACCAGCACCGCCTCCCCGCCCGAGAGCGTGGCGACAGTCCTGTCGAGGCCGACGTGGTCGAGCCCGAGCCGGTCCAGCTCGGCTCGCGCCCGCTCCTCGACGTCCCAGTCGTCGCCGATGACCGTGAAGCGCTCCTCGGCGACGTCGCCGGTCTCGACGGCGTGCAGCGCCCGCCGCTTGTCGCTGATGCCCAGCAGGTCGGAGACCGTGCGGGCGGCCAGCGGCAGGTTCTGCGGCAGGTAGCCGACCTCGCCCGCGACGCTCACGGACCCGGACTGGGGCCTGAGCTCGCCGGCGATGATCCGCAGCAGCGTGGACTTGCCCGACCCGTTCATCCCGATCAGCCCGGTACGGCCGGCGGGGAAGGCGGCGTCGAGGTCCTTGAGCACAGGGGTGCCGTCGGCCCAGCCGAACGAGACCCCGTCCATGACGATAGAAAAAGACATAAGGCGGTCTCCCATCACAAAAGTCGAAATTTCGTGACTTGGCGGGAAACACCGCGAGATGACGCTATGGCGCACGCGAAAGGAGGCATGTACCGAGGTCCGAGTGCGCACGTGTCAAAGACGGCGCGGTGCCCGCGACCTCAGTTCCTCACGTCAACTGCCCCCAGGGCTCGGCGATACGTCGCCCAAAACCGTACTCGACCTAAGATTATTCCGCAACCCCGCGCGCCCGATGCGCCGCCACGTTGACCCTGTTGGCGCAGGCCAGCGAGCAGAACCGGCGCCTGCCGTTGCGCGAGGTGTCCACGTACACGGTCTCGCACCCCGGCCGGTCGCAGCGGCCCAGGCGCCTGCCGTCGGAGAAGGAGATGGCCATCGCCAGCCCGCCCGCGCTGGTGTCCTTGGCCCTGGCCACGATGTCGGCGTCGACGGAGAAGAAGTGCAGGTGCGGTTCCTTGCCGTCGTGGGCGCTGACGTAGGGCTTGGAGGCGGTGACGTCGAGCAGGTCGTTGATCAGCTGGATCTGCTTGTCCTGGTCGAGCTCGCCGAAGACGGGATCCAGCCGGCGCGCCCAGACGCGCAGTTCCTCGGCCTGGGCGGGGGTGACGGCGGGACGGAGCATGGCGTTGGCCGCCAGCACGGGCTCCAGCGCTGCCGGGCTGAAGTCGGTCAGGTTGACCAGCGCCGCCGCGAGGGCCGCCCCGTTGCCGCCGTAAGCATTGAAATGCATAAGGCCATTACATCAGGCTTGAGTCATGCACCCCAGACTTCCGCACGAGACCACCCTCGTCTCCTCCCATCCCACCTCCGACGGCCTGGTGTCCTATCTGCGCTGCGCGTGCGGTGCGTGGGAGGTGCGCACGTCCAGGATGGTCGTGAGCACCTCCCCGCGCCCTAGCTCAGCTTCGCGATGATCTCGTTGGCGGCCCGCTCGCCTTCCACGGCTCCGCCGTTCATGTAGCCCTGGAAGTCGTAGGAGGTGTGCTCGCCCGCGATGTGCACGTTGCCCTGGGCGACGCCCTCGTATCCGGCGTAGCGGTGCAGGTAGCCGACGGGCCAGTAGGAGTAGGCGCCCAGCGAGTAGGGGTTCTTGTGCCAGGCCGACAGCTGGGCGCGGCCGTTCCACTTGGCCTTGGTGCCGGGGAAGACCTTGTCCACGCCGGTGAGCACGTCGCCGGCCAGGGTGCGGACGTAGGGGTCGGTGTTGGTGGAGAACGGCCCTGCCGGGTTGAGCGCCTTGGCCAGGCTGCCGCCGCCGTACTGGAGGAGGATGCCGGTCGAGCCCGGCTGGCACTTGGTGGTGTCCCACACCTGCTGCCATGACTGGTCGGTGAAGCTGTCGCCGGCCGACACGCCCGGCCACGGGCCGGTGCCCACCCACGGGCGGCTGTCGAACTGCATGTTGAGCTTGGTGCAATACCCCATCCGGGCGTCGCGCAGCAGGTTGGTCATCAGGGGGTCGAAGCCCGCCTTGGTCAGGTCGAGCCCCTGCAGGATCGGCAGCGGCACGGTCAGGATCGTGTGGTCGGCGGTGACGGTCCTGGTGGTCCCGCCGTTGTCGAAGGTCAGCGTCTGCGTCCCGTCCGCGTTCGCCCGTACGGCCAGCAGCTTCCAGCCCATCTGGATGCTCCCGGACGGCAGCGTGGCGGCGATGGCGTTGGGCACCTGGTCGTTGCCGCCGACGACGTGGTAGCGCTCGTTCGACAGGCCCCAGACGTTGAAGTGGCCGGGATTGGGCTGGTAGCCGAGCAGCAGGACCAGCGCGAGTGACGACTGGTCCACGCTGTCGGCGCCGTACTCGACGTTGTAGGCCACATCCAGGAACTTGCCCAGGTTCGAGGAGTGGCCGCCGGGCACCCGGGACTCGATCCAGTCGTAGAGGGACATGTCGTCCAGCGCGATCCCCTCGGGCGTGGCGCTGTTCCACTTGACCTCGCCCGCGGCGACCAGGTCGGAGTGCAGACGCTGGTACATCTCCTTGAAGTCGGCGTCGGCCTGGTCGCGCGGGTAGTACCGGTTGCCGAACCAGAGGACCTCCTCGGCGCCGCTCGGCCCGGAGTGCACGAAGTCCACGATGGGCAGGTTGAAGCGGCGGCACAGCTCCAGCATCTTCTTGTGGCCGGTGTCGATCAGCTCGCCGCCGATCTCGGAGGTCTGGCCGTTCAGCCAGAGGGAGCGCTGGCTGTACATGCGCCCGCCCACCCGCGACGGGTTGGCCTCGTAGACGGTCGGGTTGCCGCCCGCGTCGCGCAGCGTGAGCGCCGCGGTCAGCCCGGCGATCCCGCCGCCGACGATGGCGATCCTGGCGGGTTTGATCGGCTTGGTCGCCACGTCGGCGCGAGCCGCACGCGGCAAGGAGACGGCGGCGGTGGCGCCGAGACCGAGTAGCGCGGCGCGCTTGAACAGCTCGCGGCGGCCGAGGCCGGTGGGGTCGGCGCGCAGGCCGCGCAACTCGGCGACGGGCATGCCGAGGCGGGCGGCGTCGTGGTGTTCCCTGGCCAGGCGCTGGAGGGCGCGCAGCGAAGAGGTACGTGGCATGGGGGGTGCCCTTTCCTGCTCGATTTCCCAACAGCTTGAAGATCGGCGGGAGACTGGGAAAGTCGGCAGGGCGTAACCGATCGGCACCATCGACTGACACTGTGCGTTCGCCTATGGTCGGCAGATCACCCCCTTCAGGAGGTCAGGATGTCGAGCATTCCCGCCCTGCTGCGCGACCGGATCGCGGCCACCCCGGACGCGGAGGCGTATCGGTTCCCCGACGGCGAGCGGTGGAGGTCGCTGACCTGGCGGGAGGTGGGCGAGCGGGTGCGGCCGCTGGCGCTGGGGCTGTCCGCACTGGGCGCGGGTCCCGGCAGGCGGGTGTCGATCCTCTGCTCGACGCGGCTGGAGTGGGTCCTGGCCGACCTGGCGGTGCTGGCGACGGGCGCCGCCACGACCACGATCTACCCGTCGAACACCGCGGCCGAGTGCGCCTTCGTGATCAACGACTCGGGCAGCACGATCGTGGTGGCCGAGGACGACGACCAGGTGGCCAAGCTCCGCTCGGTGCGCGAGGAGCTGCCCGGCGTCACCCACGTCGTGGTGATCGACGGTACGGCGGGCGACGACGGCTGGGTGGTGCCGCTGTCCGGCATCACCGGCGAGGGCGACTACGATGCCATGATCGACAAGATCGGCCCGGAGGACCTGGCCACGCTCATCTACACCTCCGGCACGACCGGGCGGCCCAAGGGCGTGGAGCTGACCCACGACAACTGGCTGTACGCGGCGGGCGCGGTGCGCGAGCTGGACCTGATCTCCGGCTCCGACCTGCACTTCCTGTGGCTGCCGCTGTCGCACTCCTTCGGCAAGCTGCTCGAGGTCGTGATGATCGGCATCGGGGTGCCGACGGCGATCGACGGGCGGCTGGACCGGATCGCCGCCAACCTGGGCGAGCTGCGGCCCACGTTCATGGCGGCCGCGCCGCGCATCTTCGAGAAGATCCACAACACGGTGGTGGCGACCGTGCGCGGCGACGGCGGCGCCAAGCTGCGCATCTTCACCTGGGCGCGGGCCACGGGCCTGCGCGTCAGCCGGGCCCGGCAGCTCGGCGCGCGGATCCCGCTGACGACCCGGCTGGAGTACGCGCTGGCCGACCGGCTCGTCTTCGCCAAGCTCCGGGCCCGCTTCGGCGGGCGGCTGCGCTTCTTCATCTCCGGCGCGGCGCCGCTCTCGCGCGACGTGGGCGAGTTCTTCGACGCGGCCGGGCTGACGATCCTCGAAGGGTACGGCCTGACCGAGTCCTCGGCGGGCAGCTGCCTCAACCGGCCCGGCTCGGTACGGCTGGGCACGGTCGGCCCTCCGCTGCCCGGCACCCAGGTCCGCATCGCCGACGACGGCGAGATCCTGCTGGGCGGCCGGGGCATCATGCGCGGCTACCACGGCCTGCCGCAGGAGACCGCGGAGGCGCTGGAGGACGGCTGGCTACGCACCGGCGACATCGGCGAGCTGGACTCCGAGGGCCGGGTGCGCATCACCGACAGGAAGAAGGAGCTCATCAAGACCTCGGGCGGCAAGTACGTGGCGCCCAGCTACCTGGAGGGCCGGATCAAGGCGGCCTGCCCGTACCTGTCGCACGTCTTCGTTCACGGCGACCTGCGCAACTACTGCACGGCGCTGGTGACCCTGGACATGGAGGTGGTCGGCCCATGGGCGCGGGCCGAGGGGCTGCCCGACGACGCCGAGGCGCTGCGCGAGCATCCGCGCATGCGCGAGGAGGTCAGCCAGGCCATCGACCAGGTCAACGCCGGCCAGGCCAGTTACGCCACGATCAAGAAGTTCGCCATCCTGGCCCACGACTTCACCGTCGAGTCAGGCGAACTCACCCCCAGCCTCAAGATCAAACGCAAGGCAGTGGAATCCCGCCACGCCGACGTCCTCGATACCTTCTACGCATGACGGTCTCCGAGATCCGGGTCAGGCCCAGGCACTGCGACGCGCAAGCCATGGTGCACGCCGCCCGTTACTACGAGTTCTTCGAGGACGCCTTCCTCGACTGGCTGGACGCCCGCGGCGGCTACCCGGCGCTTCGGGCCGGCGGCTCCGACCTGGTGGTCAAGGCGAGCGGGTGCGAGTACCACCGCCCCGCCCGCCTGGACGAGGTGCTGGCCGTCGAGACCGAGACGGCCAGGCTCGGCAGGACCTCCGTCACGATGCGCTTCACGATCCGGTGCGCAGGCGAGCTGGTGGCGGTCGGCAACGTCACGTACGTGTGCGTGCGCGACGGCGCGGCCGCCGAGCTGCCCGCGATGATCACAGGATCTTCTTCGCCCCCGGGATCGAGCGGACCAGGTAGGCCAGCCCCCAGCAGACCGGCAGCACGATGACGGCCAGGATCGCGAACTTCACCACCGCGATCATCTGCAGGTCGCGCATCGCGACCGCGACGCCCACCAGCACCAGCGGATGGATGATGTAGACGGTGTAGGCCTGCCCCGACAGGAACGCGCCGAAGCGCCCCTGGCGGTTGAACCGCTCGCGGAACAGCACCACCAGCCCGATGACGATGGCCGTGGCGAACGTCGACTCCCATGTTGCCTCGACCAGGTCGGCGAGCATCCCGCCGCTCACCGACTTCAGCGGCAGCAGGGCAGCGGTGACCACGCCTGTGACGGTGAACCCGATCCAGCCCGCCCGCCGCGGCAGCGTCGCGTACCAGCCACGCCTGACGGCCAGCACGCCCACCGCGAACATCGCGCAGTACTGCGGCAGATAGTCCGGCGTGGGCAGCCCGAGCACCGGGATCATGGTCCCGGTCGGCACCAGGAACCGCCACAGCCAGGTGGCCACCGACAACCCGAGCGCGAACAGCACGATCGTGCGCCCCCGCAGCACACTCGTCCGTTCCAGCTCGATCGGACGCGCGCGCCGGTAGAGCACGTAGAGCGCGGCGAAGACGATCAGCACCTCGACGAACCACATCGGCCCCGGATCCCACGAGCCGAGGTAGAACTGCCAGTACGGCAGGCCGGACGTCTTCGCGTAGATCGGCATCAACACCAAGGGCCGCAGGACCAGCAGATAGACCAGCAGCGGGATGCCCAGCCTGACCAGCCGGTCGCGCATGAAGGCCCGCCCGCCCTTGCGGTCGTATGAGCCGGGCGTGAAGAACCCGGAGATCATGAAGAAGAACCCCATGAAGAACGCCTGGTTGAAGGCGACCATCACATCGAGCAGCACGCCCGAGGGGTCCTTGGGCACCTCGTTGTAGTACCAGACGGGGATGTTGCCGTAGGTGACCGCGGCGTGGTGCAGTACGACCAGCACCGTTAACACGATCCGCAGGTTGTCGACCGCGTGGAGCCTGGTCGCGGCCGGAGCGCGGGTCTCGGTCTTCACTTCTTCACAGCCCTTTCGAACAGGTCGGCCAGCTCGTTGGCGTGCGCGTCCAGGTCGTGCTCGGGAAAAGCCGCCCAGTAGGCGAACATGCTGTCGATGGCCGAGGAGTGCGTGACGGCCATGACCCGGGTGTCGAACTCGCGGAACTCCCCGTTCTGCTGGCCGAGCCGGTAGATGCTCTCCATCGCCTCGTAGACCTCCTCGTTGGCCTTGACCCCGTAGCGCGGCTGACCGTCGGCGGTGCGCAGGTTGTAGAAGATCTCGCCGAGCGCCTTCAGCTGCGTGCGGTGGCCGCGCATGTGCTCGGCGACCGACAGGATGTGCCCCCTGAGCAGCCCGGTGGCCGACCCGACGCCCTCGACCTTGGCCAGCACGTACTCGGCGATGGCGTCGTAGGTCCGGATGACGACCTCCTCCATCAGCTCGTCCTTGCCGGCGAAGTGGTAGGAGATGACGCCCTTGCTGATGCCCGCGTGCTTGGCGATCTGGGCCAGGGAGGCCCGCGCGAACCCGAGCTCGGCGATCACCTCGACGGCCGAGGCGATGATCTGCGCCCGCCTGGCCTCCTCGATGAACGAGCGATCCTTCTGGCCGCTCGACTTACTTTCTGACCGCATGGCCAAAATTTAGCACATACGGCTAGACGGCGTGCGCGGGGTGGGTTCGTCAGACCCTGATCCAGCCCGCTCTGCCGTGCCAGGTGCCACCCGAGGCCAGGTGCCCGGCGATGATCCGCTCCAGGCTGGTACGGCGGGGCAGCTCGGGATCGTGGGCCCGCTCGCCGTACACGAAGGCGAGCATGTCGCTGTCGTCGAAGCGGTGCAGCAGCCGGAAGCGGCGCTGGAAGGAGATGATGTTGGAGCCGGCCGGCAGGTGGTCGGCGAGCTGGTCGTCGAGCAGCCAGGAGTGGCAGGTGAAGACCTGCGGCTTCTCCTGCGGGAAGTGCCGCGGGAAGAAGCTCCTGGCCTGCTCGAAGGACTCGTCGCACGCCTGCGGCGTCATCGGCCCGAGGAAGTCGGGGATGTGCACGGCCAGCGACGGCTCGCCGGGCGCTCCCGGGCCGCCCTCCGCCCTGATCTGCAGGCCGGTGGTCTCGCCGAGCCTGGCCCTGGCGAACTGGAGCCTGCCCAGCTGGTAGAGGCTGCCTACGGCGTGCTGCTGGAACCACCACGGCGCGTGCAGCCCGCCCGTGCCGTGCCGCTTGCGGTGCACGGCCATGTTCCGCCCCAGGTCGGCGAGCGTCGCCGCGGACACCTGCGCGGAGATCCCGCGCTCGCGGTGGAAGGCCCTGGTGTACGGCGCGGCCGCGAGGAAGACGTGGACGTAGAAGTAGGGCCCCGCCTCCGGCAACGCGGGGAACCTGGGCGGCCTGTCGATGCCGCCCATGGCGTCGACCAGGGAGTGCACGCAGCGCTCGAGCAGCCACCAGTGCGGGGTGCCCGGCTGGGGGCGGCCGGCGATGGCGGGCCCGATGTCCTCGTGCGGGACGGCGAGCCGCAGCAGCTCGCCGGCCATGGCCGTGGGTTCGGGCAGCCGGACGTCGAGGCCGCCGAGGGATTCGAGGTGGTCGAGCCAGCGGGGGTGGGAGAGCCGGAGCGCCGAGAGGTCCACCCGATCAGCGTAACCAGCCCGCGAATGCCTCAAACCGGGTCACTCCAGGCGGGCGCGGTAGACGGCTCTGGCCTGATCGAGGAGGTTCAGGTGGTCGGCGAGCCGGTCGCGGGAGTCCAGGCGGCCGTGCCGTTCGATCAGGTCCTGCAGCAGGTCGAGCCACTCCAGGCACCAGCGCACGTCCTCCTGCCTGGCCACCCGCCTGCCGCCGACGTCCACGTGGACCGGGCTGGTCAAAGCGTAGCCGGTGGCGGTCTGGGTACGCGGGTGCGGCTCGCACAGCGCTTCGGCCAGCACGTACGTGGGTTCGGAGACCTCCAGCCCGACGGTCACCGACAGCGCCTCGCCCAGGCCCGTGGCCAGGCATTCGGCGCCCGCGGTGACGCCCTCGGCGGTCCTGACGCGCACGGCCCGCACCTCGGGCCCGATCGCCGAGGCGGTCACGGTCAGCCGCTGCCCGGGGCGGGCGTCGATGACCTGGCCGGGGCCGTGCCCGTCGACCGACAGCTCCAGCCACGGGCCGGTGGTGGCGAACGTGCGGCCCGCCCTGATCGCCTCGGCGTAGGACGCGGTGCTCAGCGGGCCGTCCACCTGGGCGTAGACGCGGGCCCAGCCGGGCGGGCTTGACTGCCTGTCGGCCCGGGTGAAGGAGATCATCGTGTCGGTGCCCGCGGTGACGGCCAGCCGGTTGCCCGCGCCGACCAGGCGGCGGTAGACGGCCGCGCAGGCGGCGATGTTCGCGTGGGTGAGCACGTCCATGCCGTCGACCAGGCCGAGCGCGGCGTCGGCGACCAGCTCGCGGGAGGCGCAGACGCGCGGGACGGGCCCGATGACCGCCGCGGGCGGGGCCTGCTCGCCGATCGCCAGGTGGAAGGGGTGGCTGTAGCCGACGACCGCGCCCAGCTCGCGCAGCTCCCGCAGCGCGTCCGCGTTGGGCGGCCAGTCGGCCTCGCCGTCGAACCCGGTGTGGAAGCGGCCGGGCACCCGGCTCGGGGCGAAGGCGGAGACGTGGCCGAGCAGGTCGTTGCGGTACTCGACGCCCATCCGCGCCAGGTGGGTGGCGTCGGACCAGGGCAGGTCGCGCCCCATCCAGTGTTCGAGCGCCGCCAGGTCGTAGACGCGGGCGCCGGACACGTTCCCGGCCAGCAGGTTGAGCACGTGCAGGTCCTCGCCGTGCTGGGCGGCCGCCGCCTCGGCGGGGGCGGCCACGGTGTCACCCGCCCAGTTCAGGTGGACGTGCAGGTCTCCGCCGTACCAGCCGCGGGCCGCCGCGTCGTAGATCCGCCGCGGGGTGAGCTCGACGGTGGCGGGCGGCCGGACGGTCGCGGTGGCCTGGCCGTACTCCATGCCTCTGGTGACCGTGACGGTCAGCGGCTCGTCGGGAACCTCCAGCTCCAGGTCGTCGCCGTGGAAGTACGGCCGGCCATGGAAGTCGTGGCGGTGCGGCACGCCTGCGGGGAACCAGCCCTGCCCGTCCTGGCCTGTCACGCTCCACCGGCAGGGGAGCCCGGCCCGCACCCTCAGCCTGACCGGGCGGGCCGTTCTCTGCAGGCTGCCCAGCCGCACCCGGGTGCCGTCGACGGTGACGCGGCTGCCCGGCTCGACCTCGACCAGCCAGGCGCCGTTCCCCCGCAGCTCCCTCGACGTGCCGTCGACCTCGACCTCGGCCGGGGTGTCGCGGCGCACGTCGATGAGCAGGGGGATGCGCTCGCCCGGCGGCCTGCCCTGGAGCACCGTGCGCGCCCTGCCCGCGAGCTCGACCCCGCTTCCTGTGATCCGCAGGGCGGCCGCGTGCGCGGGGAGCGCGCCGTCGAGCGTGTCACGCAGCACCTCGTCGTAGTCGGCCTCAGGTAAGAGCGTGCCGAGCTCGTCCAGCGCCCTGCCGGGGTGGCGCCGGGCCAGCGTGCGGAAGGCCACGGTCCAGAAGCGGTCGGACAGCTCCACCGGCAGCACCCGGCGCGGCCCGAACAGCTTGACGTAGAAGCTTTCCGGCTCGCCCCAGGTGATGCCGTGCCGGCCGAGCAGGTCCTGGTACTCCCGTAACGCCCCCGCAACCGCCTCGGGCAGCATCGGATCCTGTGTCATGAGCGCCATGCTTACATGGATCATGCCGGGGCCGCCGGGGCCGGATGGGCATCTTTCCCCTGTGGGAGAGGTATTCCGCCCCGTGGGCCATGACCCTCGTCAGCGGGACCGTTTGTAGGCCTCCAGGAGGCGGTCGGCGGCCAGGGCGGGGGTGACGGTGCCTTCCTGGACCTCGCGTTCCACGTCGGCGGTGATGGCCGCGACGGCGGGTGAGGCGTGCAGCTCCGACAGCAGGCGGTTGCGCACCAGGGTCCACGTCCACTGGACCTGCTGGCGGCGGCGCTTGGCGGCCAGGTCGAGGCCGTCCTGGTGGGCCAGGACGTGGCGCCACAGGTCGTCCAGTCCCGCGCCCGTCAGGCCGCTGCAGGTCAGGACCGGGGGCGGCACGCTGTCGGAGCGGAGCATGCGCAGCGCGCCCGCCAGCTCCCTGGCCGCCTTGCGGGCGGCGGGCTCGTGCTCCCCGTCGGCCTTGTTGACCGCGATGACGTCCGCCAGCTCCAGCACGCCCTTCTTGATGCCCTGCAGCTGGTCCCCCGTCCGGGCCAGGCTGAGCAGCAGGAACGTGTCGGCCATGTCGGCGACCGCGGTCTCGGACTGCCCGACACCGACGGTCTCCACCAGCACCACGTCGAACCCGGCCGCCTCGACCACGACCATGGCCTCCCTGGTGGCCTTGGTGACGCCGCCGAGCGTGCCCGAGGTGGGCGAGGGGCGGATGAAGGCGTGCGGGTCGGTGGCCAGGCGCGCCATGCGGGTCTTGTCGCCCAGGATGCTGCCGCCGGTCCGCGTCGAGGAGGGGTCGACGGCCAGCACCGCCACCTGGTGCCCGTCGCCCGTCAGCATGGTGCCCAGGGCGTCGATGAACGTCGACTTGCCCACGCCC
The DNA here is from genome assembly GCF_044457685.1 of Nonomuraea sp. NPDC050536. Lineage (NCBI taxonomy): Bacteria > Bacillati > Actinomycetota > Actinomycetes > Streptosporangiales > Streptosporangiaceae > Nonomuraea > Nonomuraea sp. NPDC050536. The sequence goes on from NZ_JBITHD010000006.1 coordinate 132,627, forward strand.
GGCACACCGGAGATGCCGACGCGCCTGGCGTTGCCCGACAGCGGGGTCAGCTCGACGAGCAGGCGCTGGGCCAGCGCGATGTGATCGGGCCTGGTCGACTCGACCAGGGTGATCGCGCGGGCGATCCACGTGCGGGATCCGGCCTTCACCCCGTGGACGTAGTCCTCAAGCGAGCGCGTCATCCGCCCTCCTCCAGCCCGCCCATTTCTCGCCTTTCTCCCGCTTGTCAGCCTAACTTCCGACAAATCCTTACTTTTGCCGCTAGGGTGCGGAAGGTCTGATCACGCCTGTCACAGGAGTCCCTCCCCTCATGCCCCACGTCGAACCCCTCCGCGAGGGCGATCCGGCAGCGGTGGGACCCTACCGGCTGATGGGCCGGCTGGGCGCGGGCGGCCAGGGGATCGTCTACCTAGCGCAGGGCCGCAACGGCGTGCCCGTCGCGGTCAAGGTGCTGCGCGACGGCCTGGCGGACGACCGCTTCGCCAAGGAGATCGCCGCCGCCCGGCGGGTGGAGCCGTTCTGCATCGCCCAGGTGCTCGACGCCTCGCTGGGTGGCCGGCCGTACATCGTGACCGAGTACGTGGAAGGGCCGTCGCTGCAGCAGGCCGGACGGCACCGCGGCACGGAGCTGCAGCGGCTGGCGGTGGCGACGGCGACCGCGCTGGCCGCGATCCACCAGGCGGGCGTGGTGCACCGCGACTTCAAGCCCGCCAACGTGCTGCTCGGTCCCGGCGGGCCGCGGGTGATCGACTTCGGGATCGCGCGGGCGGCGGACTCGGGGCTGACGGCGACCAGCAGCATCGTGGGCACGCCCGCGTACATGGCGCCCGAGCAGCTGGCGGGCGCGGCGGTGGGGCCTGCGGCGGACGTGTTCGCGTGGGCGTCGGTGATCGTGTTCGCGGCGAACGGGGCGCCGCCCTTCGGCGACGACTCGCTGCCGGCGGTGATCAACCGGATCCTGCACAACGAGCCGCACCTGGGTGACCTGCCGCAGCCGCTGCGCTCGACCGTGCTGGCGTGCCTGGCCAAGGACCCGGCGCGGCGGCCGCCGATGCAGGAGGTGCTGCTGCAGCTGCTGGGCGGGCAGCCGCCGCCCAGGCAGGGGCAGTCCACGGGTCCGGCCACGCTGCCGGGCCGGGCGCGCCGGGGCACCAGGACTGCGGTCATCGCCGGGTTCTCCGGGGTGTCGGCGCTCGCGCTGGCGGGTGCGATCGTCTGGCTGACGCCCACGGTCGCCACGCCGCACTCGGGCAACCCGCCGGTCGCGGGCACCTCTTCGGGCGTCGCCATCTCGCAGCACTCCTCGGTCACCACGCCGACGCGGCACCGCCGGCCCAGGCGGACCAGGACGCCGGCTCCGGACACGTCCACGGGGGCCACCGCCACGCCCACCTCCAGACCGACCAGGACCCCGACGGCCACCACCAAGCCCAGCTCGTCCAGTGGCGGGTCGCTGCGGATCCTGTGGGTGCACGTCCAGGGCGCCCGCAAGGCCAACACGCAGGACTGCGAGATCGGCGAGTCGCTCACGTCCGGCCTTGTCGAGGGCACCAAGCTGCACACGCTGTTCCGTTACTCGTGGATCATCGACGGCAGCGTGAAGGACAGCTCGGAGGCCTACATCGCCGACTCCTACACCCAGAACCTCACCGGCCCCAACATCAAGACCAACGGCCCGCACCGGGTGACCCTGCGCCTGACCTCGCCGGTGTCGATCACCAAGACGGTGTCGGTCACGGTCTGCCCCGTCGGCACCGAGTGATGGCACCGCTTCAGCCGGAGGATCCGCCCGCCGTCGGCCCCTACCGGCTGCTCGGCCGGCTCGGCGCGGGCGGCCAGGGCGTGGTCTACCTGGGTGAGGCCCCTGACGGGCGGCGGGTCGCGGTCAAGGTGCTGCGTGACGGGCTGGCCGGGGACGGCCGCTTCGCCAAGGAGATCGACGCGGCCAGGCGGGTGGAGCCGTTCTGCATCGCGCAGCTGCTCGACGCCTCGCTGGGCGGCATGCCGTACATCGTGACGGAATACGTCGAAGGGCCATCGCTGCAGGAGGCGGGACGGCACGGCGGGGCCGACCTGCAGCGGCTGGCGGTGGCGACGGCGACCGCGCTGGCGGCCATCCACCGGGCGGGCGTGGTGCACCGCGACTTCAAGCCCGGCAACGTGCTGCTGGGCAGGGACGGGCCGCGCGTCATCGACTTCGGCATCGCCCGCGCCGCCGACGCCTCGCTCACGGTGACGAGCAGCATCGTCGGCACGCCCGCCTACATGGCGCCCGAGCAGCTGGCGGGCACGGTACTGGGTCCCGAGGTGGACGTGTTCGCCTGGGCGTCGGTGATGGTCTTCGCCGCCACCGGGACGCCGCCGTTCGGCAACGACACGCTGCCCGCGGTGATCCGGCGCATCCTGCACGACGAGCCGCAGCTGGGCGACCTGCCGCAGCCGCTGCGCGCGATCGTGCTGGCGTGCCTGGCCAAGGATCCGGCCGCCCGCCCCGCCATTCAGGACGTGCTGTTCCAGCTCATCGGCGCGCAACCCCCGCCCAGGGGTACGGCGAGCAGCTCCCGGGCCCGTCGCCGCGGGAGGGCTGCACTGGTGAGCGTGGGCGCGGTCGGACTGTCGGCGGCCCTGGTGGCGGGAGCCGTGGCCTGGGGCGCGTCCCCCTCCGGCGACGGCCACCAGGCGACCGGCCAGTTCTCGGCATCTCCGGCCTCGGCCACGCCGGCCACCGGCCAGCCGGCCAGGTCGCCCGGCAGCAAGCCGCACAGTTCTCCGGGCAGCAAGCCCCACGGCTCCCCCGCCGGCAAGCCCAGCGCCACCGCGGGCGGCAGGCCCCGGAGCACCCCCACCTCCCACGGAGCCACCGCCAAGCCCACCCCCACGCAGGCGACGACCAAGCCGACGACGTCCAAGCCGACCGCCTCCCCCACCCGCGCGACCGGCACCTTCCGCGTGGTGTCACTCAGCCTGGACGGCGCGCAGGGCACCGGGAAGTCGTGCTGGACCTCCAGCGTCTACCCGGTGGCCGTGATCACCGGCCCGTCGGGCAGGCAGGTCGAGTACAGCTACCGGTGGATCATCGACGGCGAGGACTCAGGACGCAACCCCGGCTGGCTGAGCGGCGGCAGGGGCAAGGTCGAGCACGGCGTCGGCAGCTCCTTCGAGGAGGGCAGGCACACGGTCGTCTTCCGGCTGGTGTCACCGTCGGCCTCGTCGGCCCGCGTGAGCTTCACCGTGTGCCCGCCGTACACGCACTGACGCCCGCCGTACACGGACCGGTACTAGTGGCCGAGGCGGCCGCGCAGGTCGGTGAGGAGTTCCAGGGCGGCGTCGGCGATGACCGTGCCGGGCGGGAAGACCGCGGCGGCGCCCGCGGCGTGTAGCTCGTCGATGTCGCCGGGCGGGATGACGCCACCGACCACGATCATGACGTCGGACGCGTCCAGGTCCGCCAGTGCCTGCCTGAGGGCGGGCACCAGGGTGAGGTGTCCCGCCGCCAGCGAGGACACGCCGACCACGTGCACGTCGGCCTCGACGGCCTGGCGGGCGACCTCCTCGGGCGTCTGGAACAGCGGGCCGACGTCCACGTCGAACCCGAGGTCGGCGAAGGCGGTCGCGATGACCTTCTGGCCCCGGTCGTGGCCGTCCTGGCCCATCTTGGCGACCAGGATGCGCGGCCGCCGCCCCTCGGCGCGCTCGAACTCGGCGCACGCATGCCGCGCCCGATCGATGTTGGCGGACGGGCCTGCCTCGTCGCGGTACACGCCGGAAATCGTACGCACCTGCCCGGCGTGCCTGCCGAACACCTTCTCCAGCGCGTCGGAGATCTCGCCCACGGTGGCCTTGGCCCTGGCGGCGTCGATCGACAGCTTGAGCAGGTTGTGCTCCAGCCCTGGCGCCGGGTTGTCGGCGGCCTTGGTGAGCGCGTCGAGCGTCCTGGCGACCGCGTCGGGATCGCGTTCGGCGCGCAGCCTGCGCAGCTTGTCGGCCTGCTGGGCGCGGACGGCGGAATTGTCCACCTTCAGCAGCTCGGTGGCCATGTCCGCCTCGGCGCGGTACTTGTTCACGCCGATCACGGGCTGCCGGCCCGAGTCGATCCGAGCCTGGGCGCGCGCGGCCGCCTCCTCGATGCGCAGCTTGGGCAGCCCGGCGTCGATCGCGGCGGCCATCCCGCCGGCGGCCTCGACCTCCTGGATGTGCGCCCAGGCCCGTTCGGCCAGCTCGTGGGTGAGCCGTTCGACGTAGTACGAGCCGCCCCACGGGTCGACCGGCGCGGTCGTGCCCGACTCCTGCTGCAGCAGCAGCTGGGTGTTGCGGGCGATGCGCGCCGAGAAGTCGGTGGGCAGCGCGAGCGCCTCGTCCAGCGCGTTGGTGTGCAGCGACTGGGTGTGGCCCTGGGTGGCGGCCATGGCCTCGACGCAGGTGCGGGCCACATTGTTGAAGACGTCCTGCGCGGTCAGCGACCAGCCGGAGGTCTGCGAGTGCGTCCGCAGCGACAGCGATTTCGGGTTCTTCGCGCCGAAGCCGGAGACGAGCTTGGCCCACAGCAGCCGGGCGGCGCGGAGCTTGGCCACCTCCATGAAGAAGTTCATGCCGATGCACCAGAAGAACGACAGGCGCGGTGCGAACCGGTCGACGTCCATGCCCGCGGCGACGCCCGCCCGCAGGTACTCCACGCCGTCGGCCAGCGTGTAGGCCAGCTCCAGGTCGCAGGTGGCCCCGGCCTCCTGGATGTGGTAGCCGGAAATGCTGATGGAGTTGAATTTCGGCATCTTCTCGCTCGTGTACGCGAAGATGTCCGAGATGATGCGCATGGAGGGCGCGGGGGGATAGATGTAGGTGTTGCGGACCATGAACTCCTTGAGGATGTCGTTCTGGATCGTCCCCTGGAGCTGCTCCGGCTTCACCCCCTGCTCCTCGGCCGCCACGATGTACAGCGCGAGCACCGGCAGCACGGCGCCGTTCATCGTCATCGACACCGACATCCGGTCGAGCGGGATCCCGTCGAACAGCTGCCGCATGTCGTAGATCGAGTCGATCGCCACGCCCGCCATGCCCACGTCGCCGGCCACGCGCGGGTGGTCGGAGTCGTAGCCCCGGTGGGTGGCCAGGTCGAAGGCCACCGACAGGCCCTTCTGGCCGGCCGCCAGGTTGCGCCGGTAGAAGGCGTTGGAGTCCTCGGCGGTGGAGAAGCCGGCGTACTGCCTGATCGTCCACGGCTGGGTCACGTACATGCTCGGGTACGGCCCGCGCAGGAACGGCGCGATCCCCGGGTAGGTGTCCAGGAAGTCCAGCCCGTCCAGGTCCGTGTCCGTGTACAGCGGCTTGACCGTGATCCCCTCGGGCGTCTCCCAGACCTCGCCCTCAGGTACGGCGTGCTCGCCCGCGGGCCCGTCGAGCGGGACCTCGGTGAAGTCCGGGATCATCGGGCCACCTCCAGGTCGTCGAGGGTCGTGCGGAGGACGCCGAGCGCGTCGCACCCGGTGAACAGGTGGCCGTCGACGCCCCGGTAATCACCCTTCCCCGCCAGCCACACCCTTCTCGCCCCGGCCCGCCTGAGCGCGGCGGCCACGGCCTCGGCGTGCTCGCCGTACAGTCTGTCGCTCGAGCACAGGCAGGCGACGGTGGAGCCGCTGACGGCGAACGCGGTGGCGATCTGCTCGGGGTCGGTGGAGACGCCGGCCGTCTCGGTGGCCAGCCCGCCGGCGGCGAAGAGGTTGGCGGCGAAGCTCGCCCTGGCCGTGTGCTCGGCCAGCGGCCCGATCGTCGCCAGGAACACCTTGGGCCGCTCGGGCCGCGCGTCCGCCAGGTCTCTGAGCCGCTCGTACGGCTCGGCGTAGCGATACCCGCCCGGCAGGGACGGCACGGGCTCCTCGGCGGCGTCGGGGAACTCGCTCACGCCGGTGATGGGGAAGCGGCGGTGGGCGATGTCGTCGTCGCGGCGGGCCCGGGTGGCGGCGATGCGCTCGGCGGCCAGCGCGGCGGGGTCGGCGGCGGCCTCGAGCTCCTGGAACCAGGCCCAGGCCCGTTCGGCCAGGTCGGCGGTGCGCCGTTCGACGTACCATGAACCGCCCGCGGGGTCGGCGACCCGGCCCACGCCCGCCTCCTCCAGCAGCAGCAGCTGTGCGTTGCGGGCGATCCGCCGGGAGAACGCCTCGGGCCGGCGCAGGCAGGCGTCAAAGGGCTGCGTGGTGACCGTGTCGGCCCCGCCGACCCCGGCGGCGAAGGCGGCGACCGTGGTGCGCAGCATGTTCACCCACGGGTCGCGGGCGGTCATCATGGCCGAGCTGGTGACCGCGTGCTGCGCCTGGGCGGCGGCGCCCGGGGCTCCGCAGGCGGCGGCGATCCTGGCCCACATGCGGCGGGCGGCCCGCAGCTTGGCGATCGTGGCGAACTGGTCGTCGGTGGCCGCGTAGCGGAACTCCAGCTGCCCGAGCGCCTGCTCGATGCTGAGCCCGGCGGCGGTGAGCGCCCGCAGCTGGGCGACGCCCGCGGCCATGGAGCACCCCAGCTCCTGCGCGTCGCCGGCACCCGCGTCATGGTGGGGCAGCGCGTCCACGGTGATCGCCCTGAGCCCTGGATGCTCCGCGGCGCAGATCAGCGCCAGCTCGATGGCGACCTCGTCCGCGGCCGGGTCTCCGGAAACCACGGCGCCCAGGTTGCCCCGCAGGCTCAGGTCCCGGGATGCGGCGAGGCCGAACAGCGCGTTGGCCGCCTGGCCGGTCAGCGGGCCCGCGTCGAGGACGACGGGAGCGAGGTCCAGATAGACGTCCTTCAGCACCTGGCGAAGCGCGGAAACCGGGATCGCGTCGGGGCCCACCACCAGCCACAGCGAGGTGACCCCGTTCTCCAGGTCGGCGAGCACGGCCTCGGTGTCGGCCACCGTGTGCCGTTGCCTGACGTCCCAGCCCGTGCCCGCACGCACCACGCGCGGGGCGGAGGGCAGGTCGGAACGGTCGTAGAGGGGCGCGACGACCAGGTCGTCGTAGGTGGTGCGGGACAGGTCCGCCTCGGGGACCCCGACCAGCGCCCGCCACTCCTCGCGGCTCGTGGGGGGAAACTCCGCAGCCAGTTCCATGTCTGGGATAGTAAGCGGAGTCCGAACAGAAGAATGATTCGGGGGTTACGGGAGCGGGGCATCCCAGGCCAGCCGCCACGTCTGCGGACCGACGACGCCGTCGTCGGGGATGCCCTGGTTGCGCTGGAAGCGCCGGCACACGTCACGGGAGTCGGGCCCGTAGGCGCCGTCGGCCGCGATGTTCCACCCACGCTTGTGCATCTGCCGCTGCCAGGTCTTGACGTCCTCACCGGTCATGACCGGCGGGTACGTCAGCAGCCGCCCGGGGAAGGGCGGTGCGGCGGGCGGGGGATGCGGGGTGCCGCCTCCAGGGCGGGGCGCGCCCTTCTTGACCCACGCGTACAGCGGGTCGCCGGGACAGTCGGTCTGGAAGCCGTCGCGGTGCCCCTTGATCTCACGGCCGGCGTTGCCCCTGTCGCGGCAGTACTGGACCGCGTCGAGGATCCCGCTGAGCACGCCGTCGGGCGGCTGGATGAGCCCGGCGTTTCCGACGAGCCCGAGCACCGCGTAGTGGCCCGCGTTCAGCCCCGCACCATTCGCCGCGGGCAAATGGTGCAAACCCCGACCTTCAAAGACTTTTTCGTGCGGACAGGCGATAAACGAATAACCAATGTCTATCCATCCATTGCCGTCCATGTGGAAGTTCTGAATCGATTGGACGAGCTCGACGCAGCCCTTGTGATCGTGCACGATCCCGGGATCGACCTTGCCACCGGTGTAATGAACTTTCACGCCCTTGGTGGAATCGAGCTGGGTGTAGTCGCCGTGCGGGTCGCGGGCGTGCCAGTCGCGCCTTAACACGAGGTCGATGGCCACGATGATCTCCGAGGATCGGTGAATTGTGACGACCGAGCGTAACGCGCGCCACCAGGACCAGTCCGTGGAATGCCCACAATCGGTCTACGGCCGGATGACCCTCGATTCCGTGACGATCGCGGTAATCAGGTCGTGCGGTGTCACATCGAACGCCGGGTTCAATGCCTGGGTGCCCTCGGGGGCCAGCCGTACACCCCGGATCGCGACGATCTCCTCGGATCCGCGGTCCTCGATCTCGATGTGCTCGCCCGTCGGCGTGGCCGCGTCGATCGTGCTCTCGGGGGCCACGACGTAGAAGGGCACGCCGGCCCGCTCGGCGCCGAGCGCCAGCGCATACGAGCCGATCTTGTTGGCGGTGTCGCCGTTGGCGGCGATCCTGTCGGCGCCGATGAGCACCGCGTCCACGCCGCCCCTGGCCAGCAGGTACGGCCCGGCCGAGTCGGCGACCAGCCGGTGCGGAGCGCCCATCCGGCCCAGCTCCCAGGTGGTGAGCCTGGCGCCCTGCAGCAATGGGCGGGTCTCCAGCGCGAACACCTCGGCCAGGCGGCCCTGCTCGTGCAGGGTCTGGACGACGCCGAGCGCGGTGCCGCGTTCGACGGCGGCCAGGCCGCCGGTGTTGCAGACCGTCATGATGCGCAGCCGGTCGCCCTCGAGCAGGCCGGCGCCGCGCTCGCCCATCGCCCTGCAGGCGGCGATGTCCTCGTCGCGGATGCCCAGCGCGGTCGCCAGCGGGTCATGGGAGGAGGAGGCCTGGTCCACGCCCCAGGCGAGGTTGACCGCGGTGGGCCTGGCGGCGCGCAGCCGGGCGATCGCCTCCTGGTCGCCGCGGGCCAGGGCGACGCCGAGCGCGCCCGCCACGCCCAGGGCGGGCGCGCCGCGCACGGCCAGCCGCCTGATGGCCGCCACCAGCTCGTCGACGGTCTCGATGTGGAGCATGACGCACTCGTCGGGCAGGCGCGTCTGGTCGACGAGCTCGATGGCGCCGTCCACCCAGTCGATGGTCCTCACGCGACCATTCTCCGCCACGGCAACGCTCCGGTCTCCGATCCAGCGGCGGGATGCTTCACCCCCGGGGCGCTTTCCCGCGCCGGGGTCGGCGCGACGGTGTACGGGGGTCGTACGGCGCCCTGTACGGCGGGCCATGGGGACCGTGGTTCCCAGAGATCCGGACCCCCATGGTGGCGGCGCCAAGAACCGCGGTGCCCGCCTACCGAATCGCCGTGACGGCGGGCAAGGATCCCCGACTCGCCGCAAGCGCCGGTCGCAGGCCCTCAGCCGGAGTACGGCGGGCGGCCGGTGGCGGTGGCTCGCCGTACAGCCGACAAGGAAGTCACCCCTCGGACAGGACGATGACGGAGTCGCGGGCGGTGAGGGTGATCTTGGTGGATTTGGGTGGGTTGAGCACGATCCCGTAGCGGGGCGGCGTGTTCATGCCCGCCGCGTTCCGGTACCCGATCGCCGTCTCCCCGCGCCGGCGGGCCGACTCGACGACCGTCGCGAAGGTGACCGGCGTGCCGGGCGTGACGTAGTCCGACGCCGGCCGGGGGTAGATCTCCGAGCCGCTGGAGTCGAAGAGGTAGCCGAAGACGTCGGCCAGGTGCCGGTTCTCCGCCAGCTGGGCCAGCAGCAGCCCGATGACCGTGTCGCTGATCACGATGTCGTCCGCCTCGGTGACCTCGGCGAGCGTGCGGTTGTTCTCGTCGTGCATCTCGCTGACGATCGAGTAGTGCTCGCCGAGCGTGCTCTGCATGTCGCGCAGCTGCAGCAGCGTCATGAGCGTGCGCGTGTCGGCGTGGCCCGGCTTGAACCGGTCGTCCGACAGCACGATGACGTGCTGGCACAGGCCGAGCCCGAGCGACTCCAGCTCGTAGCGGTCGGTGGTGTCGCACTCCTTGACGTTCACCGTGAGGTTGCGCAGTCCGCCCAGGTTCATCCCGGCCTTGGGGTGGTCCGCGGCGACCTCGAGCACCGAGCCAGGCGCCACATACCCGTCGAGGTAGCGGATGATCTGCCCGGCGCGGCCGTTCCAGTTGAGCAGCAGCGTGCGCTCGGGCTGGAGTTTGGTACGTTCCGTGGCGGCCATCGCCGGCTCGTCCAGCGACGGCTTCCCCGTCGCCAGGCGGATCGCGGAGTCGTCCTGGGCGATCACGACGACCTGGTCCTCCGCCTCGATCACCGTGTCGGCAGGCGGGTTGAGCGCGACGCCCGACGGGCGGCGCAGGCCGAGCACGGTGGCGGTCTGGTAGGCGTGCAGCGCCTCGCCGTAGGTGCGCCCGGCCAGCTCGGCGCCGGGGCGCAGGTAGATCTCGCCGCCGTCGAAGTTGAGCAGGTCCATGCAGACCACCGACATGCCCGACTGGCGCGAGGACTGCACGATCAGCCGGGAGGCGGTGTCGTCGGAGTCGACCAGGTGCACCTCCTTGCCGCCCGCCAGCCGGGCGGCGGCCAGGTTGCGGCTGGAGGCCAGCGCGGCCACCACCGGCGGGTGCGGGCCCGTCCGCTTGTTCAGCGCCAGCAGGATCTTGATGACGTGCGCGTCCGGGTCCTCGCCCTCCGGCGACAGCACGACCACCGAGCGGGCCGAGGCCAGGTTCATCAGGCCCAGGTCGCGCGGCTCCGTCGGCCGTCCCGTCCGGCACACCAGCCGGGTCGTGCCCAGGTCGCCCGCGCGCTCGCGCAGTTCCTCCTCCATGGCCAGCTTGTCGCGCTCGGCCAGGATCGCGATGACCGAGCCCTTCTGGCTGGCGTGCGCCTTGACCAGCTCGGCGACGATCGTGAAGACCTGGTCCGACCAGCCGAGCACCACCGTGTGGCCCGACTCGACGATGCGCGAGCGGCCCCTGCGCAGCCGGTCCACGCGCAGTTTCAGCCCGTTGGACAGCAGGCCGACGAGCATGCTCACGATGAAGATGCCGCCGAGCGACCCGGCGAACATGATCGCCATGTACCCCAGCGAGCCCTTGTCGCTGGCCACCTTGGCCGGGCTCAACGCGTGCATGAGCGCGATCCACAGCACCTTGCCCGGCCCGTCCACCCCGTCCGGCTCGCCGGGGGCCAGCCAGAGCGTCAACCCGGCGACCACCACGATGAGGGCGATCGACACCATCGCCAGCCAGCCGATCAGCGAGGCGGTCCCCCGGGACATGGTGTTGTCGAACCAGTACCGGACCCGCTCACGGAACGTCACCCTCGACACCCCGAAACCTCCACTTGAGCCCCATTTGCCCCAACGCATAAAGGTACCGGGCGATCTGCCCAGGTGCATGCGGACCTGTAACGTATCCGCCATGGTGACCCCCCTGACGCCGGACGATCCGGTCGAGCTGGGCTCCTACCGGCTGGCCGGCCGGCTCGGCGAGGGTGGCCAGGGGGTCGTCTACCTGGGCTTCGACGCCACCGGCGAGCGGGTCGCGGTCAAACTCCTCAGCACCGGCGACCCGCAGACGCGCGCGCGCCTGGCCCGCGAGCTGTCCGCGCTGGAGAGCATCGCCTCGTTCTGTACGGCCCGCGTCCTGGACGCCGCCACGCAGAGTTCCCGCCCGTACGTGGTGAGCGAGTTCGTCGACGGCCCCTCGCTGTCCGAGCGGGTCCGCGAGCGGGGCCAGCTGCGCGGCGGCGAACTGGAACGGCTCGCCGTCGGCACGGCCACCGCGCTGGCGGCCATCCACGCGGCCGGGGTGGTGCACCGCGACTTCAAGCCCGCCAACGTCCTGCTGGGCCCGGACGGGCCGCGGGTCGTGGACTTCGGTATCGCCCGCGCGGAGGACGCCGCGACGCACACGTCGGGTCTCATCGGCACGCCCACGTACCTGTCGCCGGAGCAGATCGGCGGCTCGCCCGCCACGGCCACCTCGGACGTGTTCGCCTGGGGCGCCACCATCGTCTACGCGGCCACCGGCGCCAGCCCGTTCGGCGCGGACACGGTCCCCGCGGTCCTCCACCGGGTCCTGCATTTCGACCCCGACCTGTCGGCGCTCCCGCCTCGCCTGCGCCCCATCATCGCCACGGCCCTGTCCAAGGACCCCACCCGCCGCCCCACGGCCCGCGACCTCATGGTCACCCTGGTCAACCCCACCACCCCGCCGCACCCAGGGAACGCCCCACCGCCGGGCCTCACGCCACCCCAGCCATTCGAGGGCACGGAGCCCCGGGCGATCGCCACCACCGGCGTACCCCGCCGACGCGCTCCCCGCGCCCTCCTCTTCGGCACCGTGGCCGCCGTCTTAGCCCTGGCAGCCGGCGGCGCCACCCTCTGGTGGGCCAACCGCTCCCCCGCCACCACCACGACCACCACCATGTCCCCCGCCCCGTCGACGCCCCCGGACACCGAACCCGCTCAGTCCCAGCAACCCTCCACCCAGGCCCCGCAATCCAACGCCAAGATCCCCTCGGCCTTCGTGGGCACCTGGAAGGGCACAGCCAGCGGCAAGATCCTCGACCGCGAGTTCAAGAACGACCCGGTAACCCTCACGCTGCACGCCGGAAAGCCCACCGGCACCTGGGAGTCGCCGGGCGAGGACCCCGGATGCAGCAAGGGCACGCTGACTCTCACGGCCGCGACCGCGGCCAAGCTGACCTTCACGCTCGGCGGCCTCGGAGGCTCCTGTTCGGTCATCGACGAAGCGGGCGCGATCGGCGGAATCGTGGTCACCGTGGAGAAGAAGGCACCCGACAAGCTCGCCTACAAACTCACGTTCTCCATGCTCGGCGACAGCAAAGGCGACCTCAGCCGAGTCGGCCCACAATCGGTTCAGCAATGAATACGAGGTCGGGGCCATCGACGCGCAAACTTGGGATCGACGTCCGCGGCTGAATCAGCCAGGCGAACATCGACCCCAAGTCCCTGACGAAGCACACGGAAATAACGCTTCATGCAGCTAGATGCCACATGCTTGCGTGGCATGCTTGGTTGCCACATGCAGATCTCGCAGAATCGTATAGCAGGTACTTTTGTCTCCGTCTTGGCGTGCCCTGCAGGCGGCCTTCGATCCCGACCCGATCGTGTACCCATGGTGCTGAAGGATCAGCAGGCAGTACTCGTAAGCAGATGCCGCCGACGCGGGAGCGGGCGTGGCCGAGGTGTACAGGATCGGGCTGGCCAATGTCGCCGCCAGCACTCCTGCGAGCTTCACCCGGAACCTCAACGGGCCTCCTAAGATCGCGGACAAACGTCGGCCTTGACGATAATCGTGGAGCTTGGGGCCGACAAGGCCTGCTGTGACGCAATTTGATTCATGAGGACATCGGAGCAGATGGCGGCAATGAAGCTGAGGCATCAGTCAGCGAGGGCGCCGACTCGTCGACCGCCATTCGCAATTGCAAAAGAAGCCACTATGAGGAAGAGAAACAGCAGCGCCCTCAAACGCACTCTGTTTGCGAGCCCGGCAAGGCCTGCCCAGTAGAACTGCAGCTTGCCGACGGCGGCCCGCGCGGCGATGCCCTCGATGCTCAGCTTGGCGTATCCCACTTCCTGGACCAGGTCGAACGCTGCGGTGATGATGGCGCGCCTGGAGGTCCGGCGGGCCGCGCTGGCGGAGATCTTGCGCTGCGTCGTCATGCGCCCAACCCAGCAGGAAGGCGATACGAGACGAGACGGTTCGTCTTAGCGCGTCAGGCACGCATCGCATACGTTCATCGTCACGAACCGAGACGGTCCGTCTCGCGTGAAGGTCTGGGCGGGCTGGGAGCAGGTCAGCCGGGCCGCCGAGCGGGCCGTACCGGCCCCGGGATGTACCGCCTGACGAGTTCCGATTCACGTCACTTATCCAAGGAGACAGGCCATAGGACGCCTCGCATCCCCTCGCCGGCTCCGCCGTACCGCGTCGCGGGCGGTGCCCGCGGACCCGTCATCGATCCACATCGACCGGCTTGGCCGAGAACAGGGGAAGAGCCTTATGCGTACCTCACAACTCACTCTGCACGACATCACCAAGACCTACGGTGATCAGATCGTCCTCGACCGGGCTTCGTTGACGATCAAGCCCGGCGAGAAGGTCGGCGTCATCGGCGACAACGGCTCGGGCAAGTCCACGCTCCTCAGGATCGTCGCCGGACAGGAGAGCCTCGACGGTGGCGAGATGACAGTGCGCGCGCCCGGCGGCATCGGTTACCTGGCCCAGACGCTGGACCTGCTGTACGACGCCACCGTTCAGGACGCCGTCGACCTGGCCCTGACGGACCTGCGTGAGCTCGAAGCACGGATGCGCGAGGCCGAGGCACGGTTGGACACCTCCCACGCGGCCAAGACCTACGCCGCCCTGATCGAGCAGTACGAGGCGCGAGGCGGCTACGAAGCCGACACCCGCGTAGGTATCGCGCTTCACGGCCTCGGGCTTCCGTACCTGGAGCCGTCCCGGCGGCTCGGCACACTGTCCGGCGGGGAGCGCGCCCGCCTGGCGCTGGCCGCCACGCTGGCGTCGCAGCCGGAACTGCTGCTCCTGGACGAGCCGACGAACGACCTGGACGACCAGGCGGTCGGTTGGCTGGAAGCGCACCTGCGCGCGCACCGCGGAACAGTGGTCGCGGTCACCCACGACCGAGTGTTCCTGGAGCGGCTGACCACCACGATCGTCGAGGTCGAGGCCGGCCGGGTGTCCCAGTACGGCGACGGCTACGACGGCTACCTCGCCGCCAAGCTCGCCCAGCGACGACGACGGATGAAGGAGTACGACGACTGGCGCGACGAACTCGCTCGCAACAAGCGCGTCGCCGCGTCCAACGTGGCGAGGCTGGACGCCATCCCGCGCAAGGCGCCGCTGAGCGTGTTCGGTCACGGCGGGTTCCGCGCACGCGGGCGCGGGCACGGTGCGATGGTCCGCATCCGCAACGCCAAGGAGCGGGTCGAGCGGCTGACCGCCGCCCCCGTGACGCCACCGCCCGACCCGCTGGTGCTCACCGCGCGGGTCACCACCGGATCGGCCGCCCGGGGCGGCGAGCCGGCCGCCCAGCTCACCGGCGTGCATGTCGGGAACAGGCTGAACGTGCCCTTCCTGCTGATCCAGCCCACCGAGCGGCTGCTGGTGACCGGCCCCAACGGAGCCGGCAAGAGCACCCTCATGCGGGTCCTCGCCGGGGAACTGCGACCGGACGGCGGCGCCGTGCGCGTTCCCGGCCGCGTCGGACACCTGCGCCAGGAGGGGACGCATTGGGCGCCCGAGCTCACCGTCGTCCAGGCGTTCGGCCAGGGAAGGCCCGGCGACGCGGACGAGCACGCCGAGACGTTGCTCTCCCTCGGCCTGTTCAGCCCCGCCGACCTGCGCCGGCGCGTGGGTGAACTGTCCTACGGACAGCGGCGCAGGATCGAACTGGCTCGGCTGGTGAGCGAACCGGTCGATCTGCTGCTGCTGGACGAGCCCACCAACCACCTTTCCCCCGCGCTCGTCGAGGAACTGGAGGAGGCACTGATCGGATATCAGGGCGCGCTGGTGATCGTCACGCATGACCGACGGATGCGGTCGAGGTTCGCCGGCTCACACCTCGTGCTGCGCGAAGGCCGGATCGGCACCGGGGCCGCTCAGCCGAGCGTGGGCGCTGCTGGAGCCGCCTAGCGCCGGAGATCGAGGATCTGCTCGGCGAGCTCGCGAGCCAGCGCCGCGGGGCGCTGGTCGGCTTGGGTGGCACCGGCCGCCAGCGTCCCTGTGACGAGCAGAAGGTACTGGGCGGCAGCGTGCCCGGGCTGCGGATGTTCGAGCTTGACGAGTTCGTGCTCGAAGAGCCGATGCAGACGCAGGTGGTAGTCGCGGATGATGGCGTGCGCGGGGTGGTCGGGGTCGGTCAGTGTGAGATCGGCGGCCAGGTAGCGGCAGCCGCGGAAGTCGGGCTCGGCGATGATGCGGGAGAGGTTGTCGAAGATGGCCAGCAGGCGGTCGCGTGGGTCCTCGCCCGCGGCCTGCATGATCTCCATGTAGCGGGCTTCGTCCTCGGCGGTGCTTCGCCGCAGCGCCTCCGCGATCAGCCCTTCTTTCCCGCCGAAGTGGTCGTACAGCGAGCGGCGGGCCACGTTCGCGGCTTTCAGGAGAGTGTCTACGCCGACGCCCACGCCGTGGCTGTAAGTCAGCTCTTGGGCGGCGTCAAGCAGGCGTTCCCGTGGGCCGGGCGTGGCGCGTGTGCTCATGGTCTCAGCCTGCCACCACTTGACGACGAGATCAACCGGTCTATATAAATCTTTTAGACCGTACGTTCTATCTCTTAAGGATTGCCAAGTGACGCTTCGCACGACGGCCGATGTCATCGACCGCTTCAACCGCGCCTTCGTCGAGCGCGACCCTGATCTGCTCACGGATCTGGTCGCCGAGGACTGCGTGATGGAATCCGTCCAGCCGGCGCCCACCGGGGAACGCGTCGAGGGCCGCCAGGCCTGCCTGGACTGGTGGCGCGCGCTCGTCGAGGACCGCAGCAGTCAGTTCCAGCCGCAGGAGGTCGTGCTCGCGGGAGAGCGGGCGACGATCCGCTGGCATTACCGCTTCGGCCCGGGCCCCGCGGACTGGGTCAGCGGCGTGAACCTCATGCACGTGCGCGACGGCCAGATCATCGAGGCCCTCGGCTACAGCAAGACCGCCGGCGAAGTCCCGCTGGCCACCGACGCCGACTGAGCACCGCGAACCGCGTCAATGGGCTCCGCCCGGTCATTGACCGGGTGTTCTCCTTCGATGACGCACCTGACGCCTACCGTTACTACGCCTCGGGCAAGGCGTTGGGGAAGGTCGTCATCGAGCACTGATCCGGCTACCCGGACCTTGCGCCCGAACCAGGCGCAAGGTCCGGCCTCACGCCGGCTTGCGCACTCGGGCGACAGCCAGGGAGGTGAGAACGGCGAGGATCGCCCCGAACCACAGGACCCCCGCGATGGCCACGTTGTCGGCGACGATGCCTCCGAACAGGGCGCCGAGCGCGATGGCCAGGTTGAACACCGAGGTGTTCAACGCGGTGGCGGCCTCGGCCGACTGCCCCGCCGCCCGGAGGATCCAGGTCTGCACGCTCACCGGCACGCCGCCGAAGGCCAGCCCCCACATGATGAGCAGGCTCACCCCGCCGACCGTGTTGCCGCCAACGAGCGGGAAGAGCGCAAGGACCGCGGCGAGCAGGACGCTGATGGTGATGACGGTCGCGCGGAGGTTGCGCGCCGCCACGCTTCCGACGATGAAGTTGCCGACGATCCCGGCGACGCCGAAGGCCAGCAAGAGCGGCCCGATCAGGCCGCTGTCGATTCCCGCGATGGCCTGCAGGATCGGGCTGACGAAGGTGAAGGCGGCGAAATGGCCGCTGACCAGGAGGAACGTGGAGATGATGCCGACCCTGACGGCGGGGTTGCGTAGCTGCTCGGCGAGCGTGCGCAGCCGTACGGGCTGAGTGGCTGGGATGGTCGGCAAGAGGAGGAACAGGGCGATGACCACCAGCAGGCCGAGCCCGCCGACGGCCGCGAACGCGACGCGCCAGTCGGTCAGCCCGCCGATCAGCGTTCCCGCCGGAACGCCGAGCACGTTGGCGGCCGTGGCCCCGCCGAAGGTGAGCGCCGTGGCCTGGGGGACGTACTTTTCCGGCACCAGGCGTACGGCGATGCCGGCCGCGAGCGCCCAGAAGCCGCCGATGCTGATCCCCACGAGGAACCGCGCCGCCAGCAGCACGGGGAACGTCGGGGCCAGCGCGGACATCAGATTGGCCAGCACCGTCAAGACGATCAGGCCGAGCAGGACGATCCGCCGGTCCAGGCGGCCGATCGCCACCGGGAGGATGGGGGCGGTGGCCGAGGCGACCAGGCCAGGCACGGTAACCATGAGGCCCGCCGTACCCTCCGACACCTCCAGCGACCCGCCGACGGAGGTGAGCAGGCCGACGGGGAGCTGCTCGACGGTGACGACGGAGAAGGTGCCGACGGCCACCGCCACGACGCCGAGCCATCTCTTGAGCGGCACGCGATCGGGGACGGGTGGGGCAGGCAGTGCGGAATCCAGGGTGGTCATGAGGGTGCTCCTCTCCGTCGCGGTGCGCGACGGGATTGTGGGGTACGGCGGGCGGTGGTTAGCGCGTGGCGCGGATGGTCTGGCCCGTCACCCAGGCGGCCTCGTCGCTGATCAGCCAGGCGACCAGGGGCGTGGTGTCTCTCGGCAGGTTTCGCAGGCTGTCGGCCCGGTCGTCGATCGGTCCAGTGGCCACCACGTTGACGGTGACGCCCCGGCCGCCAAGTTGTATCGCGGCGGCCAGAACCAGGTGTTCGACGGCGGCCTTGGAGCCTGAGTACAGGCCGTACTCTCCGGTCATGAACGAGGCGGGGGCGGCGGACAGCACCACATAGCGCCCACCGTCTGCGAGGTGGCGGGCGGCGGCGCGCAGAGTGTTGAAGGCGCTGCGGGTGTTGTGGTCGATGAGGTGGTCGAAATCATCGTCGGCCAGGTCGGCCAGCGGCTTGCCGATGACCGCTCCGGGAGTGTGCACGACGACGTCCAGCCTGCCGTGCCGTGCCACCACGCCTTGGAACAGCGTGTTCACATCCGCCGAGACAGTGGCGTCCGACCGGCTCGCCTCGGCCGTCACCTCGTACTTCTCCAGGGCGGCCAGCGTCCGCTGGGCGGCCTCGTCATCGTTGGCATAGCTGATCACCGTGGTGGCTCCGCGCGAGGCGAGGTTCTCGGCGAACCTCGCCCCCTGGCCACGGCTGCCGCCGACGACCAACGCGACTTTGCCGTTTAGATCACGCGACATGGGGATCCTCTCAACGGGGTTCAGCGGGCGCTCCACATCCTGCATCGACCGGCCCTAGCTGCGGAAACAGAGAATTTTGTGGCCTGTCACAGTCATCGCTTGTGTCGAGCGCGGCGGCCGGACCCAGTAGCGTGAGCCTGGTGATTGACGTGGATATCCGGCATTTGGAGTCGTTTATTGCGGTTGCGCAGGAGCTGAACATCACGCGCGCCGCCGCCCGGCTCCACCTGACGCAACAGGCCGTCTCGACGCACATCCAGCAATTGGAACGCTCCCTGCAGGTGACGCTTCTTGTCCGTACGTCCAGGGGCGTGCTGCTGACTCCTGCGGGCGACGAGCTCGCGGCCGGCGGCAAAGCGGTCGTCTCGGAGCTGTCGGAGCTGGCCGAGCGGGTACGGCACACCGCCCGGCAACAGGCCGGCACCCTGCGCCTGGCCTGCTGCCCGTACTCCACGTCGCTGTTCTCCATCGAAGTCGCCGACGCGATGGAGACGGCGGTTCCCGGGCTGTCAGTCGAGCTGACCAGCGTGCGCACCCAGCAGGAGGAACTGGAACTGCTCAACGCCGGCACTGCCGACGCGGCGTTCATGTGGCTGCCGGTCAGCGAGGTCGGACTGCACCACGCTGTGATCCGCACCGACCCGCGAGCCGTGGCCCTGCCCGCGAACCACCGGCTGGCCGGGCGCGCCGCGGTCTCGCTCGCGGACCTGGCCGACGAATCCGTCATCCGCCCCGACGTCTTCATCTCCCCCGAAGCCGAGCGGCACTGGATCATCGACCCTCGTCCCGACGGTACCCCTGCTCCGCGCGGCCCCTCGGTCGCCCAGATCGAGGACTGCCTGCTCATGGTCGCCCGCGGCCGCGGGATCTGGCTGGCACCCGAACCGCTGAGCCGGTGGGCGCCGGCCGTCAACATCTGCTGGCTCCCCGTCACTGACGCCGAACCCTGCGAGCTGGCCGTCGTGTGGGCCCCGCGAGCTCCGGAATCCCTGGTGGCCCGCTTGATCGCGGAGGTGCGAAAGATCATCACCTGACCGTCCGACCCCGACACACGACGGAGCCCTGGTTCTCCAGCAGGCCGCTCCCGGTGTTGTGGTGCCGCTGGCGATGGCCATCCTGCTCAATGAATTAACGGTATACCATTGTGATTCGGGCAAATGGTTCGACAGGTGCCCGCGTTGACCAGGATCATTGACGGCATGTCTGTGATCAGGGAGGTGCCCTTCCCCAGCCCGGACTCGCCCGATCTGCCGATGAACATCTGGATCGACGACGCCGACACCACGCTCGACGTCATCGACGCGCTCGCGCTGTCGCCGTTCGCCACCGGCGTGCAGCCGTGGGCCAGGCAGGCCAACCTCGAGCGTGTCCGTCCCGATGCCCCGCTGCGTCCCGCGCACGGCCGCGTCATGCGCACCGCGCAGGTGGAGGAGGGCTCGGAGTCCCGGCTCATCTGCGGTGACGGCTGGACCCTGCGCGTGCTGCGGCACCGCAACCGCACCGCCCTGGTCGCGGTCACGGCGGTCAGCGAGGAACTGGCCCGCTCGGTGCTCAAGGAGTGCGTGGACGGCGCCGAGGAGCCGGAGCCGGAGGCCGACCACGTCGAGATGGGCTTCTGGTGGCGCGGCTCGCACGGCGGCAGCCGTTCGGAGAAGCCGATCACCGCCCAGCCGTGGGAGGAGATCAGCGGCAACTACTCGGGCAGGGTGCGCACCCAGATCGACCGCCTCATGAAGGTGACGCCTGCCGACGTCAGCGGCCGCCTCATCCTCCTGCACGGCGCCCCCGGCACGGGCAAGACGACGCTCCTGCGCTCGCTCGCCCAGCAGTGGGGCTCCTGGTGCCAGGTCGACTGCGTCCTGGACCCCGAGCGCCTGTTCGACGAGCCCGGCTACCTCATGGAAGTGGCGGTCGGCTACGACTGCGACGAGGACGAGGAGCAGCGCTGGCGCCTGCTGGTGCTGGAGGACTGCGACGAGCTCATCCGCGCCGGCGCCAAGGCCGCCGCGGGCCAGGGCCTGTCGCGCCTGCTCAACCTCACCGACGGCCTGCTCGGACAGGGCCGCGACGTGCTCGTCGCGATCACCACCAACGAGGATCTGGCGCGCCTGCACCCCGCTGTCGTACGGCCGGGCCGCTGCCTGGCCCAGCTGGAGATCGGCCCGCTCACGCGGGACGAGGCGGTCGCCTGGCTCGGCACGCCCGAGGGCGTCGGCCCTTCGGGCGCCACGCTCGCCGAGCTGTACGCGACCCGAGCCGGACGCACCGTCTCACCGACGATCTCCACGGAGTCGACGGGCCTCTACCTCTAGCGGCACATGAGGACGCCCGGGCCGGCCGGCCCGGGCGTCGTCATGATCAGGCCAGGTCGAACCGGTCCAGGTTCATCACCTTGTCCCACGCCGCGACGAAGTCCTTCACGAACTTCTCCTTCGCGTCGTCGCTCGCGTAGACCTCCGCGACCGCGCGCAGCTCGGAGTTCGAGCCGAAGACGAGGTCGGCCCGGCTGCCGGTCCACTTGACCTCGCCCGTGGCGGCGTCGCGAGCCTCGAAGGTGTTCGCGTCCTCGGACGTCGACTTCCACGTCGTGCCCAGGTCGAGCAGGTTGACGAAGAAGTCGTTGGTCAGAGTCCCGGGGCTCGTGGTGAGCACGCCGAGCGCCGACTGCTGGTGGTTGGCGCCCAGGACGCGGAGGCCACCGACCAGGGCCGTCATCTCGGGCGCGCTCAGGGTCAGCAGGTTCGCCCGGTCGAGCAGCAGGTACTCGGCCGGAAGCCGGTTGCCCTTACCGACGTAGTTGCGGAACCCGTCGGCGACCGGCTCGAGCGCGGCGAACGACTCCACGTCGGTCTGGTCCTGCGCCGCGTCGACCCGGCCCGGCCTGAAGGGCACCTGGACGTCGAAGCCGGCGTCCTTGGCGGCCTTCTCGACGGCGGCAGCGCCGGCGAGCACGATCAGGTCGGCCAGCGAGACCTGCTTGCCACCGGTCTGGGCGGCGTTGAAGGCCTGCTGGATCCCCTCCAGGGTGCGCAGCACCGTGGCCAGCTGGTCGGGGTCGTTGACCTCCCACCCGCTCTGCGGCTGGAGGCGGATGCGCGCGCCGTTGGCGCCGCCGCGCTTGTCGCTGCCGCGGAAGGACGAGGCCGAGGCCCACGCGGTGGACACGAGCTGGGACACCGACAGGCCCGAGGCCAGGATCTGGTCCTTGAGGGCGGCGATGTCGCCGGCGTCGACGAGCTCGTGCGTCACCTCGGGGAGCGGGTCCTGCCACAGCAGCGTCTCGGCCGGGACCTCCGGGCCGAGGTAGCGCACCTTCGGGCCCATGTCGCGGTGGGTCAGCTTGTACCACGCCTTGGAGAACGCCTCCGCGAGCTCCTCGGGGTGGTCGAGCCAGCGCCGCGTGATCTGCTCGTAGACCGGGTCGAATCGGAGCGAGAGGTCGGTCGTCAGCATCGTCGGGGCGTGGCTCTTCGACTTGTCGTGGGCGTCGGGGACGGTCCCCGCCCCGGCGCTCTCCTTCGGCCGCCACTGGTGCGCCCCGGCGGGGCTCTTGAACAGCTCCCACTCGTACCCGTACAGGATCTCGAGGAAGCTGTTGTCCCACGTGATCGGAGTGTTGGTCCAGATGCCCTCGAGACCGCTGGTGATCGCGTCGCCACCCTTGCCGGTGCCGAACGTGCTCTGCCAGCCGAGGCCCTGCAGCTCGAGCGGGGCGGCCTCGGGGTCCGGGCCGACGTTCTCGGCCGGGCCGGCGCCGTGGGTCTTGCCGAAGGTGTGACCACCGGCGATCAGGGCGGCGGTCTCCTCGTCGTTCATCGCCATCCGGCGGAACGTCTCACGGATGTCGCGGGCCGCGGCGATCGGGTCCGGGTTGCCGTTCGGGCCCTCCGGGTTGACGTAGATGAGGCCCATCTGGACCGCGGCGAGCGGGTTCTCCAGCTCACGGTCGCCGGTGTAACGCTCGTCGTCGAGCCAGGTGGTCTCCGGGCCCCAGTAGACGTCCTCGTCGGGCTCCCAGACGTCCTCGCGGCCGCCGGCGAAGCCGAAGGTCTTGAAGCCCATCGACTCCAGGGCGACGTTGCCGGACAGGATCATGAGGTCGGCCCACGACAGGCTCTTGCCGTACTTCTTCTTGACGGGCCACAGCAGGCGGCGGGCCTTGTCCAGGCTCGCGTTGTCCGGCCAGCTGTTGAGCGGGGCGAAGCGCTGCTGCCCGGCCCCGGCGCCGCCGCGGCCGTCGCTGATCCGGTAGGTGCCTGCGCTGTGCCACGCCATCCGGATGATGAGCGGGCCGTAGTGGCCGAAGTCGGCCGGCCACCAGTCCTGCGAGGTCGTCAGCACCTCCAGGATGTCCCGCTTCACGGCCGGGAGGTCGAGGGTGTTGAACGCCTCGGCGTAGTCGAACTCCTCGCCGAAGGGGTTGGCCACGGCGGGGTTCTTGGCGAGGATCCTCAGGTTCAGCCGGTCCGGCCACCACTGGCGGTTTCCGCCGCCCTGGGTCGGGTGGGGGGCGCGCTCGTGCGCGACCGGGCAGCCGCCTGCGCCCTCGGTCTTCGCGTCTGTGACGATCGCGTCATGGTTCTCGGACATGGGAATCCTTCCGGACTAGATCACGGTGCTCAGGAAGTGCTGGCGGTGGAACAGTCGGGGCACAGGCCCCAGTAGACGACCTCGGCCTCGTCGATCATGAAGCCGTGGCTCTCGGACGCGGTCAGGCAGGGCACCTCGCCCACCGCGCAGTCGACGTCGGCGACCACCCCGCACGACCGGCACACGACGTGGTGGTGGTTGTCGCCGATGCGCCCCTCGAACCTGGCCGGGCTGCCGGCCGGTTCGATACGGCGTACGAGTCCCGCCGCGGTGAGGGCGTAGAGGGCCTCGTACACGGCTTGAAGCGAGATGTGGCCCACACGGTCGCGCACACCGGAGTGGATCGTCTCGACGTCGAGGTGGTCGCCGTCTCTGACGGTCTCGAGCAGTGCGACGCGGGCGGCCGTCACCCGCAGGCCGGCACCACGCAGTTCCTCGGCGGTGGTCGGGGTCTGGGATGCGGTCATGGCGCAAACCTATCTGCATAAACGCGAACAGTTCAAGACAACGAATGGTCCAAGTCTAGTAACGTCTCAGGCGATTTTCCCCCTGGTCGGGGGTTACGTAAACCGTCCGATGTGAGGGGGCGGGGGCGGCACCAGAATGGGTCCGGTGCTGACCGTCGATCTGGCGCGCGTGGCGTTCGCGCGTTTCGCCGTCCCCGGACAGGCGTGGACCGGAGATGAACGCCGGATCGGCTTCGCCGCCACGCAGCTGGTCGCGTCGTGGACCGCGCACACCCCGCCCGGCACCTGGGTGGAGGTGGAGGTGCAGGCCAGGAGCGCCTCCGGGGCGCTGACCAAGTGGTACGTGATGGGGCGCTGGTCGAGCGACGACGCGTTGCGCACGTCCGTGCCCGGGCAGGGCGACGACGACGGGGACGTGGCCGTCGACACGTTCGTGGCGCGCCGGCCCGTGGTGGCCTACCGGGTGCGCGTCACGGCGTACGGCCAGGGCGCGCGGGTCGGCGAGCTGGCCGTGATGGCCTCCGCCGTCCCGCAACGGCCCGCCGTTCCGAGTCCAGCCGGTATGGCGTGCGGGGTCGAGCTCGCCGTACCGGCCAGGTCGCAGCACGCGCACGACGGCAGCCACACCGAGTGGGATGGCGGCGGCGCGAACTGGTGCAGCCCCGCCTCCGTGGCGATGGTGCTGGAGTACTGGGACCGCTCCCCCGGCCCGGCCGAGCTGGCGTGGATCCCGGCCGGCGACCCGCATCCCGGGCTGGTGCACGCCGCGCGCGGCACCTACGATCCCAGTTACCAGGGCACGGGCAACTGGCCGTTCAACGCGGCCTACGCGGGACAGTTCGGCCTGACCGGGTTCGTGACGAGGCTGCGGTCGGCCGCCGAGATGGAGCGGCTGGTCGCCGCGGGCGTCCCGGTGATCGCGTCGCTGTCGTTCAAGGAGCACGAGCTGCCCGGCGCCGGATACTCCACCGGCGGCCACATCCTGGTCGTCACCGGGTTCACCGCGGCGGGTGACGTCATCGTCAACGACCCGGCCGCGCCGGTGGACGCCGAGGTGCGCAGGGTGTATCCGCGGGCGGCCTTCGAGCACGTGTGGCTGCGGGCCTCCGGCAGCGGCGGCGTCGTCTACGTGCTGCACCCACCCGGGCACCCGCTACCCCCGTCCGACGGCAACTGGTGAGAGGTTCATGAGTATTCGTCCGATCGATGTGGCCAGAACCGACGGCGGCCCCCAGTGGGTGGAGGCGGTGGCCACACCCTCGGGAGTGGAGGTGTGGTGGGATGAGCCGCGCCCGCACGAGGGTGGCCGCCGCTGCGTGGTCCGCCGCCCGCCGGGCGGCGACCGTGCCGACGTCCTGCCCGAGGGCTGGAACGCGCGCAACAGGCTGATCGAGTACGGCGGGCGTTCCTGGCGCCCGCTCCCCGGCGGCGGCCTGGTCTTCACCAACTGGCAGGACCAGCGCGTCTACCGCGTGGACCCGCGGCAGGAGCCCGTGGCGATCACGCCGGAGGGGAACGCCAGGTACGGCGACCTGTACCTGCCGCCGGGCCGCGACGAGGTGTGGGCGGTCAGGGAGATCGACGACGTCAGGGACCTGGTGGCGATCCCGCTCCACGACGGCCGGGTACGGGTGATCGCCAAAGCCCAGCACTTCCTGATGAACCCGCGCATGTCCCCCGAAGGCCGGCACGTCTCCTGGATCGGCTGGGACCACCCCAACATGCCGTGGGACGGCACCGAGCTCTGCGTGGCCCCGCTGGACGGCGACGGCACGGCCGGGCCGTACCAGGTGATCGCGGGCGGCCCGCGGGAGTCGGTCGTGCAGGCCGAGTGGCGCGACGAGGACACCCTGTACGCCATCACCGACCCGCAGGGCTGGTGGAACCTGCACCGCCTCGCCCGCGACGGCTCCGAGGCGCGCAACCTCGCCCCGATGGACGCCGAGTTCGGCGGAGCCCCGTGGAAACCGGGCAACACCTGGTTCGCCGTCACGCGAGAGGGCCTGGTCGCCACGTACGGCCC
Source organism: Nonomuraea sp. NPDC050536 (assembly GCF_044457685.1). Lineage (NCBI taxonomy): Bacteria > Bacillati > Actinomycetota > Actinomycetes > Streptosporangiales > Streptosporangiaceae > Nonomuraea > Nonomuraea sp. NPDC050536. Next base: position 158,296 of record NZ_JBITHD010000006.1, read on the forward strand.
GCCCGACGATCGCCGCCTCGGCCTGATTGATCCGGACACGGGCGCGGTCCTGGACCTGGGCGGCGCCGCCACCTACTGGGGACCCACGGTTTCCGCGGCGGACGGCACGGCGGTGGGCGTCGCGGCCACGCCGTACTCCCCCATGCAGGTGACGGCGGTCGGCCTGGCCACCGGCGAGCACGCGCGGATGTCGGCGCCCAAGCCCGTCCCCGACCGCGCGCTGCTGCCCGAGCCGCACCCGATCGTGGTCGAGGGCGTGCACGCCCACGTCTACAGCCCGGAGCACACCCCCGCCCCCTACGTGATCTTCGTGCACGGCGGGCCGACCGGGAACCACCCGGTCATGCTGGACCTGGAGATCGCCTACTTCACCAGCCGCGGCCTGGGCGTGGCCGTGGTCAACTACGGCGGCTCGACCGGGTACGGCAGGGCCTACCGTGAACGGCTGCGCCACCAGTGGGGCGTGGTGGACGTGCACGACTGCGCCAGGGTGGCGCGCGGCCTGGTCGAGCGCGGCCTGGCCGAGGCCGCCAGGATCGCCGTCAGGGGCGGCAGCGCGGGCGGCTGGACCACGGTGGCGGCGCTGGTGCACAGCGACGTGTTCGCCGGCGGCGTGGCCCACTACGCGATCACCGACCCGGAGAGCTGGGCCGCCGAGACCCACGACTTCGAGTCGCGCTACCTGGACGGCCTGGTCGGGCCGCTGCCGGAGACCCGCTCCCGCTACGCCGAGCGCTCGCCGCTGCTGCACGCCGGCCGGGCGTCGGGGCCGTGCCTGATGCTGCACGGCCTGGAGGACGCGATCGTGGACGTCGGGCAGGCCGAGAGATTCGTCGCGGAACTGGACAGGCATGGCAAAGAGTGGGCGTTGCTCACGTTTCCCGGCGAGCAGCACGGCTGGCGCAGGGAGGAGACTATCGTCGCCGTGCTGGAGGCCGAGCTGGCCTTCTACGGACTGATCTTCGGGTTCGACACACCCGAGGTGCCACCGCTCAAGCTCGAGGGGAAGCCGTGAAGAGCGTTGCCGAGATCTGCTCGGATCTGATCAGGTTCGACACCACCAACCCGGGTTCCGGCGAGCGCCCGGCCGCCGAGTACGTGGCCACGCTGCTGGCCGACGCGGGGCTCGAGCCGGAGGTCTTTGAGTCGGCGCCTAGGCGGACCACGGTCGTGGCCAGGATGGAGGGCGAGTCGAAGGACGCGCTGCTGATCCACGGCCACCTGGACGTCGTGCCCGCCGACCCGGCCGAGTGGGAGCTGCACCCGTTCTCCGGCGAGATCGTCGACGACTGCGTCTACGGCCGGGGCGCGGTCGACATGAAGGGCTCGTGCGCGATGACGCTGGCCACCGTGCTCGCCCTGCGGGCGGGCGGGGTGCGCCCGAAGCGGGACCTGGTGCTGGCGTTCCTGGCCGATGAGGAGGCGACCGGCGACTACGGCTCGCGGCACGCGGTCACCGAGCACCGCGAGCTGTTCGATGGCGTCACCCAGGCCATCTCCGAGTCCGGCGGCTTCTCGGTGCAGTCGGGACAGACCCGGGTCTACCCGGTGGCGGTGGGCGAGCGCGGCACCGCCTGGATGAAGCTGACCGCGCACGGCGTGGCGGGCCACGGCTCCCGTCCCGCCGTCGACAACCCGGTCGCGACGCTGGTGCACGCCCTGTCCAGGATCGCGAGCCACCAGTGGCCGGTACGGCTGACGCCGTCGGTGGCCGCGCTGCTCGACAGCCTGTCGGAGATCACCGGGCAGCCCATCGACCTGGACCGGCTCGACGCGGAAGCGCAGCGGCTCGGCCCGCTGGGCAGCCTGTTCCGCGGGCAGATCCGCAACTCGGCCAACCCGACGATGCTGGAGGCCGGCTACAAGGTGAACGTGGTGCCCTCCACCGCCGAGGCCCACGTCGACGGCCGGTACCTGCCGGGGCTGCAGGAGGAGTTCCTGGCCACGATCGACGAGCTGCTCGGCCCCAAGATCACGCGGGAGTTCGTCAACCTGGAGGACGCGCCGGCCGCGCCGTACCCCTCGCCGTTCTTCGACGAGCTGGCCGCCTCGCTGGTCGCGGAGGACCCGCTGGCCAGGCCGGTGCCGTACGTGATGAGCGGCGGCACGGACGCCAAGTCGTTCGCCAGGATCGGGATCGAGGGGTACGGCTTCGCGCCGCTGATGCTCCGGCCGGACCTGGACTACTTCGGCATGTTCCACGGCAAGGACGAGCGGGTGCCGGTGGAGGGCCTGGAGTTCGGCACCCGGGTGCTCACCCGCCTGCTGACCTGAGCCCGCGCAGCGCCCTGGCCTGCTCAGGACGGAAGTCCATCTCGCGGGCCAGCGCCAGGGCGGCGCGGTGCCGCTCGGCCGCGCCGCCGGGGTCTCCGGCGGCGCTCAGGGTCTCGGCCAGGCCGTTGAGCACGCTCACCTCGCCGGTCCTGTAGCCGATCTCGCGGTGCAGGCTCAGGGCCCGGCCGTGGTGGTCGAGCGCCTCGTCGTAGTGACCGCGGCGCCGGTGCACGGCGGCCAGCCCGTCGAGCGCGTCGCCGATGCCGCCCCGGTCGTCCAGCTCGCGGTACAGCTCCAGGGCCTGGGCGTTGCGGGCGGCTGCCTCGTCGAGCAGGTCGAGCCGTTCGGCGGCCAGGCCGAGGCTGACCAGCGTGCCGGCGGTGCCGATCCGGTCGCCCAGCTCGCGGTAGAGGTCGAGCGCGCGCACGAAGTCGGCGTGGGCGTCCTGGTGCTCGCGGTTGCCGCTCTGCTCGTCGCCGCGGCGCAGGCGGACGTGGCCGAGGCCCTGCAGCGCCCTGGCCTGGCCGTACCGCTCGCCGATCTCCGCGCTGAGCTCGAGGGCGCGCTCGAACTCCTCCGCCGAGCGGTCGTAGTCGGCGTGCCGCCACCGCACCCAGCCCAGGTCGATGAGCGTGCGCGCCTCGGCGGAGCGGTCGCCGCGGGTCCGCGCGGCCTGCAGCGCCTGGCCGTACAGGGCCAGGGCGTCGGCGTGGGCGCGGTCGTAGAGGTGGCGGTGGAGCACGGTCACGTCGTGGCCGGTGTCGCCGGGCAGCTCGTGGTCGGTGGCGTGCACGGCCACCGCGATGAGGTTGGCCCGCTCGGCCTCCAGCCAGCTCGCCCGCCGGGCGGTGACGCCGCTCAGGTAGTGGCCGAACAGCCGGGCCAGCGCCTGCTCGCGCTCTGCCTCGTCCTCCTCGGCGAAGGCGGTCTCGCGGGCGTGCTCGCGCAGCAGGTCGTGGAAGGTGTAGCGGCCGGGCTCGTGCTGCAGCAGGACGTGCGTGTCGAGCAGGCTTTCCAGCAGGTCCTCCGCCTCGTCTGCCGTGAGGCCGGCCAGCGCGGCGGCGGCCTCGGCGTCGACGTCGGGCCCCGGGTGCAGGCCGAGCAGCCGGAACATGCGCCGCTGCGCGGGCTCCAGGTGCTCGTACGACAGCGCGAACGCGGCCGCGACTCCCTTGTCGGAGGTGGACAGCTCCGACAGCCGGCGCCGGTGGTCGCGCAGCCGGTCGGCCAGGTAGGCGACGCTCCAGCGAGGCCGGTGCTGCAGCCTGGCGGCGGCGATGCGCACGGCCAGCGGCAGGAACCCGCACAGCCGCAGCACCTCGAGCACGGCCTCCGGCTCGGCCGCGGCGCGCTCGCCCACGATGTCGCCGAACAGGGCGCGGGCGTCGCCGTCGGGCAGGACGTCGACCGACACGGCGTGCGCGCCGTCCAGGCCGGTCAGCCGCCTGCGGCTGGTGACCAGGACGAGCGCGGCGCAGGCGCCGGGCAGCAGCGGCCGGACGTGGTCGGCGTCGGCGGCGTTGTCCAGCACTAGCAGGACGCGGCGGCCGGCCAGCTCGGCACGCCACAGCGCGGCGCGTTCCTCGGCCGTGGCGGGCAGCCGGTCGGCGGGCACGCCCAGCTGCCGCAGCAGGGTCTCCAGCGCGCCGCCCGGGTCGAGCGGCGCCTGTCCCGCGGTGTGGGCGCGCAGGTCGACGAAGAGCTGGGCGTCGGGGTACCGGGCGGCGAGCCGGTGCGCGGCGTGGACGGCGAGCGTGGTCTTGCCGCTGCCCGCCATCCCGTCGACGGTCCAGAGGGTCACGCCGTCGCCGGTCGGCTCGATCCTGCCGAGCTCGCCGGCGCGTCCGGTGAAGTCCGGGGTGTCGTAGGGCAGGTGGTTCGCCCTCTTCGGCGCGGCCGCGGCGGCGGGAGGCGCGTCCATGGTGGGGTCGTCGCGCAGGATGCCGTCCTCCAGCGCGATGAACGCGCGGCCGGGGTCGAGCCCCTGCTCCTCGGCGAGCGCCGCCCTGAAGGTCCTGGCGACCGCCAGCGCGTCGGTCTGGCGGCCCGAGCGGTGCAGGGCGAGCATGAGCTGGCCGTTCAGCTTCTCGCGCAGCGGGTGGGCGGCGACCTGGGCGAACAGCTCGTCGACGAGCTCGGCGTGGCGGCCCAGGTCGAGCTCGAGGTCGATCAGGCGCTCCACGGCGGCCAGGCGCCGCTCCTCCAGGCGGGCCCTGGCCGACTCGACGTAGTCGGCGTTCACGTCGGCCAGGGCCTGGCCGCGCCAGAGCTCCAGCGCGGCGCGGATCCGCCGGGCGGCCTCCTGCTTGTCGTCGAGCTTCTGCGCGGCGGCCACCTCGGCGGTGAACTCGGACAGGTCGAGCCGCTCGGCCGCGATGACGTATCCGGCGCTGCGGGTCTGCAGCAGCTCGGCCGCGCCCGCCTGGCGCAGCACCCGGCGGATCACCGCGATCGTGGCCTGGATCTGGGCGCGGGCGGTGTCGGGCGGGGTCGGGCCCCACATGGCGTCGGCGAGCTGGTCGGCGCTGATCACCGTGGGCGCGTTCAGCAGCAGGTAGGCCAGCACCGCCCGGTGCCGGGGCGCCACAGTGGGTAGTGGCCGCCCATCCGCCGTGATCTCGACGGGACCCAGGACGGCGAACCGGACGCCCAACGCTTCCTCCCTGCTCGTCGACGCATGGCGATCGCATGGCGAATGTATCAATGCGCCGGCGCACGATCGTCGCATGGAAGCACGTATGAAGAATCCGGCGTTGGTTCTACCTGACGCGATGCAGGCGATGAACGGCCTGTTCAAGGCCATCTGCAAGGGCGGTGTGGCATGGGGCTGACCGTGCACGGAACCGTCGCGCCCGGGTACGAGGCGGTGCTGGAGGAGTTCGCCGCGGTGGAGCCGGGCGCGCAGCTGGCCGCCTACGTGGGCGGCCGCCAGGTGGTCGACCTGTGGGCGGGTGACGGCGTCGGCGGCGACTCGCTGACCGGGCTGTACTCCTCCACCAAGGCGGCGGCCTACGTGGTGGTGGCGCTGCTGGTGCAGGAGGGCGCGCTCAGTCTGGACCGCGCGGTGTCCGGCTACTGGCCGGAGTTCGCCGCCGCGGGCAAGTCCGCGATCACGCTGCGCGAGCTGATCAGCCACCGGTCGGGGCTGGTCAACGCGGACGGCGGGTTCACCGTCGCGGAGCTGGCCGACGAGGAGCTGGTCGCCAAGCGGATGGCCGAGCAGCGGCCGCTGTGGCGGCCCGGCTCGGCCTACGGCTACGGCGGCTTCGTCATCGGCGCCATGGTGGGCGAGGTGGTGCGCCGGGTCACCGGCCACTCGATCCAGCAGCTGTTCGAGGAGCGCGTACGGTCACCGTACGAACTGGACCTCTACCTGGGGCTGCCCGAGGAGCTGGAGCCGCGCTTCCTCGAGGTGCTGCCGTGGATCGCCACGCCCGAGCAGGAGGCCACCTTCCAGGCGTACTACCCGGGGCCCGACAGCGTGGCGGGCATGGGCTACAACCTGAACGCGATGCCGCCGTTCAACCCGCTGGAGTTCGCCAACCACCGCGTGGTGCGCGCCGGCGGGCCGGCCTCGGCGGGCGGGGTGGGCAGCGCCCGCGGGCTGGCGGGCATGTACCAGGCGATCCTGGACGGGCTGCTGGATCCGTACACCGTCGCCGAGTTCGCCACGATCCACTCCACCGGCGGTGACCTGGTGGGCGGGCCCGCGGTGAGCTACGCGCTCGGGTTCCAGGCCAAGGGGCTGGAGTACCGGTGTCTGAGCGCGTACGCGTTCGGGCACAACGGCTCGGCCGGGTCGGACGGGTTCGCCGATCCGCGCCGCGGCATCGCCTACGGCTACACCAGGCGGCGGGCGGCCTTCGGCTACTCGGCGCCGGAGAACCAGCGGCTGGCGGCCGCGATCGCCGAGGCGGCCGCCCGCGCCTAGCCGGTCAGGACTCGCGCAGCACGCGGTCGAGGACGGCGGCGAAGCCCTCCGGCTCGCCGCCGAAGCCGCCGTGGTCGCCGGGGAAGACGGCCGGCTCGCTGCCCAGCCTCTCGGCCAGCGCGACACCGGTGTTGTAGGCGAGCTGCCCGGCCGAGGTGGTGCCGATGCCGATGACCACCCGCGGCGTGCCGGAGCGCAGCTTGTCCACCTCCGGCTCGTAGAAGGCCAGCGGCATGCCGTGGCTGAAGAAGTAGTCCATGTTGCCCATCATGCGGTTCATGCCCTCCTGAACCTCGGGGGGCAGCTCGCCCTGCGGCGGCTCGTAGTCCTCCATGCCGATGAGCTTGTTGAAGATGGCCGCGGCCGCCATCCAGCCGGTGGTCCTGCTGGTCTCCTGGACCTCGCGCATGCCCTCGACCACCTCGTCGGCGTCGGGCAGCATGCGCAGGCAGGGCGGCTCGTGAGCTACCAGGGTGCGCACGTGCTCGGGATACAGGGCGGTCAGCGCCAGCCCGATCTGGGCGCCGCCGCTGCTGCCGAGCACGTGCACGGGCCCGCCGCCGACGGCCTCGATGACCCGGCGGGCGTCGTCCGCGTGCCGCGGCACGTCCTGGTCCTCGGGCGGACCGTCCAGCGTGCTGCGCGAGTTGCCCCGCGGGTCGTAGACGACGGTCGTGTAGCGGTCTTTCAGGTGGGGCACCAGCATGTCGAAGGCGCCGGTGTCGGACGGGCCGCCGGGGATGATCAGCAGCACCGGGCCCTCGCCCTGCACCTCGTAGTAGATCTGCGCGCCGGGGACCTTGATGGTGTCGCTCTTCTTCGTCATTGTCTTAGCCCTTTTCCGGGATGGGATCTCGTGTCGTCGTCCCCGATCCTGCTACCGACAAACTTTTTTGTCAAGCCTTGGTACGGCCGGCCTCCCACCCGCTCCAGCGGGCCACGGCGATCGCGACGAAGGGGCCGGGCGGCGGCCGGTCGCGGTACTGGGAGTACTTGCGGGCGAGCGCCTCGACGCCGTCCGGCAGCGTGGCGAGCACCTCGGCGAGGCCGTCGGCGCGGACCCACCACAGGCGGGTCCAGTCCTCGTCGTAGTGGTCGGCCAGCAGCGCCACGCGCGGGTTCTCGCGGATGTTGCGCAGGCGGCGCAGCGCCCTGGTGGTCTTGGGCTTGTCGTCGACCGCCGACACGACCAGATCGCCGACCATCGCGAACGTCACCGGCACCAGGTGCGGCTGCCCGTCCGCGCCGGTGGTGGCCAGGTGCGCCACGCGCGCCCGGGTGAACAGGTCTCTGGCCCGCTCAGGGTCCATCGCCGGGCCGCAGGCTCTCGACGCCCCGGGTGACGACCAGCCCCAGCGCCGCCGCCAGGCCGGTGACCAGGAGGGTGATCCAGCCGGGCACGCCGCGGTAGGCCAGCAGCGTGCCCGCCATGGCCAGGATCAGCACGCCGAGCAGGGTGCCCGCGATGCCGCCGAGCCTGCCGTACAGGCTGACGCCGCCCAGCAGGACGGCGGCCAGCGCCGCCGCGGTCGTGGCCCAGTCGGCGGTGGGGACGGAGATCTGCAGGCGCATCAACTGGGCGAGCCCGCCGAGCCCGGCCAGCAGGCTGGAGCCCGTCAGGCCGACCAGCGCGCCGACGCCCGGGCGCAGGCCGGCCCAGCGACCCTGGTCGCCGTCGCGGCGGGAGGCCGACAGGGCGGCGCGAACGGGCGGCACCAGCCAGAGCAGCCCCCCGCCGACCGACACGACCGCGAACACGGCGAACCACGCGAAGGACGGCACCGACGGCGGGAAGGTCCAGGTGCGCGGCCCCTCCTGGGTGAGCCCGAGCATCAGCCCCTGGCACATGACCGCGGTGACGATGGAGGCCGCCCAGGCGGGCACCGACACGACCGCGACGAAGACGCCCAGGATCAGGCCGAGCACCAGCACCATCAGCATGGCGATGGTCAGCGCGACGGGCTGCGGCCAGCCATATCCGCCTCCCAGGTAGGCGGCCACGGCGCCGCTGAGGGCGGCGATCGGGCCGACGGCCAGGTTCGGCGTCGCGGTGCGCAGCGACAGCGCCAGCCCGGTGGCGATCAGCCCGGCGGGCGCGGCCTGCTCGAACACGGTCGAGAACCTGGCCCCGGTGGCCACCACGGTGACGGCGAGCGCGACGGCGGCCAGCGCCAGCACGCCTTCCCAGATGAGATGAACGCCCAAACGCACGCGATCAGCCTAGTCGGGTACGTCGAAGACTTCCCGGACTTCCACCACGGCTTCCTGACCCGGCTTGACGGCCAGCTCGACCGGGCACCGCCTGGCCCACTCCACGGCCTCGGCCAGGGAGGCGGCCCTGATCAGGTAGTAGCCGGCAATGAGCTCCTTGGACTCGGCGAACGGCCCGTCGACCACCCGCTTGGCGCCGCCCGTCGCGATGACGCGGGCGGCGCTGGCGGTGGGCTGCAGGCCCTCGGCGGCGATGAGCGCCCCCGCCTCGTCCAGCTCCTTGCCGAAGCGGTGCATCGCCGCCACGAGCTCCGAGTCGCGGGCCGCCACCTCGTCCGGGTGCGGATCGCCCTTGAGGATCAGCATGTAGCGCATGCCACAGGAACCTAGCTGAACTTGGTCCTCGGGCGCTCCTGCAGCACCTCGTCGACGTAGATGTCGACCTTCTCGTTGTAGAAGGAGACGAGCCCGGCGATCTTCTCGCTCTCCGGCAGGGGCGTCCGGTAGGACCAGGCCAGGTCGGCGTGGCCGTTGACCGACCAGTACCCGGCCGTCCCCTTGTACGGGCAGTGCGTCGCGGTGTCGGTGGGCTCGAGCAGGTCGAACCGGATGTCGGTCTTCGGCAGGTAGTAGCGGGCGGGCAGCCCGGTCTCGAACAGGATCCTGGGCCTGACGGAGTCGGCGACGGTCACGCCGTCCACCTCTACGCGCACCCGCCGGGAGCTGGGCAGGATGTCGACCCTGGTGTAGGGGTCGCGCGGGTGGAAGAAGACCTCCTCGTCCTCCTCGAACCAGGCGTCCATGCTGTCCCACTCGAAGCGGACGTGCCCGCGGATCTCCTCCAGCGGCGACTCGGGGTAGGCCAGCGCCGCCTCGGCGGCCTGCTTGCCGCCCGCGGTGACCGTGTAGAGGACGGCCTCGCCGCGGCTGGGCGAGCGCTTGCCGGTGCCGGTCTCCTTCAGCGCGCCCTGGTCGACGTCTTCCAGGGGGATGTAGAAGGCGGGGTAGTAGGGGACCTCCCAGACCAGCAGGGCCCGCGTGGTGTCGGCGACCACACGGCCGCCCAGGTAGGTTCTGACGCGCTTGGCCGTGCGCTCGACGCGCACCCGGCCGCGGTTCCCAGCATCCATGATGGCCGCAACCAGGAGGCGCGCCCGGCTATTCCAGCCCAAAGGCGGCCAAAGTGCCCCAGGTCGCCACCACTCCCGCGAGCGCGCCGGCCAGCACCTGCGGCCACGTGTGGTGGGCCAGCCGTACCCTGGCCCAGCAGATCAGCCCCACCACCAGCGCCCCCGCCACGGCGACGGGTACGGCGGGCAGCACGTGCGCGAGGACCACCACGGTGCCGGAGGAGACGGCGGCGTGGAAGGAGATCTTCCAGCGCAGCGTGATCGGCACGGTCAGGGCCAGCGCCACCAGCATCGCGGTCACGGTGGCCACCAGCAGCCGGGGCGCGCCCAGCGTCACCAGCAGCACGAGCGCGGCCAGCACGGCGGCGACCGCGGACAGCAGCGGCCCGGTGCGCCGGGCGCGTTCCACGATGTGGTGGGAGTCCAGGCGTCCAGAACGGACGCCGGCGGCGATCACCGCGGCGGGCACCCCGCCGCACAGCAGCGAGGCCACCAGCCCCCACACGGCGCCCCGCCAGCCCTGGGCCAGCAGGCCCACCACCGGCGGCATCGCGATCACCAGCACCTGTGGCGCCAGCAGGTCGGTGAGCCTGCGCGCCAGGGCATCCCCTGTCATGGAGGGAATGGTATAAAAACCGGGTGGCGGAGATCCCCTTGCTGCAGGCGTTCGCCGAGGTCGGCTATCAGGTCGCGGGCGGCGGGGGGCGCGGGGCGATGGCGGCGCTGGGCCGGGTGGTGCCGGTGGACGCCTACGAGTTCGTCGCCTACGACCCGGCGACCGGCCGGCACCAGAGCGTGTTATCCGACGGCCACCGGCGCATCGACGGCGACGCGGCGCAGGAGTACGCGGGCCTGGCCGCCTATCGGCGGGCGATGGCCACCCGGTCGCCGGTGCTGATGCCGCAGCCGGGCACCGAGCGGTACTTCCGCCGCCACCTGGAGCCCTACGGCTGGCGGTGCGGGCTGACCGCGCCGCTGTTCCTGGCCGAGGGCGGCCGCTACACCGGGCTGCTGCACCTGGCCTCGCGCGGCTGCTTCCCCGACGGCGCGGCGGCCCTGGTCGCGGCGGCCGCGCCGATGCTGGCCCACGTCACGGACCTGACCAGGTGCGTGATCGACCCTGTCGGCGTGCCGCCGGGCTTCCGCGCGGTGGCCTTCGACCGGCTGGGCACCACGCGCGACCTGCCGGGCGTGCCGAGCTCGCCTGATCTGGCGGGCGAGCCGGCGATGGCGGCCTACGCGCGGGGGTTCATCGACTCGCGGGAGCTGAGCAGGCGCGGGCTGTGGCTCGATCGGCGCGGGCGCTGGCACGAGGTGCACCTGACCAGGGCGGGAGTCGGGTTCCACGGGTCGCTGCAGGGCACCGTGGTGGCCGAGCGGGTGTGCGGCCTGCCGTACGAGCTGACCGGGCGCGAGGTCGACGTGCTGACGCGCGTGGCGGCCGGCGACTCCAATCCGCAGATCGCGGCGGCGCTGGTGCTGAGCGTCAGGACCGTGACCACGCACCTGGAGCACATCTTCGCCAAGCTCGGCTGCGACAGCCGCACCCGCCTGACCACCAAGGCACTGGCCGAGGGCCTGTGCCGGCTGGACGTCTAGACCGCGTCTAGACCAGGGCGGGCACGGCGACGGGCACCAGCTCGAACCAGACCGTGGTGGTGCCGTTCTCGCGGGTGTAGCCCCAGCGGTGGCTCAGCGCCTCAAGCAGCGGCAGCCCCCGGCCGCTCGTCGCCTGCAAGCCGGTCGTACGGCAGGCGCACGGCGGCCCGTCCGATCCCCCGTCCTCCACGCAGACCCGCACCAGCGTCCCCGAAGCGTGCACGCTCACCGTGAACGAGCCGCCGTCGCCCGACTGGGAGTGCAGGATCGCGTTGGTGGCCAGCTCACTCGTCAGCAGCACGCAGTCGTCGAAGAGCGGATGATCCCGGCCGAGCACGGCGGCCACCGCTCCCCTGGCCTTCGACACCTGCGCGGGGACCCCAGGGAGCTGAACGACGAGATCGTTGCGGGACTCCGGCACGATGACCTCCCCCGATAGGCGAACGTTATGAGACGCGCCACACCGGCGCCGCGGACTATCGCGAAAAGGTAGGAATGGCCTTTCCCATGGTCACGTGCGCGACCTCTGCCGGGGGTCGAGTACGCTGCGATCGACGCGTCGACTAGGAGGGGTGCCTGCCGGATGAGCAGCCTGGAGGCCGTCTGGGTGCGGCCGTACGACCGGCCGGGGGCGGCGATCGTGACCGGGGTGTTCGACATCCTGCACGTGGGTCACGTCCGCTTTCTCAACGCGGTCGCCGAGCGCGGCCTGCCCTTGATCGTCGGCGTCGAGGACGACTCGCGGGTGCGGGCGTGGAAGGGGCCGAGCAGGCCGGTCAACGCCGCCGCGGAGCGGGCCGAGGTGCTGGCGGCGCTGCGCGCCGTACAGGGCGTGTTCATCGTGACCGGGCCGCCGGAGGCGCACGGGCCCGAGGACTACATCGACCTGTTCGTGCCGATGGGTCCCGGCGCGCTGGCGCACACCGCGGGGGATCCGCACGCGGGAGGCCGGTGCGCGGCCGCCGCGCTGCTGGGCGCCGAGTGCTGGGAACTGGAGGCGATTCCCGGCCGGTCCACCACGCGGATCGTGAATTCGATACGCTATTGACCATGCAGCGCGCTTGCGTCACGACGACGCCGGACACCGTCCCGGCGCGCTGAATCCTGTTGCCCCGGGCGAACGCCCGGGGTTCTGGTCGTTCGCCCTTTCCCGTAAAGGATGATCATGAACGACCACCGCAAGCTCGGCCGTGAGCTCGACCTGTTCGACACCGACCCGCTGATCGGCTCCGGCCTGCCGTACCTGTTCCCCGACGGCGCGGCGATCCGCAAGGCCATCGAGGACTACGTCTTCGAGCTGGAGCGGCGCCACGGATACCGGCACGTCAGCTCGCCCGTGCTGGCCAAACGCGAGCTGTACGAGCGATCCGGCCACTGGGCGCACTACAGCGAGGACATGTTCCCGCCGATGGAGGTGGGCGGCGAGCAGTTCGTGCTGCGGCCCAGCCTGTGCCCGCACCATGCGCTGATCTTCGCCGCGCGGCAGCGCAGCCACCGCGACCTGCCGTTGCGCCTGGCCGAGCTGGGCGGGCAGTACCGCGCCGAGCTGTCGGGCGTGCTCGGCGGGCTGGTCAGGGTCAGGTCCATGCAGCTCAACGACGGCCACGTCTTCTGCCCACTGGACCAGGCGGCCGAGGAGATCGCCGCGGCGCTCGACCTCATCCAGGCCGCGCACGCCCAGCTCGGCATCCGAGCCTCGCGCTACCGCCTGTCGCTGGGCGGCGACGGCGCCAAGTACGTCGACGACCCCGCGCTGTGGGACCGCGCGGAGGCGGTCCTGCGCGACGTGCTGGCCCAGCGCGGCCAGCCCTACGACGAGGAGAAGGGTGAGGGCGCCTTCTACGGCCCGAAGATCGACATCCAGCTCGTCGACCCGTCGGGCCGCGAGTCGTCCATCGCCACCGTGCAGGTGGACTTCTTCCAGCCCGACCGTTTCGACCTGAGCTACGTCGGCCCCGACCAGCGCGATCACCGTCCTGTGATGGTGCATCGCAGCGTCATCGGCAGCGTCGAGCGGATGCTGTCGCACCTCGTCGAGGTGCACGGCGGCGCGTTCCCCGCCTGGCTGGCGCCGGTGCAGGCGGTGGTGCTTCCGGTCTCGGACGCCGAGCTGCCCGCGGCCCGCGCTCTGGTACGGCGGGCCGTCGAGGCAGGGTTGCGGGCCGAGCTGGCCGGGCCGGACCGTGGCAGCCTCGGCGCCAGGATCCGCGCGCACCGGCTGGTGCCCTACCAGCTGGTGGTGGGCGCGCGGGAGGCGGCGGGAGGGTCGGCGGCGGTGCGGCTGCGCGACGGATCGCAGGCCGGCGAGCTGCCGGTGGGCGAGCTGGTCGACTTCCTGCGCGTCAGAGCCAGTCCTTCTTTTTGAACACCGCGTACAGCCCGACGGAGGTGACGGCGACGACGATCGTGGACATCCAGAAGCCCCACGGCTGCCCGGTGCCCGGATACGGCACGTTCTGGCCGTAGAAGCCGGTGATGGCGGTCGGCACGGCGATGATCGCGGCCCAGCTGGTGAGCCGCTTCATGATCTCGTTGAGCCGGAAGCCCTGCTGTGACAGGCGGGTCTCGCGCATGTTGGCCAGCAGATCGCGCAGCGAGTCGACCCATTCGCTGACGCGCAGCACGTGGTCGTAGACGTCCTGGTAGTAGGGGATCATCTCCTCGCTGGAGATCAGGTCCTGGTCGCGGCGGAGCAGGGTGCCCACGACCTCGCGCATCGGCATCGTCATCTTGCGCAAGCGGACCATGTTCTTACGCAACGTGAACATGGTCCGCTGCATCTCCCTGGCGTTGACGGGCACCTCGTCGAACAGCGTCTCCTCCAACTCCTCGGCGTGCGTGTCGAGGTCCTGGACGTAGTCGAACTGGCCGTCCACGACGTAGTCGAGCAGACCGTGCAGCAGGAACGCGACGCCGTGCTTGGCCAGGTGGGGCCCGGCGTCCCAGCGTTTGATCACCTCGCCGATGTCGAAACGGTCGTTCTCCCGCACGGTCACCAGGGCGTTGGCGGTGACGAACGCGTTGACCTCGATCGGGTCGAGGCGATCCTCCTCGACGTGCACCCCATAGACGGTGATGAACAGGTGCTTGTCATAGATGTCGAGCTTGGGGCGCTGGTGGTCGGACAGGACGTCCTCGACCGCGAGCTCGTGCAGGCCGAGCTCCTCGCTGATCACGTTGAGGTCAGCGGCGGTGGGGGCACACAGGTCGAACCAGATGACACAGGCCGGGTCGGAGACGTAGTCGGACACATCCTCGATGGGGAAGCCCTGCTTTTCGAGGACGCCGTTCCTGTAGAGGCGGGTATGCACCTACAGGAGTCTGGCAAAGCGCCGGGCGTTGCGCACCGCCGCTCCCCCGAGGTCGTTGTTGAAGTACACGTACGCCTCGCGCCATCCCGCCTCGCGCACCCGCTCCGCCCACGATTTCAGCGCGGCCTCGCCGTACTCCGGGAAGGGGGTGGCGTGGCCCTCGTGCAGGCGCACGTAGCCCCAGCCGGCGGTGCGCCAGAGCGGGCTCAGCGGGCGGCCGCCGCGGTCGGCCCAGCACAGGGCGGCGGCGCGCTCGCGCAGCACGCGCTCGACGTCGTCCGTCCACCAGGACGGATGGCGGGGCTCGACCGCCAGGCGCACCTCGTCGGGGAAGCAGGCCAGGCAGCGGGCCAGCTTGTCCGGGTCGGCCTTCAGCGTGGGCGGGAGCTGGAGCAGGATCGGGCCGAGCTTGTCCTTCAGCCCGGCGGCGGCCTCCATCAGGCGCCTGACCGGCTCCTGCGGGTCGGCCAGGCGCTTGATGTGGGTGAGGTAGCGGCTGGCCTTGACCGCCATCACGAAGCCGTCGGGGGTGCGGTCGCGCCAGCCGGCGAAGTTCTCCTGGGTGGGCAGGCGGTAGAAGGCGTTGTTGCTCTCGACCGTGGGGAACTCCTCGGCGTAGGTCTCCAGCCACAGCCGCTGCGGCACCCCTTCGGGATACAGGACGCCGCGCCAGTCCTTGTACTGCCATCCCGACGTGCCGACGAGCGTCCCCATGTCCCGGGACCTACCCGTGGCGTCCCGGCCGAATCAGCCGTTCACGCCTTCGTGGACCCGGCGGTCAGGCCGGTGACCAGATGCCGCTGGACGAGCAGGAACACCGCCGAGGCCGGCAGCGCGATGAGCACCGAGGCGGCGGTCATCAGCCCCCACTCGGTCTTGAACTGGGCCACGAACGTCTGCAGTCCGACGGCCAGCGTGTACTTCTCGTCGCCCGTCATGAAGGCGGTGGCGTAGGCCACCTCGCCCCAGGCGGTGACGAAGGAGTAGAACGCGGTCACCGCCAGGCCCGGCTTCGACAGCGGGATGATGAGCCTGGCGAACGCGCCGAACGGGGTGAGCCCGTCGACCATCCCCGCCTGGTCGATCTCGTAGGGCACGGTGTCGAAGTAGCCCTTCATCATCCACGCGCAGAACGGCACCGCCACGGTCAGGTAGCACACGGTCAGCCCGGCGAACTGGTTGATCAGCCCGAGCGTGGCCAGCAGGTTGTACAGCGGCACGATGAGGATCGCCACCGGGAACATCTGCGTCACCAGCAGCATCCACAGGAACGGCCGCTGGCCGGGGAAGCGGAACCTGCTCGCCGCGTAGCCCGCCGAGGCCGCCAGGATCACCCCGATCACCATCGTCAGCAGCGAGACGAGCAGCGAGTTGGCCGCCCAGCGCAGGAACGGGCTGCGCGTCAGCAGGTCTGTGTAGTTGGACAGCGTCGGATCGTGGAAGAGCTCGATCTCGGTGGAGGTCCACGCCCCGCGCGGCTTCAGCGACGTCAGCACGAGCCACAGCAGCGGGAACACCGAGATCAGGCTCGCCGCGATCAGCGTGGCGTGCAGCGCGATCGACCGTACCCGGCTCCTCACCAGACTTCTCCCTGTTTCCGCAGCGACCGGCTGTAGACGACGGCCATCAGCACCAGGATCAGCAGGATCAGCACGCCCCAGGTCGCCGAGCCCGAGTAGTCGCGCAGTCCCTCGAAGGCCTGCCGGTAGGCGTAGGTCACCAGGATCTCGGTCGAGTCGCCCGGCCCGCCCCTGGTGACCAGGAAGATCACGGCGAACATGTTGAACGTCCAGATCGTGCCCAGCAGGATCACGGTGTTGCTGACGCTGCGCAGCCCGGGCAGCGTGATGTTGACGAAGCGCTGCCAGGCGTTCGCGCCGTCCACCTCGGCGGCCTCGTGCAGCTCCTTCGGGATCGACTGCAGGCCGCCGAGCAGGGCCAGCATCATGAACGGCACGCCCAGCCAGACGTTGACCCCGATCACCGCGATCTTGGCGGCGAGGGGCTCGTCCAGCCAGCCGATCCTGGGCAGGCCGAGCCCGTCGAGCATGGCGTTGAAGACGCCGTAGCGGCTGTTGTACAGGTAGCGCCAAGCGAAGGCGGATACGAACGGCGGCACCGCCCACGGCAGGATCAGCAGCACCCGGTACAGCCCGCGCAGGCGCATCGGCCGGTTCAGCAGCATCGCCAGGCCCAGCCCGATGCCGTAGTGCAACCCCACGCAGGCCACGGTCCAGATGATCGTCCAGCCGAGGCGGCCGCCGAACAGCCCGCCGGTGAGCGTGGTGACGTAGTTGTCCAGGCCGACGAACTGGAAGCGGTCCGGGATCACGTTGGCGCCGATCGTCCTGCCCACGTTGGACTCGCGGGCGTCGGTGAAGGACAGGTAGACGCCCCGCACCAGCGGGTAACCGACGAGGACCCCCGTCACGATCACGACGGGGGCCACCATCGCCCAGGCGTACCAGTGTCTCTTCACTAGCTCCAGCCCTGGAGGAGCTTGCGGTACTCGTCGGCGACCCCCTTCAGGGCGGCGTCCGTGGCCGCCTGCCCCGACATGATCTTGGCGTAGGCCTGGTCGAGCGGCGTGAACAGCTGGCCGCCCTCCGGGATCCAGGGCCGCTCGTGCGCCGCCTCCACCACGGGCTTGAACTGGCCGACCATCGGGTTGGCGGTCACCTGCGGGTCGTTGTAGGCCGACGCGCGGGCGGGCAGCAGGCCCAGCTTCCCGGCGATCTTCGCCTCGTTCTCGGCGGAGGCCATGAAGCGGACGAACTCATAGGAGGCGTCCAGGGACTTCGAGCCCGCGTAGACGGCGTACCCGTGCCCGCCCACCGGGGCGCCGAACTTGCCGGAGCCGCCGGTCGGGACCGTGGCCACGCCCAGGTTCTCCTTGTCCTTGAACGCCTTGCCGGTCAGGTCGTCGGCCACCGACCACGGACCGTTGAAGATCATCGCGACCTTGCCGTCCTTGAAGGCGGTCTGGACGTTGGCGTAGCTGTCCTGAATGGTGGGCTTGGCCGCGGCGCCCGACTTGACCAGGTCCTGCACACGGGCCACGGCCGCCTGCGCCTGCGGGGAGTCCACGGTCACCTTCTTGCCGGCCACGTCGAGCAGGTCGCCGCCCTCGCCGTAGATGAACGGCAGCAGGAAGTAGCCCTGGACGTTGACGCCGAAGCCGTCCGTGCCCGCCTTCTGCTTGGCGTCGAGCGCGACCTGCTTGAGCTCGTCCATCGTCTTGGGCGGCTGGTCGTGGCCCGCCTTCTTGAGCAGGTCCTTGTTGTACAGCAGCGCCAGCGAGTCGGTCACCTGCGGCACCGCGTAGGTCTTGCCGTCGAACTTGACGCTGGCCGCCGGGACCGGCAGGAAGTCCTCGGGCTTGTCCAGCGCGCGCGTGCCGTCGAGCGCCTGCAGGTAGCCCAGCGAGGCGAACTCCGGCGTCCAGGCCACCTCGGACCTGATCACGTCGGGCGCGCCCGAGTTCGCCTGGGCGGCGGTCTTGAACTTGTTCTGCGCCTCACCGAAGGGGACGTTGACGTAGTTGACCTTGATCTTCGGGTACTGGGTCTGGAAGGCCGCGATGAGGTCCTGGAAAGCCGGTGCCTCGTTCGTGGCGTCCGAGGTGTCCCACCAGGTCACCTCGCCGGAGATGTCCGTCGGGTTCTTGGCGGCCGCCGACGGGCTCGCCGCCTGGTCGCCCGCGCCACCGCCGCAGGCCGAGATCGCCAGCGTGAGGGCCGCGACGATCGCCGCAGCCGGTAAGACTCGCCGCATGTCTTACTCCTAGATCGGGGGATCGGACGGACAGTACGTCGAAGCGCGGCCCCTTTGAAAGAGTCTTGCAAGAATTTCTGAAATTTCGTTACAAAGACTGATCTAGGGCGTTCTCCAGCCACGCGGCCGCGGCCAGCACCCGGGTCTCGTCGAGGCCCACGACCTGAAGGCCCGCGGGCAGCGGCCCCTCGACCGGCATCGGCAGGCTGACGGCGGGCAGCCCGGTCAGGCTGGCGAACCTGGTGTTGCGCAGCAGTTTCTGCCGTACGTCCGGCTCGTCCAGCCGCGGGGCGAGGATCGGCACGGTCGGCATCACCACGGCGTCGACTCCTCTCAGCGCCTCCTCCGCCGCCGCGATGATCTCCTTCCTGCGGCGCAGCGCCCGCACGTACCGCCACCCCGGCACTCGGGCCGCCGCCTCGAGCATGTCGCGCGTACCGGCCTGATACTGATCCGCTTTTTCCAGAAATATCCCTTCATGTACGGCTGCCGCTTCGGGGCCTTGCAGATCCGCCAGCGCCTGCTCCGCGTCGGGCAGCCACACCTTGTCGGTCAGGGACTCCGTCGCCCTCGCGAACGCCTCCGCCACCTCGGGCGCGCACTCCCCCAGGTGCGCCGGTACGGCGAGCCGCGGCGTGATCCGCTCGCGCCCGCCCACCAGCCGCCCGAGCACCCGCACGGCGTAGGCCGCGTCCTCGACGTCGCCGGCCAGCACGCCGACGTGGTCGAGGCTCGGCGCCAGCGGGAACACCCCCTGGGTGGGCAGGGTGCCGTAGGCGGGCTTGACGCCCACCACGCCGCACAGCGCCGCCGGGATCCGCACCGACCCTGCCGTGTCGGTGCCCAGGGCCAGCGGCACGATCCCGGCCGCCACGGCCGCCGCGGAACCGGAGCTGGACCCGCCGGCCATCCTGGTGCGGTCGCGCGGGTTCCTGCACACGCCGCGCCGGTTCGTCACGCCGGTGCAGCCGTAGGCGAACTCATGGGTGTAGGTCAGCCCGATCACCACCGCGCCTGCCGCCCTGAGCCGCGCCACGATCTCGGCGTCCTTCTGTCCCGTACGGCCGGCGAAGACCTCGGAGCCGCAGGTGAACGGCATCCCCTCGACCTCGATGAGCTCCTTGACCAGCACCGGGACGCCCGCCAGCGGCCCGGTCCGCACCCGCTCGGCCGTCCTGAGCGCTCCTTCGGGATCCAGGTGCACCACCGCCCCGAGCTCGGCGGCCTCCTCGGCTCTGGCCAGAGCCCTCTCGGCCAGCTCCACGGGATCGATGTCGCCGGCCCGCACCCCGCGGGCGATTTCTTGGAGTCGCATGAGCGTAGGGGAACACAAATCCCTTAGCAGCGCACATATCTCTTAAGAGGATTGCTCACCGATCGCGGCAAGCCGGACACTGCGCCCGCGCGGTGCTACCCCTCACGCAGGCCAACCCCCCAACCTGCGGGCGCCGCGACGGAGGTGTCGGTTATGCACACCGGCAAACTCGCCACGGCTCTGATGCTGACCCTCGCGGCAGCCGTACCCCAGGATCTTCAGAGCCTCGACGGCAGCGGCAACAACCAGGCCAATGCCACCTGGGGAAAGTCGGGAACCCCCTACTCGCGGATCGCGGCGGCGCGCTACGCCGACGGCAGCGGCGCGCCGGTCTCCGGGCCCAACGCCCGGCTGATCAGCAACCGGATCTTCAACGACACCAACCAGAACATCTTCTCCGAGCGGCGGGTGAGCCAGTGGGGCTTCACCTGGGGTCAGTTCCTCGACCACACCTTCGGGTTACGGGACGCCGGCGGCGAGACCGCCGACATTCCCTTCGACGCCCGCGATCCGCTGGAAAGCTTCACCAGCACGCTCGGCTACATCCCCTTCGCCCGCTCCAAGGGCGTCGGCGTTCCCCGGCAGCAGATCAACACCGTCAGCTCCTACATCGACGCGTTCGCCGTCTACGGCGGCACGCAGAACCGGCTGTCGTGGCTGCGCGACGGCGCCGGGCTGCTGATGCCGGGTGGCTACCTGCCGCGCAGGGACAGCCGCGGTGATCCGGCCTCGGCGCCCGTGATGGACGTGGACGGGCGGCTGCGGACGCAGCCGAACAGGGCGGCGGTCGCCGGTGACGTGCGGGCCAACGAGAGCCTGGCGTTGACCGCGACCCACACGCTGTTCGCCCGCGAGCACAACAGGATCGTCTCGTTGTTGCCTGGCGGCCTCACGCAGGAGGAGAAGTTCCAGATCGCGCGGCGGGTGGTCATCGCCGAGCAGCAGTACATCACCTACAACGAGTTCCTGCCCTCGCTCGGCGTCCGGCTGCCTCCCTACCTCGGCTACCGGCCGAACGTGAACGCGAGCCTGGGCAACGAGTTCGCCACGGTCGGCTACCGGGCGCACAGCATGATCCACGGCGAGGTCGAGGTGAAGACCGAGGCCGCCCGCTACAGCGCGGCCCAGCTGGACGCCTTCCGCGCGCAGGGCATCGAGGTGGAGTCGGACGGCGGCGGGGTGGAGCTGAAGGTCCCGCTGAACGTCGGGTTCTTCAACCCCGACCTGGTCCCCGCCATCCAGCTCGGGCCCCTGCTGAAGGGGATCGGCGCCGAGTCTGAGTACAAGAACGACGAGCAGATCGACAACCAGCTGCGCAGCGTGCTCTTCCAGATCCCGGTCTCCGGCAACCCCGACTGCCTGGACGGGCCGACGCTACCGCAGTGCTTCAAGGGCGTGCTGGACCTCGGCGCCGTCGACATCGAGCGCGGCCGTGACCACGGCATGCCCGGCTACAACCAGCTGCGCGCGGCGCTCGGCCTGGCCACCAGGAGCAGCTTCGCCGCCGTCACCGGCGAGGGCACCGAGACCTTCCCACCCGATCCGCTGCTGACCCCCGGCGACGAGATCAACGACCCGAACAGCCTCGACTTCGTGCGGCTCTTCGACATCAACGGCAGGGAGATCGCGCCCACCGATCCCACGGCCAACGAGGTCGCCACCCGCGGCGTCCGGCGCACCCCGCTGGCCGCCCGGCTCAAGGCGATCTACGGCACGGTCGACAAGCTGGACGCCTTCACCGGGATGCTGTCCGAGCCGCACCGGTTCGGCACCGAGTTCGGCGAGCTGCAGCTGGCCCTGTGGAAGAAGCAGTTCCAGGACCTGCGCGACGGCGACCGCTTCTTCTACGGCAACGACCCCGGGCTGGGCGCCATCCTGCGGCAGTACGGCATCGACTACCGGCGTACGCTCGCCCAGGTCATCGCCGCCAACACCGACATCCCGCTGTCGCAGCTGAACCCCAACGTGTTCTTCGCGCCCGGCACCGCCGCGCCCTCCTGCAAGGTCACGTACTCGGTCGGCAGCCAGTTGGGCGGCCTCTTCGCGGGCTCGGTGGTCATCACCAACACCGGCTCCACGCCGATCGACGGCTGGACGCTCGAGTGGACCTACGCCAACGGCCAGCGGATCCTGCAGCTCTTGGACGGCATCGTCACGCAGGGCGGGGCGAACGTGCCGGTGACCAACGAGTACTCCAACCGGGTCATCCCCGCGGGGCGCAGCGCCTCGTTCGCCTTCCTGGCGAGCTCGAACAACGCCGTCAACGCCGAGCCGACCGCCTTCACACTGAACAACCAGCCCTGCGCTCTGACCTCGTAACGCCTTAATGGACAAAAATGTAATAGTTAGGATAATCGGGCCATGACCGGCATCCGCGTGGCGGTGCGATCTTTCGATCGGCTGTATCGGGAGGCACTCGCCACGCTGCTGGCCGGCCAGGAGGACCTGGTCGTGATCGGCGCCACCGGCGACCTGGCCGAGTTCTCGCGGCTGTGCCGGCTGTGCCCGCCGGACGTCGCGCTCATCGACTTATCCTGCGCCTCCTCCGGCTCGGCCGAACTCACCGAGGTGCTGCTGCTTGAGGGTGTGGGAATCGTCCTCACCTACGAGCGGCTGTCGGAGGAGGCCGTCGCGACGATCACCCGGGCGGGTCTGACCAGGCTCGTGCCCCACTCGCGGGGCCTGGCCGCGGTGATCGTGGCGGTGCGCGAAGGGCGCGGCGAGCCGGGGCCCCGGCGCCCGCGCCCGCCCGGGCTGACCGAGCGGGACCTGGAGGTCGTCGCGCTGATGAGCGCCGGGTACTGCGTGACGGAGATGGCCTCGGCGCTCGGCATCTCGCCCGCCACGGTCCAGAACCACAAGCGGCGTATCTTCACCAAGATGAGCGTCGGGAGCCAGGCGCACGCGGTCGCGCTGGCCGCCCGATGCGGCCTCCTTTGGTCGCAGCGCCGTACGGTCGCCGACCGGTCGGGGCTCACGCCTCGGGAGATCGACATCCTGCGCTCGATCGCACGCGGCCACTCGGTCAGGCAGACGGCGGCGGCGCTCGGCATCAAGAGCAAGACCGTGGAGGCGACCCAGCGGCCGCTGTTCCGCAAACTCTCGGTCCACAACCGCGCCGAAGCCCTGGCCGTCGCCTACGACCTCGGCCTGGTCCACGACAGCTGACCATCCCCGCACCCCACCCGGCCCTCGTCCGGCCGTACCCGCTTGATAGGTGAAGGAGAGGTGTGAAGGTTGAAGGCGATGAGAAACGTCTCCGCGGCGACGTCGTCGGCCAGGCGCCCAAGGATCGACAGGTGACCGCGATGCCACGGGCGCTGCCCGACGCAAGCCAGGGACGCGGTGATCATCGAACAGTCCCGGCGGGAGCCCCCCCTCGTCGGCATCCTCATCGGAGACGCCGGCGTCCACCGCCGCCCAGGCGGCAAGGCCACGTGGGGCCCACCCGCCCACGCCGCACTGCGACGCCTCATCGCAACGGCCCATCGCTTCCCCACGCGCTCGAATACCTTCGCGCCGGACTCCACCATGCTCGGCATGCTGTGGTCTACGTGCCCGACGTGCCTTAACGACCGTCATGCGACTGACCAACCAGTTCCCTTGACAGCCCAGACCCGTGGTCGACGAGGCGGGCTTCGAGGTCGGCGATGCGTCGCACTTGGACGCCGCCGGGCGAGAACCTCAGCGTGGGCGAAGCAACGCCGTGCTGCAGCAGCCCTCGTCCGCGGTGGATGAGCGGTTTCGGTAGCGTCGGGGCATGCGGCTTCATGTGGGGTGCGCGATGTGGACGCACGCGGCGTGGCCGGTGGCGGCGGAGCCGGCGGCCTCGCGGCTGCGCGCCTACGCGGGCTGGTGCGACGCGGTCGAGGGCAACACGACCTTCTACGCCACGCCGTCCAGGAGCACCGTCGAGTCCTGGGCCGGCCAGACCGACCCCGGTTTCCGCTTCGTCGTCAAGCTGCCCAAGGTCATCACCCACGAGCGCCGCCTGAACGGCATCGACGAGGACGTACGGGCCTTCCTCCACGCGATCGAGCCCCTGGGCCCCCGAGCGCACGCCCTCTGGATTCAGTTGCCCGCCGCCTTCGCCCCCGGAGACGTGGCCGCCCTGGCGACCTTCCTGCGCCGCCTCCCCCGCACCTACCGCTACGCCGTGGAAGTCCGCCACCGCGCCTTCTTCGAGGAGGACCGCTCGATCTCCCTCCTGGAACGAGCACTGGGGACCGTAGAAGCGGAATGGGTCCCCTTCGACACCACGGTCCTCTTCGAGTCCCGCCCCACCAGCGACGCCGAACGCGACGCCTGGACCAAGAAGCCCCGGGTCCCCCGCCGCACCCGCGCCCTCACGGCCCACCCCATCATCCGCTACCTGGGCCGGGACGACCGCGAGACGACCATCGACGGCTGGCAGCCCTGGATCACCACCATCGCCCAATGGCTCCGTGAGGGCCGCTCCCCCACCGTCTTCATCCACACCCCCGACAACGCGCAAGCCCTGGACCTGGCCCGCCTCTTCCACACCCACGTCCGCACCGCCGTTCCCACCCTCACCCCCCTCCCCGACCCCCCACCCACCGAACCCCTCACCCTCTTCTGACCCCAGCCCTCTCGTCGCGAGATCGCCCCTCGTCTAGAGTTCCCGACGTGATCATCAAGCCTCCCTTCGTGGCCGCCGGGCTCTTAGCCGGGACGCTCCTCACGCCTCCTCCCGCTATGGCCGCGGCTTCCGCCGCGCCTCCATCACCAGACCAGCTCAAGGCGGCGCTGCTCACTTCGGAGGACCTGAGCTCCGATTTCACCCGCACCCCGCCGTCGAGGTGGAGTCCGTTCGCCCCCTCGAACGCCCACACGAAGTCCTGCACCACAGCCGTCAAGAACATCGCCCCGCTCTACCGGACCAAGATCGCGACCAGGTTCGAGCGCGAAGAGGGCTGGGAGTGGGTCAACGAGTACATCGTGAGCGGCACTCACGGCAAGATCTCCACCCTGGAACGCGCGGCCAAGGCCCTGGCCCGCGACTGCCCCGGCGTCAGGTTCGTCACGAAGGGCACCAAGGACACGATCCGCAAGCTTTCGGTCGGAACGCTCGGCGACGCCGTCTACGCGATCAAGTACCGCAGCGGGTTCCCGGACAGCAATCTGGACAAGGACTCGATGGTCGCGATCGACATCGTGATCATCAGGGTACGGAACACCATGATCACGCTCGACCACACAGGCAATGTCAACGCCTTCGACCCCGCAACCACCCGAACCGCCGCCGAAGCGGCAACCCAGCGCCTCCAGCGCACCATCGAGCAGGATGCGGGATAAACCCGAGACGAGCCTGCCCACTCAGGCGGCTGGGCGAGCGTCAGGTGGTCTTGGCGGCGGGGATCGGGAAGCCTATCGGCCGGGAGTCACCCGGACGTGCGAAAGGGGGCCATCCTGTGGATGACACCCTGCTCGACCAGCGTGAAACTGGTCGGGACGACAGGATTTGAACCTGCGAGCCCTTGACCCCCAGTTGCGAAGATATTTCCCCGGCAATCGGGACGAACTCACCGCGCATTTCATTCAGTTACGCGACCTTCGCTCACCAATCGCCGTTGGTGCGGCACTGCATCATTAGCCAGCTGTGAGAGTCACGCAGATCGCCAGCGGCCCTCTACACTTCGCCCGTCCGGCGACTGCTGCTGCCGTGAGGGCGGCGCCAAGGGCGCCCAGTCGGCCTGCGGGCCGGGGACAGTCCAGCCACACGCCCTCTCTTGAGGATGCCGGTCAGGTGGAGTCGGCCAGCCGATCGGCCTCCTCCCGCAGTTGCCGGGCTTCGGTCACGTACTGGTCGGCGTGCAGCTCTTCGAAGATGCCGACCGCCTCCCGCAGCGGGTCGCGCGCCTCTGCCGCCCGCCCTCGTCCGAGCAGCGCCTTCGCCTGGCCCAGCAACGCCTCGCCCTCGCCGAAGCGGTCGCCGCTGTGGCGCGCGATCTCGCGGGCTTTGACGTGGCAGGCTTCTGCCTCCACGTACTGACCCAGGTCACGATGGAACCCTCCGGTGTGGATGTAAGCCAGGGCGAGCCGGTAACCGTCACCGCGGGCCTCGCGGATCGCCAGCACCTGCTGCATGAGCTCCAGCGCCTCCGAGTTGCGGCCCAATTGCGACAGGCAGGACGCCATGGCACTGAGAGCGGACGCCTCGCGATCGGTGTTGACTCCGCGCCGGGCCAGGTCCAGCGCGGCAGTGGCGTGTTCCAGGCCCAGTGCCGGGCGGCCGGTGCGTCCGTAGAAGATGACGAGATTGTTGAGGACCGCGGCTTCGCCGTCCCGATCCTGTAGCAGACGGCGCGTGATGAGGGCAGCGGTGAACAGTTCCTCGGCCTGCGCCACCCGACCCAGCTCCGTGGCGGTGGCTCCCAGCCGGTTCTGGATCCACGCCTGAGCCGCGAGATTGCCCGTGCGCTGCACATGGGACAGGGCGTCGGTAAGGAGCGTCTCGCATTCCAGCCAGCGCCCGCTCACCGCCCGAAGCACCGATGCGGCGGCTGGAATCCGCCACGGGGCTTCCAAACCGTCGCCGGCGTCCTTCGCTGCCGCGGCGAGAAGGTTGGCGTGCTCTGCCTCCAGCCAGGCGACCGCCTGGACACGGTCGGAGAAGTCGACCAACAGGGGCTGCGCGACGCAGTGAGTCATCGGCGGCAACCCCAGGGACGGTAACAGCGTGGTGGCCGCGTCCTCGACCGTCCGGGTGTACCAGGCCAGCAGCCCCTCCATGGCCGCGGCGCGTTCGGCCACGCTGAGCCGGTCAGCGGCTGTCTCCACCGCGTAGGCGCGCAGCAGGTTGTGGAGTTCGAAGCGTCCCGGAGCCCGTTGCAGCAGAAGGTACTCATCGCACAGACCCTCAAGCGTCTTTCGTGCCGCCCCGGGTGTGGTCCCTGCCAGGGCGGCCGCGGCGTGCTCTGTCACGTCGGCGCCGGGCTGGATCGCGAGCAGGAGGAACATCCGCCTCGCGCGCCTGGTCAGCGCGGTGAAGGACAGGTCGAACACCGGGCGCAGGGAACGCCTGCCGACCGTGACCGCGTCCAGGCCGCCCTGGTGCAGGTGGTCCAGCAGATCACCGGTGGTCCAGGCTCCACGGGCCTTCAGTCGCGCCGCGGCTATCGTCAGCGCCAGGGGGAGATTGCCGCACGCATGGGCGACCTCCGTGGCTGCGGCGGGGTTGGCGTCGACCCGTTCCGATCCGGCGACGGCGGCCAGCAGACGTACCGCCTCGGTGTCGTTCAGAACCTCGAGTTGGTGGACCGTGGCGCCGTCCAGTCCTGCCATGGTGCGCCGCGAGGTGACGAGCACCAGGCAGGTCGGGCTCGCCGGTAACAAGGGACGGACCTGGTGTTCGTCGGCGGCGTTGTCCAGGACGATCACGGCATGCCGGCCCTGCAGCCGGTCGCGGAACATCGCCACGCGGTCCGGCAGGGTGGGCGGGATGTGAGCGGCGGGCACGTCGAGGGCACGCAGGAAGGAGTCCAGCACCACCGACGGGTCGGCGGCCGCCGAGTCCTCGTCGAAGCCGTGCAGGTTCACATACAGCTGCACGTCGACGCAGTGCCCGCGCTGGACCAGCTGGTGAGCGACATGCACGGCGAGCTGCGTCTTGCCCACTCCGGCCATGCCCTCGATCGCGGCGATCGACACCGACCGGCCGGCAGGGCGCGATGTCGCGGCACCGATCGCCAGCAGTTGCGTGATCTCCCGTTGACGTCCGACGAATGCGGGCAGATCCGACGGGAGTTGGCGGAGCATCCCTGGAAGGGCGCCGAGCTTGGCCTCGCGGTGCACCCTCAGACACTCACCGTGCCACTGGCCGACGCACTCCTCGTCCACCCCCAATGCCCGGACGATCGCGACAACGAGGTCGATGTCCAGCCGCCGCCGTCGCGGCCGGAACACCTCGGCGACCGTTGAGTGCGAGACTGGCCGGGGAGGCCGCAGCAACGGCGTGACTCGCTTGGCCAGCGCCCGGAACGACGGACCACCGGCCCACATCCGCAGTTCGTCGAGAAGGCGGATGAACTCGGCGAGGTCCGCCGCACGCGCCGGATCAGGACGTCCGACCACGGCATCGCCCATTCCCCGTTGCCCCTTGGCCTTTCCCCGCCCGCCCTGGCGGCCGTACGCCGGGTTCAGCGGCCACAGTCTACGTCCCGTGTACGGATATGTACGGGAAAGTCGACCATCCACCGGGCCACGCACACCCTGGAACTGCGGGGACCGGGAACTCGAACCGGGTGAGCGTCCATTGTGCGGGCCTGCCTGGGCTAAGGGACGTCGTCCCGGCCTCTCCGCCCCGCTCCCGTTCAGTACCGGCCTGCCTGGTCGAAAACCTCGACTGAAGGAGGAACCGAACATGTCAGCGCGCCGGAAGACCTCACGTCTCCTCGTGGCCGCAGGCGTGGCGATCGCCTCGTCCGTGATAGGCCTCACCACAGCGCAGACAGCCAGCGCCTCGGACTGCACCCAGGCCAGCCCGGTGACCGACAGGCAGTACTTCCGCTACCAAGGGCAGGAGGTCGGCTTCGTCCAGCTGATGTGGTTCTCCGGGACGAAACAGGTGTGCACCTGGCTCCACATCAACTCCGGCTTCAGAGCCAACCACACGGGGTGGAACATCACTCTGAGCAACCAGGGCCAAACCTCTTCCGGCTCGTTCATCGTATTCGGCCCCGTCACCAGGGCCACGAACTCGAGCGCCATTGACTTCGTCACAGATCCGGTCAGCATATACGCAACCTCCTCCGAAAATTGGAGCGGGGTTTTCACCTGGGCCTATAATTCATGCAACTACGTGATCGGAACCACCGAGAACCACAACTTCAGCAATGGCTACACCCAGCCGAATTCCGGTGACTCGACGCCCTGCTGAAGTCCCACGGAAATGACGTTTCCATGCCGGTGCCCCCTGACGCCACCGCGGATACGGCTGCAACAAATCCCGGCGAAACACCATTCGCCACGTGAACACACCCTGCACAACGGGGATCGGTCCCCGAGACCGCGCCGCCCGACGGCGCTCTCACCTCTCAGTCCAACGACAACCCTTGAGGGGAAACACCCATGCCTTCCATACGCAACCGCACCAAACTCCGCGCCTTAGTCTGCCTGGCCGCGACCGGACTCAGCGGGGTCGCCCTGCTGGGTTTCGGGGTGACGCCGGCCTCGGCCGCCACCGGCGCCGACATCGTGAACATCGCCAACGCGAATCTCGGCAAGGGATACTGCAGCACGAACAGTGCGGGTGGCACCGGCTTCGACAGTAGCTGCACCGCCAACAATGGGGCCGGCGAGTTTTGGTGCGGCGATTTCGTCTCCTGGGTGTGGCAGCAGGCCGGCGTACCCGTCCCCGCCACCAGCCCGGCGTCAGTCCCCAGCTGGATCAGCACGTCCGCTTACCATCCCCTCAGTAGCGGATACGTCCCCCAGCCCGGCGACGCCGTCATCTTCGGCGACGACCACTACCCCACCCAGGGCTCCCACATAGCCATCGTCACCGACTACAGCAACGGGCTCCTCTCCGACATCGGCGGCGACGAGGGCGGCGGCGGAAACCTCTGGTGGTCGACCAGCACCGTCAAGGTCGATGAGGGCAGTGGCGGCGCCTGGAACCCCAACAACAAGCTCTTCCCGGGGCAGAGCTACGAGATGTGGGTGCTCGGCTATGTCAGCTCCGGAGCCGGCCAGAGCAGTTCCCCCGCCCTCCGAGGCGGTTCGAGCCTGACTCCGCTGGCCAACGGCGGCTTCGAGGTGGCCTGGCAGGGGCGCGACGCCAACCACAGCCTCTGGGTCGGCACCGGCAGCGGCACATCACTGACCTCCTACGGCGATCCGCGACTGCTCGGCGTCGCCGCCGGTACCAAGCCCTCGGTCGCCACGCTGTCGGACGGCACCTGGGTCGCCGCCTGGCAGGGCCGCGACAGCAACAACAGCCTCTGGATCGCGACCGGCAGCGGCGCCAACATCACCTCCGTGAACGACCCCTACCTCCTGGGCGTCGCCGCAGGCACGAGCCCCTCCATCGTCGCCCTGCCGAACAACCAGTGGGAGGTGGCCTGGCAGGGCCGCGACGCCAACAACAGCCTCTGGCTCGCCACCGGCAGCGGCACCACCATCACCGCCAAGAACGACCCCTACTACCTCGGCGTAGCCGCAGGCACGAGCCCCTCCATCGCCACACTCGCCAACGGCAACTTCGAAGTGGCCTGGCAGGGCCGCGACGCCAACAACAGCCTCTGGCTCGCCACCGGCAGCGGCACCACCATCACCGCCAAGAACGACCCCTGGTACCTCGGCGTAGCCGCAGGCGCAAGCCCATCGCTCGTGACCCTGGCCAACGGCAACTTCGAAGTGGAGTGGAAGGGCCGCGACGCCAACGGCAGCCTCTGGCTCGCCACCGGCTCCGGCATCACCATCACGGCCAAGAACGACCCCTACCTCCTCGGGGTCGCCTGATCGGCTCCGCCCCGTGCCGTGCACGAGGTGACCATCACGAACGTGGCACTGGCCGTCATATGGAGGCCGGTGCCACGTTCGTATTGAGCGACCGTGGCACGGCAGCCTCGGTTTTCGCTGTGCGTCTCGGGGTGGCCTCAACGATCCTGGCGGTACGGCAGCGCGGTCGACCTTCCGGCCTCCGGATGGCTGGAAGGGCCTGCACATCCCCCGCTGCCGTACCTCCCGTCGTGGGCATCTGACGGCTGCCACTTTCCCGCCCTCGATAGCTGCCTGGATGTGTGTCCCGACCGACGTCTTCCGACGCCGCTGCCCTGCGGCGTTCCACGGCCCCCACCCGTGCCGCACAGGCGAGTTGACGCCGAAGGGCACGAATACTGCGGTATCAGGGGCGGGGGCACGAACCTCAGTCCGTGGATGATCGATCTGCGAGTGGAGCGGCCGGCGCCCATGCGAAGCAACCCTAATACTGCAATCACAGTTATGGGCGGGACAGTTGTGAGTTCAGCTGGTGGCTGTGGTTGTGTTCTGCCGTGTCTGTGGATCTCGGGGTGGGACAGATCGAGGCCTGGCAGGGGATGCTGTCCGGGCTGCATGCACGGTTCACCGCACGTTTTCCCAGGTCGGAGCCGCGTGCGCGAGCGCTGACCTACATGGCGGGGCTGGTGGCGCCGCTGGAGCGGAAGAACGGGTGGACGCTGGCGGAGCGAGCGGGTGAGGGGCATCCGATCGGGATGCAGCGGTTGCTGGGCGAGGCGGACTGGGACGCGGATGGTGTCCGCGACGACGTTCGGGACTTCGTCGTCGAGACGATCGGCGACCGGGACGGGATCCTGATTGGCGACGACACCGGTTTCCTGAAGAAGGGCTCCCGCTCGGCGGGTGTTCAGCGGCAGTACACCGGGACTGCGGGCGGGACCGAGAACTCCCAGATCGGCACGTTCCTGGCCTACGCCTCCTCGAAGGGGCGGGCGCTGATCGACCGGGAGCTGTACCTGCCGGCATCGTGGACGGACGGCCGCAAGCGGTGCCGGGCGGTCGGCATCCCTGATGAGGTGCCGTTCGCGACGAAGAACGAGCACTTCCGGTGGATGCTGCAGCGCGCGATCGACGCTGGAGTGCCGTTCGCGTGGGTGACCGCGGACGAGACATACGGGCAGGTCAAGCACCTGCGTGTTTGGCTGGAGCAACGTGGCGTCGCCTACGTGCTGGCCACCAGGGTCAACGACACCGTGATCACGCAGGGGTGGCGCGAGATCCGGGTGGACGAGTTGGTCGCCCAACTGCCCGGGCAGGCCTGGAAGCGACTGTCCGGCGGCAAGGGCTCGCACGGAGAGCGGATCTACGACTGGGCCCGCATACTCCGGCCACACTGGCTCACCCCACAGCACCATCTGCACTGGTCATGGTGGAGACGCCTCAGTCACACCCGAGCCCGCCGCAGCCACTACAAACGCAGAGGCCACACCCCATAACTGTGATTGCAGTACTAGCGGGCGAGAAACGATCCGAGTAGCGCGGTGAGTTCGGTGGGCGCGTCCAGTGCGATGAGGTGAGCAGCGGTGGCGAACTCGACCAGGGTGGCATCGGGGATCTCAGAGGCGTAGCGCCGGCCGATGTCCTGGAAGTCGGCGATGTCGAGCTTGCCGATTCCGACCAGTGTGGGGACGGAGATGACGGCGATGTCGCCCGTCGCGGCGCCCTGGGAATACTCCGCGACGATGCCCTGGTTCACCAGCGACGTTCGCATCGGGCCGCGGAGTTGGTCGGCCAGTCCAGCGGCGACGTCCTCCCACCTTCGAGCCGGCCCGCGCAGCCACATGTCCAGGTTCATGCGGACGGCGGCGTCCAGGTCGCCCGAGGCCAGGGCCGCCGTTTCCGCCTCGTCGTACGCGACCATTTCCGCGGACCAGTGGTATCCCGGCCATGGCGGGGCGAGCAGCGCAAGAGAGTGCATCCGGCCCGGGTGGGTGAGACTGAAGTCCACGGCCACTCGGCCGCCCCAGGACGCGCCCACGAGCCGGACACGTTCGTAGCAGAGGTGGTCCAGCAGACGGCGTAGATCGTCAGTCTCGCTGAACGGGCCGGTCGGTGGTGCGGATTGGCCGAAGCCGCGCAAGTCATACCGAATGACGGTGTGCCGTTCTGTCAGGTAGGGCACGACCGCGTCCCACATTCGGTGGTCGGCGACGCCTGCGTGCACGAGTACGACGGGCGGTCCGTCGCCGGCGACGACGTAGGAAAGATGTCCAAGATCATCAGCGAGTGTGAGCATCCGCCGATACTCGCAGGATGACACTGCACGTGCCCACCCAATAAAGGGAAGGCCTGCCCTCGCCCTACACCCAAGCGTGCTCGCCGACCTGACGAGTCAGCCGGCGAGGCGGCGGGTGGTGAGTGCGGCGCCGACCAGGAGAATGCCGTGGGAGGCGCGCAGGTCGGCGCCGAGCAGGGCACTCGCCCTGGCCAGCCGGTTGTCGACGGTGTTGGGGTGCACGTTCAGCGCCCGCGCGGTGGCGCGGCGATCGAAGTCGGCGGCGAAGTAGGCCTCCAACGTCTCCAGCAACGACGGGTCGAGCACGTCCAGGAGCCCGGCCAGCTCCGCGCCGCTCGCGCCCGGCGCGCTCAGGTGATAGTCGAGCAGGACGTCGCTCAGCTCGTAGAGGCCCTCGGGCCGGCCGGCCGCCCGGGCGACCTCGGCGATCCTGGTGGCCTGCCCGGCTGCGGCCGCGACGTCTTCGCGCCGCTCGGCGACACTCAGGCCGATGTGGACGGAGACATCGGCCTCGGCGAGATGGCGGGGCAGCCGGTCGTTGGTAGGGGGCAGCCGCAGGGGCAGCAGGGCGTGGCCGCCCTCCGGGCCGAACCAGGTCATGACCGGTTCTCCGGCGTGGCGGTCGAGCTCCGCCTGGGCGGTGTGCAGGCGGCGCCGTACCTCCACGGGAGAGACCCCGTCCGGGCCGATCGCCAGGTGCAGCACGCAATATCCGGGTTCGAGGGGCACCCCGTGCCTGGCCGCCACGTCGTCGGCGGCCTGACCGCTCAGTCGTGATTGTGACATCTCACAATCCGCGGGGGCCGGCGGTGGGATCAGAGGTGATTGTGTGCACCTGATCTGGCCAGCCACAGTGGGCTCACCCGCGGATCTCGACGAAGGAGCCGTCTGATGGACATCGTGAAATACGCCGACCAGGTATGGTCCGGGGCGGTCACCGACAGCATCGTGCAGGTCGGATTGCCCGGGAGCGGCGTCATCGAGGTGGCGGACGGCGTGGGCTTCCGCAGCGGGTTCGGCCACACGATCGTCGTCAGGGGCGAGGGCGAGGCGGCCCTGTTCGACACGGGCAACCACTTCGACACCGTAAGACTTCACCAGGATGTGCGGAAGTGGACGGCCGATCCGGTGACGACCGTGGTCTACTCCCACGGGCACATCGACCACGTCTCCGGTGTGGGCCCGTTCGACGCCGAGGCCGACGCGGCCGGACGCCCCCGGCCGGTGGTGGCCGCTCACGAGGCCGTGGCCGCGCGGTTCGACCGCTATCTGATGACTCGCGGCTACAACGCGGTGATCAACCGCAGGCAGTTCCAGCTGGATGAGCTCTCGAGCAGGCGCTGATCGAGACGGCCGAATGGCTGGAGAGCCTGATCGAGCAGACGCTCGCCATGCTCAACGAGGGGCCAGGCTCGATGCCGTCGTCCAGGAGGTCAAGCCGCCGGCCCACCTGGACGGCCGGCCGTACCTGCGACCGCACTACGACGAGCCCGAGTTCGTCGTGCGCAACATCTGGCGGCTGTACGGCGGCTGGTACGACGGCAACCCGGCCAATCTCAAGCCTGCCCCGGACGCCGTGCTGGCCGGCGCGGTGGCCGAACTGGCCGGTGGCGCGGGGAAGGTGGGCGAGGCGGCATTGCGCGCGCTCGAGGCGGGAGACCGGCGGCTCGCCGGGCACCTGGCCGAGATGGCCGTTCAGGCCGCCCCCGATGACGCTGGCCTGCACCGGATACGGGCCGAGGTGTTCGCGGCGCGTGCGCGGTCCGAGGCCTCCTTGATGGCCAAGGGCGTGTTCACCTGGGCCGCCAACGAATCACGCAAGCGTTCGGAGTGACCGCTCAGGCCGGATACGCGTAAATCAAACGCCCCGCTCGGCCGCGATGGCGAGTTCTCGGAGGAGGCCGGACCTGGATGGGAATCCGATGAACCACCCCGACATGCTGCGCAAGGCAGGGCTCCACGCGGCGGAGACGGCGGCACCGGCGCTGGGTTTCACCGTGTCGTACGCGACGACCGGCAATCTGCTGCTCTCGCTGTGCATCGCCCTCTTCCTGGCGGCGCTGGTCGCCCTCTACCGGCTCAGGCAGGCCCGCAGTATCTGGCCGGCACTCGGCGGCTTATCCCTCGCCGCCCTCGCGGGAGCCTTGGCCACGCTGTCCGGGGAAGCGGCCGACTACTTCCTGCCGCTGATCGTCGCCCGCACCGTGATCGCCGTGGCGACGCCGATCCTGATGCTGCTCAGGCTCCCCCCGGCCGGGCTGGTGGCCGGGCTGATCACCGGCCGGGGCCTCGCCTGGCGACGGTGCCCGGTCCGCCTGCGGGCTTTCACGATCGTCAACTCCATCTGGTTCGCCTTGGAAGCATCGCTGCTCGCGAACCAGTTGCGGCTGTACCACGAGGGCCGGGCGGCGGCCATGGGCGTGTTCAAACTCCTGGTCGAGTTGCCCGCCCACCTTCTGGCGGCGGTCGTGCTCTGGCTGATCTACCGGCGCCTCACGAATCGCCCCTGCCATGGCGAGTTCTGCCCCTATCACCTCGCTCTCGAGGGGAGGGCGGAATAGACGACCACGCCGGGGACGGCACAGCCTGCTCGCTCGAGCACGGTGGCTTCCCGGATTGGCTTCCCTATCGTCCACAGTCGCTCAGCCAGAGAGCCCGGCGGGGTCGGAGCCGCTTCCGCTGTCGCATTAACGACATGGCAGATAAACGGCAGGTCTGAGTGCTGGCGAGCAGGGACCGCCATCGCCCACTCTCGTGATCACTAGTTGTTGATACGAGAGGTTCACCCCCCATGCACTGGTCCGCACATGTGGCGGCGGTGGGAGTATCCGCCGCCGCCCTGCTGAGTTCCCCGTTATCGGCGGCGGCGCAGCCTGCCGCTTCCAATGTCCACCGCGTCACCTTGATCACCGGTGACGTGGTGACCGTCAGGGAGGCGGAGCAGGGCAGGCGCGCGGTAGAGGTGAAGCCGGGGCCCGGCCGTGACCGGATGGGCTTCCACACCACCGAGGAGGACGGCGAGCTGCGGGTCGTGCCGGCCGACATGGTGCCCTACCTGGCGGCCAAGCGGCTGGACCCGAGCCTGTTCTCCGTCACCGACCTGATCGAGCAGGGCTACGACGACGCGACGACGGACAAGCTGCCGCTGCTGTTCGTCTACGACGGCATGGCCACCAGGACCGCCACTCCGCTGGAGAGCATCAACGGGCGCGCCGTCTCGGCGGACAAGCGCACGATCGGCCAGCTGTGGAAGTCTCTGGACGAGGATCGGGCGAGCCTGGCCCAGGGCGTGTCGAAGATCTGGCTCGACGCCAAGGTCAAGGCCTCGCTCGATCACAGCGTGCCGCAGGTGGGCGCGCCTGAGGCGTGGCAGGCCGGGTTCGACGGCAAGGGCGTCAAGGTCGCCGTCCTCGACACCGGAGTCGACGCGACCCACCAGGATCTCGTGGGCCGGGTGAAGGAGACCAAGGTGTTCACCGGCGACCCGGACGTGAACGACGCCCACGGGCACGGCACCCACGTGGCCGCCACCATCGCGGGCGGGGACGGTAAGAAGGGCGTCGCCCCGGGCGCGGAGCTGATCATCGGCAAGGTGCTCGGCGACGACGGGTCCGGCACCCTGTCCGGCGTCATCGAGGGCATGGAATGGGCCGCCGCCGAGGGCGCGTCGGTGATCAACATGAGCCTCGGCGGTGACGTCACCGACGGCACCGACCCGCTCAGCGTCGCCGTCGACAATCTCACCGAGCGGACCGGTGCGCTCTTCGTGGTCGCGGCGGGCAACATCGGCACGCCCTACTCCGTGGGCAGCCCGGGAGCGGCGACCTCCGCGCTGACCGTCGGCGCCGTGGACCGCAACGACGCCCTCGCGGACTTCTCCAGCAGGGGTCCGCGCCTGGACGACGCGCCCAAGCCGGACCTCACGGCGCCGGGCGTGGGCATCGTCGCGGCCAGGGCGAAGGGCACCAGCATGGGCCAGCCCGTCGACGAG
The DNA here is from genome assembly GCF_044457685.1 of Nonomuraea sp. NPDC050536. NCBI lineage: Bacteria > Bacillati > Actinomycetota > Actinomycetes > Streptosporangiales > Streptosporangiaceae > Nonomuraea > Nonomuraea sp. NPDC050536. The sequence goes on from NZ_JBITHD010000006.1 coordinate 194,589, forward strand.
TACTACACGGCCGCGTCGGGCACTTCCATGGCCACCCCGCACGTGGCGGGGGCCGCCGCGATCCTCAAGCAGCGGCATCCGGAGTGGAAGGCGGGGCAGATCAAGGACGCCCTGGTGGACTCGGCCAAGATGATCGCCGGCCAGCAGGTCGACGACGCCGGCGCGGGCAGGCTCGACGTGGCGCGGGCAGTGCGGCAGGGCGTGACGGCGACAGGGGTGGTCAACCTCGGCAAGCACCAGAAGGGTGAAGGGACAGGCACAGCCGAGGGCACGATCACTTACACCAACGGTACGGCGGCGCCGGTCACGCTGGCGCTCTCCAGCACCCTAGAGAGCGCCGTGCTCAGCGCGCAGAGCGTCACCGTCGCGGCCGGTGGCACCGCTGACGTCCAGGTCCGCGTGGACCTGGCCAAGCTGCCCTTCGGCAGGTACGGCGGGTATGTCACCGCGACCGCGGGATCCGAGAGCGTACACACCACCCTGGCACTCACCTGGAAGGGGCCCCAGCACAGCGTCCACTTCACCGCCGTGGACGCGGCCGGCAAGCCCACCGGCACCGACACCCTGTCGATGTTCGGCGCCTCGCAGCAGGACGATGTCTTCACCTGGGTGCCCGAGCAGGGCCTGACCGTCGAGGTCTCCGAGGGCACGTACATGACACAGGCGATCAACCTCGCGAGCGGGTGGGGCCGCATGCACCCGCGCGACGGGCTCGTCGTCATTCCTGAGCTCAAGGTCGACCGCGACCTGGAGGTGGTCCTCGACTACCGCAAGACCAGCCCCGTCACCGTCAAGGTGAGCAAGCCGGTGGAGCAGGTGGGCATCTTCACCTACTTCACCCACCGCACCTTCGGCTCGCGCAAGATCTCCCAAGGCGTCATGGACTTCGACGTCGTCGAGGGGCTCAACGTCTCGCCGACCCAGCCGGTCAGCGAGGGCACGTTCGAGTTCGCCTCCCGCTGGCAGCTGGTCGCGCCGAAGATCTCCGCGCGAGTGGCGGGCTCCGCGTACCCGATGGGCTTTCTGGGCGGCTCGCCCGGCGTGGAGGGCCGTCACCTGTGGCGGCTCGCCGAGGGGGCGGGCGGTGCTCGGGGCAAGGTCGCCGTGATGAGTGACCCGTCAGTGGCATGGGAAGACGCCGCTGAGGCGGCGGTGAAGGCTGGGGCCGTCGCCGCGATCATCGTGATGAGTCCCGACGACGCGCTCGGGCGTGGATGGAACCCGGTCAACGTGTCGCTGCCCATCCCGGTCATGCTGATCGCCAACGATCACGGGCAACGGCTGCTCGAACAGGTCAGGAAGGGGAACACTCTGCTGGACATCAGCGGGACGATGGCGTCGCCGTACCTCTATGACGTCATGCAGGTCTCCAGCGGGCACGTCCCGGACAAGATCGTGCACGAGGTGAGCAACCGCAACACCGCACGCGTGGACACGAAATATCAGGACACGGGCGGTTTCGAGTGGGCCAAGGAGCAGCGGTTCGGCTGGCGGCCCTGGCAGGCCTACTCTCTGGGCAACCAGATGGAGACGCAGCGGATCGTGAAGACGCCGTTGCGACGGGCCGAGTACATCAGCGCGGACGGCACCTTCTGGCAGCACATCGTCAACCATCGGTTCATCTGGGACGACATGAACCGGTTGCAGGACGGGCTGACCGAACCGCCCCGCACCTACCAGCCCGGTCAGCAGGTCAGCGAGAGCTGGCACGCGCCCGTCGTACGGCCCGCCATCCCCGACTGGCTGGCTCCCTCCACCCGCGTGGGCGACACCCTGGAGATCCGCGTCCCCGAGTTCGTCGACGCCTCCGGCCACGTCTCCCGCGCAGGGGTCGACAACGACAGCACCTCGGCCAGGTTCCTGAGGGACGGCAAGCTCGTCGAGGAACGCGACGCCGCCTGGGGCGCCTTCCCCGCCGTGCCGCAGGAGGCCGAATACCGCCTCGAACTGTCCACCAAGCGGACCTCCGAGGAATGGACGCGGGCGATCGCGACAGAGACGGCCTGGACGTTCAGGTCGAAGCAGGGCCAGCAGGTGCTGCCGCTGCTGCAGGTCGACTACGAGGTGCGGCCCGGCCTGCTCGGCTTGGCCGTACGGCACCAGCAGGGCGTGAGCGGGTTGACCGCCAAGGACCTGCGGCTGGAGCTGTCCTATGACGACGGCGCGACCTGGCACAGGCAGCCGGTTCTCCCGCTCGGCCACGGCCGCTACAACGCGGTCGTCCTCCGCCCGCATCCGTCACTTCGCGTCACCGCCACCGACTCCGGCGGCAACCAGGTCAGGCAGACGGTGATCAGGGCGTACTGACCGTCACAGCCAGTTCTCGCGGGCGGCGTGCCAGGCCAGCTGCATTCTGGTCTGGGCGCCCGCCTGCTCCATCAGGTGGGTGATCCGGCGCTGGACGGTCCTGTGCGACACCTTCAGTTGCGTGGCGATCGACTTGTCAGGCACACCCGCCACCAGCAGCGACAGCAGGTAGAGGTGGTCGGAGTCGAGCGGGCTGCCTGGCGTGGTGAGACTGACGGGGGTGGCCCGCTCCCAGAGGCTCTCGAACAGAGCCTTGAGCGCGTCCAGCAGGCTGCTGGGCCTGATCAGCGCCGCGGTGAGCTGGGTCAGCCCACCGGTGTGCTGGATCAGCGGGAGCACGCCCAGCTCGCCGTCTGCGATGATCATCCGCACGGGCAGGGTGGGCAGGGCACGCGCCTGCTCGCCCAGTTTGATCCCGTCGGCGAGGTTGATCAGCATGCCAGGCTCCTCGAGCAGGGCGCGTTCGTACAGGACGCGGTAGCCCACCCCACGTCGCAGCGCGGCCAGCTCCTCCGTGTTCTCCTGCGAGGTCATCGCCACGTGCCCAGCCCGGCAGAGGCTGACGACCTCGTGGCGGGCGTTGTCCTGCAGCAGGCGCAACTGCTCGCGCAGCGCCGTCCTGCTGGTGATCACCTCGATCAGCTGGGTGGCCTCGCGGCGCCGCGAATGGGCCAGGTATTCCCCTGTGAGCTGCTCCACGGCCTGCCTGGCCCGGTCCACCTCCTCCTGCCGCCTGTGCAGCAGGGCCGCGAGCGCGACGTCGGGCGCGACGGCGGCGAACCTGTCGGGCTCTCCCGGTACGGCTCGTGCCAGGCCTTTGGCGAGCAGGGAACCGAGCGCCCGCCGCGCCGCCGCGCTCTCGACGCCGAGCTCTTCTGCCAGTTCGGCGGGCTCGACCCCAGCGGTTCTGACCAGAAGCCGGTAGGCGGCCTCCTCCTCGACGCTCAGCCCTGCCGCGCTCAGCACAGCAGTCGGGAGATTCCGTCGAGGATCTCCTGCATGGTCAGCGTCAGCCAGGCGTCGCCTTGCCGCCAGGCGGACACGGTGGCCTCGACTTCGAACAGTGCGCCTGTCGAAAACCTCATCCATGCATGTTAAGCCGGATGTGCTCGCACCTCGCCACCGCGAGCTTGGCCTCGCACGGCGGTAACCCACCGTCCTCAGGGAGCTTCACGTGGCCAGAGCGGCCGGACTCCTCGCGTGAGACCGTCTACCGCAAGCAGATCCTCGACGGAGCTGCTGCGATGGACAAGATCTTCAAGTGATGGTCACCGAGTTCGTCACTCAGCAATGCGGAAGGGTGTCACCCTGATGAGTGACACCCTGCTCGACCAGCGAGAAACTGGTCGGGACGACAGGATTTGAACCTGCGACCCCTTGACCCCCAGTCAAGTGCGCTACCAAGCTGCGCTACGTCCCGGTTGTGTCCGGCGCCCCCTGCGGGGCGGGACGTCATAACCTTAGCGCACATCAGAACCACCCGCGTACAACGGCGGAGCGAGCGGAGGTGGCGGTGGGGCGCAGGGCGACCATCGATCGGGAGGAGCTGGCCCGGCTGGTGGCCAGGGGCATGAGCGTGCAGGAGCTGGCCGCGCACTTCGGCGTGAGCGAGTCGGGTGTGCTGCAGGCCAAGCGTGCCGCGGGGCTGGCCAAGCCGATGCTGGACCACAGCGCCGCCGTGCCGTGGAAGCTGACGCGGGCGCACTCCCAGTCGGGCCCAGCGACGAACCTGCGCAACCTGTCGGCCGCGGCGCAGGGGAAGCCGCCGGCGGCCGAGCGGTTGAACACCGCGTTGCGGTGGGCGCGGCGGCTGGTCGAGGCGGGGCTGGACGTCGGCTACGACCCGGCCGCGGGGTTCGTGGAGGTTCCGGCCGCACCGTCGGGCTCTCACGTCGCAGCCGTGCTGGCCGCCGCCGAACGGGGGCTCGAGAAGAGTTAGCTCCGGCGTTCTGCGGGCAGTCGCAGGGTTCAAAGGACCCGACCGGAGGCGAACAGATATGACCACCCTGATCTGGGTGGCCGTCGTCGTGATCGTGCTGGTCGCTGTGGCCGCAGTGGCGTACCTCGTCATTCAGCGGCGACGGCGCGAGCATCTGCGTTCACGTTTCGGCCCCGAATACGACCGGCTCATCGCCGAGCACGACAACAGGCGGGAGGCCGAGGAGGAGCTCCTCGCCCGCGAGCAACGCCACTCCGAGCTGGACATCCGTCCGCTGGCCCAGGAGTCACGCGACAACTACGCGCACCGCTGGAGCGACGTGCAGGAGCGCTTCGTCGATGCGCCGGGCTTCGCGGTGACCGAGGCGGACCAGCTGGTCACGGCCGTCATGGCCGAGCGCGGATATCCGACGGAGAACTACGAGCAGCAGCTGTCCGACCTGTCGGTCGGGCACGCGGAGACGCTCGACCACTACAGGCAGGCTCACGAGATCAGCGGGCACGCCGCCAGGAAGGAGGCCTCCACCGAGGATCTCCGTATGGCGATGGTGCACTACAGAGCGCTGTTCGAGGAGCTGCTCCAAGGAACCAGCCGAGGACGGTGACGACATATGCGACGGGAAGAGTACGGGATCCCGCCCCAGCGGGCGGACGACTACGACGAGCCAGCCGACGTCCTGGAGCCGGACCAGGTCAGACCGCGCATGGATCCGGACCAGCAGCCCGAGACCGGTATGAACTCCGGCCCTGAGGCCAGACCGCGTATGGACCCGGATCCGGAAACGCTCGGCAGGCCGCAGGAAGTGGACATGCCCGGCACGCCGCAGGCCGGATCGGACCCGGACAGGGCAGGCGCGGCCCCGGAGCACGCGGCGCCGCCCACGGGGCAGCAGCTGCTCGACCAGGACCCTGAGGTGCTGCAGCAGCGCTGGCGCGACCTGCAGTCGACGTTCGTCGACAATCCGGGCGAAGCCGTCCAGCAGGCCGACGGCCTCGTCGAAGAGGTCGTGGAGTCCCTGACCACCACGCTGCACGCCCGCACCAGCAGCCTGCGCGAGAGCTGGCGGGACGGCGACACCGAGCAGATGCGCCAGGCCCTGCAGGACTACCGCGGCGTCCTGGAGCGCCTCCTGACGCTGTCAGGGACGAGGTGACGCGCCATGCTCGCAGTGGTCGCGGCGATCATCTTCGGGTTGGGCTTCCTGCTTGACCTGGTCAACGTCCGGATCCCCGGCGGCATCAGCGGCATGACGCTCGTGCTGCTCGGCCTGACGCTGCTCGCGCTTCATCAGGCGGGAATCGGTACGGCGAGCTTCCGCGGTTCCGGCTGGCGGGGCAGAGCAAGGCGCTAGCGGTACGTCAATGAGCCCGGACCCGAGCAGGGTCCGGGCTCATGACGTCTTGGCGGGGAAGCGCAACACCACCGTGCTGCCCCCGGCATCGGCCTGGACCGTCAGGTCCGCGCACAGCTGCCGGGCCACCCACAGCCCCATCCCGCCGACGGCGCCGGGCACCGGGCCCGGCTTCCATGTCCCGTCGTCGTGGATCTCGATGACCAGGTCCGTCCCTTCCAGCCAGGTGCGCATCCGCCCGCTCTGGGCCCCGTGGGTGACCGCGTTCGTGGCCACCTCGTTGACGGCGATGACCAGATCGCCCACGGCTTCCTCGCCCAGCCCGAGCCGCCACGCGTACTTCTGGGTCAGGTGGCGCACGTGCGGCAGGTCGGGCAGCCGGAAGGTGATGGGCATGCCGAACGGCGGGCCGGCGGGGCCCGCCGTCGAGGCGTGGCGCCCAGTCACCCGACCAGTTCGCTGCGCAGCTGGTCGAGCACCTTGCGCAGGATCCGGGAGACGTGCATCTGTGAGATGCCGAACTCGGCAGCGATCTCGGCCTGCGTCAGGTTCCCGAAGAACCGCAACAGCAGGATGCGCTTCTCGCGTTGCGGGAGCGCGTCGATGAGCGGCTTGACCGACTCGCTGTCGACCATGGTGGTCAGCGTGTCATCGTCCTCCGGAATGACGTCGCCCAGTGAGGTCGCGTCGTCGGCGGTGCCGAGCGGCGCGTCCAGCGAGAGCGTGCTGTAGGCGGCGGAGGCGTCGAGCGTGAGCAGGACGTCCTCCTCGCTGATGTTCATCCGCGCGGCCAGTTCCGCCACGGTCGGCGAGCGGCCCAGGTCCTGGCTGAGGTCGCCGACGAGCCGGTTGAGCTCCGAGCGGCGCTCCTGGAAGAGCCTGGGGACCCTGATGGCCCATGTGCGGTCGCGGAAGTGGCGCTTGACCTCGCCGGTCATGGTGACCACGGCGTAGCCGCGGAAGGCGTGACCGAGGGAGGCGTCGAAGCCGTTGACGGCCTTCATCAGACCCACGTAGGCGGCCTGGAGCAGGTCCTCCATGGGCTCGCCGCGGTAGCGGTAACGCCGGGCGATCTCGACGGCGAGCGGCCTGTGCATCTCGACGATGCGCTCGCGCAGCCGCTCTTTCTGGCTTTCCGACGTGTGCTCGGCGTTCATCTCCGCGAGCAGGTCTTCGGCGGTCATCTCCTCGACTAGGACAGTCATCGCTGCTCCTTTATGGATGGGCAGGTGACCTCCGCCGGAAACGACAAAAGCCCAGGCAGAGGCACACCTTGCTCAGGTTCAGAGCCGGAAGCCCTCTGCTGGACTTCGGTGTCAGTATCCCCCATTCCCCGCGATGTATTCCACCCGGGTCCGGTGACAGTAGGGTTGCCACGTGACAATGCCGCTCACCCTGACTTCGTCGGCCACGGACGGGATGACCGTGGTGCGCGTGGACGGCGTGCTGGACGCCACGACCCGCGAGCAGTTCGCCGACTTCCTCGCGTCGGTGGGTCCTGATCTCATCCTCGACCTGTCGGGTGTGACGTTCATGGACTCCAGGGCGCTCGGCCTGATCGTGCACACCTGGCAGACCAGCCTGACCGACCGCAAGCGCTTCGCCCTGATCGGGGTGGACTACGCCAGGTCGAAGGTGATGTGGATCACCGGGCTCGCCGACCGGCTGCCGCTGTACGACACGCTCGACGACGCGCTGGAGGCGCTGGGCTAGCCGCGCGACTTGCGCTGGTGCTCCTCGACCAGGAGCCTGGCCAGGTCGGCCACCTTGACCTGGTGGTGCTGGGAGATCCTGCGCAGCTCTTCGAAGGCGGCCTCGGCGGTGCATCCGCTGGTCTGCATGATGATGCCCTTGGCCTGGTCGATGAGTGACCGCCCGGCCAGCGCCTCGTGCATCTGCGCCGCGTCGGTGCGCACCGCGTCGTAGTCCCACAGGTTGGCCATGGCCACGCCCACCTGCTGGGTGAGCATGTCGGCCAGGGCGTGGGAGTACGGGGGCGCGAACGCGGCGGGCCGTACGGAGTAGAGCCCCACCACCACCATGGCCTGGGCCAGCGGGACGGGCACGATCAGGACGGAGCGGACGCCGTAGCCGGTGCCCAGGCCCGCGTAGCGCGGCCAGCGCGCGTCGCGCAGCAGATCGGCCACGATGACGCGGCGGGTGTGGGTGCGCGCCTCGATCGACGGGCCGGCGCCGAGCTCGCGCTCGCCCTCCACGAGCATGATGAGCTCGCTGTGCGAGCCGGAGACCAGGACCCGCTCGTCGCGCCAGTGCTCGGCCGAGCCGCCTGAGCAGCCGGGCACGCCCCAGGCCAGCGCGGTGGTGAGCTCGCGCAGCAGGGTCTCGGTCGAGGTGTCCTCACCGAGCCGCCCCAGCGCGGCCAGATCGCGGGCCAGCGAGGCGGTGATCAACGTCGTCGATTCCATGGCAACCGGCCCCTTCCCCATCTGGATGGGATTATCCGCTATGGCGTAGCGTCGAAGAATGGATCTCGAGCAGGCGCTGGATGCGCTGACTGCGCGCGTGGCCTCGTTGCGCGAAGCCAGGTCGGCCTATCCCGCCGAACTCGAGCCGACGCTCGACGCGGCGCTCGCCGAGCTCGACACGGCGGCCGAGCTGCTGGCCGAGGCGCGCACGGAGCTGGCCAACGCCAAGCCGCGGGGCACGCGCGACGGGCCGCAGCGGGAGCTGAAGCTGCTGCGCCAGGTGTTCAGGGCGTTCCCCGTGCCGGTGGTGCTGCTCGACGGCGGCGGCATGGTCAGGCGGATCAACCCCGAGACCTCGCGCCTGCTCGGCAGCCCGGAGGGCTACCTGGTGGGCCGCTCGTTCCCGCTGCTGGTGGACGTGTCGCGGCGGGCGGCCTTCCGCTCCCACCTGACGTCGGTGTTGCAGACCGGGCAGCCGTCGGCGCTGGAGACGCGCCTGGCCCACCAGGGCAGGGCGCACACGGTCCAGCTGGCGCTGACCCGGCTGACGATGCCGGGCGAGCCGCGGCACATGATGGCCGTGGTGGTGCTGCCGATCGAGGTGCAGCCGCCCCAGCCCGGCCCGGAACGGATCGGGCTGGCCGAGGGCGAACTGCTGCTGACGGCGGCCAAGCGGCAGGACCTGCTGGCCAGGATGACCGCGCTGCTGCTCGACGACGAGGGGCTGCAGAAGCAGATGGCGCTGCCGCGGGCCACCAGGTTGCTGGCCGCGGACTGGGCCGACTGGGTCATCGCCGACGTGGTGCGCGACCGGCAGGCGCGCCGCGCGATCGTGGTGGCACCCAGGGACCAGCCGCTGGGCGAGCTGGCCAGGCAGGTGGAGGCGGCGGATCCGGGGGCGGCTCCGCTGGTGGCGGAGGTGCTCGAGCGCGGCTCCGGCGCGATGCACGAGATGGTCGAGGACGAGACTCTGCTCGGCTCGGGCACCGAAGGGCCGCTGCTGACCGCGATGGAGGCGGGCTCGCTGCTGTCGGTGCCGATCGGGACGGGCCAGGGCGTGCTGACGCTGGTACGCGCGCACGACAAGGAGCCGTACGCGATGGCCGACCTGGGCGTGATGCAGGAGGTGGGGGCGGCGCTCGGGCTGGCGTTGCGAGCCCAGGACAGCTTCCAGAGCCGCTCGCGGGCCGCGGACGCGCTGTCGGCCAGCGTGGTGCCGCGCGACCTGCCCGACGTGCCGGGCTTCGAGGCGGCCGCGATCTACCATCCGGGCTCGTCCGTGGGCGCCGAGTTCTACGACGTGTTCCCCGTGGCGGGCGGCTGGGGGTTCGCCGTAGGCGGGGCGGCAGGCAAGGGCGAGGCGGCGGCCTCGGTGAGCGCCATGGTCAGGGGCGGGCTGCGGGTGCTGAGTGTCTGGGAGCCCGATCCCGACCAGGCGATGCGCAAGGTGAACGAGGCGCTGTTCGCGCAGGACAGCGGCATGTTCGTGATGGCGCTCGCCGGCTTCGTACGGGGCCGCGAGGTCAGCCTGTCTTCGGCCGGGCACCACCCCGTCGCGCTGGTGTATCCGGAGGGCGGCGGCGTGCGCTTCGCCAAGGGCGGCGGCGTGCCGCTGGGCCTGGGTGCCGAGGCGGCCACCGAGGTAGAGGAGATCACGCTGGCGCGCGGCCAGACGCTGGTGCTTTACTCCGAGGGCCTGATCTCCTCACGCAACAGCGCGGGCGAGCCGTACGGCGATGACCGGCTGGCCGACGTGCTCGGCCGCTTCGCGGGGCAGCCGCCGGCGACCGTGATCAAGGCGGTGGAGGCGGACCGGCAGGCCTTCTCCGGCGGCGAGGTGTGGGACGAGATCGTCATCCTGGCGTTGCGGGCCCTCTGACCTGGGAAGGTTTGCGAGCGGGCACAGAGTGGTAAAGTCTCTGGGTAGCTTCTCGTGCCTAAGACGCAGGCACACCTTGAAACGGCTTCCACGCTGAGGTGTGCCATGAATATCGCCATAGTCGCCCCCGTCTCCGGCAGTCAGCGTCACCACGTCCTCTCCGTGGCCCGCGAACTCGGCCGCGAGCACAAGGTCATCGTCTACAACGGCGGCTCCGAGCACAGGCCCAAGACGCGGGTCGCGCACGGCGTCACCGTTGACCAGCTCGACATGGGCGACCTGCGCGAGGTCGGCGATTACCTGCGCGGCCGCTGGAGCACGGAGCGCCCGGACGTCATCCACGCCCACTCGTGGAGCGCCGGGCTCGTCTCTCTCGCCGGCGCCGACGGGCTGAACGTGCCCATCACGCAGACCTTCCACCAGTTCGACGCCCGCCATCTCAAGGTGGAGCGGGCGCTCGGCCGGCGCGCCGACGCGGTCGTGGCCGGCTCGGGCGACGAGGAGGCCGCGCTGATCAGGATGGGCGTGCCCCGCGCGAACATCGCGGTCGTGCCCTGCGGCGTCGACACCGACAGGTTCCAGCGACAGGGCGCCGCGGCCCCGCGCGGCACCCAGCACCGGCTGCTGCATGTGGGCCCGCTGTCGGAGGAGCGCGGCGCGCACACCGCCGTCCGCGCGCTGCCCGCGTTGCCCGGCGTCGAGCTGGTGCTGGCCGGCGGCCCGGAGCCCGGCGAGCTGGAGCAGGACCCGGGTGTCCGCAGCCTGCGCTCGCTGGCCGAGCAGCTGGGCGTGGCCGACCGGGTCACGTTCCTCGGCCAGGTACGGCCGGCTGCGGTCCCCAAGCTCATGCGCAGCGCCGACGTGCTGATCACGGTGCCCAGGGAGTCGGCGTCCGGCGTCGTGGCGATGGAGGGCATGGCCTGCGGGATCCCGGTTATCGCCTCGGCCGTGGGCGCGCACCTCGACTCCGTCGTCGACGGCGTGACCGGCCTGCTCGTCCCGCCCGACCGGCCCGCCAGGGTGGCGCGGCTGACCCGCAGGCTGCTGTCGGACCAGACGCTGCGCACGGCGCTGGGCTACGCCGGCGCCGACCGCGCCCGCTCGCGCTACTCGTGGGAGCGGGTCTGCCAGGAGCTGCTGCGGGTCTACGAGTCCGCCCGCGCCTGATACGTCATACCGTACAAATCGGGATAAAGCGTGGCGTGGATAGGGTTGTCCGCATGCTGATTCACCCCTGGGATGCGGGCACCGAGGAGCAGTCGCTGGCCTACGTCCGGACCAACCAGTTCGGGCAGCTGATCGCCGCGGGCCGGGGGCGCGACGTGCCGGTCGTGGTGCCGACGCAGTTCCTGCTGGCCGACGACCGCACGATCGTGCTGCATCTGGCCCGCCCGAACCCGGTCTGGGCGGCCATCGAGGAGAACCCCAAGGTGGTGCTGTCAGTGGCCGGCCCGTGGTCCTACATCCCCGGAGCGTGGCGCGCGGAGCCCGGCACCGATCCGGCGCTGGGCGTGCCCACCACGTACTACTCGGCGGTCCAGCTGCTGTGCCATGCCGAGATCGTCACCGAGGCCGAGGACAAGCTGGACGTGCTGCGCGGCCAGCTCGCGCACCTGGATCCGGGCCAGGGCGACCCGTCGCGGATGCCGAGGCTGCTGCCGGGCATCCGCGGCCTGCGCCTCACGGTCGAGGAGATCCGCGGCAAGTTCAAGTACGACGGCCACAAGGACGCCGCGCACCGTGCCCGGGTCGCCGAGCGACTGGCCGAGCGGCGCGGGCCGGGCGACGCCGCGGCGCTGCCCTATCTGGGCTGACCGATGCGAAAATTCTATATCTCTGTGACGAGAGTGAAATCTTTGCTTCTATAGGCGGCATGTCCAGACGCAGTTCGATCCTGGCGGCGGCCGCGCTGGTGACGGTGGCAGGCCTCCCGCAGACGGCGCACGCGCAGAGTTGGGGATCCCCGGTCCTGGTGGAGAACTTCGACGGCACCTCGGTCGACCCGGGCAGGTGGATGGTCTACCACTCGCCCTCCGCGCAGACGAACCCCCGCACCGGCCGGGCCTCGACCGTGTCGAACGGGGTGCTGCGCCTCAAGGGCGGCATGTACGGCGGGCGGGACCTGTCCGGTGGCATCGCCGGCAAGCTGGCGCAGGAGTACGGCCGGTGGGAGGTCAGGTTCCGGTCCGAGGCGGGCGCCGGGTACACGCCGGTGGCGCTGCTGTGGCCCACCGCGCAGAGCGAGGGCTCCGACTACGCCGAGATCGACTTCGCCGAGATCGTCGATCCGCGCCGGCAGGGCGGCGGCATCTTCGTGCACAGCGGCCGATCCCGCTCCCAGCACCAGCTGCGCACCGACTTCACCCGCTGGCACACGGTGGCGGTCGACTGGCTGCCGGGGCGGCTCACGTTCTGGCTGGACGGCGCGAAGGTGTGGGACTACCGCGGGCCGAACGTGCCGCAGGGCCGCAGGATGGGGCTGGCGCTGCAGAACGACGTGGTGTGCGAGCCCCGGTGCCGCGACTCCGCCACACCGGCCACGGTCTCCATGTACGTCGACTGGGTGAAGATCTACAGGGCCAGGTGAGCCGCCTTCAGCGCCAGGTGGACGACCAGCCGGTCGTCGCCGTCGGCCAGGTCACGGTGCAGCAGCCGCTCGGCCTTGCCCAGCCGGTAGTACAGGGTCTGGCGGTGGACGCCCAGCTCGGCGGCCGCCTTCTGGGCGTGGCCGCCGAGGTCGAGGTAGATCTCGACGGTGCGGGCCAGCTCGGCGTCCAGCGCGGCGGACTCTCCTGCCAGCTCGCGCAGGTCGGCCTGGCCGAGCCTGGCCAGCAGCCGGTGCACGCCCAGGTCCTCCCAGCGGGCGATCGGCGTGAAGCGCGGGAAGTGCTCGGCGATCCGCAGCGCCTGGCGGGCCTCCCGCCAGCTCTGCCACGCCTCCGACGGGTCGGGGCGGGGGCCGCCCAGCCCGGCGGCCGTGCCGTACGCCGCCTGCAGGGTCTGCGCGACCTCGCCCGCCAGATGCGCGGGAGCGAGCACCGCGACCGGAGAGCCGGCCCGGGTCAGCACGCCGCGCGGCAGCGTCCACAGCTCGGCCACGCGCTCGGATGACTCGCGTACGGCTATCGCGGCGACGGGCCCGCGCAGCTCGATCGAGGCGGAAGCCCGCTCCTCGGGGTCGGAGGACAGCAGCGCGAGCAGGTCGCGGCCGAGATCCTGGCGGCTGCGCGCCTCCTGGGCGAGCTGGGCGGCCGCCCTGGCGACCAGCGGCGCGGCCTTCTGCAGCACGGCGTCGGCGAGCTCGCCGGAGTCGAGCAGCCACAGGTAGCCGTAGGTCACCTCGCGGTGCCGCAGCGGCCAGCACACGCGGGCCCTGACCTCGGGCGAGGCGGGGATCCTGACGGGGCCGTCGGCGGTGGCGATGCCGAAGCCCTCGAAGTAGTCGCGCACCTGCCGCGAGGCGCGCCTGCGCAGGATGGACTCCTGGCGGACCGTGTCGATGTCGCCGTGCTGCGCGCCGTAGGCCAGCAGCCGGAACGAGCGGTCCTCCAGCGTCGCCGAAGCCCCGAGGACGCGGGCTATCTCGTCGACGGTTTCCTGTAGATCGGCCGTGTTGTACATGTGTATGACAGCCTGCCACAACCCGCGTTACTTACGTCGATGGCTGCCCTGTGAACAGCGGATTTACGCTGGATTCATGCTCGGTCAACTGCTACTCGCGGCGTCCAGGAGCGGGCTGGTACGCCGCTCCGTGTCAGGATTCCCGCTCACACGCAAGGTGGTGGACCGGTTCGTCGCCGGGGAGGGCGCCGCCGAGGCGCGCAACGCCATCGAGCGGCTCGTCGACACCGGGCTGACGGTCACCATCGACCACCTGGGCGAGGAGGTCCGCGACGCTCATGCCGCCGCGGGCACCGCCAAGGCCTACCTCGAACTGCTCGAGGCGCTGCGGCCCCTTGAGCTCGGCGCGCGCGGCGAGGTGTCGGTGAAGCTGTCCGCCGTGGGGCAGGCGCTCGATGACGGGATGGCGCTGGAGCACGCCCGGCAGATCTGCGAAGCGGCCTCCGCGAACGGCTCGACCGTCACGCTCGACATGGAGGACCACACCACAGTCGACTCGACCCTGGAGATCCTGCGCAAGCTGCGGGAGGACTTCCCCACGACGGGCGTGGCCATCCAGGCCTACCTGTTCAGGAGCGAGCAGGACTGCCGTGACCTGGCCGTCGAGGGTTCCCGCGTCCGCCTGGTCAAGGGCGCCTACCGGGAGCCCGCCTCGGTCGCCCACCAGGGCAAGTCCGAGGTGGACAAGGCGTACGTGCGATGCCTGCGGATCCTCATGGCGGGGAAGGGATACCCCATGGTGGCGACGCACGACGACCGGCTGATCTCCATCACCGAACTGCTCGCCGACCGCTTCGGCCGCACCGTCGGCGACTACGAATACCAGATGCTCTACGGGATCAGAACCGACCGGCAGGAGGCCCTGGCAGGCGCCGGGCACACGGTCCGTGTCTACGTTCCCTACGGCGACGACTGGTACGGCTACTTCATGCGCCGCCTCGCCGAGCGCCCGGCCAACGTCGCCTTCTTCCTTCGCGCCCTTGGGGGTAAGTAAATGGATGCCATCAGCAACGTGCCCGTACCCGCCAACGAGCGGATCTACGGCTACGCGCCGGGCAGCTCCGAGCGCACCGCCCTGGAGAACAGGGTCAAGGAGCTGGCCGGAACCACGATCGACCTGACGATGACCATCGCGGGCGAGCAGCGCATGGGCGGCGGCGCGACGATCGACGTCGTGCAGCCGCACAACAAGGCCTCCGTCCTGGGCCGTACCAACGACGCTACGGCTCAGGACGTGAAGGACGCCATCTCCTCCGCGCTGGAGGCGGCCCCCGCCTGGCGGGCGCTGTCCTTCGATGAGCGGGCGGCGATCTTCCTCAAGGCGGCCGACCTGCTGGCCGGACCGTGGCGTGCCACGCTGAACGCCGCGACCATGCTCGGGCAGTCCAAGTCGGTGCAGCAGGCGGAGATCGACTCGGCCTGCGAGCTGATCGACTTCCTGCGCTTCAACGTGGCCTACGCCCGCCAGCTGTACGCCGACCAGCCCATCTCCTCACCCGGGGTGTGGAACCGGATGGAGTACCGGCCGCTGGAGGGCTTCGTCCTGGCGATCACGCCGTTCAACTTCACCGCGATCGCCGGCAACCTGCCGACGTCCGCGGCGCTGATGGGCAACGTGGTGGTCTGGAAGCCTTCGCCCACGCAGCAGTTCGCGGCGCACTTCACGATGCGGCTGCTGGAGGAGGCCGGGCTCCCGCCGGGCGTCATCAACCTGGTCACCGGCAACGGCCAGGCCGTGTCGGAGGTCGCCCTGACCCACCCGGCGCTGGCCGGGATCCACTTCACCGGCTCCACCCCGACCTTCCAGCACCTGTGGTCGACCATCGGGGCCAACATCACCGGCTACCACGGCTACCCGCGCCTGGTCGGTGAGACCGGCGGCAAGGACTTCGTGCTCGCCCACCCGTCGGCCGACCCGGGGGTGCTGGCGACCGCGCTGGTCCGCGGCGCCTTCGAGTACCAGGGCCAGAAGTGCTCGGCCGCCTCGCGGGCCTACGTGCCGCGCTCGGTGTGGTCCCGCATGCGGGACGACTTCGTCGCGGCGTCGGAGTCGCTGACCGTCGGTGACGTCGGCGCCGACCTGTCGACGTTCATGGGCGCGGTCATCGACGACCGGGCCTTCGCCAAGCACAAGGCCGCCATCGACCGGGCGCGCTCGGTCGACAGCATCAACATCCTCACCGGATCCTACGACGACTCCATCGGCTACTTCGTGAAGCCGACCATCCTGGAGTGCGCCGACCCGACCGACGAGATCTTCGTCAAGGAGTACTTCGGCCCGATCCTCGGCGTCCACGTCTACGACGACGCCGACTTCGACCGGGTGCTCGACCAGATGGAGGGCATCGCGCCCTACGCGCTGACCGGTTCGGTCATCGCGCAGGACCGCTACGCCATCGCCTCGGCCTCCGAGCGGCTGCGCTTCGCGGCCGGCAACTTCTACGTCAACGACAAGCCCACCGGCGCGGTCGTCGGCCAGCAGCCCTTCGGCGGCGCCCGTGCCTCCGGCACCAACGACAAGGCGGGCTCGATCTTCAACCTGATCCGCTGGGTCAACGCCCGCACCATCAAGGAGACCTTCGTGCCGCCGACGGACCACCGTTACCCGCACATGGGCTGAACGCTTCTCCTGTACGGCCGGCGCCTTCGGGACCTTCCTGCACCCCGAACGCACCGCCCACCCGACGCCCCCGGGCTCCCTGCCGAGCCCGGGGGCGTCAGCCTTCCAGCACGTCACCGCCCGCGTGGAGACACTGTCAGCTGGGCTGCCACAGCTCGATCCGATTGCCCTCAGGATCGGTGACCCAGCCGAACCGACCGACGCCCTCCATGTCCTGAGTCTCCTTGGCCACGTCCGCTCCGCTGGCACGCAACTGCGCGAGCATCGCATCCAGGTCGCGGACACGGAAATTGAGCATCGTCTGCTGGGCGCGGGAGCCGAAGTACTCGGTCTCGGACTCGAAAGTCGCGAACACTGTCGCCCCGGCTTCCTGACGCCACAGGCCGTGCTCATCGGCGTTCAGGCCCAGGCAATCGCGATACCACGCACCCAGGGCCACCGGGTCGGCGGCCCGCATGAAGTATCCGCCAATTCCAAGGACACGTTCCATGTCGCCATCTTGCCAGGACCGCAATCGCCCGCGTCGCTGACCGACAGGAGAATCCTCCTTTCTCGTGATAGGTCCGCGCGGCCGGTAGGCGTACTGTCACGGGGCAGCTTCGAGGAGGGCTCATGTCCAACCATGAAATGGAACGTTCCAGCCATCGCCACGGTCACCAGGCCGCGCCGTCCAGGCCGGGAGCCAAGCCCGCGCAGCAAGTCACCATCGACTACAACAACTCCATCCACCCGCCCAAACCTGGCGAGGACCCCGAACTCGCCAACGCCTCCGCGAACCGCGTCCTGGCCTTACCCAATGACTTCACCGTCTTCAAGGGCCCGATGCCGATCTGGACGCTGGCCACGTACAACGAGTTCCTGACCGCGGACGAGAGCAAGACCGCGCCCGACGAGGTGAACCCGAGCCTGTGGCGCAACGCCTCGCTCAACATGAACGTCGGCGTGTACGAGGTCGTCAAGGACGCCGTCTACCAGGTGCGCGGCGTGGACCTGTCCAACATCACGTTCCTGGAGAAGGCCGGCAGCCACGAGGTCATCGCCGTCGACCCCCTGGTCAGCCAGGAGTGCGCGGCCGAGGCGCTCAAGCTGTACCGCCAGGCCAGGGCCGCCAAGGGGGTCAAGGACCTCAAGATCGCCGCGGTGATCTACACCCACTCCCACGTCGACCACTACGGCGGCGTGCGCGGCCTGTTCGAGAACGGCACCCCCGGTCCGACGGTGAAGTTCTACGCGCCTGACGGCTTCCTCGACCACGTGGTCAGCGAGAACGTGTACGCGGGCGTCGCGATGGCGCGCAGGGCCACGTTCATGTACGGCCCCGAGGTGCCGAAGGCGCCGAACGGCCAGGTGGACTCCGGGCTCGGCAAGACCACCTCGGTGGGCACGGTCGGCTTCATCAACGCGCCGGAGACGATCACCGCGACGGACACGAAGATGTACATCGCAGGGATCGAGGTGATCTTCCAGCTCACGCCGGACACCGAGGCACCCTCGGAGATGAACTTCTACCTGCCGGAGATCGACGCCCTGTGCCTGGCGGAGAACGCCACCCCGACCCTGCACAACATCTACAGCCTGCGCGGCGCCCAGGTACGCGACGCCAAGGCATGGTCGGAGTACCTCAACCAGACCATCGAGACCTGGGGCTCCACCGCCACGACCCTGTTCGCCAGCCACTTCTGGCCGCGGTGGGGCAACAGCACGATCGTAGAATTCCTCACCAATCAGGCGGACATGTACCGCTTCATCCACGACCAGACGCTCCACTGGGCGAACCAGGGCGACACGATCATCGAGGTGGCCGAGCGACTCGACGGCAAGCTGCCGCCGACGCTCGCGAACGAGTGGTACAACCACGGCTACTACGGCACGATGAACCACAACGTCAAGGCCGTCTACCAGCGGTACCTGGGCTGGTTCGACGGCAACCCGGCCAACCTGCACCCGCTCACGCCGCAGAAGGTCGGCCCGCGGTACGTCGAGGCGATCGGCGGCGCCGGGCGGCTGCTGGAGATCGCCAACGAGACGTACAAGAACGCGCAGAGCCTGGAGGACTACCGCTGGCTCGTCGAACTGCTCAACCACCTGGTCTTCGCCGACCCCAGCGACCCCGTCACCCGCAAGGCCGCCCACGACCTGCAGGCGGACGTTCTGGAGCAGCTCGGCTACATGGCCGAGAGCGGGCCGTGGCGCAACTTCTACCTGGCCGCCGCCGACGAGCTCAGGATCCCGGCCCCGAAGCCGCAGTTCAGCAGCGCGGTCCACGCTGACGTGGTGGCCGCGATGCCGGTCAAGTCGATCTGGGACTACATCGGCATCAGGCTCATCGCCGACAACGTCACCGGGAAGAGCGCGTCGATGTCCTTCACGATCAGCCACGGGCTGCCGAACGACGACCCGTTCTGCGTGGTGCGGCTGCGGAACTCGGTGGTCGTGTACAGCACGAAGCCGGCGTCGGACCCGCAGGCGACGTACACGATCACCCGCAAGGGGCTGAACGCGCTGGCCCTGAGCGCGCAGACGGTGGCGCAGCTGATCACGGACCATGAGCTGAAGGTGGACTCGGGCACGACGCAGCCCCTGGACACCATCAACGACAACCTCGTCAAGTTCATCGGCAACTGGCCCATCGCCGGACCCTGATCCTCAGGAGAGCGCCCCCGGGCAAACCCTGGGTGCGCTCTCCCGCTTCGCCAGCGGATCACGGCCTTGTCCAGGTGTGCTCGCTGCGCTCGCTGGCCCTGGCGTTCAGACCGCGGTGAGGCTTTCTTTCCGCTAGGATCCGTAAGAACTATGGCAAACCCACGGACCGCCGACCCCATGCTGATGCGCCGCCTCAACGAGGTGGCCACGATCCGCGTCCTGCTCGGCCAGGGCAAGCTGACCATGAGCCGCATCCTGGAGCTGACCGGGCTGTCCCGCTCCACGGGCGAGGCCGTGCTCGAGACGCTCATCGCGGACGGCTGGGTCCGGGAGGTGCCGCCCGAGCAGCGGCCAGGCGTCCTGGGCAGGCCGGCCCGCACATTCAGGTTCCTGTCCGAGGCGCGCCAGGTGATGGCCGTCGACATCGGCGCCCACCAGGTCTCGGCCACGGTCGCCGACCTGGACGGCACCGTCCGCGAGACCCGCCGGCGGCGCACCACCCGCTCGGCCTCGCGCGCCGAGCGGCTTGAGGCGGTCAGGATGGTGATCGGCACTCCCCCGCCCGGCCTGCTCGCGGTGGCCGTCAGCACCCCCGGCCTGATCGGCGACGACGGCGCCGTCTGGCTGTGCCGCGTGCTGCCGGAATGGACGGGCCTGTCGCCGGCCGCCGAGCTGGGCGAGCTGTTCGACTGCCCGATCGCGGTGGAGAACGACGTCAACCTCTCCGCGCTGGCCGAGCGCTGGACCGGCGCCGCGGCCGGCGTGGACGACCTGGTCTGGGCGAGCCTCGGCCGCGGCACCGCGGCGGCGGTCGTGCTGCGCGGGCGGCTGCACCGCGGTGCCACCGGGGCGGCGGGCGAGCTGGGATGGGTGCCCGAGCTGGGCTGGGCGCAGGTGCGCGACCATCCGCTCAGCTTCGCCGGGGTGACCGAGACGCCCCATGGCGACCTGGCCGCCCGGCTCATCGACGAGGCCAGGGCCGGCGACGCGGAGGCGCTGGCGGAGTTCGACCGCTTCGCCTCGCTTGCGGCTCCCGGGCTGAGCGCGATCGTGCTCGCCTACGACCCGCGCGCCCTCGTCCTCGGCGGCGCTCCCGCGGCGGCGCCCGACCTGTTCATCCCCGCGCTCTCGCGGCACCTGGCGCCGCGCTGCCTCAGCCTGCCGGACCTGCACGCCTCGGCGCTCGGCGAGGAGGCCGCGATCACCGGGGCCCTGCGCCTGGCCCTCGACCGCGCCCAGGCCCGCCTCTACTCCACCGAGGAACGCCTCCTGCCCCGCTAGCCGTACCCCCTTTCTCCTCGGTACGGCGAGCGTCCCCCAGGTTCCGTGGCAGCGCTTCGTGTGATCGGCCTGTTTGGCGGAGCCGGTTTGGCTACCATGTCCCAATCTTTGGCGGCTTGGCATGTGAGCAGGGGTGGTGGGGAGAGCCGTGAGCGAAGAGCGTGCGCCCGAACCGAGCGTTCTGGCGGTGCACGCGCACCCCGACGACGAGGCGCTCTGGACCGGCGGTCTGCTGGCCACGCACACGCGTGCCTCGGTGGTCACCTGCACGTGGGCGGCGGGCACCCAGCGCGTGGGCGAGCTGGAGCGCTCCCTGGAGATCCTGGGCGCGGGCGAGCCCCGGCTGCTCGGGTACGCCGACACCACGCCCGAGTCGGCCCCCGGCCGGCCGCGCTTCCGCGACGTGCCGTTCGACATGCTCGTGGAGCGGGTCGTCGAGCACATCCGCGACGTCAAGCCGGACATCGTGGCCACCTACGACGCCTACGGCGGCTACGGCCACCAGGACCACATCCTGGCCCACCGCGTCACGCTCGCCGCGGTGGAGGCCGCCGGGCACGACCAGCTCTACCAGTCCGCGGGTCCGGCCTGGCACCCGTCGGCCCTCTACCTGGCGACGCTGCCCCGCACGTTCGTCGAGGAGATCTGGCAGGCCGTCATGGGCATGCCGCCGGACGGGCAGACGCTGCCCGGCGTGCCCGACGCCAGGATCGGGGTAACGCTGGACATCCGCCCGGTGGGCGAGCGCAAGTGGGCGGCCATCCAGGCGCACCGGTCGGAGATCGAGCGAGGCGGCAGCATGACGCTCCTCACCTCCCTGCCGGAACACCTCAGGAACCGGCTGCTCACCAACGAGTGGTATCTCCGCCGGGACTAGCAGAACAATATTCGGTACGCTGATCGCGTGACGGATGATGTCTTCGATGACCTGGCCGCCGAGTACCGGCAGCTGGACGCCGTACTGGAGAAGCTGACCGGCGAGCAGTGGGGCGCGCCCTCCGCCGCGGAGGGCTGGAGCGTAGCCGACGTCGTGCTCCACCTCGCCCAGAGCGAGGAGGTGATCGCCGCCCCCACCGGCGCCGCCGCAGGCGCCCCCGCGGGCGCCCCCACCGGCGCGCCCTTCCTGCCCGCCGACTCGCCGACCGGCATGGACGAGCTGGCCGAGCAGATGGTGGCGGCCGAGCGGGGCATGCCCCCGGCGGACCTGCTGGCACGCTGGCGCGAGGTCGCCATGGCCACCCCGGAAACGCTGCGCGAGCACCCACCGGGCACGCGGCTGCCGTGGGTGCGGACGTCGCTGTCTCCGCGCACCCTGGCGACCACCCGGCTGGCCGAGCACTGGGCGCACGCCCTGGACATCACCGTCCCGCTCGGCATCGCCTATCCCGACACGGACCGGCTGCGGCACATCGCCTGGCTGGCCCACCGCACGCTGCCGTACGCGTTCACCCTCGCCGGGCTGCCCGGCGTGCCGGTCTTCTGCGACCTCACCGCGCCCGGCGGCGGCCGCTGGACCTACGGCGACCCCGCCTCGGAGACCCGGATCAGCGGCCCCGCCGCGGACTTCTGCCGCGTCGGCGCGCGGCGGCTCGCACCGCGGGACAGCTCGCTCACCGCCGAGGGGCCCGGCGCCGCCGACGCCCTGCGGGTGGTGCGGAACTACGCCGCCTGACTTTTGACATCCCAGGATGGCAAAAGTCACGGCAGCGGGAGCGACGTGATCGCACTGATCATGTCGGCCGCCCTGGTCACCGCCTCCTCCGGGGGGCGCCGGCGCGACAGCACGTCCTCGCACATCGCCTGCAGGCGGGCGGAGACCAGGGCGTAGACGGGGCTCGGCGGGCGCAGGACCGAGTGCTCGAGGCGTTCGCCGGTCTCGGCGTGGAAGGGGGACACTTCCGCGATCCTGTGCAATGCGGAGAGCCTGGGCGGGAGCTGCCCTGTCTCGAGGCAGTGCCGTACCAGCTGGTCGGGGGCCAGAGCGGCCTGGAGCATGCGCATCGCCAGGTGCGGGTGGCGGGCCTGGCGCGGGATGGCGTAGGCCATGCCGCCGCACAGGACCGCGGCGCGGCCGTGCGGGCCACGCGGCATGGGCGCGAAGCCGAACTCCTCGCCGATGTGGTCGATCGGCTCACCTGCCCATCCGGCCAGGTCGCTGGCGCCGACGCACAGGTCGGCCTCCCCGCGCGCCAGCAGCTCGACGGCGCGGTCGGAGCCGAAGCCGGTCACCTCGGGCAGGATGACGCCGTCGTCGAGGAGCGTGCGCAGGAAGCGCATGGTGCCGACGGTCGCGGGGCTGTCCAGCACGACGCCGTCCTGCGACAGCACGGCGGCGCCGTTGGAGGCCAGGAAGGCCGCCAGCGCGTAGGTGGTGGTCTCGGCGGCGCGCAGCCCGCCGGGCATGACCAGCACGTGGCGGCCGGGCGGCCGGTCGAATGCCAGGCGCCTGCCCAGGGCGTGCAGCTCCTCCCAGGTGCGCGGCGGCGCCGGGACCCGGTCGCGGCGGTACCAGAGCCCGGCCACGTCGGAGGGCGCCTGGACGGCCATGACGGCGTCACCGAAGCGGTGGGCCTTGGCGAAGGACGGCAGGAAGTCGGCGTCGTGCTCGTGCGCGACCCAGTCGGGATCCAGCTCGTTCAGCGGCCACAGGAACCCGGCGAACTCGGCGACCCACACCGAGTCGAGCACGACCAGGTCGGGCCCCTCCCCCGCGGCGATCGACGACAGGAAGACCTCGTGCAGCTCGCTCCGCGGCGGGCTGACCACCTCGAGGGACAGGCTTTCGCCCGCCGCCTCGCGCATCACCGCCGCCCACGGCTCGTCGGCGCCCAGCACCCGCAGCGTGGGCCTGGCCTGCTGGAACCCCGGGTTGACGAAGGTGCCGCGGCGCCGGTGGCGGACGATGACGCCCTCCTCGGCCAGCTCGGCCAGGGCCCGCGTCACGGGGGTGCGGCTCAGGCCGTACCGCTCGCACAGCTCGTGCTCGGTGGGCAGGCGCCCGTCGAGCCCGTAGACCCCAGCGGCGATCTCTTCCCGCAGCCGAGCCTTCAGCTGCCGGTAGAGCGGAGTGGGCTCCATCGGGCTCCTTTCGATTTGCCTCTTGATCCTAGAGGCATTTTGTCATTATTGTCACGGCACCTCCAGAGAGGAGCCCCCATGCGACTCAGCCGAGCGCTCACCGCCGCGCTTGTCCTCTCCCTCGCCGCCTGCAGCAGCGGCGGCAAGACCGGCGGAACAGGCCCCAGCAGCAGCACAGGAAACGCCGGAACGGCGCAGAAGCCCATGGTGATCGACGTCGGATTCAGCGGCACCACGATCACCCGTAACTTCAGTCCGTTCAACATCCAGGCCACCCAGGGCATGAACGGGTACATCTACGAAAACCTGTGGACGTTCAACATCCTCAAGGGTGGCGAGTTCGTCCCCTGGCTGGCAACCAAGTACGACTGGTCCGGGGACGGCAAGAAGATCACCATTCACCTGGACCCGCGGGCGAACTGGAGCGACGGAACCAAGCTGACCAGCAAGGACGTCGTCTTCACGATGCAGTACGCCAAGGATCACAAGAGCCAGACCAACGCGGGCTTCGAGTGGACGTCGGTCAGCGCCCCCGACGACCAGACCGTGGAGATCACCTTCGACGCGCCCGCGTTCACCAGGATCGACCAGATCGGCGCGATCCGGCCGGTGCAGGAGAAGGTGTTCAAGGACAAGAACCCGGACGAGTTCACCAACCCCGATCCGGTCGGCACGGGCCCGTACAAGCTCACCCAGTTCACGCCCCAGCAGCTGACCTTCACGGCCCGCGACGACTACTGGAAGCAGCCGGTACCGGTCAAGACGCTGAAGATGCCGATCATCGGCGGCACCGGCGCGTTGCCCCGCCTGCTGTCCGGCGAGATCGCCTGGAGCGGCGGCTCGATACCAAATGTGATGAAAAGCTACGTGGAGAAGGACGCGCAGAACAACCACGCCTGGTACCCCACCTACGGCGCGCTGGTCCTGCACCTCAACGTGGAGAAGAAGCCGTTCGACAACGTGCACGTGCGCAAGGCCATCTCGCTGGCGCTCAACCGCCAGGAGATCGCCGACGCCGGCAACCCGGGCCTGTTCCACCCGATCAACCTGACCGGCCTGGACCAGGACACGCAGAAGGACTGGATCGCCCCCGAGTACGCCGGCCAGGTCCAGAAGGCCGCCGACCCGGAAGCGGCCAAGCAGGAGCTGGCCAAGGCGGGACTCAAGCCGCAGGACGTCTCCTTCGATCTGCTGGAGAACGCCGAGTGGCAGGACGCCATACAGCGCGACAAGATCATCGCCCAGCAGCTCGGCGACTTCGGCATGAAGGTCACCGTACGGCCGCTGCCCGGCGCGCAGCTGACCACGATGAAGCAGAAGGGCGACTTCACGGCGATCACCGGCGGCACCGTCTACAGCGGGCAGACGCCGTACACGTTCTACCGCTCGATCCTGGCCAGCGAGAAGATCGGCACCGAGTACAACTGGAGCCGGATCAAGAACGCCGAGGTCGACGACCTGATCAAGAAGATGGCCTCGACCGGTGACCAGGCGCAGATCAAGCAGTACGTGTACCAGATCGAGAAGTTCATGATCGATCAACTGCCACTGATCCCGATCGCCAACATCGGCGCCTCGACCGAGTACAGCACCAAGGAGTGGACGGGCTGGCCGGACGCGGGCAACCCGTACACGATCTCCGCGCCGTGGTCGGGCCCGCCCGACAACGTCTACACGCTGCTGTCGCTCAAGCCCGCCACCCAGTAGCGCATGTCACGCTTCCTCGTCCGCCGGGTCGCCTTCTACCTCGTCACCGCGTGGATCGCGATCACCTTGAACTTCCTGCTCCCCCGGCTGATGCCGGGCGACCCGGCGGAGGCCCTGATCTCGCAGATGTCGCGCACGATGCCGCTCACGCCCGAGCAGGCCGCCGCGATCCGCCAGATGTTCGGCGGCACGCAGCGCCCGCTCTGGGACCAGTACCTGGACTACCTGGGCAGGCTGACCCGCCTCGACTTCGGCGTGTCCACCTCGTTCTACCCGCAGCCGGTCTCCGAGGTGGTGGGCGGCGCGATCTGGTGGACGGTGATCCTCATCGGCACCACGACCGTGCTGGCCTTCCTCGTCGGCACCGGGCTCGGCATCGTCGTGGGCGGCAGGCCGGGCTCGCGGCTGGACTCGATCCTGACGCCGGTCTCGACGTTCCTGGGGTCGCTGCCGTACTTCTGGGTGGCGCTGCTTGCCGTCCTGGTGTTCAGCATGCGGCTGAAGTGGTTCCCGATCAGCGGCGGCTGGGACGCCGACATCCCTGTCGGGTTCACGCCGGAGTTCATCGGCAGCGCCGTGCAGTTCGCGGTACTGCCCGCGTGCACGATCCTGCTCGCGTCGTTCAGCGGCTGGCTGTTCGGCATGCGGAACATGATGATCACGACCGCG
Organism: Nonomuraea sp. NPDC050536; assembly: GCF_044457685.1. Taxonomy (NCBI): domain Bacteria; kingdom Bacillati; phylum Actinomycetota; class Actinomycetes; order Streptosporangiales; family Streptosporangiaceae; genus Nonomuraea; species Nonomuraea sp. NPDC050536. The sequence continues at coordinate 220,110 of NZ_JBITHD010000006.1, forward strand.
TCCGAGGACTACGTGCTGCTCGGCGCCGCCAAGGGTCTCAAGCCGCGCCGCGTGCTGTTCTCCTACCAGGCGCGCAACGCGATCCTGCCGAGCGTGGCCGGGTTCGCCACCTCGATCGGCGCGGTGGTGGGCGGGTCGCTGCTCACCGAGGTGGTCTTCGTCTATCCGGGCGTCGGCACGCTGATGTTCAAGGCCGTCGGCAGCCTGGACTACCCGCTGATGCAGGCGCTGTTCCTGGTGATCTCGCTGTCGGTGCTGGCCGCCAACTTCATCGCCGACTCGGTGTACGGCCTGCTGGATCCCCGCGCCAGGGAGGTGCGATGAGACGCAACCCCAAGGTCGTCGCGGGCGTGGTGATCATCGCCGTCTTCGTGCTGATGGCCGTGGCCGGGCCGTTCGTCGTGGAGGCGTTCGGCCTGTCGGCGACGCGGCTGGACACCGCCAACCCGCTGCTGGCGCCGTCGGCGCGGCATCCACTCGGCACCACGATGATGGGCGAGGACGTGCTGGCCCAGCTCGTGGTGGGCACCCGCACCTCGCTGCTGGTCGGCCTGGTCGCCGGCACGATCGCGGTCACGCTGGCGGTGCTGGTCGGCGTCACGGGCGCGTACCTGGGCGGCAAGGCGGACGCGGTGCTGACCACGCTCACCAACGTGTTCCTGGTCATGCCGGGGCTGCCGCTGCTGATCATCGTGGCCAGCTACGTGCGCGGGCGCGGCGGCTGGCTGCTCGTGGCGCTCATCATCGGGCTGACGGCCTGGCCGTGGGGCGCCCGCCAGAAGCGTGCCCAGACGCTGTCGCTGCGCAACCGCGACTTCGTGATGGCGGCCGAGCTGAGCGGCGAGAGCAAGTGGCGGATCATCGCCTTCGAGCTGATCCCCAACCTGCTGCCGCTGATCTCGACCGGCTACCTGGGGGCCGTGATCGCCTCGATCTTCGCCGACGCCGGCCTGTCGTTCATCGGCCTGGGCAACATCAACATCACCAGCTGGGGCTCGATGCTGTACTGGAGCAACAATCAGCAGGCGCTGGTCCAGGGCGCGTGGTGGTGGTTCGTGCCGCCCGGCGCCTGCATCGCGCTGCTCGGCACCGCCGCCGGGTTGATCAACTTCGGCATCGACGAGCTCACCAATCCGCGGCTGAGGGTGGCGAAATGATCCTTGACGTCTCCGGACTGCGCGTGGAGTACCCCGGCGGGCTCGCCGCCGTCGACGGCGTGTCGTTCTCGCTGGAGCGCGGCGAGATCCTCGGCGTGGCCGGCGAGAGCGGCTGCGGCAAGTCCACGCTCATCACCGCGCTGCTGCGCCTGACCAGGCCGCCCGCCGCGATCACCGCGGGCTCGATCCGCTACCGGGACATGGACCTGCTGGGGCTGTCCCCGGAGGAGCTGAGGAAGCTGCGCTGGGAGAGCCTGGCCATCGTGCTGCAGAGCGCGATGAACGCACTCAACCCCGTGCACCGGCTCGCCGCCCAGTTCGTCGACGTGATCCGCGAGCACCGCGGCGGCGGCCGCAAACAGGCGCTGGAGCGGGCCGCGCAGCTGCTCGGGCTGGTCGGCATCCCCGCGGACCGGCTGCGGGCCTATCCGCACGAGATGTCCGGCGGGATGCGGCAGCGCGCCACGATCGCGCTGGCGCTGGCCTGCGAGCCCGACCTGGTGGTCATGGACGAGCCGACGACCGCGGTCGACGTGGTCATGCAGCGGCAGATCCTGCGCCAGATCCTGCGGCTGCGTGCCGAGCTCGGCTTCGCCGTCGTGTTCGTCACGCACGACCTCGGCCTGCTCATCGAGCTGGCCGACAGGATCGCGATCATGTACGGCGGGCGGTTCGTCGAGGTGGCGCCGGCCAAGGAGATCTACCACTCGCCCCGCCACCCCTACACGCGCGGGCTGCGTGACTCGTTCCCGCCGCTGCACGGGCCGCGGCGCGAGCTGCACGGCATCGCCGGCTCTCCCCCGGACCTGCGGCGGCCGCCGCCCGGGTGCGCGTTCGCGCCGCGCTGCCCGGTCGTGTTCGAGGACTGTTCGTCGCACGCGCCGGTCCTGACCGATCTCGGCGGCAGGCAGGTGGCCTGCTTCCTGCACCATGGAGTGTCCGCATGACCGAACCAGTGCTCGAGGCGGTCGGCGTCAGCATGCGCTTCCCGGCCGGCCGTGGCCGCGCCGTACACGCCGTGGAGGAGGCGAGCCTCGCGCTCCACGCGGGACGCACGGTGGCGCTGGTCGGCGAGAGCGGCAGCGGCAAGACCACGCTGGCCAGGATCCTGGCCCGCTACCACCCGCCCACCTCGGGCGAGGTGATCCTGCGCGGCGGCAACGGGCACTCCTACAAGCGGCAGGTGCAGCTGGTCTTCCAGGACCCGTTCGCCTCGCTGAACCCGGTCCACCGGATCGGATACATCCTGGGACGGGTGCTCCGCATCCACGGCCACGCCCGCGGCAGGGCCGAGCAGCGCAGGCAGGCGGCCGAGCTGCTCGACCGGGTGAACCTGCCCGAGGAGGTGCTGGACAAGTTCCCGCACGAGCTGTCGGGCGGGCAGCGGCAGCGGGTGGTGATCGCCAGGGCGCTGGCCGTACGGCCGCGCGTCCTGCTCGGCGACGAGCCGGTGTCGATGCTGGACGTGTCGATCCGGCTGGACATCCTCAACCTGCTCGCCCGGCTGCGGGACGAGGACGGGCTGGCGATGCTGTACATCACGCACGACATCGCAGGCGCGCGGTATTTCGCCGACGAGATCCGGGTGATGTACGCGGGTCAGATGATCGAGGGCGGGCCCGCCGAGGCGGTGACCGCCGATCCGCGGCATCCCTACACGCGGCTACTGCTGGCCTCGGCGCCTGACCCTGACCGCACCGTCGCCGCCCCCGAGGACGAGTCGGGCGAACCGCCCAGCCTGATCGATCCGCCGGGCGGGTGCCGCTTCCATCCGCGGTGCCCGGTGGCGATGGAGGTGTGCTCGCGGCGCTTCCCGCCGCGCAGCGGGGGCGAGCACTGGACGCACTGCTGGCTGTACGCGCAGGAGGACGCATGAGGGAACTGGTCGCACGCTGCCTGATGGCCGGGGTTCCCGGCACGTCGCTTCCGGCGGGGTTGCTGGACTTCTGCGGTGGTCTCATCCTGTTCACCCGGAACGTCGCGAGCGCCCATCAGGTGCGCGAGCTGACCGCGGCCGCACGGGCCGCCCGGCCTGACGTGCTGATCGCGATCGACGCCGAGGGCGGCCCCGGGGGGCATCTCCGCGCCCTGCGTTCCGCGGCGGACAGCCCGGAGGGCTTGCCCGGGCGGATGGGGAACCGGGCGCTCGGTCGCGCGGACGACGTCGCGCTCACGCGGCGGGCGGGGGCCGAGATCGGGGCGGAGCTGGCCGGGCTCGGCATCAACGTGGACTTCGCGCCCTGCGCCGACCTGGACTCGCGGGCCGACAACCCGATCATCGGGGCGCGCTCGTTCGGCGCCGATCCCGCGCTGGTGGCCCGGCACGTGGTGGCCTTCGCCTCCGGTCTGGAGAGCCAGGGGGTGGCGGCCTGCGCCAAGCACTTCCCCGGGCACGGCGACACGTCCGCCGACTCGCATCTGGAGTTACCCGTCGCCTCGCTGACCCCGCAGGACCTGGTGCCGTTCAGGGCGGCCGCCGACACGGGCGTGCCGATGATGATGAGCGCCCACGTCAGCTATCCGGCGGTCGACGCCGCTCCGGCGACGCTCAGCCGTACCGTGCTCACCCGGCTCCTGCGCGAGGACGTCGGGTTCGGCGGGGTGCTGGTGACGGACGCGCTGGAGATGCGGGCGATCAGCGACCTGCACGGGTTCGCCGAAGCGGCCGTGCTGGCGCTGGCGGCCGGGGCGGACCTGGTCCTCATCGCCGTCGGCGACGCGGACGTCGCCGCAGTGAACGACGCGGTCGTGGCCGCCGTGGAGTCGCGACGGCTGCCGCTGTCCCGGCTGGAGGAGGCCGCCGCCCGCGTCACCGCCCTCGCCCACCGCTACCCCTGACCACCCTGCGTTGGGGCTTGCCGTACTTCACGAAAGGTGCTCTTCATGCGTTTTGGCGTGAACTACACGCCGTCTCGGGGATGGTTCCATCACTGGCTCGACCTGGATCCGGCGTCCGCGCGGAAGGACTTCGACCAGATCACCGCCCTGGGACTGGATCACGTCCGGATATTTCCGTTGTGGCCGCTGTTGCAGCCGCACAGAGGTCTGATACGGCGGGCAGCGGTCGACGACGTCCTGCGCGTCGTGGACGTGGCCGCGGAGGCGGGGCTGGACGTGCAGGTGGACCTGCTGCAGGGGCATCTGTCCAGCTTCGACTTCTATCCGGCCTGGGTGCGGACCTGGCACGAGCGGAACATCTTCACCGATCCCGACGTGGTCGCCGCCCAGGCGGAGCTGGTGCGCACGGTCGCGGCGGCGCTGGCCGACCGGCCCAACCTGCTCGGGCTCACGCTGGGCAACGAGCCGAACAACCTGGTCGCGCACAACCCGGTCACGGCCGATGAGGTGGACGCCTGGCTCGACACCCTGCTGGCCGCCTGCGCCGAGGGCGATCCCGGGCATCCCCACGTGCACTCCGCCTATGACGCGACCTGGTACACCGACGACCATCCGTTCACGCCACGCGCGAGTGTCACGAAGGGGGCGCTGACCACGGTGCATCCGTGGGTGTTCTCCGGCGACTGCGCGCGCCGCTACGGGCCGCTGTCGGTGGAGACGACGCACCTGGCGGCCTACGTCGTGGAGCTGGCCAAGGCGTACGCCGACGACCCCGGGCGCCAGGTGTGGGTGCAGGAGATCGGTGCCCCCGAGCCGCACATCCCCGCCGCGGACGCGGCTGCCTTCGCCACGCGAGCGCTGCGCGCCCTCCTGGCCAGGCCGGGGCTGTGGGGCGTGACGTGGTGGTGCTCCCACGACGTGGACCGGCAGCTCCTGGACTTCCCCGAGCTGGAGTACACGCTCGGCCTGCTGACCAACGACGGCCGCGCCAAGCCCGTGGCCCACGCCTACGCCGCTGCCGCGTCCGAGGAGCGTGCAGTGGGCCTGGGAGGGGACGCGTTGGTGTTCGGGGGGATCCGGTCGGATTCGGCGCCCGGCGGTAGGTTCTTCGAGGCCTGGATGGCGCGGGCGGCGGCCGCCGGGCACGGTCCTGCGATCGTGCTGGCCTCGCGGGTGGACGACGCGGCGCACCTGGCCGGGCGCGGCATCACGAACGTTCTGGAGCTCTCATGACCATGCAGCCCTGGTTCCCCGACGCCAAGCTCGGGATCTTCGTCCACTGGGGGATCTACGCCGTCAACGGCATCCCCGAGTCGTGGTCGTTCTACAACGGGCAGATCAGCCACGACGACTACATGAAGCAGATCCCGGGCTTCACCGCCTCGGCCTTCGACGCCTCCGCATGGGCCACCCTGTTCGCGGAGGCGGGGGCGCGCTATGCCGTACTGACGGCCAAGCATCACGACGGGTTCGCGCTGTGGCCGACGGCGCTGTCGTCGCTGCGCACCGAGCGGGACCTGGTGGGCGAGTACGTGGCGGCGATGCGGGCGCAGGGGCTGCGGGCCGGGCTCTACTTCTCGCATCTGGACTGGTCGCATCCGGACTACGCGAGCGTCGGGTCGGGAGACAACCGCTTCGCCTATCCGCCGCCCGGGCAGGAGGACCCGGAGCGCTGGGAGCGCTTCCTGGCCTTCCACCGGGGGCAGCTGGCCGAGCTGCAGGAACGCTACGCGCCCGACCTGCTGTGGTTCGACGGCGACTGGGAGCGTTCCGCGGACCTGTGGCGGATGGAGGCGCTGCGGCAGGAGCTGCTGGGCCGCCAGCCGTCCGTGATCATCAATGGCCGGATGCAGGGCTTCGGCGACTACGCCACCCCGGAGCAGGGCGTGCCCATCGATCCGCCGGACGGGCCGTGGGAGCTCTGCCTGACGATCAACGACTCGTGGGGGTGGCAGGAGGGCGACACCAACCACAAGTCGGTCAGGCAGCTCGTCCGCGTCTTCGCCGAGACGATCGGCGGCGGGGGCAACCTCCTGCTCGACGTCGGGCCGCGCGCCGACGGCACCATCACCCCCGAGCAGCAGGTACGGCTGCGCGGCCTGGGATCCTGGATCCGCGCCCACGATCAGGCGATCTACGGCACGGGACGCGGGCTGCCGCCAGGGCACTTCAACGGCGCCACCACCCTCTCGGCCGACCGGCGCCGCCTCTACCTGTTCGTCTTCGACCGGCCCAACGAGTACGTCGTCCTGCGCGGCGTGCGCAACGCCGTCACCGGCGTACGGACCCTGGCGGGCAGGCCTCTCCCCCACACCCGCTTCGGCGGTCTCGGCGAGGTCCCCGGCTGGGAGTACGTCTACGTGGCGGACTCCGACCTGGACCCGCTGTGCACGGTCCTCGAGGTGACTCTCGACGGCCCCCTCGAGACCTACCGAGCCCACACCCGCGACTGAGCGCCCGCGGCTATGAGCCGGTGACGCCGACAGGGAAGCAGTCGAAGTGGACGACCACGTGTTCCGTGGTGGCGTCCGAGGGAGTGGGGCGCCGGTCGGAGAGCGCACGGTAGTGCTCGAGGACCTCGAAGACCTCATCGCGCAGCCGGGTCGTCTCCTCGCTCGTGAGACGTAGCGAGCGGCGGCCCAGGCTGCTGGCCTGCACCCACTCCTCGGGCGTGACGGGGGACTCCTCGCGCCAGCGGCGCAGCTCGGCGGCGCGCTGGCGGAGCAGGTCGTCGAGCAGGAACTCGACCGCGGTCGAGGCCTCGGGATCGTCCTTCGGCGCCGTGCCGTAGGAGAAGCCGCCAGGGACCAGCCGCCAGTACTTCTCCTTGCCCTTGCCGAGCTCCGGCGCCACCTCGATCATGCCGTGCCTGGCCAGCTCGCGCAGGTGGTAGCTGGTGGCGCCGGTGTTCTGCCCGACCATGTCCGCGAGCTTGGTGGCGGTGGACGGCCCGTGCTCGTCGAGCAGCTCGTACAGCCGCAGCCGCAGCGGGTGGGCGAACGACTTCAGCGCGCCGGAGTCGAGGGTTCGCGCGGAGAAGGACTTGCCTGCCATAGTGTGCACACCTATCTTTGCAAAGAAACCTATGCACAGATTCCCTTACACACTATCGGAGTCCCCATGTCGTCGTCAGTGCGCGGAGGCCCCTCGAGGGCCTTCTCCTTCCTGCTGGGGTCCACGGCGGCGTCGAACCTGGCCGACGGGGTGCTCAAGGTGGGGGCGCCGCTGCTGGCGGTGAGCATGACCCGCTCCCCCGCCGAGGTCTCGCTGATCGGGACCGCCACCACGCTGCCGTGGCTGCTCCTCGCCCTCCCGGCCGGCGCCGTCGCCGACCGCATGGACAGGCGGCGCGTCATGGCGGTGGCCAACCTCCTGCGCGCCGGCGTCCTGCTGGGCATCGCCACGGTCCTGCTGCTCGGCGTGCGGAACCTGTGGGTGCTGTCCGTCGCGGTGCTGCTCGCGGGCGTGGCGGAGGTGTTCGCCGACACGTGCGCGCAGGCGGTGCTGCCGATGACCGTGCCGCGTGAGCGGATCGCCTGGGCGAACGGCCGCGTCGTCGGCACGCAGACCGTCGGCAACGACTTCCTCGGCGCGCCGCTCGCGGGCCTCCTGGTCGGCGCCCTGCCCGCCGCGATCCTCGGCGCCCCGGCCCTGCTGTACGGCGCGGCCGCCCTCCTCCTGTCCGGCATGCGCGGCGCCTACCGCCCCGCCCGCCCTCCCGCACCGGAGACCGCGCGGGAGGCAGGCGGCGGGAAGCCTGACTGGATGAGGGAGATCGGGGAGGCGATGCGGTTCCTGTGGGGCCATCGCTTCCTCAGGGTGCTGGCGGTCTCCGCGGGGATGCTGAACCTGGCCAACGCCGCCTACTTCGCCGTGTTCGTGCTGTGGGCCGTGGGCGACGGGTCCGCGATCGGCATCCCGTCCAGCCGGTACGGGCTGATGATGACCGCGCTGGCCGCCGGCGCCCTGGTGGGGTCGCTGGTCTCCGCGCGGGTGACCGTACTGCTCGGCGAGGGCAGGACGCTCGTGGTGGCGTGGCTGGCCGACGTCCTGCTGCTGCTCGTGCCGGTGATCGCGCCGGTGGAGTGGGCGCTGTACCCGACCGCGGTGCTGCTCGGCGTGTTCGGCGCGGCGGCCAACGTGCTGGTGATCTCCACCCGCCAGCGGCTGATCCCCGACGCGCTGCTCGGCCGGGTGAACTCGGTGTACCGCCTGATCGGGATGGGCGGCATGCCGCTGGGCGCGGCGCTCGGCGGTCTGGTGGGCGAGCTGGGGCTACAGATCGTCTTCTACGGGGCCGTGGGCGTGGGCCTGATCGCCGTCGGGCTGGTGTGGCGGGCGCTAACAGATCGAATTTCCGAGCCTCTGACCAGCGCACCCAAGATTTCAGACATATCCAGATCACGTTAAGTGCCCTATCCCCTGCGCTGAGATGACATGATTTATCCCGAGCAATGAGGGGATGGCATGCGGGAGATCGGCGGACGGTACCTCCTTAACGAGGAGGCCGGTCGTGGGGGTATGGGCGTCGTGTGGCGGGCGTTCGATCAACTCCTTCACCGTCAGGTGGCACTCAAGGAGCTGACTCTGTCCGGCGAGGCCGAGATGGTGCGCAGGCGGGTGCTCAGGGAGGCCAGGATGGCCGCCGGGCTGACCCATCCCAACATCGTCACGGTGCACGACCTCATCGAGGAGAGCGGCAAGCTCTGGATCATCATGGAGTACTTGGACGGGCTCTCCCTGCACCAATTACTCTCCCAGGTCGGCACCCTGCCGGCGCAGTCGGTCGCCGCGATCGGCCAGCACCTGCTCGCCGCGCTGCGCACCGCGCACCGGGCGGGCGTGCTGCACCGCGACGTCAAGCCGGCCAACGTGATGCTGACCGGTGACCGGGTGGTGCTCACCGACTTCGGCATCGCCACCGCCGAGGGCGACATCCGCATGACCGCCTCGCGCCGCCTGCGCGGCACCCCGGCCTTCATGGCCCCTGAGAGGCTGTACGGCGGGCCCGCCAGCAAGGAGGCCGACATGTGGTCCTTCGGGGCCACCCTGTACAGCGCGGTCGAGGGGCAGCCGCCGTACCCGGGTCAGGACGCGGCGACGGTGCTCGGCATGGCGCGCAGCGGCACGTTCCCGACGCCGCGCCGGGCGGGCGTGCTCCGCCCGCTCATCGAGGGCCTGCTCTATCACGACCCGGTGCGGCGCTTCACACCGGAGCAGACCGCCGGGCTCCTGGCCGGGATGCGGGCCAGCACCTACCCGGCCGCCATCTAGGGCTTCAGGTTCCTTCAGCTCCGCTTCAGGCGCGCCTGGCGAGCCTGTCGAGGGCACTGCCCCTGACTCTCGAGGAGCCTTCCGATGAAGAACCCCTTGCCGGTGTTCCTGGTCGCGGCGGCGACGCTGCTGGCCACGGCCACGCCGTCGTACGCCGAGCCCACGCCGTGGCCGTCCCCCACCACCACGCATGCCGACCCTGCGATCTTCGGGGTGTCGGTGAGCCCGAACCCGGTGGTGCTCCGACCGGGTGAGTCCAGGACCGTCACGGTCACCGTGAACGGCAGGGACCTGCGTGAGGTGCGGATCTCGATCGGCTCCGGCTCGTACGCGCCGCTGAGCGGCAGCTGGAGCGCGTCCACCACGGTCGGCTGGGACGACCCCGAGGGCACCTGGCCGGTGCACGTGTCGGCGACGGGCGCCGACGGCAGGCAGTACACGGCGGACTCCTCGTTCACCGTGCGGCACGAGGGCTACCACAACCCGCGCCCGGCCGGGCCGCGGGCGACGCGGATCGCCGATTTCGACGCGAGCCCCGAGCCCGTACGCACGGGCCGCAAGCTGACGCTCACCGGCGAGCTGCAGGTCGCGCAGTGCTACGGCGACTGGTACTACGTCTGGGACGGCTCGGGCAGGACCCGGGGCGGCGAGGACAACTGCCGCGACGACCGCGGCTACTGGAACGACTGGCACTGGCTGGGCGCCCAGGAGGTCGGCGTGTACTTCCTGCCGAAGGGCTCGCACCGCTGGCAGTACGTCGACACGATCGAGACCGACGACGACGGGTCCTTCACCACCCAGGTGCGCGCCTACCGGTCCGGCACATGGGGTGTCCGCTTCGCCGCCACCGGCCGCCTGGGCTCGTCCGAGGCGTACGACTACGTGCGCGTCAAGCGCTGACCCGGCGAGCCACCATGACGATCACGACCACGGACAGGGCCGTCAGCGTGAGACCGCCGAAGATGAGCCACGGCGAGAGCTGCTGCCCCAGCTCGTAGCCGATCGGCATGGTTCCGAAGGCCGCGGCCGCCAGGGCGGCGACCAGGAGCAGCGGGGATGAACCGCGCGCGGCCGTGGCCGCCAGCAGCGCCGCCAGGCCCAGCACGACCAGCCCGATGACGGGCTGGGACGGGCTGTAGGCCAGCACGTCGGCGACCCCGGGCAGGCTGCTCGGGGTCACCGTGGACATCAGTTCGTCGCGCACCATGCTGCCGATGCCCTCCGCGGTCTGCAGGAGGGCGGCCACCCCGGCGAGCACGGCCACGGAGGCGGCGGCCTGGGCACGCGCGACGGCACGCGCGGGCCCCAGGAGCGCGAGCAGCGAGGCGGTAACCGCCACGGCGGCCACCGGGACGATCATCACGAGCAGCGCCCCCGGCGGCGGATCGCGCAACATGGCCAGCTCCTCGAAGCCGGGGAGCGCGACGATCCCCGCCAGCACCACGGCCGCCACCTTGATCGCCAGGTAGGCCGTGGCGGCGGCCACGACAGGATGCCGGTACCAGGCGGCCACGACGACCGCCCCGCAGGCGAGCAACGCGATCCCCGGTGCCATGGACTCAGCGGGAATCGACAGCGCGCATGCCGCCAGGGCGGCGCCGGCCACCAGGGCGCCTCCGCTCCCGCGCGCCCAGCCCCGCATCGCTCCGCGCACCTGCCCCAGTGCCGGAAGCAGGCAGCACGTCGCCGCCAGGGCCGCGACCACGGCCGGCCACGGCAGACCGGCGAGGGGCACGGCGCACACGACCGCGGCGATCGAGGCCACCCCCGCGAAGGTCACCAGCCGCCCACCGGGGAAGGCGGCGAAGGCGGCGGGCACGTAGGCCAGGGTGGGCACGCGCCGCCACCACCGCAGCGCGACCAGGGCCAGCACGGCCATGCCGCCGAGGATCCAGGATGGCGCCAGGTCCCACGGGTCCGTCTGGTACCGGTGGACGAGGACGAGCCACACCGGCGCCCCCGCGAAGCAGGTGGCGGCGACCGCCGCGGCGATCCGATCCCTGCGCAGCAGGGCGACCACCACGAGCGCCACGGCCAGCGCCGTGCTCGCCCACACGGCGAACCCCTCCCACCCCGCGGGCACCAGCGCGGCCCCCGAGTCCATCGGATCCGGGGCCCGCGCCCCGGCCAGCGCCGCCAGGGGCAGAGCCGCGAGCGCCATGGGCCCGCCGTACAGGAAGGACAGGGAGGTGGCGGCCAGCAGTCGCGCGGTGCCCGACCACCACGCCGGCGCCAGCCCGATCACCAGGCACGCCACCAGCGGCCAGACGGGGGACACATCGCCCACGGCCAAAGTGCCGACCATCAGGACCGGCACGGCGAACCCGAGCGCGACCCGCGTGAACAGCGCCGGCACCAGCAGCGGGACGGCCAGCAGGAGGAACTCCCAGACTGACCGCGACCTCGGGTGCACGAGCATGGCCAACATCGCGCCCGAGCCCAGCCCGACCAGCAGCCTGCCGAGCACGATGAGCAGCACGATCACCAGCAGGCCCACCACCAGCTGACCCGTGTCCCTGCCGACGGCGCGCAGGACGGGGGAATCCGGCCAGGTCTCGATCGTGTTGCGCGCCCGCACGATCACCACGAGGGAGACCACGGCGAGCCAGATCGTGCCGATCACGACCCGGCCCGGGTTCATCAGCCCGCCGATGGCGACCGCCGCGACGGCCACCAGGAGCAGCACGCGCCCCAGCCGGGCCGAGGCGAAACGGAACGCACGGTCGACGGCCGTGCCGCGCGCGGCACGGCGCTCGGCGGCCAGCTTCCGTTCCTCGGCGTAGGCGGCGACGAGGTAGTCCATCACGTGCGCGTGGCGGAACTCGTAGACGGCGCCCGTCTGGCGCAGCACGCCCCGCCGGTAGGCGTCGTCCAGGAAGGCGGGCAGCGCCCACGGCAGCCGCCCCGCCAGCGGCAGCCAGAGCCTGGCCAGCACCAGCCACCTCCCCCACGGGCTGCAGACCAGCACGACGGAGACCACCAGCAGGACACCCAGGGGCACGTTGTCCCAGAACGGCTCGCCGTTCATCAGCGCATCGAGCGCCCCGAACTCGAGCCCGGCGATCATCGCGCCCATCGCCATCGCCGCCAGGGTGCCCTTGCGGTGGGCCGCGAGCACCGAAAGCGGCGTGGCCGTGGCTCCCCTGACCAGCACGCGGTCCAGGTCGACCGAGGCCAGCCCGAGCCCGAACAGCGCGGCGAACCCGAAGGCGAGCCACGACCGGCTCAGCAACCCGAACCCGGCGCCGAAGGCCAGCGCCAGCACGTTCCTGCGCGTGCGGTCCGGCACGCGGGCCGCCAGGTCCCACCAGGCCACCTCCCGGCCCTGGCCGGCCAGGTAGCCCAGCCACGAGCGCGCCCGCCGGTATCCCCACCGGGCTCCCCTGGTGCCGTAGACGGCCGGGAGGAACGCGCCGAACAGGTGCCTGCGGACGTCCTCGGCCGTGGTGAAGCCCTCCAGCTCGGCGGGGTCGCGGCCGCCGCTGTAGACGGTCCTGGCCAGCGCCACCAGCAGCGGGGTGTCGAGCGCTTCGGCCAGCGGCCCGTCGGGGCGGGCGCGCATCCGCTCGAGCACCGGCTCCCACGCCCCGCCCCTGCCGGTCCTGGGCAGGTATCCGGCCAGGTCCTCCACGTCGAGGGTGGCGAGCTCGATTCCGGCCGCCCAGCTGACCGGCCTGGCCTCGGCCACGGCCGCCAGGTACTCCTCCGGCCGGGTGGTCAGCACCAGCGGCGTCGTGGTCTCGTTCAGCGCCCGCAGCGCCGGGAGCCGCCGCTCCCGCGCCAGCTCGTCGAACCCGTCGAGCACCGGCAGCACCATCCCGCCCGCCACCAGCTCGGCCGCCCGCCCGGCCACAAGCGGGTAGTCGCGCGCCAACTGCCCGGCCATCCAGTCCTCCAGCGGCTGCTCGACCGGGTCCCACCGCGCGATGCCGAACAGCACCGGCACCCGCCCGCCCGGATCACGCCCGTCCAGCAGGTCGAGCACCAGCCGCAGCGCCAGGATCGTCTTGCCCGCGCCCGCCTTGCCGAACACGACCAGCCGCCCCGACGGGATCCCGCGGTAGACGGCCGCGACGTCCTCCAGCCGCCCCGCCAGCTCCAGCGTCGGCGCCCGGTGACCGGGCAGCGTCCGCGTCACGTTCAGCGGGTGGTCGACCAGGTCCGCGCCGGCGGGCCGCCAGGTGATCTGCAGCGGGAACGGGTCGTGCACCCGCCGCTGGATCTCCTCCCTGCGCCACTGCGTCCCCACCGCTCGGGCCAGCGCCTCGGCCGCGTCCTTCTGCTCCGCCGCCGGCCTCCTGCCGGCGATCTCGGCCACCAGCACGAGTACGGCCAGCACCCCCACGCCCGCCCACACCCAGCCCCGTAACCAGGGCTCGATCTGGACCGACCCGGTGGCCAGGTTGCCGGCGAGCCCGAGCAGGATCGCCGGCAACGCCAGCACGGTCGCCAACGCCGGCCGCCGTCGCACCGACCCCTCCCCCCGTCCCTCACCGGTTGGATCGCCCGGCCCCGCCACCGCTGTTACATCAGGGCGCGTACGGCAGTCATTGCCCGGCGAAGCGTGAGGGCGGCGAGCTGGGCCAGGGTCACGCCTGCTTGGCTCGGGCCTCGGCTTCTGCTTGGTCCATGGCGGCGGCCTCCTCGGGAGTGGGGGCCGTGCCGCCGAGGTGGGCGGGCTGCCACCAGACGCCCGGCGGGATCTCCGGGTAGGTGCGCTGGGCCCTGTCGACGAGGGCGGACATGCGGGCGTGCAGGTCGGTGACGTGCTGGTTGACGTCCTCGCCGCGCTGCGCGTGGATGGGCTCGCCGACCAGGATGGTGATGGGGACGTGGCGCAGGCCGAGCTGCCGGGGCCGGCCCTTGGTCCAGATGCGCTGGCTGCCCCACAGCGCGACGGGGATGATCGGCGTCTTGGTGGCCATGGCCATCCGGATGGCGCCGTTCTTGATGTCCTTGACGGTGAACGACCGGCTGATCGTGGCCTCGGCGAAGACGCCGACGACCTCGCCCGCCTTGAGCATGCGCAGCGCGGTGGCGTAGGAGCTCGCCCCGGCGCCCCGGTCGACGGGGATGTGGTGCATGCCGCGCATCAGCGGACCGGAGATGCGGTGGGTGAAGACGCCCTCCTTGGCCATGAAGCGGACCAGGCGCTTGGAGGGCACGGCGGCGAAGCCGGCGAAGATGAAGTCGAGGTAGCTGACGTGGTTGCTGACCAGGACCGCGCCCCCGCTGGTCGGGATGTTGGAGGCGCCCTCCAGGTGGAAGCGGTAATCCAGCACGCGGAACAGGGTCCGCGCGGCGGCGATCACCGGCGGGTACACGATCTCAGCCATGCCCGAACCGTAGCGCAGGTGACACCGTGGTCGGGAGCGCGAGCATGCCCCTGACGTTGCCGTGGGCGGTCCTCCTGATGCCCGTGGGGTCGATGGAGTAGTCGGGGTCGACCATGGACGTCAGCTCCTCCAGCGCGATCCGCGCCTCCAGCCGCGCCAGCGGCCCGCCCAGGCAGTAGTGGCGCCCCGCCCCGAAACTCAACGTCCGCGACGTATCCCGCGACAAGTCGTAAATGTCGGGTGAGTCGAACACCGCCGAGTCCCGGTTGGCGGACCCGATCAGGAGCCACATCTTCGCCCCGGCGGGGACCCGCTCGCCGTACAGGGTGACAGAGGAGGTCAGGCGCCGCGCGATGCCGTGCGCGGGGGTGTCGTAGCGCAGCGACTCCTCCACCCAGGGCAGGATCGCCCCGCCGAAGGCGGCGGCGCGCTGGGAGGGGTTTCGCCAGGCCCAGTACCAGGCCGCGCTGAGCAGGTGCGTGGTCGTCTCCGCGCCCGCGCCGATCAGCAGGAACATGAACGGCACGATCTCCTCGTCGCTCAGCCCGTCGTCGGCGACGAGCACCGACACGAGGTCGTCGCGAGGCGCCCTGCGGCGCTCGGCGACGATCGAGGCGTAGTACTCGCCCAGCGACACAATGGTCTTCAGCCCGTCCTCGGCCATGTGCCCGGAGGGGTCGTAGCTGAGCACGCTGTCGGAGCGGCGGCGGATCTCTGCCCTGTCGGACGGCGGCACGCCCATGAGCTCGGAGATCACGTCAAGCGGCAGCCTGGCCGAGAACTCGCGGGCGAAGTCGAACGTGCCCTTCTCCACGGCCGTGCTGATGTGTTCGCGCGCGATCTGCCTGATCATCGGCTCGAGCGCGGCGACCCGGCGCGGCGTGAAGCCGCGCGAGATGATCGCGCGCATGCGCGTGTGGTCAGGCGGGTCCATCGCGACGAACGACAGATACGTGCGCGCCCGCGGGCTCCAGGCGCCGGGGTCGAGCATGGGGCCGTGGTCGCTGGAGTACAGGGCCGAGTCCGGCAGCGCGGCGGCCACGTCGGCGTGCCGCGACAGCGCCCAGAAGTCCAGGTCGGGGTTGTGGTAAAGGGGCGCCTCGCGCCGCATCCTGGCATAGAAGGGAAAGGGATCCTCGTTGACGGCGGGATCGTAAGGACTGTAGGTAAGCTCCACACAACGAGAATGGATCCGATGAAGAAGCTCATCAACACCGCAGAGACCGTGGTCGAGGATGCGCTGAAGGGCCTGGCCGCGGCCCATCCCTCTCTCAGAGTGCGCGATCAGGTGGTCTACCGGGCCTCTGGCCCCGTTTCGGGGAAGGTCGGGCTGGTCTCGGGCGGCGGCTCAGGGCACGAGCCGCTGCACGCCGGTTTCGTCGGGTACGGCATGCTCGACGCGGCCTGCCCGGGCGAGATCTTCACCTCCCCGGTTCCCGACCAGATCATCGCGGCCACCGAGGCGGTCGACGCCGGCGCCGGGGTGCTGCACGTGGTCAAGAACTACACCGGCGACGTGCTCAACTTCGAGATGGCCGCCGAGCTGTGTGAGGGCGTCGAGGTGGTCGCCGTGCTGGTGGACGACGACGTCGCGGTCGAGGACTCCCTCTACACCGCGGGCCGCAGGGGCACGGGCGCGACGCTGTTCGTGGAGAAGATCGCCGGAGCGCTGGCCGAGCAGGGCGCGCCGCTGACCGAGGTGGCCGGCGTGGCCACCGAGGTGAACGCGCGCAGCCGCTCCTTCGGCATCGCGCTGACCTCGGGCACCACGCCCGCCGCCGGCAAGCCCACCTTCGACCTGCCCGACGACCAGGTGGAGCTGGGCATCGGCATCCACGGCGAGCCGGGACGCAGCCGCGTGCCCGCCGCGGCCGCCCGCGACCTGGCGGCGGTGGCGATGGACGCCATCCACCGTGACCAGCCGCTGGCCGGCGACCTGCTGGTGCTGGTCAACGGCATGGGCGGCACCCCGCTCATCGAGCTGTACGTGGTGTTCGCCGAGGTGGAGGCTTACATCAGGGGCAAGGGGGCGCGGATCGCCCGCTCGCTCGTCGGCAACTACGTGACGAGCCTGGACATGCAGGGTTTCTCGGTCACCGTGTGCCGGCTGGACGACACGCTCACCCGGTTGTGGGACGCGCCGGTCGAGACGGCCGGGCTGCGCTGGGGGCGCTGATGGAGACCGCGTTCGTCCTGGCCTGGATCGAGGAGACCGCCCAGCGGGTGGCCGCCGCCCGCGACCGCCTCACGGAGCTCGACGCCGCCATCGGCGACGCCGACCACGGCGCCAACCTCGACAGGGGCTTCTCCGAGGTACGGCGGGCCCTGGCGGAGTCCGTGCCCGCGACGCCCGGCGAGGCGCTGACCGCCACGGGCGCCACCCTGATCAGGAAGGTGGGCGGCGCCTCGGGCCCGCTGTACGGCTCGTTCTTCCGCTCGATGGGCAAGGCCCTGCAGGAAGGAGCGGGCTTCCCCGAGGCCTTCGCCGCGGGCGTGGTCGCGGTCGAACGGCTCGGCAAGGCCGCCGCCGGGGACAAGACGATGATCGACGCCCTGGCGCCCGCCTCGAAGGCGCTGGCGGCAGCCGTACACGAGGGACTGGAGCCCGCCGAGGCGTTCGAGCGGGCGGCACGCGCGGCGGCGGACGGCGCGAAGGCCACGATCCCCCTCAGAGCCCGCCGGGGACGCGCCAGCTACCTCGGCGAGCGCAGCATCGGCCACGAGGACCCGGGCGCCGCCTCCTCGGCCCTGATCGTGGCCGCGCTCGGGAAGGCCGCGCCGTCGTGGTAGGGCTGGTGCTGATCTCGCACAGTCCCGGTCTGGCGGCCGAGGCCGCGGCGCTGGCCCGCGGCATCGCGGGAAGCGAGGTGCCCGTGGCGGCGGCGGGCGGCACACAGGACGGCGAGCTGGGCACCAGCCTCGATCTCGTCGAGCAGGCCGTAGCCGCGGTCGACCAGGGCGACGGCGTGCTGCTCATCCCCGACCTGGGCAGCTCGGTGCTGACCGCGCGGCTGCTCGAGGAGCCGGGCAAGGTGGTGCTGGCCGACGTGCCGTTCGTGGAGGGCGCCATCGCGGCGGCCGTCACGGCGGGCGCGGGCGCCGGGCTGGCCGAGGTGCTGGCCGCCGCCGAGGAGTCCCGCGCCTACCGCAAGCTTCAGTGACCCTTGAAGGCCTCCTCCAGCCACCACGACCCGCGGTCCCTGGTGACCTTGGCGTGCACGAGCAGCGCCCGGTCGCGCGGGCCCGACACCCACGCGGACACGCCGGCCAGGTCGCCCGGCTCGGTCACCGTGACGGCGGCCAGGCCGTACCCGCGCGCGATGGAGGCGAAGTCGGTCGGCGGGAACGTCACCGTCTCCATGGGCTGTCCGGTGAAGTGGTGGACCTCGGCGCCGTAGGCCTCGTCGTCGTAGACCACGATCATCATCGGCAGGCCGAGCCTGGCCACGGTCTCCAGCTCCGCGATCCCCATCAGCGCGCCGCCGTCGCCGAGCGCCGCCACGGGCACCCGGTCGGGCCGCGCCAGCGCCGCGCCGATCGCGGTGGCCAGCCCGAGCCCGATCGACTGGAAGGCCTGGGTGAAGCAGAACCCCTGCTCATCCGGGACGTCCATGAACGCCGCCGGATATCCCATGAAATTTCCGGAGTCGATGCTGAGGATGCGCTCCACCGGGAGGGCGTCGTCCAGCCCGATGGTGAGGGTTCGCGGGTCGATGCGCCCGTCATGGCTGTCGTCCTGGTACGGCACGGCCCGCCACCGCCCCTCCGCGGCGATCCGCTTGGCCACCTCGGGTGAGCGGTAGCCCGGGCCCTGCTCGAGCAGCCCGGCGACACGCAGCTCGGCCAGGATCCCGGCCGCCTGGCGGGCGACGACGGCCGTGTCGCCGGTCACGCCCAGCCGTACCGGACGATGGGCGCCCAGGGCCTCCTGGTCCAGGTCGACCTGGACCAGCCGGGTCTCGGGGCCGATCAGCGTGCCGTGCCGGGTGGTCCACATGTTCAGCGCGCAGCCCCACCCGACGAGCACGTCGGCGGCGGTGATCAGCTCGGCCGCCAGCGGCGTGGCGAACCCGCCGCTCACGTCCAGGTCCCACGGGCTGCCGCGGAACAGGCCGCGCGCCACGGCCGAGGTGGCCAGCAGTGCCCCCGCCCGGTCGGCCAGCTCCTCCAGCTCCCGCCTGGCGTGCCTGGCCCCGCGCCCCGCGACGAACACCGGCCGCTCCGCCTCCGCCAGCATCCGCGCGAGCTCGGCGACCGCGTTGCCCGTGGGCGGCCCGGCATCGGCCGTGTGCGAAGCCGGCGCTCGCTCGATGCCGAAGAGCTCCCCGCTCCAGTCAGAGGTCTGTGCTTGTACGGCCAGCGGCAGGTTGAGCAGCACCGCGCGCCGCTCCTGCCACGCGGTCCTGAAGGCGTCGACGGTGTCCTCCACTGCCGACCCTGCCGTGCGCACCCGCATCGGCACCGCGCCCACCGCCCTGGCCAGCGCGTCCTGGTCGATGTGGAAGTTGGACAGCGGCTCGGTGACCTCGCCCGCCAGCACGATGAGCGGGGTCCGGCTCTTGGCGGCCTCGGTGAGGCCGGTCATCGCGTTCGTCAGCCCCGGCCCCTGGTGGACCGAGACGACGCCCACCCGGCCGCTCATCCGGGCGTAGGCGTCGGCCATGGTCGTCGCGCCGGCCTCGTGCCTGGCCGCCACGAACCGCGCGCCGTACTGTCGCAGCGCGTTGGTGACGTGGAAGTTGCCGCTGCCGACCACGCCGAAGACGGTGTCGACGCCGAGCGAGGCCAGCGCCCGCCCGACCGCCTCGGCGACGATCATCGCTCGTGCCCATGGTCGCGACCGCTTCGGGGCTCGTTGGCATTGCTCCGCTCGCTCTCTCCCCCCGAGCTCCTTCGCTCCACCAAGGCCAGCACCCGGACCGGCGAGCCCGAGCCGCCCAGGATCGGCAGCGGGGGCGCGATCACCACCGCGCCCGTGACCGGCAGGCGATCGAGGTTGCGCAGCTGGGTCAGGCCGTACTTGCCGGCGCCGAGCAGGAAGGAGTGGCAGGGGAAGGCCGGGTCGAAGGAGTGCGCGGCGCCCGCGTCCGTGCCCACGGTCTCCACGCCCACCCCCAGGATCGGCGTCTGCTCGGCCAGCCAGCGCGCGCACTCGACCGAGATGCCCGGGGTGTGCGGCCCGGTGGCGTCGGCGTTGATGAACGCGGCCTGGTCGGCGGCCCTGGTGTCCCAGCCGGTGCGGTACAGCAGCCAGCCGCCCTCGGGCAGCGGCCCGTTGGCCTGCTCCCACTCGCGCACGTGGGAGATCTGCAGGAGGAAGTCGGGGTCCTTGGACGCCTCGGCGGAGAAGTCGAGCACCACGGCGGACGCGAGCAGGCTGCCGGCCGGCACCTGGGAGACGTCCTGGCCGTCGCGCCCGGTCACCCAGTGGATCGGCGCGTCGAAGTGGGTGCCGGTGTGCTCTCCCGTGTGGATGTCGTTCCAGTACCAGGCGGGACCGCGGTCGTCGTAGCGGCTGATCTCCTCCAGGCGGAAGGGGATCGTGTTACCGAACGGCTCGGGCAACTGGAGGATCGGCGTGTCCTGGGACAGGGGCGCGGTGAGGTCGACCACCTCGACGGCGCCGCTGCGCACGCTCTCCATCAGGCTCCGCAAGACCGACATGGCGTCCTCCTCGATGTGGGCTGTCTGAATCCTCCTACATGGATGAAGGTTGCTCCAAATACAGAGTGAAACCGGTAGTTCACCCGCCGTCTCCCGTCAATTCATGGAATTTCGCAATTCGGGAACCCGGAATCGATTACCGCGAAGTTTGTTTGTCGAACACTCTTGTCAGAGATCAACCCCGTTGCGGATGATGGGTTGCCGCCGTTCTCAGCCGCGCACCCTGAAGATCTTTCATCTGGCCGGGCGGTGCTGAGCCACGCCGTGGGGGACGGGGGTCAGCTGCGAGAGCCGGTTTATCCGCCGGCGCCACGAGGGACTCGTAGTCAGGGGTGAAGGGGACGTGGCCAGCAAGCCATTGCTCCACCGCGAGGCAGAGCTCGGCCTGTTAGAGGAGAGCTTTGCCGATCTGTCGAAAGGCAAACCGGGGATCGTCGTCGTCCAGGGCTCCCGGGGGATGGGCAAGACCAAGTTCCTGCAGGCCGTGGCCGCCCGCGGCAAGGCGCCGACGCTGGTGCTGCGAGCCCGCTGCCATCCGGCCGAGCACGACTTCGCCTTCGGGGTGATCCGCCAGCTGTTCGACCCGCTGATCGGCTCCTCCCATCTGGACGGTGTGGTCGACCAGCTGATCGGCCCCAACCAGGGCACGGCGCCCGACCTGCTGTACGGGCTGTACCGGGCGGCCAGGTCGCTGACGGAGATGCAGTCGCTGCTCATCGTCGTCGACGACTTCACCGACGCCGACGCGATGTCGGCGCAGTGGCTGGCCTACATCGCCCGCCGCCTGGACGGGTTGCCCCGGCGGGGATGGTGCGGACGATGACGACCTCGGCGCCCACAGGCACCTCGAGGCCGCACTCGGCGATGGCCGCACGCGGGTCGGCGACGAGCCTGCTGGAGAACTCCTCGCTCGACCACGCCGTGATGAGCAGCCGCGTGTAGGCGTTGACGAATTCCGCGCGCCTCTGGGGATTCATCGCCATGGGACCAGCCCTTCTCCTGGGGATTTATCAAAGGGTGGCAATGGCTTTCAGTCCGACCAAGACCTATGTCCGCAAGTTAGGTGAATAGGCGGGCGGAAAGCGAGCGCGTGCGTGCGGCTCGCAAAAGGTGACGCATTCCGCCTACGTAATTCGGCGCTCGCTACGTACGGCTCAGCCCTTCAGCCCGCTGAAACTCATGGTGGCCACGAAGTGCCGCTGCGCCAGCACGAACGCCAGCACCAGCGGCAGCACGGCGACCACGTTGCCCGCCATCAGCGCCGACCATTCGGTGTGCCTGGCGCCCGCGAAGGTGGCCAGGCCCAGCTGGAGGGTGTAGCTGTCCTCGGAGGAGATCGCGATCAGCGGCCAGATGAGGTCGTTCCAGGCCCCCAGCAGGGTGAAGACGACCAGCGTGGCCAGGGCGGGCCTGGCCAGCGGCAGCACGACGCGGAAGAAGACGCCGAGCCGGGTGCAGCCGTCGATGGTGGCCGCCTCCTCCAGTTCCTTGGGCAGCGACAGGAAGAACTGCCGCATCAGGAACACCCCGAAGGCCGAGGCCAGCCACGGCACGAACGCCGCCCCCAGCGTGTCGATCAGCCCCATGTTCTTGAACAGCAGGAACGTCGGGATCATCAGCACCTGGGTGGGGATCATGATGGTGGCCATGACCGCGGCGAAGGCGATGCCGCGCCCGCGGAACCTCAGCCGGGCGAAGCCGTACCCGGCCAGCGAGCACAGCACCAGGTGCCCGAGCACGGCGGCGCCGGCCACGATGATCGTGTTGCCCAGCCAGCGCGGGTAGTCGTCCTCGGTGAAGATGCGGGCGAACCCGGCCAGCGTGAAGTGGTCGGGCCACAGCTTGGGCGGGTAGCTGTTGATGTCGGCGTCCGGCATGAAGGCGGTCAGCGCCATCCACACCAGCGGCGCGGCGAACAGCAGCGCGATCGGCATCAGGAACAGGTGGGCCAGCCAGCTCCGCTTCACTTCGATCCCCTCCACAGCGTCAGCCCGGACACGGCCAGCGTGACGGCGAACAGGGCGTAGGCCACGGCCGCGCCGTACCCGGAATGGAAGAGCTGGAAGGCCTGCCGGTACAGGTAGAACACGATGACCGTGGTGGAGTCGAGCGGCTGGCCCTTGGTGGTGGTGTAGACGAGGTCGAACAGCTGCAGCGCGGTGACGATCTGCCAGATGGTCAGGAAGACCGTGGCGGGCCGCAACTGGGGCAGTACGACGTGGCGCAGCACGTGCCTGCCGGTGCCGCCGTCGACCCTGGCGGCCTCGACCAGCTCGCGCGGGATGTCCTGGAGCGCGGCCAGGTAGACCACGGCGGGCATGCCGATCCCGCCCCACAGCGAGATGACCACCAGTGTGATCATCGCCTGGTCCGGGTCCTGCAGGAACCGCATGCCGGTCAGCCCGATCGCCTTGAGCCCGGCGTTGACGATGCCGAAGTCGGGGTCGAAGACGAAGTTGGCCAGGATGCCGGTGGCCGCGGCGGAGACCACGTAGGGCACGAAGATGCAGGTCCGGTAGAACCCGATGAGGCGGATCTTCAGGTTCAGCGCCAGGGCCAGCACCAGGCCGAGTATCACCGAGCCGGGCACGAACAGCACCGTGTACACCAGCGTGTGCAGGGCGGCCTTGCCCAGCTCGGCGTCGCCGAACATGTCCCGATAATTCTGGAGACCGACGTATTCGCCGCCGGTGATGAGGTCCCCGTCCCGCAGGGACAGCAGGAGCGCCCACACGGCCGGGAACAGCCCCAGACCCACGATCACCAGGGAAGCGGGCAGGACGAACCCCCACCCGGTCAGCTCCGGGACCCACCGCCGCCTGCGGATCCCCCGGACACCGGAACCGACCGTGACCCGCGCCAGGGCGGTCATCCCGCCCGCCCCAGGACGGTGTCGGCGTCGGCGGCGGCCTCGGTCAGCGCCTGCGCGGCGGGCGTGCTGCCCTGCAGCGCCTCGGCGATGGCATTGCCCACCTTTTCGGAGAATTCCGGGTAGGAGGGGATTCGCGGACGAGCTTGCTTGGCGTTGTCCAGGTTCTCCGTGAAGACGTCCACGGACGGGAACCGCTTGGTGAACGCCTGGTAGGCGGGCAGCGCGGTGGTGGCCTTGCGCAGCGGCAGGTTGCCCAGGCCCAGCGTCCACCTGGCGTCCTGCTCCGGCCTGGTCAGCCAGGTCAGGAAATCGGCCGCGGCCTTGGCCCGCCGTGAGCCGTTGTTGAACACGACCCAGTTGTCCGGCCCGGCGATCGTCTCGTGGTTGCCGTTGTAGCCGGGCAGGACCTGCACGCCGTAGTCGATCTTGTGGTCGATGACGTCGAGCAGCGCCCACGGTCCGGCGATGACCATGGCCACCTTCCCGCTCTGGAACAGGGGCAGGAACTTCTCGCCGTTCTGGTCGAGGTAGACGGACTTGTCCTGGTGGGCCATCTGGGCCCACAGGTCGAGCGCCTGGGCGGCCTGCGGGGTGTTGAACGCCGACTTCTTGCCGTCGGGCGTGACGATGGCGCCGCCCTGCTGCCACACCATGGGCCACAGGCGCCACACCGTGTCCTCGGAGCCGGTCACCGGGTAGGCCGTGCCGTACACGCCGTCGCGGGTAAGTGTGCGGGCGGCGGCGCGGAAGTCGTCCCAGGTCCAGTTCTTGTCCGGGTACTTCGCGCCGGCGGCGTCGAACAGCTTCTTGTTGTAGATGACAGCGAGATTGTCGACGACGGCGGGCACGCCGACGACCTTGCCGCCCACCTCCGAGACCGCCCGCTCGGACGGCCAGAAGTCGTCCCAGCCGAACGAGGGCGCCTTGACGGTGGCGGTGAGGTCGTAGACCTGCGGGTTCTTGGCCAGGTGCGGCATCCAGGTGCCGTACATGTAGGCGATGTCGGGCGCCTTGCCGCCGGCGAGCGCGGCCTGCACCTTCTGCAGCATGTCGTCCACGTTCGTGGTGCCGACCGCGGGCACGACCTTCACCCCCGGATGGGTCTTGTTGTAGTCGGCCGCGAGCTGCTCGACGACCTTGGCCTGCGATTCGACCTGGCCGTGCCACCAGGTCAGCTCCACCGGGCCGTCCGTCTTCTCGGACGAGCCGCACCCGGCCAGCAGGACGGAGATCAGTATCAGCGCGGGCAATCGTTTCATCGGACACCTCGCAACGGCTCGGGCAGCAGGTCGCCGTGCGCGGCCGTCAGTTCCTCGCACAGCTGCCAGATCTGCTCCACGGTGAGTGTGGCGGCGGCGTTCGGGTCGGCCATCACGGCGTGGCGCACGTGCTCGGGCCGTCCCTCGAGCGCCGCCCTGACGGTCAGCTCGTTGACGTTGACGTAGGCGCGGTTGAGCGCGGCGCACTGGGCGGGCAGGTCGCCGACGGCGACGGGCCGCACGCCGAGCGCGTCGGCCACGCACGGCACCTCCACCACGCAGCCCTCAGGCAGGTTGCCGATCAGCCCGCGGTTGACGACATTGCCGTAGACGACCCTGCGCGTGCCGGTGGCGATGCTGTGGATGATCTGCGGGGCGTACTCCATCGTGCCCTCCACCGGGATCGGCCTGCCGGCCCGCAGCGCGTCCCTGGTGGCCCGGTAGCGGCGCACGTTGTCCTCGCTGATCTCCAGATAGGCGCCGACCGGGATGCGCAGCCGTTCGATCTCGGCCGGATCGTGCAGGTACCACGGCACGTACTCAGCGGAGTGCTCGCTGGTCTCCGTCGGGTAGTAGCCCAGCCGCCGGTACATGTCGACCCGCACCCGCCGCAGCAGCCCGGGGTCGCGCGCGATGGCCTCGTCCAGGCGCGGGTAGAGGTCCTCGCCGCCGGCCTGGAAGCGCAGCATCCACGACTGGTGGTTGACGCCCGCCGCCAGGTAGGACACCTCGTCGTACGGCACGCCGGCCAGCTCGGCCAGGTCGTGCGCCGTCCAGTAGATGGAGTGGCACAGCCCGACCACGTTGCGGACCGGGGTGGCCGCGTTGAGGTACCAGACGTTCATGGCCATCGGGTTGGTGTAGTTGAGCAGCCACGCGTCGGGGCACACGGCCGCGATGTCACGCCCGATGGCGTCCAGGACCGGGAACGTGCGCAGCGCGCGGAAGATCCCGCCGACGCCGATGGTGTCGCCGATGGTCTGCCGCAGCCCGTGCCGGGCGGGGATCTCGAAGTCGGCGCGGGTGGCGTCGATCATGCCGACCTGGATCATGTTGATCACGAAGTCGGCGCCCTCGAGCGACCTGCGCCGGTCGAGGTGGGCCCCGATCTTCACGCCGTGCCCGCGGCTGATGAAGCGGGCGGCGGCCTCGGCGGTCTCCAGCCGCTCCTGGTGGATGTCGTGCAGCGAGACCTCGAGCTCGTCGCCGAACTGGACGAGGTCCTCCAGCAGCCCCTGGGTGAACTCGACGCTGCCCGCGCCCAGGAAGGTGACCTTCACAGCTCCTCCCAGGCAGGCTGGGCGGCCGTGCCGCCGGCCGCGCGGGTGGACAGGCCGCCGCAGCGCACGGCCACCCGCAGGCACTCCTCGAGCGGCAGCCCGCGTAGCCGCGCCGCGACGAACCCGGCGTTGAAGCTGTCGCCGGCGCCCACGGCGTCGACGGCCTCCACCGGGATCGCCTCGGCCCGCACGACGTCCCCGCCGTCCCAGGCCAGCGCCCCGCGCTCGCCATCCTTGACGACCACGACCGCCCCGCCCTTGCCCAGCACCGCCGCGTCCGCGGCTTCCGCGGGCGCGGGTGCGGCGGGAAGGTGGCCGGCGGAGGCCGGCGCCGCCGTCCGGCGAGCAAGGTGACGGGCTTCGGCCGCGTTGGGCAGAAAGACGTCGGTGACGCGGAGAACCTCGGAAAGGTCCGCCCACTCCCCCGACGGATCGTCGTTGGTGTCCAGCGAGGTGGTGGCCCCCGCTCGCCGTACCTCGGCAAAGAAGCGCGGCAGACCGGCCGCCAGCGCCGGTTGCAGGAAATATGACGACACGTGCACGTGTCGCGCCAGGCCGCGCGGCACGTCGTCGGCGCTCAGGTACGGCAGGCAGCCTGGAGCCGTGAGGATCGCCCGGTCGGGCCCGTCGGCCAGCACGACGGTCATCGCCGTGGGCTCTTGCCCGATCGTGCAGTGGGAGACGTCCACCCCGCGCGAGATCAGCGCCTCGAGGACGAACCGCCCGGCGGCGTCGTCGCCCACCAGCCCGGCGAAGGCCGTGCGCAGGCCGAGGCGGGCGGCGCCGCACGCGGTGATCGCCCCGGAGCCGCCGAGCACCAGGGCCCCGGAGGAGACGAGGTGTTCCCGCTGGCCGTACGCCAACCCCCTGGGCGCTCCCGAGAGCACCACATCGGGGTTGGCGTCGCCGACGACCAGCAGGTCGAACTCAGACCCCACGGCAGGGGACGCGGTAGGCGTCCAGCTCGAGCTTCTTCTTCAGCGAGTTGAAGTTCTGCGCGTTGGACTTGGCGCAGAACTTCGAGGTGGCCAGGCTGTACTCGACCTGGAAGACCGCCTTGCCCGCCGCGACGAACTGGTCGTAGCCGTAGTCGCCGTTCTGCGCGGTGGTGCACTCTTTGTACTGCCAGCACTGCTCGTTGAGCGCGAAGTCGAAGTAGGGCAGCAGCTGGGGGATCTGCTGGTTGTCGTTCTTCAGCGCGATCGACATGCCCCGCCGGTGCGCCTCGTTGGCGAACCAGCTGTTGTAGGCCAGCTGGTCGACGGCCTTGAGCGGGAAGCCGGTGTCGTTGGTGTAGCCGTCGACGTTGTCCGGCTCGACCGCGTCGAATCCGGCCGCCTTGCACATGTCCAGGCGGGCCTTCATGATGTCGCCGAGCTTGCCGGTGTACTGCCGGATGTCCAGCCACTTCTCGCCCGGCCAGCCGTCCAGGTCCTTGCCCAGCACGCTCTGGGGGAACTGGCCGGCGTCGGGCCGCCAGTCCTCGAACGAGCCCGCGCTGATGTAGCAGACGACCTTGCGGCCGGGCTTGTCGGCCTTGAGTGCCTTGACGATCGCGCCGTCCTTGGCGGCGAAACCGTCGATGTCGTACATCTGCACGTCGGGGAACGGCTTGCTGGGCTGCGACGACAGCTGCCACTGCCAGCTGGTGTTCAGCGCCGGCTTCCAGCAGCCGACACAGGCGACGGGGGCGGGCAGGGCGCGGGCCTGGGCAGGGGTGGAGACGAGAGCGGTGGCGACTAAAGCGGTCGCCGCTAGAGCTGGGAGACGCATGGTCACTCCTCGCGAACACGGTTCGGGATTTGTGGCGGCATGCGCGCTGTTCCGCACTCTCCAGTGACACGTCCTCGCCATGGACGCCGGAGTGGCGTGGCCCATATCCGCAGGACTCGCGCCAGCACGCGGGGAGCGTGCCTCCTCTCTCCTCGCGGCATAGGATTGCGCGTTCCTGTGCGGAATTCAAGAGTTTCGCGCACAGACCTCTCAGGATCTTGTCCAGTCGGCGCAACCCATGGTCTGGAACCCCTTGTCCGTCGGCAGAATCGTCACCGTGGCGGCGCTCTTGGGCATGTCGGCCGCGATGATGTCCGCCGGGTTCGGGGAGGTGCTCCTGAGCCTGGCCCAGAAGCACGCCGGCTGGCCGGGCGCGGGTCCCGTGGTGCGGTAGGTGCCGGGCTGGATGTCCCTGCCCACGACGAGCGTGCGGCCGGCCGACAGGGAGAACCCCGTCGCGGGAGGCGTCCCTGTCCCCGTCGGCACGGTCTGGGCAGGCGGGCTGGTCTGGGTGGGCGCCGTGATCAGGCCCGGCGGTGAGGTCTGGGCGAGCGGCGGGGTGGTGGCGGGGGCGGAGCCCTGGGGCGGCGCGCTGCTCTCGACGGTCACGGTGACCGTGGGAGCGCGGGCGGGCGTGCTGGGACCCTGGTCGAGTCCCATGCCGATGAAGAGCCCGAACAGCAGGCCGATGACCCCGGCCAGCCCGGACGCGAGCAGGATGAGCGTCGGACTGCTCGTCGCCCGGGGATACTCCGGCGGTGGTGACCCGTACATCACGGGCTCAAGCGTGCCACCCGTGTCAACGGTGCAGGTAGTCCACCAGGGACGCCTTCTCCGTCTCCAGTTCCTCGATCGCGCTCTTGACCACGTCGCCGATGCTCACGATGCCGACCAGGCGGCCGCTCTCCACCACGGGCATGTGACGGAAGCGGTGTGTGGTCATGGTCCGCCGCAGTTCCTCCACGTTGTCGCCCGGCCCCACGGTGTGGACCTCCACGGTCATGATCGAGGAGACCGGCTGGTCCAGGATGCCGGCGCCCCTGTCGTTCAGGCGGCGCACGACGTCACGCTCCGACACGATGCCGGTGATCGTCGCTCCATCGCCGGACACGACCACGGCTCCGATGTTGTGCTCGGCGAGCTTGGCCAGCAGTTCCCTGACGGTGGCATCTGGGGTCACGGTCGTGACGGCGTTACCCTTGTTGCGCAGGATTGTCCCGATGAGCATGTGCACCACCTCGGCTCTCAGTTAGCTAGGGACATTTCCCCGAGCGAGCCCCTGTTAAGCGCCCCTGTCTACCACTCTTCAGGCAAGCAATCCGGCGGGGACGCCGTCAAGGACTGCCGTAGGCTGCAAAACGGACGCCACGCCTTTAATATGTGAAATACCACTTACCCCCACTCTGTGCGCGCGCGAGGGATCCCGACATGAGCGAGCAGCTGAACACCGGCAGCCACGACCTGCCCATCACCGAGGAGCTGGCCGCGTTCATGCGGACCGGCTGGGCCGACACCCGGCGCACCGATCTGTCGCCGCTGCCGATCGCGCCGTGGACGGCCAAGCGCAGGGCGGCGCTGGCCTCGCGCTTCCCCGGCGAGCGGCTGGTGATCCCGGCGGGCGGGCTCAAGGTGCGCAGCAACGACAGCGACTACCGCTTCCGCCCGCACAGCGCGTACTCCTATCTGACCGGCGCGGGCGAGCCCGACGACGTGCTGGTGATCGAGCCGTCCGGCGAGGCGGTGCTGTACCTGCGGCCACGCTCGCCGCGCGAGGAGGGGCAGGAGTTCTACCGCGACCGCCGCTTCGGCGAGTTCTGGGTGGGGCGCAGGCCGGACCTGGCCGAGGCGGCGCGGCTGTACGGGCTGGAGTGCGCGCACATCGACGAGCTCGACCCGCGCGGCAGGTCGCTGGACGACCCCGAGGTGGAGTCGTTCCTGTCGGAGATGCGCCTGGTCAAGGACGAGTGGGAGCTCGGCGAGCTGCAGGGGGCGGTGGACGCCACGGTCCGCGGGTTCGAGGACGTGGCGCGCGCGATCCCGCAGGCGCTGGGGCACACGCGCGGCGAGCGGTACCTGGAGGGCGTGTTCGGGCTGCGCTCGCGGCTGGAGGGCAACGCGGTCGGCTACGACAGTATCGTGGCCTCCGGCGCGCACGCCTGCGTGCTGCACTGGATCCGCAACGACGGGCGGCTGAACAGGGACGAGCTGCTGCTGCTCGACGCCGGGGTGGAGGCCGACACGCTCTACACGGCCGACGTCACCAGGACGCTGCCGCTGTCGGGCCGCTTCTCGCCGGTGCAGCGGCAGGTGTATGAGCTGGTGTACGAGGCGCAGGAGGCGGCAATCGCGACGCTGCGGCCCGGCGTCCGCTTCCGCGAGTTCCACCAGGCGGCGATGCGGGTGATCACGACAGGGCTGGTCGAGTGGGGGCTGCTCAAGGGGTCGGTCGACTCGCTGATGGAGGCCGGCCTGTACCGGCGTTACACGCTCTGCTCCAGCGGCCACATGCTCGGCATGGACGTGCACGACTGCGCCAAGGCGCGCGCCTCGCAGTACCTGGACGGCGTGCTGGAGGAGGGCCAGGTGCTGACCGTCGAGCCCGGCCTGTACCTGCAGCAGGACGACCTGACGCTGCCCGCGGAGTTCCGCGGCATCGGCGTGCGCATCGAGGACGACCTGGTCATCACGGCCGACGGCGCCCGGCTGATGTCGGCGGGCCTGCCCCGCCACCCGGACGAGGTCGAGTCCTGGATGGCGGAGCTGCTGGCCGGCTAGCTTCGACCGTCTCCGGGCTCCGCCGGGGCGGCGTCGCCGACACGCACCAGCGGGACCGGGCAGACGACGCGGCGGCGGGTCTCAGTGAGGCCTTCGAGCCACGACTCGTCGTAGACGTAGCCGTAGCGGCTGCCCGCCCAGATGGGGCCGTAGCGGTAGATGAGCACGCGGCGCTCGCCCGGGTTGGTCCTGGTCGAGCCGCCGTGCATCAGCCCGTCCACGAACAGCAGCGCGTCGCCGGCCTCCAGGTGGACGGGGACGGCGCCGGGGAGGTCGTCCATGCGGTCTCCCCGCGCGTAGTCGCCCGCCAGCGGGTGCGGGAAGTTCGACTTGTGCGAGCCCGGTACCACCATGGTCGCCCCGTCGCCCTCGCCGATGCCGGTCAGCGCCAGGATCACGTTGACCTG
Source organism: Nonomuraea sp. NPDC050536 (assembly GCF_044457685.1). Taxonomy (NCBI): domain Bacteria; kingdom Bacillati; phylum Actinomycetota; class Actinomycetes; order Streptosporangiales; family Streptosporangiaceae; genus Nonomuraea; species Nonomuraea sp. NPDC050536. The sequence continues at coordinate 250,745 of NZ_JBITHD010000006.1, forward strand.
CCCGCAGCGGAACGCCCCGTGCGAGACGCCGTACCGCCCGCGCAGCGCCGTGCGGTAGCCCCCGGAGTGCACCGGATGGTGCCCGCCCGACTCCCTGATCGAGGCGATGCTCTCGTCGATGAACACGCCGGGCAGGTAGCTGTCCTCCTCTCCGGCGAAGTGCCGGACCAGCGGGAACCAGCTCGGGTGGTCGATCAGCTCGGCGAACGGCTGCCCCGCGGCCACGGCCTGGTGCAGTTCGTAGCCGGTGTCGGAGGTGTAGTCCTTGCGCTGCGCTCCCCGGTACCACTGGCCGCGCGGCAGGTCGCGGGGGAAGGCGTCGAATTCGGCGCCGAGCCGCGCCAGCAGGTCCTGGCCGACGGCCTGCCGCAGGACGAGGTAGCCGTTCAAGTCGAACATGAAGTCGTCGAGTTCGCTCATGCCCTCGAGTCTCACGGCGCGCCCCGGGCCCTGGCATCCCGCGTGAGGGGCCGCTCTGTCGCGAATCCTCAAGGTCTCTATCGTCTTGGGCGTGTCCCATGTCGCCATGCACGGACTGCTCGCCGGCCGCGGCGGAGCCGACCCGATGCCGCGCCCGCACCTGCACCCCGAGCTGGAGCTCAATCTCGTCCTGTCCGGCACGGTCCGCTACGCGATGGCCTCGGGCACGATCACGCTGCCCCGGCGCCGGCTGGTCGTCTTCTGGGGCGGCTACCCGCACCGCCTGCTCGCCGACGGCGAGGCCGACTTCCTGTGGGCCACGATGCCGCTGAGCACGGTGATCGGCGAGCACGCCATGCGCGCCGCCCTCGACCGGCTGGTGCGCGGCGAGCTGCTGTACGGCAGGCCGGCCGAGGGCCCGCACGACCGGTTCCTGCTGTCGCGCTGGATCGAGGACCTGGCGGGCGGCCCCGATCCCACGGTGTCGGAGGTGTGCAGGTTCGAGATGTACGCCCGGCTGGCCCGTCTGGCACACGAGGCCGGTCCCGCCGCGGGCGCGGCACCGCTGCCGGCGCGGGCGGCCGAGCAACTGCTGGTCGTGGCCGCCACCCGCTACACCGAGGATCTGTCGGTGGCGGAGATCGCGCGGGCCGCCGGGGTCCACCCGGCCTACGCGGCGCACACCTTCAAGCAGGTCTTCGGGATGCCGCTGTGGGAGTACGTCACCCGGCTGCGCGTGGCGCACGCCCGGCGGCTGCTGTCCAGCACCGGCTGGGGAGTCGACCGCATCGCCCACGCCAGCGGCTTCCAGACCCGCTCGGCCTTCTACCGCGCCTTCGGCAAGGAACACGCGGAAACCCCCACCGCCTACCGCGAGCGAACCACATCCCGACGGCGCACAGGGGAGTCGTAGCGGCGGGCGACCGTCACCGACTCACCGGACGCGCCGGTCGCGGGTCCTCCGCCGGCGGGGCGGCCTGCCGTGTCTCTGCGAAAGGGCACCTCGCACCCGGGACATCTCATAGTGATTACGTTTCGTGTTTGTGTGACAACAGGTGAGCTGCGTCTCATACCTTTTCCTCAAATTCCACGCGAAGCATCGACTTACTGGACAACCCGTCAGTAAGGTGACTGATCCGTAGTCGGCCGGTTCCATGAGGTGGTCATGACGGCAACACGCACACGGGCGGGGTGCTGATGGCCCTGTCCGGATACGTCGGCCGCAAGGCCGGGTCCGTGCTGGGCCAGGTGGGTGACCTCTTCGTCATCGTCCTTGAGGGATTGCGCCGCAGCTGGGATGTCAGGAGCTGGTTCTGGGAGTTCGTCGACCAGTGCTGGTTCCTGGCCCGCGTCACCAGCGTGCCCGTCCTGCTGGTCTCGCTCCCGCTGGGCGCGACCGTGGCACTGCAGGTGGGCGAGCTGGCCTGGCAGCTGGGCGCGGCCTCGGCGACGGGCAGCGCGGTGTTCGTGGGGCTGATCCGCGAGGTGGCGCCGCTGGCCTCGGCGGTGCTGATCGCCGGCGCCGGCGGCAGCGCGATGACCTCCGACGTGGGCGCCAGGCACATCCGCGACGAGCTCGCCGCGATGGAGGTGATGTCGGTCAACCCGATCCACCGCCTGGTGACGCCGCGCATGTGGGCCGCCAGCACGATCGCCGTGTGCCTGTGCCCGCTGGTCATCCTGTCGGGCGCCGCGGGCGGCTACTTCTTCAACGTGGTGGTGCAGGGCGTCACGCCCGGCGCGTACTTCGACGGCGCGCTGTCCCTGGTGGTGGCCTCCGACCTGTACGTCACGCTGCTGAAGGCGTGGATCTTCGGCTTCATCGCCGCGGCCGTGGCCTGCTACAAGGGCATGACCTGCGAGACCAGCCCCGTCGGGGTGGGCCGCGCGGTCAACCAGGCGACGGTGATCACGTTCATGCTGGTCTTCGCGTTCAACTACGTGATCTCCGCGGTGTACTTCCTCGCCTACCCGCCCAGGTCGCTGTGATGGTCTCACGTACGGCAGGCCGCAGGTTCGCCGGCTCGGGCCGGGAGTGGGCCGAGAAGTTCGCCGGCCTGGCCAACTGGCCGCTGTTCGTGTGGAAGGTGCTCTTCTACGCCGTCCGCGACATCGTGCTCAGGCTGAAGTACACCAAGGTCGTGCTCCGGCAGGTCAGCGATGTGGTGATCGGCGTCGGCGCGACGATCATCGGCGGCGGCATGATCTTCGTGGTGTTCACGATGGCCTTCGTCGTGGGCGCGACCGTGGGCCTGCAGGGCTACCAAGGACTGCAGGCCATCGGCGCGGAGTCGTTCATGGGCCTGGTGGGCAGCTTCGCCAACGTCCGCGAGATCACCCCGATCATCGCGGCGACCGCGCTGGCGGCCCAGGTGGGCTCGGCCTTCACCGCGGAGCTGGGCGCGATGCGGATCTCGGAGGAGATCGACGCGCTCGAGGTGATGGGCATCAACGCCTTCACCTACCTGATCTGCACCCGGGTGGTGGCCGCGTTGCTGGCGCTGATGCCGATCTACCTGATCGCGCTGTTCGCCAGCTTCTTCGCCACCCGGCTGATGAGCACGGTGCTGTTCGGGCTGGCGCCGGGCGTCTACGACTACTACTTCTACCTCTACTTACCTGTGACAGACATCATCTACAGCGTCACCAAGGTGGGCGTGTTCGCCTTCGCCGTCGTCGTCATCCACTGCTTCCACGGCTTCTACGCCACCGGCGGCCCGGTGGGCGTCGGGGTGGCGGCGGGCCGCGCGATCCGGCAGTCGATCGTCACGATCGTCCTGCTCAACCTGCTCCTGTCGTACCTGTTCTGGGGTGGCGGCGGCAGCGTGAAGCTGACGGGGTGAGCCGATGGGTCGTTTCGAACTCCCCCTGATCACCCGGGTCGCCATCTCGCTGGTCGTGCTGCTGGTGTTCGCCGGCGCCACGTTCTTCATCGTCCGCAGCGCGCAGGAGTTGCGCGGCACCACCATCTCCGCGGTGTTCGGCCGGGCGGGGCAGGGCATGGACACCCACTCCCCCGTCAAGATCCGCGGCATCACCGTCGGCAACGTCTCCAAGGTGTCGCTCGACAGCAAGGGCAAGGCCGTCGTCACCATGCAGGTGCAGCCCGGCGTGAAGGTGCCGCAGTCGACCGTCGCCTCCATCGACCCGAGCTCGGTGTTCGGACCCAAGTTCATCGACCTGAAGCTCGGCTCGGGCGAGTCGACCGGCCCGTTCCTGGGCAGCGGCGCGATCATCACCAGCACTGAGGACCCCCTGGACCTGTCCGACACGCTCGGCGACGCCTACCGCGGGCTGAACGCGGTCGACCCGCGCGAGGTCACCGTCATCGTGCACACCCTGGCGCAGGGCCTGGACGGCAAGGGCGGCCAGCTGCGCGAGCTGATCGACGACGCCGGCACCGTGATCGGCGTCGCGCACCGGCAGCGCCAGCGCGCCAGGCAGTTCCTGCACGACGCCGCGGCGCTGTCGACCGCGCTGCAGGACAAGGGCGACGACATCGTCTCGATCTCCTCCGACGTCAACGTCATCACCCCCGACCTGCTCAAGCGGGCCGACAAGGTACGGGCGCTGCTGGCCTACCTCACCTCGATCGCCGACCAGGGCAGCGCCGGGCTGCGGCACCACAGGCAGGACCTGCGGGCTGGGGTGCACTCCGGCGAGCGGGTGGCCGCGCTCATCTACGCCCAGCTCGGCCTGGCCGGCGACGGCGTGCGCGGCTACAACAAACTGGTCGCCCTGCTCAACAAGCTGATCGAGGCCAAGGGCCCGGGCGACACCCGCCAGCTGCAGGTCGAGGCGTTCGTCGCCACGGACGTGTGCGAGCTGATCGTCGGCTCGTGCGGGCCGACCACGGGGAGGGACTGACCGTGGCCGTCGTCTCCAGGGTGCGCAGGGTCCGGCTGTGGACGTTCGCCCGCTTGCTGGTCTTCCTCATCGCCACGCTGGGCCTGGTGGCGCTGATCATCGTGCAGATCGCCCGGATCAACACCGGCGGCGGCTACACACTGATCGCCACTTTCGACGACGTGTCGGGCCTGCACGAGGGCGACCAGGTCAAGATCGCCGGAGCACCGGTCGGCCAGGTGGACACCATCAAGGTGGTCGACGGCCGCGCCGAGGTCACCATGCAGGTGCAGGACGCGGTCAAGGTGCCCTCCGACACCGAGGCCGCCATCCGCTGGCGCAACGCGGTGGGCCTGCGCGTGGTCTACCTCGTTCCCGGCACCGCGCAGGACAGTCTGGGGCCCGGCGCCCGCATCGCGCGCACCTCCTCGGTCGTCGACATCGGCCAGCTGGTCAGCGACCTCGGACCGCTGACCAGGAGCCTGGATCCCGACCAGATCAACCAGCTGCTGACGGCCGCCGCCAAGGCGCTGCACGGCAACGACAAGAACATCCCGAGGCTGCTCGACAACGTGAACGACATCACCGGCACGATCAACGAGCGCAAGCAGACGATCCAGCAGCTGCTGAAGGACTACGGCACCGTCACCGGCGTGGTCGCCGCCCGCGACAAGCAGATCGAGCAGCTCGTCGACAACCTGGTCACGCTGTCGGAGGCGTTCAACGCCAACCGCAAGCTCATCGACGACTCGATCGTCGAGCTCACCACCACCTTCCACACCTCCAACGAGGTGATCGGCAAGAACGCCGACGAGCTGGGCGCGCTGGTCGAGCGGCTGGCGGGGCTGACCGGCGGCATCCGCAGGCACGTGGACGAGATCCAGAAGGTGGTGGACACGTTCTCGCCGTCGCTGGCCCGCGGCTACACCACCGTCAACCGCGGCCACTACTTCGTCACCGCGGTCCCCTGCGTGGCGCTGGGCGAGGCGCCATGCCCGTATCCGATGAACGCGCCGCCGCCGCTGCGCGGCAACACCAGGGTCCAGAGCTCGAAGGACCTGCAGAAGCTCATGGTGGGTGAGTGATGGCGCTGAAGTCCTTCCGCGACCGCAACAAGATCGTCGTCGGCCTGGTGTCGATGGCGGTGCTCGGCACGATCCTGGTGGGCACGTTCCTGGTCGGCAACCTGGGCCTGCTGGAGGGCGGGTACTACATGTCGGGCACGTTCGTCGATTCGGGCGGCCTGCGCACCGGCAACGACGTCCGGGTGGCGGGGGTGAAGGTCGGCAAGGTCACCGAGGTCCGCTCCGACTTCGCCAACGGCGTCGTGGTCGTCACCTGGAAGGTCGACTCGGACGTACGGCTGGGCCGCCAGACGAGGGCGGACATCGCCCTGTCCAACCTGCTCGGCGGCCGCTACGTCAAGCTGACAGGCCCGGTGTCCGCCCCCTACGTCGACCAGCTGCCCGAGAGCCAGCGGCGCATCCCCGTCGAGCGCACCGGGGTGCCCACGCTCATCAACGACGCCATCAAGGACGCCACCCACCTGGTGCAGAAGCTGGACACCAAGCAGGTCGACAACCTGCTCACCGAGCTCGGCAAGATCGACACCACCAAGCACGGGCGCGTCACCCGGCTGCTGAAGAACATCGGCGACCTGTCCGACACGATCAGCAAGAGCGAGCCCGACCTGCAGCGCCTCCTCGACAACGGCTCCAAGATCATGAAGACGCTGGAGAAGAAGGACAAGCAGATCGGCCGGCTCATCGACGCGATCTCGGCGATGCTCAACGAGCTCAAGCTCCGCCGCAACGAGCTGCGCCAGCTGCTCGGCGACGGCAGCGACCTGGTGCAGAGCACCACCCGGCTGATCAACGAGCACGAGAAGTCGCTGGTGCAGGTGCTGGACGACAACCGGGCCATCACCACCCGGCTCAGCACCGGGACCAAGCAGCTGAACTCGCTGCTCGGGTGGGCGGGCCCGACATTCTACGGGCTGTCCACCATGGGCGGTGAGGGCCCGTGGCTCGAGGCCATAGCCACGGGCCTCGGCCCCATCAACCCGGAGGTGCTGGCCGCCATCGCCAAGGACAGGAAGAACGACCGATGACCGGGACCCGACGAGTCCTCGCGATGTCCTTGGCGGTCATGCTCCTGGTGGCCACCGGCGGCTGCTCGCTCGTGGGGCCGGAGCCGTACCATCTGGTGGCGATCTTCTCCAAGGCGCCGTCACTGTACGAGCAGGCGCGCGTCAAGGTCATGGGGATGGACGCCGGATACGTGGACCGGATCCGGATCGAGGGCGACAAGGTGCGGGTGGACCTGTCGGTCAACCCGGAGGTGCCGCTGCCGGCCGACGTGAAGGCCGTGGTGGCGCCGCAGAACACCCTCGGCGAGCGCAACGTGGTGCTCTACCCGCCGTGGAAACCCGGCAACCAGAAGATCACCGACGGCGCGACGATCCCGCTGGAGCGGACCGACCTGCCGGTGGAGATCGACGACGCGCTGGACGCGTTCACCAAGCTGACCGACGCGCTGGACGCCAAGAAGCTGGGCAAGGTCGCGAGCAACATCTCCGACAGCGTCAGAGGCCGCGGCAAGACGATCAACAACGCCATCGCCGACACCGCCAAGCTCACCGACACACTCTCCAAGCAGGACCAGCAGCTGATCGACCTGGCCAAGGGCCTGAACAGGATCGCCACCAGCCTGAACAACCGCCAGGGCCAGGTGACCCAGGCCATCGATTCCTTCTCCCAGGCCAGCGCCATCCTGGCCGAGGAGCGGCAGCGCATCCGCGGGTTCATCTCCGGCATGGCGACCTTCGTCCAGCGCGGCGACATCATCATCGAGGCGTACACCGAGCGGTTGCCGCAGGCCGCCAACACACTGGCCGAGCTGGTGCTGACGGTACGGGCCAACAGCGAGCAGACGGCCCAGGCGATCAAGGGCGCCGCCGACTTCGCCGACGTGATCGTCTCCTCCTGGGACAAGAAGCAGCACGTGCTGAAGATCAGGGTGGTGCTCAACGCCATGACCAGGGCGTGGCTGACCCCGCTGTTCCAGTCGCTGAACCTGGGCAAGGTGCCGTGCCTGCCCGCCGGCCTGAGCTCCTGCCCCTACCAGAACAAGCAGGGGGCGCGATGAAGGCCCGCCTCGTGACCGGGATCCTGGCGCTGAGCATCACCACGTCCTGCTCGATCCAGACGCTCGGCTCGACCACCGGCGACCTGACGCTCAACGCCACCTTCGACGACGTGCAGAGCCTGGTGGCCGGGCACAGTGTGCAGATCTCCGACGTGCGGGTCGGCACGGTCACCGACATCCGCCTGCAGGGCTACCAGGCCAAGGTGACGATGTCGATCCAGTCGGACCACCCGGTGCCGGTGGGCAGCACGGCCACCGTGGCCAAGACCTCGGTGCTGGGCGAGAACTACGTCGAGCTGACCCCGCCGGCGGGCAAGGACCTGTCGAGCGGGCCGTTCCTCAAGAGCGGCGCCACGATCACCGACACGTCCGTCGAGCCCGACATCGAGCAGGTCACTGAGAAGGCGGGCCCGCTCATCGAGGCGCTCGGCGCGCAGGACGTCAACGCGCTCCTGGACGCCAGCTCGAAGGCGATCGGCGGCAAGGGCGACGACCTCAACACGCTCATCAGGCAGACGGCCGAGGTCACCGACGCCTACGCCGCCGCCCGCAAGGACATGGCCACCACCATCGACGCCATCGCCAAGCTGGGCGACCGGCTGGCCAAGGGCGACAAGGAGCTGGACAAGCTGCCGGGCTCGCTGGCCGACGTGACCGCCCGCCTGGCGCACGGCCGCAGGCACATCAAGAAGGCGATCATCGCGCTTACGAACCTGGCCAAGGAGGCCAACCTCACCATCTACCCCCGGCACGCGGCCCGCCTGCGCAAGCTGATCCGGGAGATCGACGCGATCGCCGCGGCCATGCTGCGCGGCAAGGAGGACCTCAAGCGGATGGTGTCCGGCCTCCAGGAGTTCCTGGACTCGCCGCCCATCACGGTCAACGGGCAGGTGCTCATCTACCTGTGGCTGAAGGGCCTGCTCCTGCCCAAGCACAGCGGCCTGCTGCCGAACAGCCCCAAGCTCGACACCGGCCCGCTGCCCAACCAGCTCAAGGACTTCCGCCTGCTGTGGGAGCCGCCGAAATGAGACCCAGAATCTGGTTGAACCTCGGGTTCTTCGTCGCGCTCGGGATCGTGATGACGATCTGGGCGTTCAGCACGATCATCAAGCTCGACGCGATCACCAAGCCCTACCGGATCTCCGCCGAGTTCATCTCCTCCCCCGGCCTGATCCGCGGCTTCGACGTCGCCTACCTGGGCGTCCGCGTCGGCAAGATCGGAGATGTACGGCTGGCCCCCGGCAAGATCGTGGTCGGGCTGGACATCGACAAGGAGGTCCGCCTGCCCACGGGCACCACCGCCGAGGTCCGCAGGAAGTCCGCGATCGGCGAGCCGTACGTGGAGCTGTCGCCTCCCAGGTCCGGGGCGGCCGGGCCGTCGCTGGCCGCCGGTGCCGTGATCCCGCTGACCAAGACGAGCGTGCCGCTGGACTACAAGAAGCTCTTCCAGGGCGTGGGCCGGCTGCTCAACGCCGTCCCGCCCAAGGACGCCAAGACGATCACGCACGAGCTGTCGGTGGCGCTCGAGGGCCGGGCTCCGTCCATCAGGTCGATCATCGACGACGCGCACGACATCACGGGAACGCTGGCCGACAACTCCCAGCTGCTCGACGACCTGTCGGTGCAGCTCACCCAGCTCACCCACACCCTGGCGGGCAGGAAGGACGCGATCGCCTCGGGCATCTCCAACACCGCCACGCTCACCGCGGCGCTGCGCGAGTCGCGCGCCGACCTGAACACCTTCCTGGACCAGGGGCCGACCGTGTTCGGGCAGCTCGACCAGGCCATCAAGCGCTCCAGGCCGGGCTTCTCCTGCCTGCTGACCGCGCTGGGGACGCCGCACAAGCCGATCTTCTCCCCCGAGACGGAGAAGAACGTGCACCACCTGCTGGCCATCGTGCCCACCGCGCTGAGCCTGGCCGACGACATCAAGGACGTGCGGCCCGACGGCAGCGTCTACGGCCGCAGCTCCTTCATCTTCAGCGTCCCCGGCGCGCCCAAGCCGGCTCAGGAGTACGAGAACCCGCTCGGGCCGCCGCCCATGGAGAAGCTGCGCTCGTGCCCGCCGCACGCCCCGGTGGACAAGACCGATCCCGCCGCCGTGGACGACGTGGCGCACGACGCGGCCAGGCCGTACCAGGACGATTCGACCGACCAGAGCACCCAGCAGCAGGCCAGCGCCAGGCCGGAGCCGAGCAGGAAAGCCGAGGGTTCGCACCCGACCGCGACCATGGCGGCCAAGGAGGCCGCCTCCCACACGCCGCTGAACACCGTGCCGTTGATTGTCGCGATCATCCTCGCGATCGCGGCGTGCGGTGGCATCGTGGGCTGGATCGCGGTGGGCCGGGCCGCTCGCCGCCGTGAGGAGAACGGATGACCACGAAGCAGGATCTCACCGAGACCGTCGCCGAGGAGGTCGAGACCCCGGCCCCCAGGCGCGTCGCCCGCAAGAAGTGGACGGCCGCCAAACCCGCCCCCGCGGGCAACCCAGAGGAGCCCGCCGCGACCGGGAGCTCTTCCGCCGAGAAGACTCCGGCGGAGGAGAGCGAAGAGCCCGCGACGGCGGACACGACCGAGAAGCCCGAGGCGACCTCGGCGACCGAGACCGAAATGACCGGGACCGAGGCGACCGCGGCCGGGACGGGTGGGCCGCGGAAGTCGTGGGTGTGGATGGTGGGGGCGGCCACCGTGCTGGTGGTGCTCGCGCTGGCCGCCACGACCGCGATCCAGTGGGTGTCCGCCGACCGGGCGCGCGACTCGCTGGCGAAGCTGGAGGCCGACAGGACGCTGCGCCTGGAGGTGACCCATGCCGCCTACTCCTTCGGCCAGACGCTGCTCAGCTACGACTACCAGGACCTGCAGAAGACCAGGACAGCGCTGACCGCCATGGCGACGGGCGACTTCCTGGCCACCTACGACGAGGCGTTCGGCGGCGCGATGGCCCAGGTCATCGTCAAGCTGAAGGCCGTCTCCGAGGCCAACGTGCGCGAGGTCTACCTCGCCGACGCCGACGAGGGCAGCGCGCACGCCATCGTGGTGGTCGACCAGCAGGTCAAGACGTCGGAGGCGATCCGCTCGGTCAAGGACTCGCACCTGAAGATCACCCTGGTCAAGCAGCAGGGCGCCTGGAAGATCCAGGACGTCACGGTGCTCGGCGCGGCCAAGGAGGACCAGTACAACCTGGACGGCACCAAGCCGGGCGAGCCGAAGAAGAAGTAACGTCTCCGGCATGGGCGAAGCGGTGGCGATGGGCGGCAGACCCGAGGAGGTACGCGCCCCCGAGGCGTGGCTGACCGAGGTGGAGCGGGAGCGAGCCGACCGGTTCAGGTTCGAGGCCGACCGGTCGTCGTTCGTCGCCGCCCACCTGCTGGTACGGCTGTGCGCGGCCGACCTCCTGGGCGCCGACCCCGCCGGGCTCACCCTGCTGCAGCACTGCGACGTGCACGGGCCCGGGCACGGCCGGCCGTACCTGGCGGAAGAGCCGCACATCGGCGTGAGCCTGAGCCACACGCGCGGCTACGTGTGCGCGGCGGCCGGGCCAGGCAGGGTCGGGGTGGACGCCGAGCGCGTGCCAGAAGGGCCGCTGGACAGGGCGCTGGCCGAGCGGGCGCTGACGGCGGGCGAGCGGGCCAGGGTCACGGGGAACCGCGAGCTGATCCGGCTGTGGGCGCGCAAGGAGGCGCTGATCAAGCGCGGCGAGCTGACGATGGACTCGATGGGCGCGCGGGAGCCGGACTGGGACGAGCTTCACCTGGTGGAGTGGGAGGAGCCGCCGGACGTCGTGGTGACCGCAATCACGGACGTGCCGATAAGGAGGCGGCCCATCCCCCGGATAGGCTGAATGGCATGTTCTACCGCAAACCACTCGAAGAGCGCATTGCCGACCGAATGGCGACGCGTAAGCCCCTCGCGGAGGGCAAGACTTTCGAGCACGGGCCGGCGAAGTTCGTGTTCGTGTTCCTCATCGTCTTCATCGTGATCATGCACGTGGTCGGCCTCGCGATCGTGATGCACTTCAGCTAGCCCTGTGCCGGGTCGGCGTCGGATCCAGGAACACCTGGGTGATCCCGGGGACGCACTCGCGCAGCCGCAGGTCGATCTCATCGCAGGCGATCTCCACCCCGGCGGCGCTGGCCTCGTCGCAGAAGTCGACCCTGGCGGCGACCAGCAGGTTTCCCGGCCCCAGATACATCGTCAGCAGCTCGATCACGTCGTCCACCTCGGGCTGGGCCAGCAGCAGCGCGCGGATCTCCATCTCCTTCTGCGGCGGCGCGGCCTGCCCGATCAGCAGCGAGGCGTTGGCGGCGATGAGGCTGAGCGCGATCACCAGCAGGAGCAGGCCGATCGCGATCGAGGCTCCGCCGTCCCACATGGCCGATCCGGTCAGCTGCGAGCCGAGCAGCCCGATCGCGGCCAGGACCAGGCCGACCAGGGCGGCGCTGTCCTCCAGCAGGACCGCCTTGAGCGCGGTGTCGGAGGTGCGCCTGACCAGCTGGATCGGCCCGATTCCGTGCCTGCCCGCCTCGGCCCGCAGCTGCGAGAGCCCCTTGAGGAAGGAGATCCCCTCGAGCACGAACGAGACGGCCAGCACGACGTAGGAGAGCCTGAGGTCCTGCAGTTCCTCGCCGTGGGTGATCGTGTGCCAGCCGTGGGTGATGGAGAATCCGGCGCCGCCCACCAGCGTCGCCACGGCCGCGCTCATCGCCCACAGGAACCCCGCCGAGCCGTGTCCGAAGGGGTGGCGGCGGTCGGGGGGTTTGCCCGCCCGCCGTACCGAGACCAGCAGGAGCAGCTCCGTCACGGTGTCGGCGGCCGAGTGCGCCGCCTCCGATAGCATGGCGGCGGATCCGCTGATGAGGCCCGCCACGAGCTTGGCCAGGGCGATGGCCAGGTTCGCGGCCCCTGCCACCAGTACAGTACCGACACTGTCACCCATAACGGATCACTCTACGTGCGCTAGATTGGGGATCATGAGCGCGCCTCGCTGGCTTTCCCCCGCTGAGCAGCGTGCCTGGCGTACCCACCTCGCCCTGCACAAGCTCCTCATGCACCGGCTCGACCGCGAGCTGCAGGAGCACGCCCTGTCGCTCAACGATTACGAGATCCTGGTCAACCTGTCGGAGAACCCCGAGCGGCGGATGCGCATGAGCGATCTGGCCGACGCCACGATCCAGTCGCGCAGCCGCCTGTCGCATCAGATCTCCCGGATGGAGGCCAAGGGCCTGGTGACCAGGGAGGACTGCCACGACGACCGGCGCGGCACGTTCGCGGTGCTGACCGAGGAGGGCTGGGAGACGATCCGCAAGGTGGCGCCCGACCACGTGGTCAGCGTGCGCGAGCACTTCATCGACCTGCTGACCGACGACCAGCTCGAGGCGATCGAGGGGGCCTTCGGGCCGATCGTGGAGCACCTGAAGAAGCTGCGCTGACACCTAACCGATATCGGCTTCGGCTCACGGGGGTGTCCGGGCGCTCGCTACGATCCGGACATGCTGCGTAAAGCGCTGATCGTCTTGCTGTTCTCGCTCCTGACGGCCTGCTCGAGCGGGGGCTCGGCGCTCCCCGACGGGCCCGGTCTGATGCGGAAGGCCGCGGAGGCGATGAAGGCGGTCAAGTCGGCCGGCTTCTCCATCGCCACCGACGGCAAGCCCAAGGTGCCCGTGAAGAAGGCCGACGGCAGGCTCACCGCCAAGGGCGACGCCGACGGCACGATCACCATCGACGTGCTGGGCAACCTGCAGGAGATCACCTTCGCCGTGGTGGGCGACACCGTGCACTTCAAGGGCCCGACCGGCGGCTTCCAGACGATGACCAGGAAGGACCTGGCCCAGCTCTACGACCCCTCGCTGATCCTCGACCCGGCCAAGGGCATCGCCCACCTGCTGTCCACCGCCACCGACCCGCGGGTCGAGGCCGAGGAGAGCGGCGCCTACCGGGTGGCGACCACGTTCCCCGGCCAGGTGATCGGCACGCTGGTGCCGGGCGTCACCCAGGGCGTCAACGGCCAGGTCTGGGTGGACAAGGCCTCGAGCAGGCTGACCAAGCTGAACCTGCCGCTGCAGGACGGCACGGTGACGGTCACCTTCACCGACTACGACGCGCCTGTCACGATCACTCCCCCGGCCGGATGAGGCGCACGGCCCTGGGCGTCGGCGGCGCGGTGGTGCTGCTGGCCGCGCTCGACGCGTACGTGGTGGTAACGGTACTGATCGACATCGCGCAGGAGGTGGGCGTCCCGCTGAACCACCTGGAGCGGGCCACCCCGGTGGTGACCGGTTTCCTGCTGGGGTACATCGCCGCGATGCCGTTACTCGGCCAGCTGTCCGACAGGTACGGCCGGCGTCCCCTGATCCACGCCTGCCTGGCCGCCTTCGCCGCCGGGTCCGTGCTGACGGCGCTGGCCTTCGGCGAGACGACGGTGGTGGCCGGGCGGACCGTCCAGGGCATCGCCGGCGGGGCGCTGCTGCCGATCACCATGGCGCTGATCGGCGACCTGTGGGAGGTGCGGGACCGGCCGGTGGCGCTGGGCGCCGTCGGGGCGGCCCAGGAGCTCGGCAGCGCGCTCGGCCCGCTGTACGGCGGGGTGCTGGCGCTGATCCCGGCGTTCTCGCTGCTCGGGGTGGAGCTGGGCGGCTGGCACGCCATCTTCTGGCTGAACGTCCCGCTCGCCGCGCTGGCCGCGGTGGCCATTCACCGCACGGTCCCGGCCCGCTCGGGTTCGGCCCCGGCGGCGCGCGTCGACACGGTGGGCGGCGTGCTGCTGGCGCTGGCGCTCGGGCTGCTGGTCGTCGGCCTCTACAACCCTGACCCGGCCAAGGCGGCGCTGCCGCCGTGGGGGCTGCCGGTGATCGGCGGCGGGGTCGTGGCGGCCGCGGTGTTCGTGTGGTGGGAGGTCAGGGCGCCGGTGCGGCTGCTCGACCTCGCAGGCGTGCGCAAGGGCCCGCTGCTGGCGGCGCTGGGCGTCAGCTTCCTGTCGGGCGCCGCGCTGCTGATCACCATGGTGTTCGTCCAGTTCGCCGCGCAGACGCTGCTGGACCTGGACGCGCTGCCCGCAGCGCTGGTGCTGGCGCGTTTCCTGCTCGCCCTGCCGGTCGGCGCAGTGCTGGGCGGGGTGCTGGCGCGCCGGCTCGGCGACCGGATCGTGGCGGTGGCCGGGCTGCTGGTGGCCACCGCCGGGTACGCGCTGATGAGCCGGTGGCCGGTGGACCTGGCCGGCGCCGGGCTCGTGGTGGACGCCGACCTGATCGTGGCCGGGCTCGGGCTCGGCCTGGTCATCGCGCCGGTCTCGGCCGCGGTGCTGCGCCTGACGCCGCCCGCCCAGCACGGGGTGGCCTCGGCGGGCGTGGTGGTGGCCAGGATGATGGGCATGCTGATCGGCATCGCCGCGGTGTCGGCGTGGGGCTTCCACCGCTTCCAGACGCTGACGGCCCACCTGGACACGCCGCTCCCCTTCGGGGTCGACGCGGTCACCTACGCCGGACGCCTGGCCGAGTACACGGCCAGGGTGAACGCCGCACTCCACGCGGAGTACACCGAGATGTTCCTGGTGACGGCGTTCATCTGCCTGGCCGGGGCGGCGGTGGCGCTCCTGGTGCCAGGGCGCCACCTCCGCCCGTCGGAGTTGCCTTCCGGGCTCCCGTCAGGGTGACAGGCGGTGCAGGTCGCGCGGGAAGAGGGTGGCCTGGCGGATGTTGGGCGCGCCGGTCAGGCGGGCGGCCCAGCGTTCCAGGCCGAGGGCGAAGCCGCCGTGGGGCGGCATGCCGTACGCGAAGGCCTGCAGGTAGCCCTCGTAGGGGCCCGTCTCACCGCCCAGGGCCCGCACATAGTCCTCGTGGCGGTGCAGGCGCTGGCCGCCCGTGACCAGCTCCAGGCCGCGGAAGAGCAGGTCGAAGCTGTTGGAGTACTCGGGGCGGCCGGGTTCGGGATGGGTGTAGAAGGGCCGCTTGGCCATCGGGTATCCGGTCACGAACAGGAACTCGGTGCCGTGCTCGCGCAGCGCCCACTCCGACAGCTCCCGCTCCCGCGCGGGCGACAGGTCGGGCTCGTCGCTGACTTCGGAGAAGTGCACGGCGGGGATCTCCTCCGGCACCTCGGGCAGCAGATCCGCGGCGGCGGGCACGCGTTCCCTGGTCGACTCGACCATGCCCGCGACCGCCTCGCGCAGCACCGCCATGACGTCGCGGTGGTCGCGGACGAAGCCCAGCTCGGCGTCGAGGCTGGTGTACTGCGCCAGGTGGCGGGCGGTGTCGTGCGGCTCGGCGCGGAAGACAGGGCCGACCTCGTAGACACGCTCGAACACGCCCACCAGCTGCTGCTTGAAGAACTGCGGCGACTGGGCCAGGTAGGCGGGACGGCCGAAATAGTCGATGCCGAACACGTTCGCGCCCGACTCGGTGGCCGACTCGACGATCTTCGGCGTGTGGATCTCGGTGAAGCCCAGCCCGTCCAGCGTCCCGCGGAAGCCGGCGACGCTCGCCGCGGAGATCTCGTGCGCCAGGCGCAGGCCCGGGTGCCTGAGCGCCACGGGTGCGTGGTCGAGGATCGTGGGCAGCGTGGCGGGCACGCTGGGGCGGTAGAGGTCGAACGGCGGGGCCTTCACGGGCTCCGACAGCACCTCGAACTCGGGGCCGACCAGCTCGAACCCGCCGGGGGCCTGCGGGTTGGCGGTCACGGTGCCGGTGACCTGGACGACGGTCTCCTCCCCCGGCATTTCCGGATTTTTCGCGACTACCTGCGCGAGGCCGGACCTGTCCCTGATGACGACGAAATTTACGGATTTCAGCAGCCGGCGGCGATGGACCCAACCGGCGATCGTCACTCGCTGGCCGGCGTGCTCCGAGAGCTCCGCCGACAGTACACGAGAGATCATTACAGCTCCTCACGGAAGTGCATGACCCCTTGGGAGTGCGGGGGAGAAGGGAACTCCCGGTGCCACCGCACTTTCGCCGCCCGCGTCGTGGCGGCCTCTGCGACCCGATGACGGGGGTCAGACCGGCGGGGCATTTCCTCCCCACGGCTCGGGAGTGTCTTCGTCGCGGGGCGCTGGACCGCCTTCCCAGCTTCCGGCGGCTCTCTCCGACCAGCGTTCGCCCGCGCCTACTCGTCTCCGTCAGCGCCTGTCGCCGATCATATCCACCCAGCCACTCTCTCTCCCAACGGTTTGTCCACCAACCCGCCGGATACCTCCCCCACCCTGCTTTCTCACTTTTCGTCCATACGGCAAGCCGTCCCACCCGCCCCTCACCGTAGGCACATCCGTCTGTCGTTTCCACGCCACCCAGGCGACGCGGGCCAGCCGCCGCTACGGCCGCACGGTGAGCCGCGTGGGTGGTCTCTCACGCGTTGCCCGTGGGCGCTGTCGGGGGGGCGGGCTCCCGGATGCCCGGCTGGCCTTCGGGGCGGCCGCCGCCCCGGCCGCACGGTGAGCCGCCTGAGTGGTCTCTCACCTGTTGCCCATGGCTGCGGTCGGGGGGCGGGCTCCTGGATGCCCGGGATGGCCGTAGATGAGTAGGGGTTACTCATGCGCGGCGGGCGTGGCGGTCTCACGCTTGGCGCATGCGTAGAGTTCTCGTCGGGTTCACGATCCTGCAGCTCGCCCTGGTGATTCTGCAGTTCTATCTCGCCACGTTCGGCGCGTTCCAGACGCCGCCCCCCACCAGCCCCGAAGGCGCGGCCATCGGGTGGCACGCCATGAATGGGATCTTCGTCATCCCGGCCGCGTCGCTGCTGACCACGATCGTGGCGGCGTTCGCGAAGACGCCGGGCAAGCTGATCGGGCTGTGCGCGGGGCCGCTCGCGCTGGTGGCGGTCCAGATGCTCGTGGTGTTCCCGCTCGCTGAAGTGGCCGGGGCCACCGAGGAGCGCACGACCACGGCCAGCCTGTTCGTGTTCGGCTTCCACGCCATCGTGGGGCTCGGGCTGCTGTGGACGGCCATCGCCGCCTACCGGGGCGCCAGGCAGCACGCGGCCGAGACCGCCCGGGCCGTCGACGCGGTGTGAGCACCGCCGCGCTCATCCCGCTCGACCGCCTGCTGGCGATCCTCACGGCCGTCGTCTGGTGCGCCACCGCGGCCTCCCGCCTCACCACCCCACCGAAGAGGAGCGCCGCCACCCCGCGGCCCTCCACACCAGCAGAGGAGAGCACCACCGCCCTACTACCCTCCACACCACCGGGAAGGAGCACTGCTGCCTCGCGGCTTGCCGCGTCGCCGGAAGGGAGCTCAGGGGCGGCGACAGGGCGCCTGGTCATGGGTGGGGCCCCGATCACCCGTGGCCGGGCCTCAGCGGTCGTCTTCGTGGCGGCGCTGGTGGTGACGGCGTTGCGGGTGGCGGCGGCGGTCGTGCTGGCGGGGCGCGGGTGGTGGTTCGCCGGGGAGAAGGTGCTGATCGCGTTGCCCCTGCTGGTGCCGCCCGCGGTGGGCGCCGGTGTGGCCACGCTGCTGCGCCGCCCGGTCCTGGCGGCGGTCTGCTCGCTGACCGCCTGCTACGCGGCCGTGGCGGGGGTGGTGGTCGTGCTGGCCGTCGGATATCCCCCGGCGCCGTACCTGGCGGGGGTGCTCGTCGCCGGGGTGCTGCTCGGGGCGGCGGCGACGTGGTCGATGCTGACCAGGAAGGGCCCGCCGGGGCGGGCGTGGCGGATCGCTGGGGCCTTGGTCGCCGCGCTCGCCCTGGCCTGGACCGGCCTCAGCATGTGGAACGCCCGCCCCACCGAAGTACGCCTCGCGACCGGCCCGACGGACCTCACCACCCTGCGACCAGCCGATACCACCACACAACCGACCAACGCCGCCGCACAACCGACCGACACCACCCGACAACCGACCGACGCCACCCAACAACCGGCTGACGCCGGTCAGGGGACGGCGCGTGAGGCTGGTCAGGCCGGGAGGATGAGGCGGTTCACGCTGACCGCCGAGAAGGGCACGATCACCCTGGCCTCGGGGAGGCGGGTCGAGGCGCTGACGTTCAACGGCACGTCGCCGGGGCCCGCGATCCGGGTGCGTCAGGGCGACCTGGTCGAGGTGCGGCTGCGCAACCACCTCGCCGACCGGGGCGTCACCCTGCACTGGCACGGCTACCGCGTCCCGAACGCCGACGACGGCGTGCCAGGTCTCACCCAGGACGCCGTCAGGCCGGGCGGCGAGTTCGTCTACCGCTTCCGCGCGAGCGAACCGGGCAGCTACTGGTACCACACCCACGAGACCCCGAACGAGGGCCTGCGCCAAGGCCTGTTCGGCACGTTCACCGTGGACCCCGCCACGCCTGAGGGTCTCGACGAGCCCGTCGCGCTGCACACCTACGGCGGCACCCTGACGGTCACCGCGGACAAGGCCCCTGCCGACGGCCTGGCCAGGCAGGTCGTGGCCCCGGGCACCAAGGTCAGGCTGCGCGTGGTCAACACCGACAACGGCCCGCACACGGTGGGCGTCAGCGGCACGCCGTACACCATCGAAGCCGTCGACGGCGTGACCGTCACAGGCCCGCCGACCACCGAGCGGGCCCAGCTCGCCGCGGGCGGGCGCTACGACCTGGCCTTCACCATGCCGGACCGCCCCGCGCTGCTGTCGGTGGGCCTGCCGAACACGGGGCTCCTGCTGACGCCGGGCAGCGGCGCGACGCCGCCTGAGCCCGTCACACCGGTGCTCGACATCACCAGGTACGGCTCCCACGGGCCCGCCGTACCGGCGAGGTTCGACCGTGAGGCCGCCTGGGTGCTCGACCGGCTGATCGCGCTGCGCGGCGGGCTGCCGCTGCTGTCGCACACGGTCAACGCCGAGGTGTGGCCGCACATCCCCGCTCAGACGGTGAAGCAGGGCGAGTGGCTGCGGATCACCGTGGTGAACCGCAGCGGCGACCTGCACCCCATGCACCCGCACGGCCACCACGTGCTGGTGCTGTCCAGAAACGGTGTTCGGGCCGTCCCGCTGTGGATGGACAGCTTCGACGTGGCGCCGGGCGAGGTGTGGGTGGTGGCGTTGCACGCCGACAACCCGGGCGTGTGGCTGGCGCACTGCCACGAGCTGACCCACGCGGCCGAGGGCATGACGCTGCACCTGGCCTACGAGGGCGTCGGCAGCCGATATGCCCTCGGCGGGCACAACCACCCGGAGTGAGCTACTTCTTCTCCTTGCGCTTCTCGCGGATCTTCATGGTCACCTCGATGGGCGAGCCGGCGAACCCGAACTCCTCCCGGATGCGCCGCTCGATGAAGCGCCGGTAGGTGTCCTCCAGCCAGCCCGAGGTGAACAGCACGAACTTGGGCGGCTCGATCGAGGCCTGGGTGGCGAACAGGATCTTCGGCTGCTTGCCCCCACGCACGGGCGGCGGCGTGGCCTGCACCAGCTCGGTGAGGAAGGCGTTGAGGCGCGACGTCGGAACCCGGGTGGACCAGGCGTCCAGCGCCTTCTCCAGGGCGGGCACCAGCCGGTCGAGGTGGCGGCCCGTCTTGGCGGAGATGTTGACCCGCAGTGCCCACGGTGTGCGGACCAGCTGCCGGTCGATCTCCTTCTCCAGGTAGTAGCGGCGGTCCTCGTCGACCAGGTCCCACTTGTTGAAGGCCACCACCATGGCCCGGCCCGACTCGATCACCAGCGAGATGATGCGCAGGTCCTGCTCGGTGAGCACGTCGCTGGCGTCGATCAGCACGACCGCCACCTCGGTGCGCTCGAGCGCGGCCCTGGTGCGCATGGCCGCGTAGTAGTCGGCGCCCTGCAGCTCGCGGTCGCGGCGCCGGATACCGGCGGTGTCGACGAAGCGCCAGGTCTTGCCGCCGAGCTCGATCAGCTCGTCGACGGGGTCGCGGGTGGTGCCGGCCATCGGGTCGACCAGGACGCGTTCCTCGCCCGCCAGCTTGTTCAGCAGCGAGGACTTGCCCACGTTGGGCTTGCCCAGCAGGGCGATCCGGTGCGGGCCGCGCTCGGCCCCGAACGTCTGCTGCGGCGTCTCGGGCAGCGCGTCGAGCACCACGTCGAGCAGGTCGCCGCTGGCGCGCCCGTGCAGGGCGGAGACCGGGAAGGGCTCGCCGAGCCCCAGCGACCACAGCGAGGCGGCCTCCAGCTCCATCTGCTGGTTGTCCACCTTGTTGGCGGCCAGGATGATCTTCTTGCCCGACTGCCGCAGCACCGAGCCCACGATCTCGTCGGCGTCGGTCGCGCCCACCGTCGCGTCCACCACGAACAGCACCACGTCGGCCAGCTCGGCCGCGATCTGGGCCTGCTCGGCGATGCGCAGGTTCATCCCGGTCGCGTCGGGGTCCCAGCCGCCGGTGTCGACGACGGTGAAGCGCCGCCCGCGCCAGTTCGCGTCGTAGGTGACGCGGTCGCGGGTCACGCCCGGCACGTCCTCCACGACGGCCTCACGGCGGCCGATGATGCGGTTGACGAGCGTGGACTTGCCCACGTTCGGCCGCCCGACGATGGCCACCACCGGCAGCGGCACCGCGTGGTGCTCGATGTCGGAAATTTCGAGGTCGTCGAAGTCAGCCTCGACCCAGTCCCCCGTTGTCACTATTTTTCATCCTTTGCGAGTACCGCACCCTCAGGTGCGCTCCTTGATCACTCTCAGCACCTCGGCGATGACCTCGTCCAGAGTGAGGTCGGAGGTGTCGAGCTCGGTCGCGCCAGCCGCGATCGAGAGCGGATCCGTCTTCCTTGTCGAGTCCAGGGTGTCACGCCTGGCCATGTCAGCCTTCTGGGCCTCCACGGTGGTGCCCGCGAGCTCCGCCGTACGGCGGGCGGCACGGGCGTGGGCGCTGGCGGTGAGGTAGAGCTTGACGGGCGCCTCGGGCGCGACCACGGAGCCGATGTCGCGGCCCTCGACCACGATGTCGCCGGCGCCGATGATCTCCCGCTGCATCGCCACGAGCCGAGCGCGCACCTCGGGAACCGCAGCCACCGCGGACACGGCCCCGGTCACCTCGGCCTCCCTGATCGGCCCCGCCACGTCGACGCCGTCGACATGGATCGCCGGCCCGTCGGGGTCGGTGCCGGACTCGATCGCGGGCTCGCCGCATCGCGCGGCGATCGCGCCCGCATCGTCCAGGGCGACCTCCTGCCGGAGCATCCACCAGGTCATCGCCCGGTACATCGCCCCGGTGTCGAGGTAACGCAGGCCGAGCGCTCGCGCGACCCCGCGCGACACACTGGACTTCCCGGACCCCGAAGGTCCGTCCATGGCGACGACCAGCCCGCCCACGGCCTCTCCCTCTTTACGGTTTCCAACCCGAGAAAGGGTATCGCCATTCCGCGGGCGCCATGTCACAACGCCGGGGCGTCGATCCGTCCTTGGGGGCATGACTGAGATTCTGGTTCTTGGGGCCGGTTACACCGGCATGGCGGCGGCGATCAGGCTGGCCGCCAAGACCCGCGCGCACATCACGCTGATCAACGCCTCGCCCCGCTTCACCGAGCGGCTGAGGCTGCACCAGACCGCCGCCGGCGAGAAGCTGGCCGACCACGCCATCCAGGACGTGATCTCCGGGACCGGCATCGACTTCGTCCAGGCCCGGGTCAGGGGCATCGACGCCGAGCGGCACGAGGTCACCGTCGACGGCGGCCGGGTCTTCGGCTACGACAAGCTCGTCTACGCCCTGGGCGCCGTCACCGACCTGTCCATGCCCGGCGTGGCCGAGCACGCCTTCGTCTACAACTCCTACCGGGAGGCGGAACGGCTGGCCGTACGGCTCGGCGAGCTCGGCGGCGGCACGGTCGTGGTGGCCGGGGGCGGCCTGACCGGCGTCGAGTCGGCCACCGAGATCGCCGAGGCGCACCCGGAGCTGCACGTCGTGCTGCTGTCGCGGGGACGCCCCGCCGCGATGATGGGCCGTGGCGCCCGCGACTACCTGATGCGGGCCATGGACCGGCTCGGCATCGAGGTGCGCGAGGGCGGCGTCACCAAGGTGCTGCCCGACGGGGTCGAGCTGAGCGACGGCGAGATCATCCCCTCCGAGGCGACCCTGTGGACCGCGGGGACCAAGGGCCTGCCCCTGGCCGCCCAGGCCGGCCTGACCGTGGACGCGCACGGCAGGATCGTGGTGGACGAGACGCTCCGCTCGGTCTCGCACCCCGACGTCTACGCGGTCGGCGACTCGGCCGCCATCAGCCAGTCGTACGGCGTGATGCACGGGACCTGCCAGGGCGGCATCCCGACAGGGCTGGCCGCCGCCGGGTCGATCATCGCGGTGCTGCGCGGCAGGCGGCCCAAGCCGTTCCGGTTCGGGTACTTCCACCAGCCGCTGAGCATCGGCCGCAAAGACGGCGTCATCCAGTTCACCCGCCCCGACGACAGCCCCCGCAGGGCGTACCTGAAGGGCGCGTGGGCGGTCCGCTACAAGGAGACGGTCAGCGGCAGCCCGCTGCCCACCTACCGCCTGCTCGCCAAGGGTCTGGTCCCCGTGTGGATGTTTCTCCTGGTCGTCGGGTTCGGTTCATGACGCGTTCCCTCCCGGGCGCTTGACATGTCAGGGGCAGGGGCGTCGAATGTCGGTAACAGCGTTACCGAACAGAAACGGCGTTACCGCATGACCGTGTATCAGCTCGCCCAGCGCGAAGGCCAGGACGTGGTCCGAGCCGCCATCCTGGACGCGGCCACGCACCTGCTCGTTTCCGAGGGTGTGGCCGCGCTGACCGTGCGGCGCATCGCCGCCGAGGTCGGCTGCTCGACCAAGGTGATCTACACGCTCTTCGGCGGCAAGGACGGGCTGGTCGAGGCGCTCTGGGTGGAGGGCTTCGCCCGCTTCGAGCGGAGGCTCTCGGCCTGGCGCGACGAGGCCGACCCGCTCGAGCGGCTGATCCGCTACGGCAGCGTGTACCGCGACTACGCGCTCGAGGAGCCGGACTACTACCGGGTCATGTTCCTCGGTGCGGTGCCCGGGTTCACGCCGAGCCCGGAGGCGTTCGCGGCGGCCAAGCGCACCTTCCAGATCCTGACCGACTCGGTGGCGGACTGCCTGGCGGCGGGACTGCTGACTGGCGGGACGGCCGAGGAGATCTCCGACCTGCTGTGGATGGCCGCTCACGGTGCCGTGAGCCTGGAGATCTCCGGGCACTTCGCGCCGCCGGTGGCCGAGCGGCGCTACCAGCGGCTGCTCCTGTCCGTGATCACTCCGTTCCTTCCCGACGAGAGGAACCCGTCATGACCGCGACCACCCCCTTCAGAGGCGGCTTCGCCCCCGTGTCCGAGGAGATCACCGCCTTCGACCTGCCCGTCACCGGCGCCATCCCCGCCGACCTCGACGGCCGCTACCTGCGCAACGGGCCCAACCCGCTCAGCCTCGACGACCCCACCGCGAGCCACCTGTTCTTCGGCGAGGGCATGGTGCACGGCGTACGGCTGCGCGACGGCCGCGCCGAGTGGTACCGCAACCGCTGGGTGCGCAACGCCGCGACCGCCACGCGCCTCGGGGAGGAGCCCAGGCCCGGGCCCGTCCACGGCGGCATGGACTTCGCCGCCAACACCCACGTCATCGGCCACGCAGGCAGGACCTTCGCCACGGTGGAGGCGGGGCCCCTGCCGTACGAGCTGTCCTACGAGCTGGACACGATCGGCACGTGCGACTTCGACGGCGGGCTGCCTGGCGGGTACGCCGCGCACACCCACGTCGACCCTGCCACCGGCGAGCTGCACGCGATCGCCTACACCTGGTTCTGGCAGCACGTCCAGCACATCGTGCTCGACGCGGCGGGCAAGGTCGTCTCGACCAGGGACGTGCCCACCGGCGAGTCGCCCATGATGCACGACTTCGCCCTCACGCAGCGGTACGTGGTGATCTACGACCTGCCGGTCGTGTTCAGCATGGCCCACGCCGAGAAGGGCGCCCTGCTTCCGTACACCTGGGACGACGGGCGGCAGGCGCGGGTGGGGCTGCTGTCGCGTGCCACCGGCGAGGTGCGCTGGGTGGAGGTCGGCCCCTGCTTCGTCTTCCACACGCTCAACGCCTACGACGACGGCGCGGACGTGGTGGTCGACGTGGTCCGCTATCCCAAGCGCTTCGTCGACGCCAGGCTCGACCTGGGCGGCACGCCGACGCTCGACCGCTGGCGGATCTCCCCCTCGACGGGCAAGGTCGTCGAGACCCGGCTGGACGACCGGACGCAGGAGTTCCCGCGCATGGACGAGCGGCGCACCGGCCTGCCGTACCGCTTCGGCTACACCGCCGCCACCCGCGACCTCAACGACGTCGTCCACCCGCGGGACGTGGCGCTGGAGGACCTGCCGGACACGGCCTTCGACAACACGCTCATCAAGCACGACCTGGTCAACGGGACGCAGCAGAGCCGTCAGTTCGGCCGCGGCGCCTTCGTGGGCGAGCCGGTCTTCGTGCCCTCGGTGTCCAGCACGGCGGAGGACGACGGCTACATCCTGTCCTACGTCAACAACCCCGACCGCGGCGCGGCGGACCTCGTCATCCTGTCATCCCAGGACTTCACCGGCACTCCCCTGGCCACCGTCCACCTGCCCGCCCGCATCCCCCTCGGCTTCCATGGCAGCTGGCTCCCCGACTCGATCTAGAGGACTTTGTGATGATCTTGTACGGCGAGCCGCCGCCCGCCGTACAAGATCCCCACAAAGATCGGGTTAGGGGACCTGCCAGCCTCGTTCGTGGAGGGCCTCGGTCAGGGTGGTGACCGCGTGGGGCTGGACCGACAGTTCGGCCAGGCCCAGCGGGAGGCCGGGGGCGTGTTCGAGGCGGACGTCCTCCACGTTGACGCCGACCTCGTCGCACACCTGAAACAGGCGGGCCAGCTGGCCGGGACGGTCGCCGATGACCACCTGGACGACGGCGTAGGCCGCGGCGGGGCCGCCGTGCTTGCCGGGGATGCGGTCGTGGCCGGCGACGCCGCGCTTGAGCAGCTGGGTGAGGTCGGAGGTGGCGGTGCCGTCGCCCTCGGCCAGGGCGCGCAGCGCGGTGGCCGCCTCGGCCAGGTCCTGGGCCACGGCCTCGAGCACCGCCGCCACGGGAGCGGCGTTGCCGGACAGGATGCCCAGCCACAGACTCGGGTCGCTGCCGGCGATCCTGGTGACGTCCCGCACCCCCTGCCCGGCCAGGCCCAGCGCCACGTCGGGCGCCTCGGCCAGGCGGGCGGCCACCGCGGAGGCGGCCACGTGCGGGGCGTGCGAGACGACGGCGACAGCCTGGTCGTGCTCCTGAGCGGGAACCCGGACGGCGTTGGCGCCGCAGAGCTCGACCAGCGCGTCGATCGCCGCGACGGCCTCGGGGGCGGCCTCGTCCGTGGGGCAGAGCGCCCACGGGCGGCCGAGGAACAAATCGGACCTGGCCGCTCCCGGGCCCGACTTCTCGCGGCCGGCCAGCGGGTGGGAGGCGACGTACGTGCTCAGATCGCAGCCGAGCTGGGTGGCCCTGACGATGGGCTCGACCTTCACGCTGGCCACGTCGGTGTAGAACCTGGCCGCGCCGACTTCCTGGAGTGCCAGCAACTCGGTCGCCACGTGCGCCGGGGGGACGGCGATGACGGCGAGGTCGACCGGTGGTCCGGCGGGATCCCATTCCTCGCCGGCGCCGAGTTCCCTGGCCAGCCGTACCGCTCCCTGGTCGCGGTCGGCGAGCAGGACGCGCACGTCCTTCTGGCGCAGGGCCAGCGCGACGGAGGTGCCGATGAGACCGGTGCCGACCACCAGCACGCTACGGAGTTCCATGGCCTTTTCCTGAACTATTGAGCCCTGAAGTTATTGTGCTATGTCCTGGCGGAGCGCGACCGCGCCCCGCAGGTAGACGTGCTGGATGTCCGCGCGCGGGCGGTCGGTCTCCACGTGTGCCATCAGCCGCACGACCCGCGGCAGCGCGCCGGGCACGTCGATCTCGGTGCAGCAGATCAGCGGCACATCGTGGAAGCCGAGCTTTCGCGCGGCGAGCGCGGGGAACTCCGCCGTCAGGTCGGGCGTGGCGGTGAACAGCACGCTGATCACGTCGTCGGTCGTCAGCTGGTTGCGCTCCATGATCTCGCTGACCAGCTCGGTCGTACCTTCGATGATCGCGTCGCGGTCGTCCCCGTCCACCTGGATCGCGCCGCGGATCGCCCGCACCATATGCCTTGTTCCCCTCGATATGGGTGAGAGCCCGTGCTTTCGCACGGGCTCGCGTGGGTCTGCCCAGATTACAGCTTGACGGCGGCGTAGAGCTCGCCGACTTCCTTCAAGCTGAGCGCACGGACCGTGCCCGGCTTGGTACGGCCCAGCTTGACCGGCCCGAACTCGATCCTGGCCAGGTCGATGACGCGGTGGCCCGCTTCCTCCAGCATGCGCCTGACGACGTGCTTACGTCCCTCGTGCAGCACGACCTCCACCAGCGCCTGCTGGCCGTGCTCCTGCACGATCGAGAAGTCGTCGGCGCGGGCCAGGCCGTCCTCCAGCTCGATGCCCTGCTTGAGCCTGCGGCCCAGGTCGCGCGGGATCGGGCCCGGGACCTTGGCCCAGTACTTCTTCTGCACGCCGTAGCTGGGGTGCGTCAGCCGGTTGGCCAGCTCGCCGTCGTTGGTGAGCAGCAGCAGGCCCTCGGTCTCGGTGTCGAGCCTGCCCACGTGGAACAGCCTGGGCGCCAGCTCCTGGACGTAGTCGGCCAGGGACGGGCGGCCCTGCGGGTCGTCCATCGTGGACACGACGCCGATCGGCTTGTTCAGCGCGTAGTAGACCAGGTCGGGGGCGGTCGGGATGCGCTTGCCGTCGACGTGGATGATCTGCGTGGCGGGGTCGACCTTGGCGCCGAACCTGCGCACGACCTGGCCGTTCACGGTGACGCGGCCGTCGCCGATCATCTCCTCGCACGCCCTGCGGCTGGCGACGCCGGCCTGGGCCAGTACCTTCTGCAGCCGGACGCCGTCGGGCACCTCGGTGGTGTCGCGCTCGTCGGTGTAGCCCGGCTCGTAGAAGTTACGGTCGCGGATGGGCTGCCTGGCGGTCTTGAACCGGTTCTCCGGCTTCTGGGGGCTACGGTTCCCGCCGATCGTCTGCACGTCGTCGCGCCTGCCGGTACGGCTGGCCCGTACGGAACCCGCGTCCCGCCTGCCCGCCGGGCCGTCGGGGCGCCTGCCGTAGCGGGCCCTGGACGACTCCGCACCGCGCGCACCCTCGCGGGGCTCGTTGCCACGGTCGCGGTCGTCACGGTCGTATCCGCGCTCTCGGCCGAAGCCACGGTCGCTGCCGTAACCCCGGTCCCCGCGGTCTTGGTCACGGTCCCGGTTGTAACCCCGGTCCTGGTTGTAGCCACGGGCCTGGTTGCCGCCGCGGTCCTGGTTGTAGCCACGGGCCTGGTTGCCGCCGCGGTCCTGGCTGTAGCCACGGCTCTGGTTGCCGCCGCGGTCCTGGCTGTAGCCACGGCTCTGGTTGCCGCCGCGGTCCTGGCTGTAGCCACGGCTCTGGTTGCCGCCGCGGTCGTCGCGGTCGCGGCCGAAGCCACCGTCCCGGGCGTGACCCCGGTCGTCGCGGTCACGACCGTAGCCGCGGTCGTCGCGGTCCCGGTTGTAGGGGCGGTCTCCGCGATCGGGACCGCGGGAGCCGGAGCCCTCTCGGGAGGCGGGCCCGCCGTACCTGGCGCGCGAGGCTCCGCGGTCGCCGCGGGAATCGTCACGGCTGCGGAAGTCGCCGCGACCGCGGGAATCGTCGCGACCACGGGAGTCGTTGCGACCGCCGGAATCGTCACGCCCGCGGAAGTCGCCACGTCCACGGGAATCGTCACGCCCGCGGAAGTCGCCACGTCCACGGGAATCGTCGCGACCACGGGAGTCGTTGCGACCGCCGGAATCGTTGCGACCACGGGAATCGTCACGACCACGGGAGTCGTCGCGGGGGCCCGCGCGGAACGAGCCGCGGGAGTCGTCGTCGCGGCGCGGGGTGCGGCGGGGGTCGTCCGTGCGGCGGCCACCGCGGCTGTCGGCGCGGAAAGAGCCGCGCGTGTCGTCGGAGCGGAAGGCGGGACGGCCCCCTCGGCTACCAGAGCCGGTGGCACGTCCGCGACCGCGTCCATCACCGGACGGGGTGCTTCGCCTGTTGATCACTTGGTTGTCTCCTCGAAGTTCTCCACGTCGTCAGGGAGGAAGGGGGCGAGCTCGGGAAGCTCGCTCAAGTCCTTCAGTCCCAGACGCTCCAGGAAGTATGAGCTTGTCCGGTAGAGCACTGCCTGGCTCTCCGGGTCGGTGCCGGCCTCCTCGACCAGCCCCCTGGCGACGAGAGTCCGCATGACTCCGTCGCTGTTCACGCCGCGTACCGCGGCCACGCGGGCACGGCTCACCGGTTGCCGGTAAGCCACGACCGCGAGAGTCTCGAGCGCGGCCTGGGTCAGCCGCGTCTGCTGGCCGTCACGGATAAACCGCTCGACCAGGGCAGCGCAGTCGGCACGCGTGTAGTAGCGCCAGCCGCCTGCCACTTCCCTCAAGTCAAACCCCCGACCCGCCTCGGTGTATTCCGCCTCCAGCTCACGGAGTGCGGCCGCCACCTCGTGCGTGGGCCGTTCGAGCACCTGCGCCAGCGTCACCTCGGCCACCGGCTCGTCGACCACCATCAGGATGGCCTCCAGCGCGGCCCGCAACCCCGGCCCGACCCCGCCCTCCTCCCCAACCTCCGCGTCCCCCACAACGCCCACGTCACCCACGACGCCCGCGCGTCCGGCCTCCGCCGCTGCCACGGACAGGACGTTCTCGCGTGCCCACGTCTCCGGGTCACCCACATCGCCCGCGTCGCCCACGCGTCCGGCCTCCGCCGCCGTCCCGGACGGGGCGGGCTTGGGGTCCTCGTCCGTCAGCTCGACGGGCGCGCCGGGAGACTCCTGCTCGGGCGCGGGCCTCGCGCCGGGCACCGCCGCACCCAGACTCGCCGCACCGGCGCCGACGAAACCGGCCGACACCGCCGAATCCTCACCTTCGTCCCCGGTACGGCCAGTAGGCACGAACTCCCCGTCCCCGACACCGTCGGCAGGCACGAACTCCGGGTCCCCGGCGTAGTCGGCAGGCTCGAAGTCCGCGTCCCCGACACCGTCGGCAGGCACGAACTCCGCGTCTCCGGCGTGGTCGGCAGGCTCGAAGTCCGCGGAGCCGGAGTCTTCCGGCTCACCACGCCGCGCGACGCCGTCGCCGTGCATCGTGCCCTCGCCGTCAGCGCGTCCGCGCTCGATCCCGCCCTCAGCCTCGACCTCGACGCCTGCGTCGAGGTCGACGTCCGAGTCGGCTTCGCTTACCAGCGCGGCATCCACGTCCGAAGCGAGGGACCCGGTGTCCACATCGAGCCCACCACTCCTGGCCGCAGGCACGTCCGGAGCGGCAGGCGTGGGAGCGCTCTGGGGTTCTGGCGCGACGGCGGACGACTGGGTGCCGGCAGTCTCGGACGCGGCATCCGAGGCGGGCTCACCCTCCCGGGCCGCAGGCACGTCCGGAACGGCAGGCGTGGGACCGGGCGCGGGCTCGGCGGGGTCGGAGTGGCCTGCAGGGTCGGCCAGGGAGCCCGGGAGGGTCATCCAGGCAGGCAGGTCCGAGTCGCCGTGCTTACTCATCGGTTCGCTTCTCCGCGCTCTCTTCGTAGTCGTCGCCCACCGAGACGTCGCCCTCGTCGGCCCCCGTCCAGGTGACGTGCAGGTCGCCCAGCGGCTCGAGCTGGTCGAAGGTGACCGCCGACTCCCGGAAGAGCTCGAGTACGGCCAGGAAGCGGGCGATGACCTCGAAGGTCCCGTCGCAGTCGGCGACCAGGGCGCGGAAGGTCGCCTTGCGCATCCGCCGCAGCCGCTGGACAAGGATAGCCGCCTGCTCCCGCACCGAGGCGAGCGGTTGGTAGATGTGGCCGACCGAGACGGTGGGCGGCAGCTTGGGGGTGAAGGCCCGGGCAGCGATCTTGGCGAGCTGGTCGGGCCCGATGCCGAGCACCAGCTCCGGCAGGAGGTTGGCGAACTGCGGCTCCAGGGCCACCGTACGGGGGAAGCGCAGGGACTCCTGGGCCATCAGACCGGAGAAGACCTTCGCCACTTCCTTGTAGGCCTTGTACTGCAGGAGGCGGGCGAACAGCAGGTCGCGGGCCTCCAGCAGCGCCAGGTCCTCCTCGTCCTCGACCTCGCCCGAGGGCAGCAGCCTGGCGGCCTTCAGGTCCAGGAGCGTGGCGGCGACCAGGAGGAAGTGACTGGTCTGGTCGAGGTCCCACTCGGGCCCGCGCGACTTGATGTAGGCGATGAACTCGTCGGTGACCTTGGAGAGCGAGACTTCGGTGATGTCCAGTTTGTGCTTGGAGATGAGCCCGAGCAGCAGATCGAAGGGACCCTCGAAGACGTCCAGGTGGACCTGGAAACCCTGCTCGGACGGAGTTGTCACCTGGCCATTGTCGCAGGCTGCGGCCAGCGCGCCAGCACCTCTCTGGCCAGCTCCCGGTAAGCGTTCGCGCCGAGCGAGGACGGGTCGAACGTGGTGATCGGCTCGCCGGCGACCGTGGCGTCGGGGAAGCGGACGGTCCGGTTGATCACCGTGTGGAAGACCTTGTCGCCGAAGGCCTCGACGGTGCGGGCGAGCACCTCGCGGCCGTGCAGCGTGCGGGCGTCGTACATGGTGGCCAGCAGGCCCTCGATCTCGAGGTCCTCGTTGAGCCGCTCCTGCACCTTGGTGATGGTGTCCATGAGCAGGGCGACGCCGCGCAGCGCGAAGAACTCGCACTCCAGCGGCACCATGACCCCGGCGGCGCAGGTCAGCGCGT
The DNA here is from genome assembly GCF_044457685.1 of Nonomuraea sp. NPDC050536. NCBI lineage: Bacteria > Bacillati > Actinomycetota > Actinomycetes > Streptosporangiales > Streptosporangiaceae > Nonomuraea > Nonomuraea sp. NPDC050536. Next base: position 281,834 of record NZ_JBITHD010000006.1, read on the forward strand.
TGATCGTGAGCAGGCCAAGCGAGGGCTGGCAGTCGATCAGGCAGACGTCGTAGTGCGGCAGCAGCGGCTTGAGCACCCGGCCGAGCACCTGCTCGCGGGCCACCTCGGTGACGAGCTGGACTTCGGCGGCGGACAGGTCGATGTTGCTCGGCAGCAGGTCGAGGCCCTCGACGCCGGTCTCGAGCAGCACGTCTTCCGCGGTGACGGACCTCTCCATCAGCAGGTTGTAGACCGTCAAGTCGAGCTGGAGCGGGTTGATGCCGAGGCCGACCGACAGGGCGCCCTGCGGGTCGAAGTCGACCAGCAGCACCTTCAGCCCGCACTCGACGAGCGCGGCGCCCAGGTTGATCGTGGTGGTCGTCTTGCCGACGCCACCCTTCTGGTTGACCATCGCGACGACCCGGGCCGGTCCGTGCGTGTCACGGGGCACGGGATCGGGGAACGTCGGGCGCGGCCGCCCGGTCGGACCCAGGTTCACGCCGCTGGATGGCGTGTTCGTCTTGGTGTCGCCCCAGGGGTTGTCGGGGGTCCCCGGGGTCGAACCGTTGGTCTTCACAGTCACCAGCTCGAACCTCCCTGACGATCCCGAACCGGACCGTCCGGACGGACACTATGGCGTCGGCACTTAACGCAGCAAGGCGGCACGCCGGAACCGCCGCACGTCGAAAGACTATAGATCACTGCCGGGCACGGGGGTGCGCCGCGGCATAGACCTCTCTGAGCTTGTCAACGGTGACCAAGGTGTACACCTGGGTAGTGGTCACCGAGGCGTGGCCCAGCAGTTCCTGCACCATCCTAACGTCGGCGCCGCCGTCGAGCAGGTGAGTTGCGAAGGAATGCCGCAAGACATGCGGAGAGATCCCGTTAAGCCCGGCTCGTTCGGCGGCCGCCTGCAGCACTTCCCAGGCGCCCTGGCGGGTCAGCCGCCCTCCCCTGGCGTTGAGGAAGATCGCGGGGGTGCCGCGGCCGTGCGCGAGCAGGCCGGGGCGGGCGCGCACCAGGTATGCGTCCAGCGCGCCACGGGCATACCGGCCGAGCGGGACGACCCGGGTACGGCCGCCCTTGCCGCGCAGCCGTACCTGGTCGTGCTCCACGTCGTCGACGGCGAGTCCCACCGCCTCCGAGATGCGGGCGCCCGTGCCGTACAGCACCTCGAGGAGGGCGCGGTTGCGGAGGGTCAGCGGCGCGCCGTCGGGGCCCGAGGCGGCGATGAGCCGCTCGACCTCGTCGACCGTGATCGCCTTGGGCAGGCGGCGCAGCTGGCGCGGCGGCCGCACCTCGTGCGCGGGGTCGTGCTCGGTCATCCCCTCGCGCAGTGCGAAGCGGTGCAGCCCGCGTACGGCCGAGACCGCTCTGGCGGCCGAGCCTGCCACGAGGGCGGGGTGCTCGCCGTCGCCCTCGCGCAGAGCGGCCAGGAAGCCCAGCACGTCGGACTCCCCGACGTCCGACAGCTTGTCGCGGCCGCGGGCGCGCAGGTGGTCGACGTAGCGGCGCAGGTCGCGCCGGTAGGAGGCGAGCGTGTTGGCAGCCAGGCCACGCTCCACCGCCAGGTGGGCGAGGTAGCTGGAGAGCACCGCCTCCACGAAACTCACTCCTCAGGTGTGTCGGCGGGCCGCAGCCCCGCGAACCCCTCGGCCGAAGCCACGTATGCGGCGAGGATACCGGCCACTGTCGGGGAATTGTGGATCATTCCCGCGAGCACGTGTTCCACCGCCTCCTGCAGCGGCATCCAGATCGTCGGCATGTCGGCCTCCTCGTGCTCGCGCACGAAGGTGATCTCCTCCTCGGGGATTGCTGTGATGCCGCGGGCGAGGAAGATGCGCGAGCGCTCGTCGGAGGCCCCGGGGGTGACGAACAGGTCGAGCAGCGTGTGCCAGGTGTCGGCGCGGTAGCCGCTCTCCTCGGCCAGCTCGCGCGCCGCCAGGTCGACCAGCGCCTCGCCCGGGCGGTCGCGCAACCCGGCAGGCAGCTCCCACAGCAGGTGCTTGACGGCGTGCCGGTACTGGCGCAGCAGCAGCACGTACCCCCGCTCGTCGACCGCGACGACGGTGACCGAGCCCGGGTGGGAGATCAGGTCGCGATCGGCGACCGCGCCGTCTGGCATGCGCACGGCTTCCGTGGTGACCTTCAACAGCTTGGTGCGCAGGCGCTCGGTGGAGGAGACGACCTCCCACTTGTCTGCGGTGTCGCGTACGTGCATTCGCCCACGGTAACGCAGGCGATCATCCGAATCGTGCCGCGACCTCCCGGGTCACGGTATCGAGATCTTCCTGGGCGTAGCAGGAGATGTAGAGCTCACGCAGGTCGGGCACCAGGTCCACGTTGTCGGCCAGGGTCTCCAGCATCGGCCCGATCACCTCGGTGGTCGCGGCTCCGCCCTGCCCGGTGCCGAGCAGCGGAAGGATCACGCTGCGCAGCCTGCCGTCGCCGAGTCCGGCCAGCCGTTCCTGCTCGCCGCGCTGCGGGGTGCCCGGCGGGGAGAAGACGCCGTCGGCGGCGTTGATGTCGGCCAGCGCGGCCAGCACCGAGCGGACGCACGCCTCGATCTGGTGCGGGTGCTTGTAGGGGATGACCTTGCTCTCGGCGTCGACGGCCTGCACGGCGGCCACGTGCAGGATGGCCCGCGCCTTGTTGACCTTGGCCAGCTCGCTGGCGGGCCCGCCCGCGCTGGTGGCGAAGACCTCCCCCGCCTGGACGGGCCTGCCGCGCTCGCGCAGCTGCCAGTCCAGCTCCTGCTGGATGGTGTCGACGTACAGCCCGGCCTTGATCGTCGCGCCGCGCCTGCGCAGCAGCGAGGAGACGGTGTGGCTTTCGAAGAAGCGGGCCATCTGCATGTAGTCGTTCTCGGGGTTGACCAGCGCGTCGATGCCCCGCACCTTGGCGATGTCACCGCTGGCCAGGTGCAGCGCCACCCCGGTGGGCAGCGTGAAGCTGGCGGCCCGCTGGTCGTCCCTGGCCCTGGTACGGCGGGGCGGCCTCCTGCCCTGGCGCGCGGCGGTCGCGCGGGCGGCGTGCTCGAGCGCCGGGGCGAGCTCGGCGACCAGCGCGTCCCCGCGCGACAGGGCGATGTTCCGCGTCATGACGTACTGCCTGTCGGCGATGTTGAGCGCCTTGACCTCGGCGACCATCTCCTCGTCGGCGAGGTCGAAGCCGACGGGCACCACCGCCAGGCTCAGCGCGGTCGCCAGCGCGATCTCCCTGCGCACCCACTCCGACTGCGAGGTGCCGGGGCCGACCAGCACCAGCAGCACGTCACTGGCCAGGATCTGGCGGTAGATCTCGGTCTCCCAGTGCATCCCGGCCATCAGCCGGGCGTCGTCCATCCACGGGTCGTACTCGGCGTGCTGGGCCAGGATGTAGTGAAGGATCTCGGCCTTGGTGTTCTCCTGGACCAGGCGTACGCCGCCCTCGTCGCGAGAGAGGTTCTTCTTGTAGCAGATGAAGACGCGCATCGGGCCCGTCCCTTTGGCCACGGGGGTATGCCGTGATACTGCCAGAGACAGGCCCGGGCGGCTACCGCTCCGCCCCGGCGGGGCGGCCTACTTGACCGCTTCCGCGACGCGGCTGTCGGCGTAGGCGAGGGCGGCGGAGATGAGGCCCTTGAACATCGGGTTGGCCCGGGTCGGCCGGGAGCGGAACTCGGGGTGGGCCTGGGTGCCGATGAAGAACGGGTGCACCTCGACGGGCAGCTCGGTGTACTCCACCAGGCGGCCGTCGGGCGAGAGCCCGGAGAAGACCATGCCGACCTTCTCCAGCTGCTCGCGGTAGGAGTTGTTGACCTCGTAGCGGTGGCGGTGGCGCTCGTCGGCCTTGGCCCGCCCGCCGTACAGCTGCCTGGCCAGGGTGCCCTCGCCGAGCTTGGCGGTGTAGAGGCCCAGGCGCATGGTGCCGCCCATGTCGCGCTCGCCGGCCACGACGTCCTCCTGGTCGGCCATGGTGGAGATGACCGGGTGCTTGGTGTCGGGGTCGAACTCGGCGGAGTTGGCGTCCTCGACGCCGGCCAGGTTGCGGGCGGCCTCGATGACCATGCCCTGCATGCCGAGGCAGATGCCGAGCAGCGGGACCTTGTTCTCGCGGGCGTGGCGGATCGCGCCGATCTTGCCCTCGATGCCGCGCACGCCGAAGCCGCCGGGGATCAGCACGCCGTCGACGCCGTCGAGCTCACGGGAGGCGCCTTCGGGCGTCTCGCAGTCGTCGCTCTTGACCCAGCGGATGTTGACGCGGGCGTCGTTGGCGAAGCCGCCTGCGCGCAGCGCCTCGGTGACCGACAGGTAGGCGTCGGGCAGGTCGATGTACTTGCCGACCAGCGCGACCGTGACCTCCTTGGCGGGCCGGTGCACCCGGCGGAGGAGCTGCTCCCACTCCTTCCAGTCGACGTCCCGGAAGGGCAGCCCCAGCCGCCGTACCACGTAGGCGTCCAGGCCCTCGGAGTGGAGCACCTTGGGAATGTCATAGATCGAGGCGGCATCGATCGCGGAGACGACCGCGTCCTCGTCCACGTCGCACATCAGGGAGATCTTGCGCTTGAGCGAGGTGGTGATGGGCCGGTCGGAGCGGCAGACGATGGCGTCGGGCTGGATGCCGATGCTGCGCAGGGCGGCCACGCTGTGCTGGGTGGGCTTGGTCTTCAGCTCGCCGGACGGCCCGATGTAGGGCAGCAGCGAGACGTGCAGGAAGAAGACGTTGTCGCGGCCCACCTCGTGCCTGATCTGGCGGACGGCCTCGAGGAACGGGAGTGACTCGATGTCGCCGACGGTGCCGCCCACCTCGGTGATGATCACGTCCACGTCGGGGCCGGCCATGCCGCGGATGCGGTCCTTGATCTCGTTGGTGATGTGCGGGATGACCTGGACGGTGTCGCCCAGGTACTCGCCGCGGCGCTCCTTGGCGATGACGTTGGAGTAGATCTGCCCGGTGGTGACATTGGCCGAGCCGTGCAGGTCGGTGTCGAGGAAGCGCTCGTAGTGGCCGACGTCGAGGTCGGTCTCGGCGCCGTCGTCGGTGACGAAGACCTCGCCGTGCTGGAACGGGTTCATCGTGCCGGGGTCGACATTGAGGTAGGGGTCGAGCTTCTGCATGGTGACCCGCAGACCGCGTGCCTTGAGCAGGCGACCGAGGCTGGATGCCGTGAGCCCCTTGCCGAGACTGGAGGCGACACCGCCGGTGACGAACAGATGCTTGGTTTGCGATGCGCTGCGCAAAGGGGCTCCCGTGGCTCGAGGTGTGGTCAACATGTCCACGGGCTCTCAGGATATCAAAGAACGCCCCCGACATGCCCGAACGGCATGACCAAGCGGTAACTTTGGGCTCTATGTCACTAGTTGGCGCGCTGATTCACCGCGCATATGGGTTGGTCCGCAGGGCGGGCGCGATCAGTCCCGCCAACCCCGCCGGCTACCGATTCCGCCGTCTGGGCGACGGGGTGAGCATCGCGTTCCCGCCCGGGGCGATCTTCGGCGAGCAGTGGATCGAGATCGGCGACCACACGCTGATCGGCGAGCGCGTCTCGCTCTCCTGCGGCATGGGCCCGGGGGTGGATCTCGGCCCCGACTCGATCCTGCGGATCGGGGGCAGCTGCTCCATCGGGCGCGGCAGCCACATCGTCGCCCACCAGTCGATCGACATCGGCGACCACGTCTTCACCGGGCCGTACGTCTACATCACCGACCAGAACCACGTCTACGACGATCCCGATGTGCCGATCGGCAGGCAGTGGCCGCGCAACAGCCCGGTCTCGATCGGGTCAGGCTCGTGGCTGGGGGCGGGCGCGATCATCCTGCCGGGCACGCGGCTCGGCAGGCAGTGCGTGGTGGCCGGCGGCGCGGTGGTGCGCGGCGAGTTCCCCGACCACAGCGTCGTGGCGGGTGTGCCGGCCAAGCTCGTCCGCAGCTACGACCCGGAGCAGGGCTGGCACACCCCGGGCATCGCCGTGACCCGGACAGTGGACCTGGACCGAACATCGTTCTAGAGTCATTGCCATGCGGAGCGCCATCTGCGAACGGTTCGGCATCGAGTTCCCGCTCTTCGCGTTCAGCCACTGCCGCGACGTGGTCGCCGCGGTGACCAACGCGGGCGGCTTCGGCGTCCTGGGCGCCGTCGCCTACACCCCCGAGCAGCTCGACACGGAGCTGACCTGGATAGACGAGCAGGTGAACGGCAGGCCGTACGGGGTCGACGTGCTCGTCCCCGGCAAGATCGAGGCGGCAGCCGTAGCTTCAGATGCCCATATTTCCGACTTCATCCCGGAACGGCATCGCGACTTCGTCGCCCACCTCTTCACGAAATATCAGGTCAAAGGCGATACGGGCGGGCTCAGTGGCTCCGCCGACGAGTTCGGCAGACGCGTGACCGCCGCGGGCGCCACCGGCCTGATCGACGTGGCGCTCAAGCATCCCATCGGCCTGATCGCCAGCGCGCTCGGCCCTCCCCTGCCCGAGATGGTGTCGCTGGCCCGTGACCGGGGCGTCCCCGTCGCGGCGCTGGTGGGCACGGTCGAGCATGCCAGGCGGCAGGTCGCGGCGGGCGCGGACCTGATCGTCGCGCAGGGCACGGAGGCCGGCGGGCACACCGGCGAGATCTCCACGATGGTGCTGGTGCCGCAGGTGGTGGACGCGGTCGCCCCGGTCCCCGTGCTGGCGGCCGGCGGCATCGCCTCGGGCCGCCAGATGGCCGCGGCGATGGCGCTGGGCGCGGAGGGCGTCTGGTGCGGCTCGGTCTGGCTGACCACCGAGGAGGCGGAGACCGCGCCCGCGGTCAAGCGGAAGATGCTGGCCGCCTCGTCGCTGGACACCACCCGGTCCCGCTCGCGCACCGGCAAGCCGGCCCGGCAGCTGAAGTCCGCCTGGACCGCCGAGTGGGACGAGGGCGGGGAGAGCCCGGGCCCGCTCGGCATGCCGTTGCAGATGCTGGTGGCCGAGGGCGCGATGGCGCGCATCACCGCGGCCGCCGAGCGCGGCGTGCCCGGCGCGGTCGAGCTGGCCAACTACTTCGTCGGGCAGGTCGTCGGCCAGCTCAACCAGGTCAAGCCGGCCCGCGAGGTGGTCTACGACATGATCAGCGAGTTCTCCGAGGCCCTGGACCGCCTGACGCGCATCACGGACTGAGGGTGCGGGCCGTCCCGGGCCCTTCTCGGCGGCGGGCCGTGCCCGGCGTCCCGGCCGCGCCGTACCCTGGCTGGATGGGCAATCCGGCACCCGAGCTGCGTCGCGGCACCGGCGTGCCCGCGCACGTCCAGATCGAGCGCTGGCTGCAGGAGGCGATCTCCGCAGGTCAGATGGCGCCGGGCGACCGCCTGCCGGGCGAGCGCGAGCTGGCCGCCGGGCTCAAGGTGAGCCGCATGACGCTCAGGCAGGCGCTGGCCGCCCTGGAAGCCAAGGGGGTGCTGGTCAGGGTGCCCGGCAGGACGGGCGGCGCGTTCGTGGCCGAGCCGCGGATCGACTGCGATCTGACGGGGCTGGCCGGATTCACCGAGCAGATGCGCCGGGCCCACCTGCGCGCCGAGGCCGCGGTTCTGAAGGCGGCGACCGTACCCGCCGCGGCCGAGGTCGCGCAGGCGCTGGAGATCAGGGCCGGCGAGCCGGTGCACGAGATCGCGCGGGTGCGGTCCGCGGGCGGATCGCCTGTCGCGCTGGAGCACTCCTACTTCCCCGCGGCCCGCCTGCCGGACCTCCTGGAGGAAGACCTGTCCGGCTCCATCTACGACATACTGAAAAATCGGGATCTGTCGCCGCACACGGCGGTCGAGTACCTGGACCCCGTCATCTCGACCCCCGATCAGGCGGAGCATCTCGGGATCGAACCCGGCGCCCCGCTGATGCGCATCGAACGCACCGCCCACACCGCCGCGGGAATTCCTGTAGAACACGCGCACGATTTGTTCCGGCCGGATAGAGTCCGAATCTCCGTACAGTGTACGACTCATTGAGGAGACGCGAGTGGAGCGGGCGGCGGCGGACACCCACGACGTCATCGAGGTCAGGGGAGCCAGGGAGAACAACCTCAAGGACATCTCTCTCGACATCCCGAAACGCCGCTTGACGGTCTTCACCGGAGTGTCGGGATCGGGCAAGTCGTCGCTGGTCTTCGGCACCATCGCGGCCGAGTCGCAGCGGCTGATCAACGAGACCTATACGGCGTTCCTGCAGTCGTTCATGCCGAGCATCGGCAGGCCCGACGTCGACGCCCTGGACAACCTGAGCGCCGCGATCGTGGTGGACCAGGAGCGGATGGGCGCCAACTCCCGCTCGACGGTCGGCACGGCCACCGACACGCACACGATGCTGCGGATCATCTTCAGCCGGATCGGCACGCCGCACATCGGCACCTCGGGGGCGTTCAGCTTCAACCTGGCCGAGGGCATGTGCCCGGCGTGCGAGGGGCTGGGCCGGGTGTCGGACATCGACGTCGACGAGCTGGTGGACAGGAGCCTGTCGCTCAACGAGGGCGCGATCACGGCCCCCAACTTCGCCGTCGACTCCTGGTACTGGCGGGTGATGGCCGAGTCGGGGCTCTTCGACCCGGACGTGAAGCTGAAGGACTTCACCCCGCGGCAGTGGGACGACTTCCTCAACAAGCCCAACACCAAGCTCAAGATCGGCTCCCACAACATCAACTACGAGGGCCTGCTGGTCAAGGTCCGGCGCCTGTACGTGGACAAGGACCGCGGCACCAAGCAGGCGCACATCAAGGCGTTCCTGGAGCGGGCGGTGAAGTTCGCGCCCTGCCACGAGTGCGGCGGCACCCGGCTGAACCAGGCCGCGCTGTCGTCCAGGATCAACGGCTACAACATCGCCGAGTGCGCGGCCATGCAGATCAGCGACCTGGCCGAGTTCATCAGGGCCATCACCGACGCCGGCGTCGCGCCGATGGTGGCCACGCTCAGCCACACGCTCGACTCGCTGGTCGAGATCGGGCTGGGCTATCTGAGCCTGGACCGCGAGTCGGGCACGCTGTCGGGCGGCGAGGCGCAGCGCGTCAAGATGGTGCGCCATCTCGGCTCCAGCCTGACCGACGTCACCTACGTCTTCGACGAGCCCACGGTCGGCCTGCACCCGCACGACATCGAGCGGATGAACAACCTGCTGCTGCGCCTGCGGGACAAGGGCAACACGATCCTGGTCGTGGAGCACAAGCCGGAGACGATCCAGATCGCCGACCACGTCGTGGACCTCGGCCCCGGCGCCGGTTCGGACGGCGGCCAGCTCTGCTACAACGGCGACCTCGCCGGGCTGCGCGCCTCGGGCACGCTCACCGGCCGCCACCTCGACCACCGCGCCAGGCTGCGCGGGCAGGTACGGCAGGCCACCGGTCACCTGCCCATCCGCGGCGCCGGCCTGCACAACCTGAAGGACGTCAGCGTGGACGTCCCGCTGGGCGTGCTGACGGTGGTGACAGGGGTGGCCGGGTCGGGCAAGAGCTCGCTCATCCACGGCTCCCTGTCGGGCAGGCGGGACGTGGCGGTCGTCGACCAATCGGCCATCCGCGGCTCCCGCCGCAGCAACCCGGCCACCTACACCGGCCTGCTCGACCCGCTCAGGACGGCCTTCGCCAAGGCCAACGGCGTCAAGGCGGCCCTGTTCAGCGCCAACTCCGAGGGCGCCTGCCCCACGTGCAAGGGCATCGGCCTGATCTACACCGACCTGGCGATGATGGCCGGGGTCGCCTCGGTGTGCGAGGAGTGCGACGGCAAGCGCTTCACGGCCGAGGTGCTGACCTACAAGCTCAACGGCAGGGACATCAGCGAGGTGCTGGACATGCCGGTCGCCGAGGCCGCCGCGTTCTTCCCGCACCCGATCCTGGACCGGCTGACCGACGTCGGGCTGTCCTACCTGGGGCTGGGCCAGCCGCTGACCACGTTGTCGGGCGGCGAGCGGCAGCGGCTCAAGCTGGCCATCCAGATGGCGGAGAAAGCCACCACCTACGTGCTCGACGAGCCCACCACCGGCCTGCATCTGGCCGATGTGGACCAGTTGCTGGCGCTGCTCGACCGCCTGGTGGACGCGGGCAACTCGGTGATCGTCATCGAGCACCACCAGGCCGTGATGGCGCACGCCGACTGGATCATCGACCTCGGCCCGGGCGCCGGATCCGACGGCGGCCGGATCGTCTTCACGGGCACGCCGCACTCCCTGATCGCGGACTCGGACACGCTGACCGCCCGTCACCTGCGCTCCTACGTCGACGGAGGTACCTTCTGAGCTCCGGGGTCACGCGCCGACCGCGTAGGGGGTGGTGGACTCCAGACCGTGCCTGGCGCCGTCGCGGAAGAGGGCGGTGAAGGCACGGTCTCCCAGGCGGTCGCGGGACTGCTCGACGCAACGCTCGTGCCACATCGCGTGGTACCACAGGCCGTCCGGGGAGGCCTCGACCGCCTGCCACAGCGCATGGGCCGCGCCGAGGAGCCAGGCGGCGCGCTGGTGATCGCCGCGGGCGCAGGCGGTCCACGACAGCACCTCCAGGCACTGCGTGAGGCACCACCGGTCGTCGATCTCCCTGGTGAACTCGGCGGCCTCGCTCACCAGTGCCTCGGCCCTGCGGCAGTCGCCCTGGTTCCACGCGGCGATGCCGAGCGACAGCTGGGCGTACCCGCGCGACACCACCGCGTGGTGTGCCTCGCACAGCGCCAGGAACTCCTCTCCGAACCGGGCGGCTCGCTCGGGGTCCTCCGCCGCGCCGTACGTGGCCGCGTAGTAGAGGCTGAAACCCACGCCGCTGAGGTCGCCGGCGGCGCGGTAGAGGTCGAGTGACTCTTCCAGGAGGGCCAGTCCACGCCGGGGGTCCCCGGTGGAGAAGGCGGCGACGCCGGCGGTCCGGATGGCGAACGGCAGGACGCTCTCGTTGCCCGGCCGGCGCGCCAGGCTGTGGCATTCCTCGAGCCTCCGCAGCGCGGTCGCCAGGTCACGCTGGCGGAGGGCGATCATGCAGTCCACCCAGAGCGCCATCCCCCTGGCGATGCCCGACGGCACCAGGTTCAGGCCACGCTCCAGCCAGTACCTGCCCTCGGTGAAGGAACCCGCCGCAAGCCAGTAGCCCCACAGGGAGGTGGCGGTTTCCAGCTCCTTGACGGCGGTCCTCGGATCGCTGAGACCCAGCTCGAGCGCCGCGCGCAGGTTGGGCAGTTCCCCGAGGACGAGCTGCAGACGCTCGAACTGGTCGGGCGCGAGCACGTCGATCCGGTGGTTCTCCGCCAGAGCGTGGTAGTGCTCGAGGTACCGTCCGTGCAGGGCCCGCGTTTCCTTCGGCTCCAGCTGCTCTGCCCCGTAGGCGCGGAGGCTCTCCAGCATGCGGTACCTGAGCCCGGGTGCCGAGTGCTCCCCCGCCAGCACCGATTTGTCGACCAGCCCGGCCAGCAGGTCGATCACGTCGGCGACGTCGATCCCGTCGCCCGCGCACACCGCCTCGGCGCCGTCGAGGTCGGCCCCGCCGGGGAACATCGACAGCCGGGCCCACAGCCGCTGCTCGGCCGGCGAGCAGAGATCGAAGCTCCAGTCGATGGTCGCGCGCACCGTCCGGTGGCGTGGCAGGACGGCGGGGTCCCCGCGCAGAACGTCCAAGCGTTCGTCCAGCTCGCCGGCGAGCTGCTCCAGCCCCCGGGTGCGCAGCCGGGCCGCGGCCAGCTCGATCGCCAGCGGGAGCCCCTCCAGACGCCGGGCCAGCCGGGTCAGGACGGCGGCGTCGCGCGCACCGAGAGTGACGCCGGGCTGCGCGGCGGCCGCACGCTCCAGGAACAACCGCACGGAATCATGGCGTTCGACGTCGCGGAGCGGCTTGCCGGCCTCCGGCACGGACAGCGGAGGTACGGCCAGCACCTGCTCGCCGCCGACTCCCAGGGTCTGCCGGCTGGTGGCCAGGATCCGCAACCGGGGAGAGCGGCGCAGCAGCCGATCGGCGAGAACGGCGCAGTCCTGGAGCAGATGCTCGCAGTTGTCCAGCACCAGCAGCATGCGCTTGTCCGACAGGTAGTCCGCCAGCGCCGCCATCGGATCGGGCCCCACGTACCGCAGGCCCAGAGCCCCGGCGACGGCCGAGGCCAGCAGGTCGCCGGATTCCAGGGTGGCCAGCTCGACGATCTCGACGCCGTCCGGGTACTTGGGCCTGAGCGCCTGGGCGACCCTGCGTGCCAGCCGCGTCTTGCCGACACCGCCGGTACCGGTCAGGGTCAGCAGCCGCGTGCCGGACAGCATCCGCCTGACCTGCGCCACCTCGTGCCGGCGTCCGACGAAGGCGGGCTCGTCCGCGTGCTGATCGGCGCGGCTCATGGTGAACCTCCGGACGGGTCCTCGTCAGCCAGCGGGTCCAGCCCGCTGACCCACGCGGCGATCTGCACCCGCGAGGTGAATCCGAGTTTGGACAGAATGTGCTCGACGTGTCCCTCCGCGGTGCGCTGAGCGATCACGAGCGTGGCCGCGATCTCCCTGTTGCTCATGCCCCGGGCGACCAGCTGGGCGATCTCCATCTCCCTGCGGGTGAGCGCCGACGGCCTTCGTGCCGGTTCGCCCTCCGGGGTCTCCTCGCGCATCGCGTACTCCAGCGCCTCGGCGGGCGCCAGCTCCATGCCCTTGCGCGAGAGGCCGTCGAACCTCTTCCGGCCGAGGACTTGCCTGGCGGCCTCCTGGCAGGCGTCGTGCCCTGAGACGAGGTAGCCGAACAGCGGGCCGCCGAAGGATCGCCACATCCGCTCGGCGGCGCCCAGGAGCAGCGCCGCGCGCTCGGCGTCACCGTCGTCGCAGTACATCCGGGCCAGGACCTCGACGCACAGGGCGACGCCCAGGCGGTCGTCGAAGGGTTGCTTGAGCCGGAGCGACTGGCGTTCCATCTCCACCGCCCGCCGCGTGTCGCCCTCCCTCCACACCTCGATCCCGTACGCCCACAGGACGTAGGACCGGAACCAGTTCTCGCGGCGCGGTTCGCAGATCGCCAGGCACTGCTCGAACACCTCGGTCGCCTGCGCGGAACGTCCGGCGAGCGAACGCACGACGGCGAGGTAGATCAGCGCGTTGACGACGCAGATCTGGTCGTCCGCGGCGCGGCCGTACTCCACCGCCTCGGTCAGGAGCCGCAGCGCCTCGGCGGAATCCCGCTGGAGCAGGGCGTTGAGCCCGGCGACGTAGGAGACGGTTCCCGTGAGCGACAGATCGCCGAACTCGCCGGTCAGCTCCCTGCACTCCTCCAGCAGGCCCGCGGCCACCGCGAAGTCGCTCTGCAGGACCGCGAGCCGTGCCTGGAGGCACAGCGCCGAGGCGCGCATCAGGGTCGGCCGCGCGTCCACGGCTAGCAGGCGCTCGAGCCAGCTTCTTCCCTCGTGCGGGGAGTTGGCGGCGATCCAGTAGAAACGCAACGCCGTGGCGATGACCAGGCCGGACTCCTCCTGGCCTGGAACCGCCAGGCAGTAGTCGAGGGCGGTGCGGAGGTTGTCGTGCTCGGTGCGCAGGCGCGCGTACCAGGCCACCTGCTCCGGCCCGAACCAGTCCCGCTGCGCGGACAGGGCCAGGTCCTGGTACCAGTCGCGATGCCGGCGCCTGAGGTTGTCCTGCTCACCGGACTCGCGCAGCCGGTCGCGGCCGTACTGGCGGATCGTCTCCAGCAGCCGGTACCGCACCGTCGTCCCGTGCTCCTCCCGCATCAGGATGGACTTCTCCACCAGGCCGGTCACGAGGTCGACGATCTCCTCGACGTCGATGCCGTCGCCTGAGCACACGTGCTCGGCCGCCTCGAGATCCAGGCTCCCTGAGAACACCGACAGGCGGGCCCACACCGTCTGCTCCTGCTCGCCGCACAGGGCGTAGCTCCAGTCGATCAACGCGCGCAACGTCCGCTGACGGGGCAGCACCACCCGCGATCCCGCGCTGAGCAGCGTGAAGCGGTCCTCCAGCCTGGCCAGCAGCTGCTCCACGGAGATCACCCGGAGCCGGGCGGCCGCGAGCTCGATGGCCAGGGGCACGCCGTCCAGGCTCCGGCAGATCCGTGCGACGGCCTCCTGGTTGTCGCCGGTGATCGCGAAGCCGGGCAGTACGGCGCCGGCCCGCTCCGCGAACAGCCGCACCGCGTCCGACTGCTCCAGCGGATGATCGGCGTTCGGCAGCGGCAGCGGCGGCACCACCATCGTCTGCTCGCCGGCGACGCCGAGCGCCTGCCTGCTGGTGGCCAGGATGCGCAGGCCGGGCGCGGCACGCACCAGCGCGTCGGCGATGAGGGCGCAGCCGGACAGCAGGTGCTCGCAGTTGTCCAGGACCAGCAGCAGTTGCTTGTCCCGCAGATGTTCCGTGAGGACCTGCAAGGGGGTCCTGGTCGACAGGTCGGTGATCCCCAGGGACTCGGTCACCGCTTGGGCGAGCAGCTCGGGGCCGTTCAGCGTGGCGAGCTCGACCAGGCACACGCCGTCGTGGAAGGCCCGCCGCACGTCGGCAGCGACGCGCAGGGCCAGCCGGGTCTTGCCCACGCCGCCCGCCCCGGCCAGCGTGACCAGCCTGGAACCTGTCAGCAGCCGTTTGACCTCGGCTATCTCATGCCGCCGCCCCACGAAGCTGGTCAGCTCGACCGGCAGCCCGCGGACCTGCGGCTCCTTCGATGTCACCCGCATCAACGCTCCACCTGCTCGGGCCCTCGGGGACCTGAGCCGACAAAACCCAGATTACGCCGGGGCCGTTTCCGCTTGTACACCGGCGACGAGCTGCGCATACCCTGAAGATGAACGTCTCGGCGCCACTTCGCCGGCGACCGAGGCGGCGAGGCACGATGACAGCACTGACCAGGAGCGCCTCACGCCGCCAGCAGACAGTCAGGCTGCCGGCCGAGGTGACCAGCTTCGTTGGGCGTCGGCACGAGGTGGCCGAGGTCAAACGACGCCTGTCCATGTCGCGCGCGGTGACCCTGACGGGCGCCGGCGGTGTCGGCAAGACGCGGCTGGCCCTGCACGTCGCGCTGGATGTGGCGCGTGACTTCCGCGGCGGCGTCTGGTTCGTGGAGCTGGCCGCGGTGGAGAACCCGGACATGCTCCCCCAGACCATGATCGAGGCCCTGGAGATCCGCGATCACAGCCTCAGTTCACCCCTCGACGTGCTCGCCGAGTATCTGCGGGACAAGCAGGCTCTGATCATCCTGGACAACTGCGAGCACCTGGTGCACGGGTGCGCGGTCCTGGCCGAGGCGCTGCTGCGCCGCGTCCCCGGGCTGCGCATCCTGTCCACGAGCCGGGAGGCGCTCGGCTTCGCGGGCGAGCAGACACTGGCGGTGCCGACGCTCCCGCTACCCGATCTGAACGGCGCGAACGTGCCGGCCGAGGAGTTGGCGCAGAGCGACGCCGTCTGCCTGTTCGCCGAGCGGGCCAGGGCGGTCCTGCCGTCGTTCGCCATCACCGAGGACAACAAGAACGTCGTGGTCGGCATCTGCCGCCGACTGGACGGCCTGCCCCTCGGGATCGAGCTGGCCGCGGTCAGGTTGCGGGCCCTGTCGGTGCACCAGCTGGACGAGCGGCTTGACGACCGGTTCCGGTTGCTGACCGCCGGCTCGCGGGCCGTACTGCCGCGCCACCAGACGCTGCGCGCGCTGATCGACTGGAGTCACGCGCTGTGTTCCGAGAAGGAGCAGCTGATGTGGGCCCGCGTGTCGGTGTTCGCGGGCGGGCTGGACCTGGAGGCGGCCGAGGCGGTCTGCTCCTTCGACGGCATCGCCCGCGAGGAGGTCTTCGACCTGGTGAGCGGCCTGGTCGACAAGTCGGTCCTGGTCCGGGAGGAGCACGGATCGCGGGCGCGCTACCGGCTGCTGGAGATCATCCGCCAGTACGGCCTGGAGAAGCTCGCCGACCGGGGGCAGACGGCGCAGATGCAACGGCGGCACCGTGACTACTACCGCGAGCTGGCCGCCCAGGCACGAGCGGAGCTGTTCGGACCGTCGCAGGTGGCCTGGTTCGCCAGGTTGCAGCTGGAGCACCCCAACCTGCACAACGCCCTCGACCGGTTCTTCGAGACCCCTTCGGACGTCACCGCCGGCCTCGACATGGCCGTCGACCTCCTCTACCACTGGATCAGCTGCTTCTACCTGCGTGAGGGCCGCCAGTGGCTGGATCGGGGGCTCACCGCCGACACGGACCCGAGCGAGGTACGCGCCCGGGCGCTGTGGACCGACAGCTGGCTGGCCATCATCCAGGCCGACATCGGCTCCGCCACGACGATGCTCGAGGAGAGCCGGTCCATCGGCGAGCGGCTGGGGCTCGACCCGGTTCTCGCCTACGTCGATCTCTTCTCCGGGATGCTCGCCATGTACGGGGGCGACACGGACGCGGCCATCGCGCACTACCAGGAGGCCCTGGCGCGGCACCGGGCCGCCGACGACCCCGTGGGCACGGCGCTGACACTCATCCGGCTGTCCCTGGCCCACTCCTTCCGCGGCGACTCGCCGGAAGCCGTCTCGCTGGGCGAGGAGTGCATGGCCATCTGCGACGCCCATGGCGACGGCTGGCACAAGGCGTACATGATGATGGCGCTCGGCGTGGAGCTCTGGCGCCAGGGTGACACCGAGCGCGCCGGCGAGCTCGAGACGCAGAGCCTGACCTTCAACCGCGAGCTCGACGATCCGCTGGGAGTCGGCGTCAACCTGGAGGTGCTGGCCTGGATCGCCGCCACGGACAAGCAGTACCGGCGGGCGGCGGAGCTGCTGGGCATCCTGGAGACGATCTGGCAGACGGTCGGGGGGATGCTCTCGGGGTTCGGGCACCTCGCGAGCTATCACGACCAATGCGTGGCGAGCACCGTCGAGGCGCTCGGCGAGACGGCCTTCGCCGCCGCGTTCAAGCGAGGCGCCCGCCTGTCCTACGGCGACGCGCTCGCCTACGTGCTCCAGGAGGACAAGCACGTGGACGAGCGGCCGGCGACGCCGCTGACCCCTCGGGAGACGGAGATCGCCCAGCTCGTGGCCCAGGGCCTGACGAACAAGGAGATCGCCGCCTCTCTGGTCATCTCTCAGCGCACCGCGGAGGGGCATATCGAGCACATCCTGAGCAAGCTCGGATATCGCTCACGTGCGCAGATCGCCGTCTGGGTGAAGGAACAGGATCGCGACGACTAGTACGGCAGCGGCCGCCCCGACGGCGTCCGCAGGTCCGGGGTGTCGATACCGGTCGGCTTCCGCGTCTTGCGGATCCGGATCCTTCGCACGGTGACGGCTCCTTTCATGCCGGTGCGGGCGTGGGAAGCTCGAACCACACGATCTTCCCCTCGGGTGTGCGGGCGGTGCCCCAGCAGCAGGCCAGGCCGGCGAGCAGGAGCTGCTCGCGGCCCACGCTAAGCCGGAGGCGGATCGGCTCGGCGTGCTCGACCTCGCAGCGCAGCAGGCCGTCCTCGGCGGTGAGCATGAGCCGGATCCTGTCGCCGTGCCGCAGGGCGTTGGTGACCAGCTCGGTGACGAGCAGCTCGGCCGCCGACACGTAGTCGTGCAGCCCCCAGAGCGCCAGCCGGGTCCGGGTGATGCGCTGCGCCATGGCCACGGCGGTCGGCCCGGACGCGAGCACCCAGGACGCCGTCCGGTCATCGTCATCGTCGCCGATCTCGCTGTACAGGCCGTCGGCCAGGGCCACGAGCCGGTTGGACGGCGTGAGCCTCATGCCGCCCTCCCCGCGAGGACGGGCCCGGCGCAGCGGCTGCTGCCGTCGGGAAGCAGCTCGCCGGCGTCGTCGAAGATCACGACACCGTTGCAGAGCAGGCCCCATCCCTGTTCCGGATGGAACGCCACCATGCGCGCCGAATCGTGGTCGGGAGCGTCCGCTGGCGGACACTGTGGCCGGTGCTGGCACATGGCCCTTCCCCTTCTCGGTCGGCTGAGCTCAGGTCTAGCCAGCAGCTTGCCTCGGGACCCCTCACCAGCGAGACGGGATAAACCCCCATATAGGTACCCCTTACGTAGTGAGTAGGTACGTATCTCCTCAAGCAGGGTGACCGCAGAGGCGGCGCCGTCACGACGCGGCGTGCACCACCGTGCCGGGGATCCAGGTGCCGAAGACGTCCACCTCGACGCGGGTGCCCGGGCCCGCCTCCAGGTAGGCGTAGGCGATCGACGTACGCGCGGTGTAGCCGTAGCCGCCCGAGGTGACCCGGCCCACGATCCGCCCGTCCACCCGGACGGCCTCGTTGCCGAGGGCGACCGCCCGCGGATCGTCGAGTGTGAGGCAGCGCAGGCGGCGCGCCGGGTCCGGATCGAGGGCGTCCCCGCCGAGGAACTCCTTGTCCGGCTTGACGCAGAAGCCCAGCCCCGCCTCGTACGGCGTGGTCTCGGGCCCGATGTCGGAGCCCCAGACCCGGTAGCCCTTCTCCAGGCGCAGGCTCTCGATCGCCTTGTACCCGCCGGCCACCAGCCCGTGGGGTTCGCCTGCCGCCCACAGGGTCTGCCACAGGGCCATGCCGTACTCGCTGGAGCAGTACAGCTCCCAGCCGTGCTCGCCGACGAACGTCACCCGCATGGCCAGCACGGGCACGTCGCCCACGGTGATCTCGCGGGAGGTCATGAAGGCGAAGTCCAGCGGGTCCGGCGTCAGCCCGGACAGGATGTCGCGCGCCTTCGGCCCCCACAGGGCGAAGCAGGCGTACTGGCCGGTCACGTCGGCGATCCGCACGTCGGCACCGCGCACCCGGGCCTGCTTGCGCAGCCAGCCCAGGTCGTGCGAGCCGAACGCGGTGCCGGTGACGATCAGGAACTCGCGCTCGCCGCGGCGGGTGACGGTGAAGTCGCACTCGATGCCGCCGCGCCGGTTGAGCGCCTGGGTGTAGGTGACGGCGCCCACGTCGCGGGCGACCCGGTTGTCGCAGACCCACTCCAGCAGCGAGGCCGCGTCGGGGCCGGTGACCTCGATCTTGGCGAAGGACGTCTCGTCGAACAGGCCGGCCGTCTCGCGGGTGGCGCGGTGCTCGGCGCCGATCGCGGGCGACCAGTGGCGTCCCGCCCAGCCCCGCGGCCGCTCGTCCTCGCCCTGCGTGCCGTTGGTCTCGTAGTAGTTGACCCGTTCCCAGCCGGACTTCTCGCCGAAGCAGGCGCCGTGGCGGGCGTGCCAGCCGTACACCGGGGAGACCCGCAGCGGGCGGCCTGCCGAGCGCTCGTGGCCGGGGTAGCGGATGTCGTAGTAGGTCTCGTAGTTCTCGATCGAGCGCTTCAGCGTGAACGACGGGGAGCGGTACTGGCGGCCGAAGCGGCGGATGTCCATGTGCCAGACGTCCAGCGACGGCTCGCCCTCGACGATCCACTCGGCCATCACCATGCCGATGCCGCCTGCGCCCGCGATGCCGTGTGCGCAGAATCCCGCCGCCACGTACAGGCCGCCGACCTCGGTCTCGCCCAGGCAGAACTCGTTGTCGGGGGTGAACGCCTCGGGACCGTTGATCATCTTGCGGATGCCGACCTCGGCCATCGCCGGCACGCGGATCCTGGAGTTGTCGGAGATCTCCTCAAATCGGTCCCAGTCCTCGGGCAGCAGCCGCCCGTTGAAGTCCGCCGGGATCGCGTCGTAGCGGTCGAAATCGGTGGTCCATGGCGCGCAGTGGCGCTCGTAGCCGCCCATGACCAGGCCCTGGACCTCCTGCCGGTAGTACACCAACAGGTCGGGGTCGCGCAGCGTGGGTAGTTTGCCGTGCTCGTGGAAGCCCTCGGTCACCACGTACTGGTGCGACATCGGCACGATCGGGATCCGGACCCCGGCCATCCGCCCGATCTCGGCGGCGAACATGCCGCCGCAGTTGACCACGATCTCGCAGTCGACGTCGCCCTGGTCGGTCCGCACCCGGGTGACCCGGCCGTCGCGCACGTCGATGCCCACCACCCGGGTGCCGGTCCTGAACCTGGCGCCGCCCTTGCGGGCCGCGGCGGCCAGCGCGTAGCACAGCTGCGAGGGGTCGATCTGGCCGTCGGTGGGCAGGTAGGCGGCGCCGACCACGCCGGTGGGGTCCATCAGCGGGAACAGCTCGACCGCCTCGGCCACCGAGATCTCCTCCAGCGGCAGCCCGAACGTGCGGGCCCAGCCGATCTGGCGGCGGATCTCCTCCATCCGCTCCGGCGTGGAGGCCAGCTTGATGCCGCCGCACTCGGTCCAGCCTGCGTCCAGCCTGCGGTAGAGGTCGACGGAGTGCTGGTTCATCCTGGTCAGCGTCGGGTCGGCGCGCAACTGGCCGACCAGGCCCGCAGAATGGAAGGTGGAGCCGCTGGTCAGCTCGTCGCGCTCGAGTACGAGCACGTCGCGCTCGCCGAGCTCCGTCAGGTGGTAGGCGACGCTGGCCCCGCCCACGCCGCCACCGATGATCACGATGCGCGCCGAATCGCTCATGCGGGCGAGGCTAACGCGACACGCCTAAAAGGTCTAGACCGTTTACGGCGCGCCGCCCGTGCTCTACGATCCCCGGTCAAGCACGCGTCCCTTTGGAGCCGCCCATGCAGGTGCCCGAGGTCCTCGACCGGATTCCGCTGCTGTCCGGCTCGCCCAGAACCGTCGAGGAGCTACCCGGCGGGCTGACGAACCGGAACTACAAGGTGACCGTGCCCGGCGGCGTCTACGTGGCGCGCGTGTCGGCCAGCGAGGCGTCCCTGCTGGCGATCGACAGGGCGGCCGAGCACCACAACACCATGGCCGCCGCCGAGGCGGGAGTCGGCGCGCCGGTGCACGCCTACCTGCCGCAGGAGGGCGTGCTCGTGGTGGGCTTCATCCCGGGGCGCACCTTCACCGAGGCCGACCTGCGCGACTCGGCGAACCTGCCCCGGGTGGCCGAGGCGTGCCGGCGGCTGCACGCGGGGCCGCGGTTCCGCGGGACGTTCGACATGTTCGAGCTCCAGCGCCACTACCTGACCATCGTCCAATCCCGAAATTTCCGCCTTCCTGCCAGATATCTGGACTTCATGGACGACGTCGGAAAAATCAGGAAAGCGTTGGCGGTGCGGGACGCGGGGACCGTGCCGTGCAACAACGACCTGCTGCCGGGCAACTTCATCGACGACGGCCGGCGGCTCTGGCTGATCGACTACGAGTACTCGGGCAACGGCGACGCCTGCTTCGAGCTGGGCAACATCTGGAGCGAGTCGAACCTCACGCTCGACCAGCTCGAGGAGCTCGTCACGGCCTACCACGGCCGCCGGCTCCGCCACAAGATCGCCCGGGCGCGCCTGCTCGGCCTGATGTCCAAGTACGGCTGGACGCTGTGGGCCTCCATCCAGGACGGCGCCAACCAGGACCTCGACTTCGACTTCTGGTCGTGGGGGATGGAGAAGTACGAGCGGGCGGTGGCCGAGTTCACCGGTTCTGGCCTGCCGTACCTCATGGAGGAGGCGGTGCGGGCAGACTGAAGGTATGTTCGCCGCTCTGACCGGGCTGGGCCTGTCCACCGCCGCCGGGCTCAA
This sequence comes from Nonomuraea sp. NPDC050536, assembly GCF_044457685.1. Classification (NCBI taxonomy): domain Bacteria; kingdom Bacillati; phylum Actinomycetota; class Actinomycetes; order Streptosporangiales; family Streptosporangiaceae; genus Nonomuraea; species Nonomuraea sp. NPDC050536. The sequence goes on from NZ_JBITHD010000006.1 coordinate 303,197, forward strand.
CGCCTACATCCCGCTGCTGATCGTGGGCGTGGTGGCCAACTTCACCGACAAGATCAAGCTGCCCGACGGCTACGCCTGGCTGTCCAACTGGGGCGTGCTGGCCGTGATCGCGGTCCTGCTGGTCGCGGAGATGGTGCTGGACAAGGTCCCCGTCGTGGACTCGGTCAACGACACGATCCAGACCGTGGTACGGCCGGCCGCGGGCGGCGTGGTGTTCAGCGCCACGAACGCCGCCGCCGAGTTCGAGCACTCCAGCTGGATGACGCAGAACCCGTGGGCGGGCTGGCTGCTGGGCATCGTGGTCGCGCTGCTCGTGCACGCCCTCAAGGCCACCGCCCGGCCGGTGATCAACGCGGGCACGGCCGGGGTGGGCGCGCCGGTGGTGAGCACGGTCGAGGACGTGGGCTCGGCCGGCGTCAGCCTGATCGCGATCTTCCTGCCGCTGCTGATCATCGTCGTGCTGATCGTGATCGCCGTGGTCGCCTGGCGGACGCTGAGACGCGTGCGCCGCTTCCGCGCGTCCAGAAGGCCGCCTAACCGCGTAGCCAGGCCTCCAGGACGTTGACGAACTCGGCCGGGCGCTCCTCATGCAGCCGGTGGCTGGAGCCCTCCCAGCACACCACCTTGGAGCCCGGGTCCTTGAGCAGGGCCGCCTCCCAGGCCGCCTGCGCCGGGTCGAACCAGATCGACAGGACCGGGCACCGCCTGCGGGCCAGGTACTCCTCCGAGGCGGGCCTGGTGCCGATCGAGCCCGGCAGCGTGAACATGCCCTCGAAGGCCTGTGCCAGGACGTGCGGCGCCATGCCGTACAGCCTGCGCTTGTGCCAGCGCCTGATCACGGCCGGGGTGGCGGCGTTGGTGCACCACTCGTCGATCTGGACGGCCGCCGCGTGCGGGTGCTCGCCCCGCAGCCCGGCCACCATCCGCGGGAAGCCGCGCGCGATCTGGGCGATCACGCCGTAGCCCGGCTCCACGGCGACGAGCCTGGCCACCCGGTCCGGGTACTCGACGGCCAGGATGGACACGACCTGCGCGCCCATCGAGTGGCCGACCGCGACCACGGCCGGGATGCGCAGGTGGTCGAGCAGCTCGCGCAGGTCCTCGGCCATCCTGCGGGGCGTGTTGTCCGCCTCGGGCACCGAGGAGTAGCCGTGCCCGCGCAGGTCCAGGGCCACGACCCGGTGCCGGGCGGCCAGCGCGTCCAGGTGCCACGACCACTGGTGGGAGTCGGCTCCCCAGCCGTGCACCAGCAGCAGCGGGGGGCCGTCGCCCGCGCCGTCGTCGGTGTAGAAGAGGCTGACGTCGCCGCCGACGTTCGCGTACGGCATGTCAGGCCAGGTTCCCGGTCAGGGCGGCGCACGCCAGGTCGGTGGCCTGTTTGGTGGCGGGCAGCAGGTTCCCCGCGAGCGTGAAGAAGCTGTGGAACATCCCGTCGAAGCGGACGGTCTCCGCCTGGGTGCCCGCCTTCCGCAGCAGCCTGCCGTACTCCTCGCCCTCGTCCCTGAGCGGGTCGTGCTCGGCGGTGATCACCAGCGCGGGCGGCAGGTTCCCCAGCTCTGCGTGGACGGGCGAGCTGTACGGCTCAGCCCGGCGGGATCGGTCGGGCTGGTAGCTGTCCCAGAACCAGGCCATGTGATCGGCGGTCAGGAAGTACCCGGTGGCGTTCTCCCTGCAGGAGGGCGAGTCCTGCGCCGCGTCGGTGGCCGGGTAGACCAGCAGCTGGAAGCGGATGGGCGGCCCCTCTAGATCGCGGGCCTTCAGGCAGGTGACGGCCGCCAGGTTGCCGCCCGCGCTGTCTCCCGCCACGGCCAGCCTGCCGGGGTCGACGCCCAGCTCGGCGGCGTGCTCGTGCACCCAGACGGTGGCCGCGTAGGCGTCCTCGACCGCCGCCGGGTAGGGGTGCTCGGGGGCCAGCCGGTAGTCGACGGACACCACGACGACCTGGGCGTCCCTGCATAACGTCCGACACACCCAGTCGTGGGTGTCCAGGGTGCAGATGCTCCACCCGCCGCCGTGGAAGAACACCACCACGGGCGGCGGGTCCTCCCCTCCGTCCGGCCGGTAGACCCTGATCGGGATGTCGCCCGCCATCCGATCCTCGATGCTCTGTACGGCGGGCGGCTCGACGTCCAGTTTGGGGGCCTGCGCCAGGATCCTGCGCGCCTCGGCGGCGTCGAACACCTCGGTGCCCAGCTTCGGGAAGAACTCGCTCATCGTGTCGATGATCGCCCTGGTCATCGCGTCAACCGCCATCGCGCACCCCCTCCGCTCCGCTCACAGCCGGGGCGGCGAGCAGCGGGAGCTCGCCGCAGGTCCAGCCGCCGTCGATGGCCAGCTCGGCGCCCGAGATGTAGGAGGCCGCGTCCGACAGCAGGAACGCGATCGCCTCTGCCACCTCGGGCGGCTCGCCCCAGCGGCCGGCGGGCGCCAGGGGGAAGCCGCCGTCGCCGGACACGGCGCCGAAGGGCTGAGTCATCGGCGTGACGATCATCCCGGGATGTACGGAGTTGACCCGGATCCGCGCGGCGCCGAACTCCTGGGCGGCGATCTTGGTGAGCCCGCGCACGCCCCACTTGGACGCCCCGTACCCGCCGGTTCCCGGCAGGGCCGTCAGCCCCGCCACGGACGACAGGTTGACGATGGACCCGCCGCCGCCCGACCGCATCGGGCCGAGCACGGCCTTCAGCCCGAGGAAGACGCCGACCAGGTTCACCTTGAGCACGCGTTCGAACTGCTCGAGCGTGTGCTCCTCGATCAGCTGCGCGGTGGCGATCCCGGCGTTGTTGACCAGCCCGTCGATCCGCCCGAACTCCTCCATCACCTCGCCGGTGACGCTCGCCCAGGCTTCCTGGCTGGTCACGTCGTGAGCGACGAAGCGGCCCTCGACCTCCTTGGCGGTGGCGGTGCCCTCCTCGTCGAGCACGTCGGTCACCACCACCCGGGCTCCGGCGGCGGCGCAGCGGCGGGCGGTCGCGGCGCCCATCCCCCGGGCCCCGCCGGTGATGATCACTACCTTGCCGTCCAGCATGTGTGCACTGAATCACGCTCGCGCGCAGTCTAGCAAGAGCTTGCTTGGTAGACCGGGAGCTATGCTGAAAGGGATATGAGGAGGTGTCGGCGATCTCAACCGTGATTCTCATCGTGCTGGTGCTGCTGGCCGTCATGCTGGCAGTGGCGGGCGTCGGCATCTACTTCCTGGTCAAGCTGGGCACCAAGGCGACGGTCAAGGCCAAGCAGACCGCTACCAGGATCACCACGCACGTCAACGCGATGGGGCAGGGCGAGGCCGCCGAGGCCGAGCGCCTGCGGCTGGACCTGCAGCGTGAGCTCACCCTCACCCGGCAGGCCGTGGCCCAGGCCCACCGCCACGGCTGGGATCTGGGGGACCTTCCCCACCTGCTGAGCGAGCTGACACAGCAGGCCGACATCCACGACGGCCAGCTCGCGATCTACGCCCAGCAGCGCCGCATGTCGCCCTACGTCGACCACGCCACGCTGGGGCGGCTGCGCGAGCACCAGGCCAAGCTCACCTCGATGTGCGCCCGCATCCGCGCCGATCTGCTCGGCAGCCAGGTGCAGCACGCCTCGAGCGGCATCGACGACCTGAACGCGCGCACGGAGCTGGAGATCGAGTCCCACCGCCGGACCCCCGACCCGCTGGACGAGATCGACGAGCTCTACAGCAAGACCATGCAGGAACGCCGAGATCTCCCCTGACGACTACCCAGTGTGTCGAGATGGATCCGTCGCGTGAACTTCCTGATGAGGTATGCCCGATGACCGCGACGCTTCCCGAGTGGTTCTATCCCGGGCCTCCCGGCGGCTGGACGAGCGAAGCGAGGCCCTCCAGGGGTCAGGCCTGGGCCCGACCCCTGGAGGGCCTCGCCTGAGCCGCGTTGTCCTGGGGAGCGCTTACCGGACGCCCGCCTCCTTCATGTCGCGCAGCTCCCGCTTGAGCTCCTTGATCTCGTCGCGCAACCGGGCGGCCACCTCGAACTGCAGGTCGGCCGCCGACTGGTGCATCTGCTCGGTCAGCGACTCGATGAGGGACTCCATCTGCGCCCGCGGCATCTCCCCCGCGATCGCCTTGGCGTGCTGGCCCGCCTGCTTGGTAGCGAAGCCGGGCACGGGGGCCTTGCCGCGCGACTGGGAGCGGCCGCCGCCCAGGAGCTTGTCGGTGTCGGCGTCCTCGCGCTGCAGCGAGTCGAGGATGTCGGCGATCTTCTTGCGCAGCGGCTGCGGGTCGATGCCGTTGGCCTGGTTGTAGGCGATCTGCTTGTCGCGGCGCCGGTTGGTCTCGTCGATGGCCCGCTCCATCGACGGGGTCACCTTGTCCGCGTACATGTGCACCTGGCCGGACACGTTTCGCGCGGCGCGGCCGATCGTCTGGATCAGCGAGGTCTCCGAACGCAGGAAGCCCTCCTTGTCCGCGTCGAGGATCGCCACCAGCGACACCTCGGGCAGGTCGAGACCCTCACGCAGCAGGTTGATGCCGACCAGCACGTCGAACTCGCCGGTGCGCAGCTCTCGCAGGAGCTCGATGCGGCGCAGCGTGTCGACCTCGGAGTGCAGGTAGCGCACCCGGATGCCGAGCTCGAGCAGGTAGTCGGTGAGGTCCTCCGACATCTTCTTGGTCAGCGTGGTGACCAGGACCCGCTCGTCACGGTCGGCCCGCTCGCGGATCTCGTGCACCAGGTCGTCGATCTGGCCCTTGGTGGGCTTGACCACGATCTCCGGGTCGACCAGCCCGGTCGGCCTGATGACCTGCTCGACGACGTCGCCCTTGACCCGGCCAAGCTCGTAGGAGCCGGGGGTGGCCGACAGGTAGACCGTCTGGCCGATCCGGTCGAGGAACTCCTCCCACTTCAGCGGCCGGTTGTCGAGCGCCGACGGCAGCCGGAATCCGTGATCGACCAGGGTGCGCTTGCGGGAGGCGTCGCCCTCGTACATCGCGCCGATCTGCGGCACCGTCTGGTGCGACTCGTCGAGCACGAGCAAGAAGTCTTCGGGGAAGTAGTCGAGCAGCGTGTTGGGCGCACTGCCCGCCACGCGGCCGTCCATGTGGCGCGAGTAGTTCTCGATACCGGAGCAGGTGCCGATCTGGCGCATCATCTCCAGGTCGTAGGTGGTGCGCATGCGCAGCCGCTGCGCCTCGAGCAGCTTGCCCTGCTTCTCCAGCTCGGCAAGCCGCTCGGCCAGCTCCGCCTCGATGCCCTGCACGGCCGCCGACATCCGCTCCTCGCCCGCCACGTAGTGGGAGGCGGGGAAGATGTAGAGCTCCTCGTCCTCGGTGATCACCTCGCCGGTCAGCGGGTGCATCGTGGACAGCTTCTCGATCTCGTCGCCGAACATCTCGATCCGGACGGCGAGCTCCTCGTACTTCGGGATGATCTCGATCGTGTCGCCCCGCACCCGGAACGTGCCCCGGGTGAAGGCCAGGTCGTTGCGCGTGTACTGCATGTCGACGAGGCGGCGCAGCAGCTGGTCGCGGTCGACGTCCATGCCGACGCGCAGCCTGGCCATCCTGTCGACGTACTCCTGTGGGGTGCCCAGGCCGTAGATGCACGACACGGAGGCGACCACGATCGTGTCGCGCCTGGTCAGCAACGAGTTGGTGGCGGAGTGACGCAGCCGCTCCACCTCGTCGTTGATCGAGGAGTCCTTCTCGATGTAGGTGTCGCTCTGAGGGACGTACGCCTCGGGCTGGTAGTAGTCGTAGTAGGAGACGAAATACTCGACCGCGTTGTTGGGGAGCATCTCGCGCAGCTCGTTGGCGAACTGCGCGGCCAGCGTCTTGTTGGGCTGCATGATCAGCGCGGGCCGCTGCAACCGCTCGATCAGCCAGGCGATCGTGGCCGTCTTGCCCGTGCCGGTGGCTCCCAGCAGGACGTTGTCCTTCGCGCCCGCCTTGACCCGGCGCTCCAGGTCGGCGATCGCCGTCGGCTGGTCACCGGACGGGGTCATCTCGGTGACGACCTCGAAGGGTGCCACCTTACGCTGCAAATCTGTAACCGGCCTCACGCGTCCCACTGTAGGTGCTGCCACTGACAGTTCTCCGCGTACGGCGAAGCGGGCAGGGAGGCCGCGGTGCCCGGGTCCTGTGCGCCGTGACGGCGGGCGAGCGTCACCGACCCGCCGCGAGCGCCGGGCGCGGGTCCTCGGCGCACGGCGGCGGGCGGCCGGTGGCGGAGGCCTGCCGTACCGACATCGCTTTGTAAGCGATCAGTAAGGAGCACCCGATAGCTTCGGAAACCTTCGGAAATCTTCGGGGTTCTACGAGAGAGGTGCGATGTCGCGACCGAGAGAGGCGCTCATCCAGGCGGGACAGGGGATAGCGCAGGCGGTGGCCCAGGGCGGTGACCTCAGACAGGCTGTCGGAGACGCGGTCGGTCAGGTGGCCCAGCAGGCGCCGGGCTTCGCGCTGAACCCGCACGACTTCGCCGCGGCTCGCGACGGCGGCGCCTCCGTGGGCACGCTGATCGAGGCCAGATCCGCCTCGCTCGGCGAGGCCGGCGAGATCGTCAACCGGAGCTTCGCCGAGAACGGCATGCACGTCATCTCGCCGGTGGTGATCCCGAAGAGCGGCACGGCCAAGGTCGTGGTCCCGCTCGGCATCCTGGTGGTGCTCGGCCTGATCGGGGCGCTCGGCAACGTCATCCCGAACACGGACCTGGTCTTCGGCCCGCACTACTGGGTGGTGCTGGTGCTGGCGGCGGGGTTCCTGTGGTGGCGGCGCAGCGTGGTGATGGTCCCCGAGGGCTGCAAGGCGCTGATCACCAAGTTCGGCAAGCTGGTCCAGATCGCCGAGCCTGGCCGGGTGACGCTGTTCAACCCGTGGAAGCGGGTCAGCTACATCGTCAACACCACCCGCGAGTACCCGTTCAACGCGCCGATCCGCGAGGCGCCGACCCAGCAGGGCGTCAAGGCGAGCGTCGACCTGTTCCTGCAGTTCAGGATCGAGAACCCGGCCGAGTTCATCTTCGTGCTCGGCTCGGTCAGCGGCTTCCAGTCCAAGCTGCAGAACTCCGTCAGCGAGGTCACCCGCTCGCTCATCTACGGCCAGCGCGCCGAGGACATCTACGACCTGGTGGGCGAGAGCACGCAGGGCATCCTGGAGAGCCTCAACCAGCAGTTCCTGCCGGCCGTGCGCCTCACCGACGTCAACATCACCCACGCCGAGCCCTCCAGCCAGGAGTACCGGATGGACCTGGCGGCGCCGGAGATGGTGCGGGTGGCCAAGGAGGCCTACACCTACGAGTACGAGCTGCAGCTGCGCAAGGAGCAGAACGAGGGCGACCTGGTCAAGGAGCTGGCGGGGCTGCAGGAGACGCTGAGCGCCATCCAGGCGGAGATCGCCTCCTACCAGGCGCGCATGGACACCGCGCTGGAGCGCGCGGAACACCAGGCCAAGGCGCAGGCCAGGCAGCGCCTGGTCGAGGCGGAGTCCACCGCCAACGCCAACGCCGCGCTGCTCGAGGCGCAGGCCCTGGACATCAGAGCGCTCAGCGCCGCCGAGGCGCCGGAGATCCTCGACTACCGCTTCCAGCAGGACCTGCTGGACAAGCTGGAGTCGGTGTCGGCGCGGCTGCCCCAGGTGGTGCAGGTGGGCGGCCAGACCGACATCGACTACCTGGCGCTGGCGCAGCAGTTGGTCGGCGGGAAGGGGGCGGCGCTGTTCTCGCCCGACGACATGGCCGCGATCAGGGGACGCCTGGCGGCGATCGCCGAGCGGGTGGACGCGCGCCAGGACGAGATCGCCACGCTGCTGCGGAAGTCGACGCGCGAGGTGAGCGTGCCGCAGGAGCTGGTGGCCACCGCGACGGAGGGTGAGGTCTGATGAGCCGCGAGTTCTCGAAGATCAAGGAGTCGCTGGCCTCCTGGTCCGACATCCGCCAGCTGCTGCGCGGCGGCGAGCAGGGCCAGCTGGTGCCCGTGGTGATCCCCAAGGACAAGCGCGGCTTCACCTGGATGACGCTGATCTTCCTGGCGCTCTACTTCGCCGGCATGGGCGTCAGGTTCCCGCTGGCGTTCGCGGCCGCGGCCGCCTGCCTGGTCCTCGGCCTGACCTGGATGTGGCGCAAGGCCATCATCGAGATCGAGGAGGGCACGACGGGGGTGCGCAGCCGCTGGGGCGCGATCACCGGGACGCTGGAGCCTGGCCGCCACTACCTGTGGCTGCCCTGGGACCGGGTGGACGCGGTCGTCGACACCTCCACCGAGATCCCGTACTCGGCGCCCATCGTGGCCTGCCCGACGGCCGAGAACGTGCCGCTGAAGTCGATCGAGTTCTTCCTGAAGTTCCGCATCGTGGACCCGGTGGCCTTCGTCCGGACGATCGGCGCGGGCAACTTCGACCTGGTGCTGGCTTCGGCCGTGCAGGACGCGATCAGGCAGCGCAGCCGCCGCGTCAACACCGAGCGGGCCTACGACCTGCGCGGCTCGGACGTGGGCGACATGCAGGACGCGCTCAGCCGGCAGCTGAGCCGCTACGGCGTGCGCATCACCGGCGCGAACATCCCCGACGTGCAGCTGCCCGACCAGTACCAGCAGCACCTGGCCACCAAGGAGAAGGTGGCCAAGGAGCTGTCGGCCTACGAGCGCGAGTGGGAGCTGACCCGCAAGCGCCGCATCGACACGCTGAAGATGGAGATCGAGCGGGCCAAGAAGACCCGCGACGCCCGGGTGGTCGAGGTCAAGGCGGCGCACAACACGGCGCGCAAGGACGTGGCCAGGATGCTGGAGGAGCAGGAGACCGAGGCGCAGCGCGTCACCTGGGAGATCGAGGCGCGCGGCCGGGCGGAGCTGACGGCGGCCGAGAACGAGGCCAAGGCGCTGCGCCGGCTGGCCGAGTCCTACCGCGACAACCGCGCGGTGCTGCAGTACGAGCTGGCGCGCCGCCGCCTGGACGTCGGCGCCAAGCTGGCGGAGAGCGCCCCGCAGCCGCTGGTGGTCCGCACGCCGGACGGCCAGCAGGATTCGGCGCTGTCCACGCTGCTGGTCGCCCAGCTGCTACCCCGCCTGTCGGGCTCCAACGGCAAGGCCGCCGAGCACTAGGCGTCGCCAGGCCATTGCTGGTCCGCCGCCGGACGCTGACACGGCGTTCGGCGGAAACCCCCAGTTCACCTGCCGCTGAGACGCTGTGCCGCGCTCGAACGCGCTCGGCTTCTCGGAAAAAGGTGCAGCATGTCGCAAGGACCCTCTCGTCGTCATTTTCTCGCTCTGGGGGCGGGCGTCGTGGCAGGGTCTCTGCTGCCGCCGTCCGTGCACCGCGCGATGGCATTACCGCTCCCGCAGGGAGGCCTGTCGGCCGTCAAGCACGTGGTCTTCCTCATGCAGGAGAACCGCTCGTTCGACCACTACTTCGGCACCATGCGGGGCGTGCGCGGCTTCGGCGACCGCAACGCGATCACCCAGCGCAACGGCAAGCCGGTCTTCGAGCAGAGCGGCGTGCTGCCCTTCCCCGTCCGCGAGGCGGCCGGCCAGGTGGGCAAGGACCTGCAGTGGATCTCGGCGCTGGCGCACGGCTGGTCCGACGGCCAGCAGGCGGCGGCCAAGGGCTGGCACGACGGCTGGATCAAGGCCAAGAGCGCGGCGACCATGACGTACTACACGCGGGCCGACATCCCGCTGCAGTACGAGCTGGCCGACACGTTCACCGTGTGCGATCACTACCACTGCTCGGTGCTGTCGTCCACCAGCCCGAACCGCAACTACCACGTCTCCGGCCACACCGGCTACGAGCCGGGCACCGCCAAGCGGGCGATCGACAACGCCGCCTACGCCGAGGACACCCACCAGGGCTACACCTGGGCCAACGCCGGCGAGATCCTGGAGTCCGCGGGCCACTCCTGGCGGGTCTACCAGGAGTGGGACAACTTCGAGGACAACAACATCGAGTTCTTCGCCCGCTTCCGCCAGATCGCCCGCAAGGCCCTCCAGGGCGACTACAAGAGCCTGGACTCCTTCTACTACGCCCTGTCGCAGGCTCCCGACCCCCAGCGGATGCTGCAGCGGCTGGAGGAGGGCGTGGCCAAGCTGACCAGCGAGGAGCGGTCGCTGTACGACCGGGCGCTGCGCCGCGTCCCCAGCGGCGAGCTGGTCAAGCGCTTCCGCGCCGACATCGAGGCCGGCACGCTCCCCCAGGTCAGCTACATCGTCCCGTCGTCTGTCGACTCCGAGCACCCCGCCGACTCCTCCCCCATCCAGAGCGCCCGCATCACCTACGACCTGCTCGACGCGATCGCCTCGCATCCGGAGACGTGGCAGTCGACCGTCCTGTTCATCACCTACGACGAGAACGACGGCTTCTTCGACCACGTGCCGCCGCCGCTGCCGCCCGCCGAGCAGCGCGACGACTGGTACGACGGCAAGCCCATCGGCCTGGGCATGCGCGTGCCGATGACGGTCGTCTCCCCCTGGACCAGGGGCGGCTACACCTGCTCGCAGGTCTTCGACCACACCTCCACCGTCCGCTTCCTGGAGACGTGGCTCGGGGTGACCTTCCCCGACATCACCCCCTGGCGCCGGGCGGTCTCCGGCGACCTGACCTCCGCCTTCGACTTCTCCGGTACGGCGGAGCCGCCCGCACCCGCGGCCCCCGGCGCCGTGCCGCCCTTCACCGGCCGGTGGAAGCCCGCACCGCCCGCCGATCAGAAGATGCCGGTCCAGGAGGCGGGCACCAGGCCCGCGCGGGCCCTGCCGTACCAGCCGAACGGGTGGGCCAGGCTGCTGGGCCGCACGCTGGAGCTGACGCTGGCCAACAACGGCGCCGACAGCGTGCACCTGACGCTGTTCCCCTACGAGGGCGAGCTGGACGCGCCGCTGCACGTGGACGTCAAGGGCGTGACCACGCAGAACGTGCAGGTCAAGGGAGAGGCCTACCGGCTGGCGGTGGTGGGGCCGAACGGGTTCCGTCGCGAGTTCGGCGGGACGCTGTCGGGGGCGGCGGCCCGGGTCCAGGTCTCGTGCGGCCTCGACATCGATCCGCGCAAGCTGCGCCTGGAGATCGCCAATCTGGGTGACACCCGGGTGAAGCTGTGGGTGCGGTCGCTGGCCTACGGCGACAAGGAGCAGGCGGTGCCGCTGGCGGCCGGGCAGTACAAGCAGGTGGTGATCCCGCTGGAGGAATCTCAGGGGTGGTACGACGTGGCGGTCGGCTGCGAGCAGGACCCCGCGTTCAACCGGCGCTTCATGGGCCACGTCGAGAACGGCAGGCCCAGCGTCACCGGCCTGTAGCCGGGCGGCGGGACACGGTCAGCACACGGGCGGCGCGGCGGCGGCCACGCGCGCGGCGCCGCCCGTCGTCGTCCTCGTCAGGGGGCAGGGGCGCGATCAGTTCCGCGAACCAGGGATGCATCGTGATCACGCGGCCATCGCGTAGGTCCGGTAGGCGGAGCTGACGGCGTCCAGCGCCCAGCGCATCCGGGTGGCGTAGGCCTCGGGGTGGTCGCCCGCCTCTTGCGCCACGGAGGCGGCGCACGCGGTGTGGTCGTCGCCGCAGGCGCAGAGCCGGTCCTCGATGGCCGAGCGGATCTGCGGCGGCGACAGCGTCTGCGAAGGCTGCAGTGCCGAGGTGAAGAGCACCTGCGCCAGTTCGGTCGTCGTCAGCGTCTGGTACGTCATTTCCGGCTCCTTCGTCGGTCCGTCTGCCTGTATAGACCACGACGTAACCGGAAACTCATCGGCGCTTCCAGGCCGAATTACTCAGATCCCAGAAGAACGCACAAGGCGCAGCACAGCGTCGAGGCCGGCGGGGTGCGCGGCCACGAAGCTGCGGTCGTCCGGGGTGCCGTCGATGCGCTCCTCGAACGGCCCGCCGTCCAGGGCGCGGATCTCCAGCCCTGCCTCCTGCGCGATCAGCGCGCCCGCCGGCAGGTCGACCGACTCGGCCCGGTAGCCGACCACCGCGTCGATGTCGCCGCGGGCCAGCATCACCCACGACAGCAGTGGCGCCCACAGCTGCAGCACCCTGCGGGCGCCCAGCTCGAGGGCCGACTTCAGCGCCAGCGCCGCGCCGTCGTCCTTGGCCACGCCGTACCCCTGCGTCCAGGCCAGCAGCGGCCCATGACGCGAGTCACGGTACGGCGGCGCCAGCCGTACCCCGGCGCGGCCCCGGGCGCCTCGGCCGCGGATCGCCGACCAGGTCTGGGCGGTGACCGGGTCGTGCACCACGCCGAGCACGGGCAGGCCCGCGCGGCACAGCGCCAGGCCCACCACGTAGGCCGGCAGGCCGATGGCCACGTTGTTGGTGCCGTCGAGCGGGTCGACCAGCCACGTCCAGTGGCCGCCTGAGGCGCCGAGCAGGCCGGACTCCTCGGCGACGACCGCGTGCGTGGGGTAGGCGGTCAGTATCCGCTCCACGATGAGCTTCTCCGAGGCCAGGTCCAGGTCGGTGACCACGTCGCCGGCCTGGCCCTTGGGCCTGGTCCCCACCCGGCCCCTGGTGCCTTGCAGCAGCAGGTCGCCGGCGGCCTCGGCGGCCTCCACGGCCACCGCACGAGCACGGTCCAGGTCCATCGGCACCCCTCAGGTCAGGCGGGCGGCTATCAGGCGCAGGGCTTGCGCGGTCTCGTCGGGGTCGAGCGGCTGTCTGGCCACGTGATGGTCGCCGGCGCCCAGCGGGCCGAGCGACAGGTCGCGGCTGCCCGGCCTCCCCCGGCCCAGCGCGATCGTGGCCGCCTCGCCGCCCTCGGGGATGACGCTGCTGTGGAAGCGGTCGGCGGCCAGCGTGTAGGTGTCGCCGGGGCCGAACACCTCCACCAGTCCCGTCTTGTGCCGCACGGTGCGGCCCGTGGGCGTGATGCGGTCGCCGTCGGCCGCGCTGACCACCTCGAACACCCGGTGGGTGGCGTCGACGGCGGCGTCGGTGACGACCGCGTGCACGTTGCGCACCTGGCCGTACAGCACGTGGCTGATCAGGTCCCAGCTGTGGCAGTGGATCTGCGACGTGGTGGCCTCGGCGTGCGCGAGGGTGCCCGACCACAGGTGGAGGCAGACGCCCTCGCCGCCGCTGCGCTCCAGCGGCAGGCAGACGAAGCCCAGCGGGTGGCGCACGGCCTTGACGGGGCCCTTCAGCGCTTTCAGCGCCCAGTCCCGGCCCCTGCCTGCGGCGAGCTGCTGGTGGACGGCTTGATAGCTCATGGCGCGTATGGATCCTTGGCCCGCAAGGCTTTGCGGGTGATCTCGACGACATCGGGATAGGTGTAGGACTTGGGCAGCGGCAGCTCGATCCGGTCGAACAGCTCGCGCACCTCCTCCTCGGTGGGCTCGTCGCTGAGCGGCACTTCCCTGTACCTCTCCAGCGGCACGCGGCGGGCCTGCTCCAGGCTCAGCCGCAGCTCAGTGTCGCAGTTCTCGTAGTAGAACGTGTCGGCCAGCGCCGTCATGGCCCGGTTGGGATCCTCGACCGTCATGATCAGGCGGCTGCTCGAGATGTCCCAGCGGAAGGTCGTCATCGTCCTCGACAGGCCGACGCCGATGTCGAGCAGGCCGTAACGCTGGCGGTGCCAGAAGGCGGCCAGGACGGTGGCGTAGGACTCCATCCTGGCCCTGTCGGTGGTCCACACCTGGCCGGTGCCGTCGGGGGTGTCGGCCAGCGATCTGCGGTAGTGCGCGTACGACTCGCACACCTCGCGGTCGGACGGGTCGATGATCTCGATCCTGACCGTGAGGTGCCGCTTGTCGCGCTTGGCCGCCGCCACGCACGCCGGCAGCGTCTTGGCCCGCAGGTAGGTGCCGGTGCCGCCCTTGAAGCTCCAGCGGGTGGTGTCCTTGCGCGCGTCGGCGTGCGCCTGCGCGATCTCCTGGGCGCTGCCCAGGACCCGGACCAGCTGGAGCGAGTCCAGCGCCTTGCGGGTGCCGCTGACCAGGGTCTCGATCTGCTCCAGCCGCGCCAGCCGTACGGGAAGCTCCGACAGCGCGCCTGAGGTGATGGCCTGCTCGACCGGTGCCTGGCGGGCGCGGTCGCGCAGCAGCGCGGTGGCCACCAGCGCCATCACCAGCAGGCTGCCCGCGTTGACGAGCTGGTTCTGCACGTCGGCGGGCACGTTGGGGACGAGCCCGACCGCGCCGACCACGATGGCGAGCAGCAGGGCGATCGCGCCGTCGGCGTTCTGACCTGCCCAGGGGGCCACTCGCTTGAGCGCCGCCACCAACCATGCCATCGTCTCGCCCCGCATCCCGACGATCATTGGGTCCCCATCGTCATGGTAACGAGCACGTCATGCGACTGCCAGAGGACGGTAAGGAGCGAAAGCCCTTCTTAGGTATGACCCATAAATCACCCTAAAGGCTAATGGGCGGCCCCTTCATGAACACTTACCCTGAAGGTCACGGGGGTGGGGAGTGAAGGGGATACGCGCGCTTTCAGCGAGCGTCGGAGCCGTCGCGCTCGCGATGACGCTCGTCGTCTTCATGGTGTGCCCGGTGCCGCCGGGGCAGGCCACCACGCTGGCCGACGCGCCGGTGCTCGGCGAGCGGTTCGTGCAGGTCGTCGCGCATCCGGACGACGATCTGCTGTTCATGAGCCCCGATCTGTACGGCGCCGTGCAGGCGGGCAGGCCCACGGCCACGATCTATCTGACCGCGGGCGAGGGCATGGCCGGGCTGGACGACCGGCACGACCCGCACCAGTACGCCCGCGAGCGCCTGGACGGCCTGCACGCCGCCTACGCCTACCTGGCCGGATCGCGCGACTCCTGGCACAGCACCATGCTGACCGCGGGCAGGATGCGGGTCAGGATGGACTCCCTGGACGACCGCCCGGAGATCCGCCTGATCTTCGCCGGCCTCCCGGACGGCGGCGACCCCCGCGCCGACGGCGGCCGCGACGCCCTGATCCGCATCTGGTCGGGCGGCGCCTGCGTCCACCCCTTCGCCCTCCCCGGCCCCTGCGCCGACCGGTCCGAGGTGGCCGGGATGATCCGCGCCCTCCTGCGCCGCTTCCACTGCACGACCCTGCGGACCCTCGACCCCTACCCGCCTCGGGCCCGTATCGGCGACCACCCGGACCACGTCGCCTCGGCCCGCCTGGCGGACGAGGCGGTGGGCGGCCTGCCGATCACGGTCATGGCCTACCGCGGATACCCGATGGCGAGCTGGTCACCGAACATCACCTTCCGCATGCGCGCCTTCAAAGGCGAGGTCTTCCGCCGCTACCGCGACCACGACTATCGGGTGCGGTACGGCTGGCGATACTGGGCGTGGCTCGAACGCATGTACCGCATCACCACCTGATACGGCACTGCGACATCAGCACCGCGTCCCCGTCATCGAGGTCTGCCACCAGCGGCGCGGCGTGAACATCATCGCGACTACCGTGGCAGCAGCGACTGCCGCGTCTCTTGATCGCGGCACCGCACACCCGTGTGGCCCCGCAGAAAGCCGAGGGGACCCGCCACCTGGCGTCACGGTCTGCTCAGGGCAGCAGTGCCAGCTTGCCCACGGTGGCCCGCGCTTCCAGTTCCGCGAGTGCTTTCGGCCCTTCGGCCAGCTCGTAGATGGTGGGCCGGCCGGGGCCGAGCACCCCGGCCGCGAGGAGCCCGAACATCTCACCCATGACCTCGCCGAAGATCTGTGGCGCGGCCTGGATCAGGGTGCCGATGTTCAGGCCGATGACGTGGATCTGGTGCTTGTAGACCAGTTCCCAGTTGGTGATCGCGGCTTCGCCGCCGGCCATGCCGTAGACGACGACCCGGCCGGTGACCCGCTTGGCCGCGGCCAGGCTGGCGTCGAGGGTGGCGCCGCCGACCGACTCCAGCACCAGGTCGGCGCCCGCGCCGCCGGTCAGCCGCAGGACCTCGGCGGCGATGTCGGTGCCGCGGGAGTCGATGACGTGGTCGGCGCCATTCGCCCGGACCACCTCGTGCTTGCCTGGTGATGCCGTGGCGATCACCGTCGCGCCGTAGTGTTTGGCCATCTTCACCGCGGCCTGTCCGGTCCCGCCGGCCGCGGCGTGGATCAGCACGGTCTGCCCTGCGGTGATGCGGCCCAGTGGCTTGAGCGCCGCCAGCGCCGTTGGCCAGCTCACGACCAGGCCCAGCGCCTGCTCGTCGGCCCAGCCCGCCGGCACCGGCACCGCGCCGGCCGCGGGCAGCACCATGTACTCGGCGAAGGCGCCGCCTCTGACGTCGACGCCGATGACGTGGGCGCCGCGCTCCAGGCCGGTCACCCCCGCACCGACGGCGGTGACTTCACCGGCGCCCTCGATGCCCGCCAGATACGGCGGCTGCGGGCCGCCTGCGAACGTGCCGCGGGCCTGCGAGATGTCGACGAAGTTGACGCCGGCGGCGGCGATGCGGATCAGGACCTCGCCCGGGCCTGGGCTCGGTACCGGCGCGTCGGTGATCAGGCGCAGGTCCTGCGGGCCGTTCAGTGACGTCTGCTGCAGGGCGCGCATGGTCGCGGGAATACTCATGGCGGTCGCCTTCCTTTTTGTTTATCGAACGACAAACAAACCGTGGCACGGCCGTGCGGCGCGGGTCAAGGTAAAGTTGATCGAACGACAAACAAGTACGGAGACGCATCCGATGGCTACTCGCGGCAGGCCGCGCACCTTCGACCCGGACACCGCCCTGCGCCAGGCGCTGGACCTGTTCTGGGAACGGGGCTACGAGGGCACCTCGCTCAACGACCTGGCCCAGGCCATGGGAATCGCCTCGGCCAGCATCTACGCCTACTTCGGCAGCAAGCAGGACCTGTTCCGCAAGGTCATGGCGCTCTACGGCACGACCTCAGGCGAGCCGCCCAGGCGCGCGCTGCGCGAACAACCGACCACACGCGCCGCGATCCACGCCATGCTGCGCGCCACCGCCGATCAGATCACCGGCGCCGACACCCCGCACTACTGCATGCTCATCCTCGCCGCGCCGACCGGCGCCGTGGAGAACCATGCGGTCCGAGAGTTCCTGGCAGGCCTCCGGCACAACCAGCTCACCACCATCAAAGACCGACTCGCCCGCGGCGTCACCGACGGCGACCTCACCGCACCGCCCACCGGCCTCGACGCCATCGCCCGCTACTACGCCACCGTGGTGCAGGGCCTGTCCATACAAGCCCGCGACGGCGCCACCCGCGCCGAACTGGAAGCGGTCATCACTTGCGCGATGGCCGCCTGGGACACACTCACGTCCGCGCCATCACCCCAAGTGAGCTAGGAGTGTCCTGAAGATCTTGATGGTCTTTTCAGACTGGAATCGGGGATCCACACTCGGGTCATGATGGGCCGTCGGAGGGCTCCGGCCGGGCCTGAGGCGTGGGTCGTGTGCCGGGAGCTGATCCCGGCCGGCAGCGTGTTCGCGTTCCTGGCCGAACACCGGCGGGCGTTGTTCCCGCCGCAGGCGTTCGCGGACATGTACGCGCCGGTCAACGGGCGTCCGTCAGTGCCGCCGGACCTGCTGGCGACAGTGGTGGTGCTGCAGGCGCTACATGGGCTGTCGGATGAGGAAGCGGTCGCGGCGCTGCGGTTCGATCTGCGCTGGAAGGCCGCCTGTGGGCTGGGGTTATACGACCAGGGGTTCGATCCGTCGCTGCTGACCTATTTCCGGCGGCGCCTGGCCCGTTCTTCGCGCCCGGACCGGATCTTCGAGACCGTCCGGACAGTGATCGAACAGACCGGGGTGCTGGCAGGCCGGAATCGGCGGGCGCTGGACTCGGCGGTGCTGCTGGATGCGGTCGCCACTCAGGACACCATCACCCAGCTGATCGCCGCGATCCGCCGGGTGGCCCGCCAGGTGCCCGGCGCGACCGCGATCGTGGCGGCGCGCTGCCACGCCCACGACTACGCCGACCCGGGCAAACCGAGAATCGCATGGGACGACGAACAGGCCAAGGCCGCCCTGGTCAGCGGCCTGGTCACCGACGCGCTCACCTTGCTGGACCAGTTGGCCGGCCGAGACCTGGACGAGGCAGCTGCGGGGGCGGTCGGCCTGCTGGCGCTGATCGCCGGTCAAGACGTCGAACCCGCCGACGGCTCTGATGGCACCGATGGGCGGTGGCGGATCGCCCGCCGCACCGCACCGGACCGGGTCATCTCCACCGTCGATCCCGAGGCCCGCCACATCCACAAAAGTGCGCAGCAACGCGAGGATGGCTACAAGGGCCACCTGGCCGTCGAACCGGAAACCGGCCTGTTCACCGCGGTCGCTCTGCGCCCCGGCGTCGGGGCGCAGCACCACGAGGCCGCCGTCGCCCCGGACCTGCTCGCCGACGAGCGCGGCCCGCTGCAGATCCTGGCCGATGCCGCCTACGCCGCCGCCGAACTGCGCGCCGACCTGACCGCCGCAGGGCACCGGCTACTGATCAAGCCACCCGCGCTCAAGCCCGCCGTGGTCGGCGGGTTCACCCTGGACGACTTCGTCATCGACACCGGCGCCGACACGGTCACCTGCCCCGCCGGGCACACCGTCCCCCTCTCCGCGCCCGCGGGCCGCTACCAGCAACGTCGCGCAACCTTCACCGGGCTGTGCGCCGACTGCCCCCTCCACGATCGATGCACCACCGCCAAGACCGGCCGCATCCTGACCATCCGCCCGCACCACGATCTCCAGGCCGCCGCCCGTCATCAGGCCGCCACCGACCCCGCCTGGCAGGACGACTACCGACGCTGGCGGCCCATGGTCGAACGCGCTGTGGCCTGGCTGGTCGCCCGCGGCAACCGCCGCCTGCCCTACCGCGGCACCCACGCCAACGACCGCTGGCTCCACCACCGCGCCGCCGCTCTCAACCTCCGCCGCCTGGTCAACCTCGGGCTCACCTACCTCAACAACACCTGGACCCTCATCCCGACCATCCCATAACAAGAGGGTGAGTCAGCTCATGCCGACCCACCCACCAAGATCTTCAGGACACTCCTAGGCCGTGTCCCGTGATCACGTGTGCCCACAAAGGCCCTTCCGCCACGCTCGGGGACTTTGACGTCCCCAAGCTGGCGACGGAGGAGGGGAATACCTCCCAACGGCACAGCTCATCGGGCCAACCATGCCGCCCTTGCCAAGCCGCTGCCCGGCTTTGCCCGCTCCCTCGAAGCGCAGGCGAATCCCTCTGATCTCAACTCCGTACAGGCCCCAGCTAGAACCATCACCCAACCCGATGATCGTTTCTAGTACAGCACTAGGCTGAACGTCATGACAGCCGAGAGCCGAGCCGACCCTCGCGGCTACGTCGAAGCGGTCCGCGTCGCACTGGTGGCCGAGGGCATCGAGATCGGCGAAATGGTGTCACCCGAGCCGGGCCGGTCCACACGAATGCTGGGCCTGTCCATCGACGGCCCGCACTTCCAGGACACCGAGTGGCTCGACCTCATCTGGGACGAGGAATTCGGCTGGACCGTGCACAAAGCCTTCCTGACCGGTGGGACACGCGGCCGGTCCCACAGCGCTGACGGCTTAGGCCTGGGCCTGGTCCCCGAGCCCGCCACGGTGGCCCGGTACGTCGCGACAGTGCTCGGCTCCAGGGAGAGCTTCTCCGACCGAGGCAGGCGCTACCGCAGAGCCTTCAGGCCTGATCCGGATCTCGAGGCGGCCCTGTCGGCCTACTCATGATTGCTGGTGCTGCCCGGCAACCGACTGTCAAGGTGAGCCACACCGCGACGTTGCCCAGCCCCTCCCGCTCAAAGAAGGCCAGCACCTCCCGGTCGGTGGTCCGCAGGCTGAAGGAGGTTCAGCACGAACAGCGTGCCCGGATGCGCCACGACGAACGGCTTCAGCTCGCCTCACACCGTGTGCCCAACCCGCCGCGCCCGATCGGGCTCGGCATCGTCGAGATGAGTGCACTCGGCGATGATCCCCGAGTAGCCGCAGGCTGCGCCTGAGCGCCCGGCGTGCGGCGACACACCGGCCCCGGACCCGCTCCCGCAGACCCTCACCGCAAAACTGCAAAAGGGATCACGCGAAGGTCGATTCATACACCACGTCCGTAGACGTGACCCTTCCGCGGTGATGCCTGGCCTCGAGGTGGGCATCAGGCGTCCTCCACCCAGATGGGTATCGGTTGGGCTTGCGCCGCAGGCGCCAGGGAGACGGCCGAGCGAAGCGAGGTCCTCTGCGGTCCCGGGGCGTGCCCGCCTCTCGGCTCGGGGTGGGCGTCGGACGGGCTGCTGGCCAGGCGGGTTTCGGGCGGGGCCTCGAAGCTAGGACAGCCCGAGCGCGAGCGAGGCCCTTTGTGGGGGCGTGGTGGGCGCCTGGGCGCGTGGGCTCTCAGGTGGTGGCGACGAGGGCCCAGGTGGTGGTTAGGAGGGCTATGAGGGCCAGGCCGGCGCCAGTGAGGAGGAAGCGGCGCATCGGGACCTTGACGTCGTTACGGCGGCAGGATTCGAACCAGAGGAGCGTGGCGAGGGAGGCCCAGGGGGTGATGACGGGGCCGACGTTGGTGCCGACGAGGACCGCCAGGAGGCCGTCCCGGGTGGCGACGACGGGTTCGAGGGCCTTGTAGGCCGGCAGGTTGTTGATGGTGTTGGCCAGGCCGGCTCCGACGGCGGCGTTGCGGTAGGGGTCCTGGTGGGTGCCGAGCATCCACGTCATGAGGTCGGCCAGGCCGTACCGGCTGAGCGTGGGCACCACGAGGAACAGGCCCGTGACGAAGATCAGCAGCTGCCAGGGGATGAGGCCGAGCGTGAGCCGGCCGCGGTCGCGCACGAAGAAGGCGATGACCACCAGCAGCGCCGCCACCGCGGCCGCGACGCCGACCTGGACCTTGAGCAGCAGCGCGGCGATGAACAGCAGGCAGGCGATGCCGGCTGTCCAGAACAGGACGGGGTCGGCGATGGGGTCGAGCAGGGGCGGGGCGTAGCGGGCCTCCCTGCGCCGGCCGCGCCGCCAGTAGAAGACCCACAGGAAGGCCAGCGTCACCGCGATGGAGACGATCTGCGGCGCCCACATGCGGGCGGCGAACTGCTGGGCGTCGAGGTCGATCCTCTGCATGGCCAGCAGGTTCGTCAGGTTGGAGACGGGCAGCAGGAGGCTGGCGGTGTTGGCCAGCCAGATGGTGGCCATGGCCAGCGGCAGCGCGTCGATGCGGGCCTTGGGCGCGAGCGCCAGCATGACGGGCGTGAGCAACACCGCAGTCGTATCGAGATTCAGAAATATCGTGACAAAGGAGGCGAAGGCGGTGCTGAGGAAGAACAGGGCGGTGTAGTTGCCGCGCCCGAGCACCGCCATCCTGGCCGCGATGGCGTCGAAGACCTGCGCCTCCTTGGTCAACTCGGCCAGCACGATGATGCCGACGAGGAAGACCAGCAGCGGCCCGATGTCGTCCAGCGAGGCGATGGCGTCCTGCAGCGGCAGTAATCCGGACGCGACGAAGATCAAACCGAGCGCCAGCAGGCCGATTCTGATCCAGTCGAGTACGGAAAGACGCCGCAACACCCGACGATGATCGCACACCCGCTGCGAAACGCCGATTCCCCGGGAGATACTGGGCAGATGGCGCGTGACGGCAGGCCGACCGAGATCTTCGTCAGCTATTCCCCGGCCGACACGGCGTGGGCCACCTGGATCGCCTGGGAACTGGAGGCGGCGGGTTACCGAACGATGATCCAGTCCTGGGACTTCGTGCCCGGCACGAACTTCATCGACTTCATGGACCGCGGCGTGAGCGAGGCGGCGCTGGTCGTGGCGGTGCTCTCGCGCAAGTACCTGACCTCCCGCTACGGGCGCATGGAGTGGCAGGCGGCGCTGCGTGCCGATCCTGACAACCCCTCCAACAAGCTGGTGACGGTACGCCTGGAGGACGTCCAGGTCGAGGGCTTGCTGTCCACGATCACCTGGGTGGACATGCTGGGCGTGACCGATCCAGGCCAGGCCAGGGCGCTGCTGCTGGGCAGGATCAGGGAGGCCATGGCCGGCCGCGCCAAACCCGACAAAGCACCGATATTTCCGACAAATGCTACGACGCCGCCGATTCCCAGCCTGCCCGCCCCCGAGGAGCGCTCGCGGGCCCGCCGGACCCCGGTGACCGCGCCGAAGTTCCCGCCCGCGACCGCCAAGTCCCACGAGAAGCGCGAGTCGCTGAGCGTGCTGCACATCGGCGGCCCCCGCTTCGGCCGGGCGCTGCCGGACCCCGGCGAGCCGTTCACCCCCGAGGACATCCAGGCCAGGATCTGGGCGGATCTGACCGGTCTGTACGACAGGGGGATGCCACGCCCCGACCTGATGCTGGTCAGCGGGGACCTCACCGAGTCGGGCAGCCTGGGGCAGTTCGGGCAGGCCACCCGCTTCCTGACCGACCTGCGACACCTGATCGGCCTGGAGCCGCACCGGCTGGTCATCGTGCCGGGGCCGCGCGACGTGACCAAGGCGGCGGCCAGCGCGTACTTCCTGACCTGCGAGGCGGACGACGTCAGCCCGCAGCCGCCGTACTGGCCCAAGTGGCGCCACTTCGCCGGCCTGTTCGACGAGCTCTACCAGGGCCTGGACGACCGGGTGTTCGACGGCGGGCAGCCGTGGTCGCTGTTCGAGGTGCCCGACCTGAAGGTCGTGGTGGCCGGACTGAACTCCACCATGGCCATGAGCCACCTGGAGAAGGACGCCTACGCCCAGCTCGGCGAGGCGCAGGCGGCCTGGTTCGCCGAGCGGCTGCGCCCGTATGAGGAGTCGGAGTGGCTGCGGCTGGGCGCGATCGGCCACCCGCCCGCACTGCTGCACGACGCGCCCACCTACGACCGCCTCGTCGCCCACCGTCTCAACCTGCTCTTCCACGGGTACGGCGAGCCAGGTGAGGGTGCCGTGGCCGCGCCCCGCCCCGGCCACCACCACGTGGTCGAGATCGGCCCCCAGGGCATGCGCGTCTGGCACCCCGACGCACAGAAACCGGAACGCGCCGCGCGCGCCTGGCGGGCCGCGACGGCCCCGTTCAGCAACGGAAAGCGCCCGGCTCCCGTCCCCGAGCCGGAGCCCGACAGGAAGGAGCCCAGCCCCACCGAGCTGCTGCTCGACCGCATCACCGAGGTGTGCGAGGCCAGGCACGAGCGCGCCAAGATCCGCCGCTTCCCCGCGCACCTGGTCGTCACCCACCCCGAGGACGGCTTCGTGCGCCAGCTGATGGTCGGCGCGCACGTGGGCGAGGTCACCGCCGACAACGCCGCGGACTTCGTACGGCAGGCCCACGCCACCGAGCTGTCCGCCGAGCTGGTCTACCAGGGCCCGCCGCCGCCACGGGCGCTGCGCGACGACCTGATGCGCAGGGGTGTCCGGCTGCGCAGCTTCACCGAGTTCCAGGGCCTGCTCGACCTGTCCGGCTACGTGGCCGAGCAGACGGCCAGGCTCACCACCGACCGCCGCTACCCGCCCGACCTGTACGTGCCGCAGCGCTACCGGGACCTGGACCGGCCAGGGCACCAGGTCAAGCAGGGGCTGACGGACGAGCTCATCAGGCTGCTCGCCGCCGACCACGGCCGGTTCCTGCTGCTGCTCGGCGACTTCGGCCACGGCAAGACGTTCGCGCTGCGGGAGCTGGCCAGGCGCATCCCGCTCGAGCTCCCCCATCTGACGCCGATCCTGATCGAGCTGCGCGCGCTGGACAAGGCGCACTCGGTGGACGGGCTGGTGGCCGCCCACCTGGCCAACCACGGCGAGGAGTTCATCGATCTGAAGGCCTTCCGCTACCTGCTGCGGCAGGGGCGGATCGTGCTGCTGTTCGACGGGTTCGACGAGCTGGTGACCCGGCTCACCTACGACAGGGCCGCCGACCACCTGGCCACGCTGCTGGCCGCCGCCGAGGACAAGGCCAAGATCGTGGTGGCCAGCCGTACGCAGCACTTCAAGTCGCACACGCAGGTGCTCACCTCGCTCGGCGAGATGGTGGGCGTGCTGCCGCAGCGGCGGGTGCTGTCGGTGGAGAACTTCACCCAGGACCAGATCCGCTCCTACCTGGACAACCGCTTCGACGACCGAGCCGAGGCCTCGGCGCGCATGGCGCTGATGGAGGGCATCAAGGATCTGCTGGCGCTGGCGCGCAACCCGCGCATGCTCAGCTTCATCGTCGACCTGGACGCCGACCAGCTGCGCACGGTGGCGGGGGCGCGCGACGCGATCAGCCCCGCGCTGCTGTACGAGGAGATCCTCAGCTCGTGGCTGGCCTTCGAGGAGCAGCGCACCCGGGTGCCCGGCTCGCCGGCCACGCTCACCCTCGAGGAGCTGTGGCGGGTGGTGACGGCGCTGGCGCTGCGGCTGTGGGAGACCGGCGAGGCGTTCCTGGGGCTGGCCGAGCTGACCGAGATCGCCGAGACGCTCACGGGCCTGGCCGACGGGCAGCTCACCGGCGCGCAGGCGGCGCACGCGATGGGCACGGGCAGCCTGATGGTGCGTACCGAGGAGGGCATGTTCGGCTTCATCCACGCCTCGGTGATGGAGTGGCTGATCGCCCGGCACATCGCGGCCACGATGGACGACCCGGTGGCGCTGACGCGCAGGCCGCTGTCGGCCCTGACGGTGGAGTTCCTGTGCGACCTCGCCGACATGCGGGCGTTGCGGGCTTGGGCCGACGATCCGCCCGCCGACGGCCCGGACAACGACATCGCCAGGGCGAACGCGGTCAAGCTGGCCGCCCGGCTGCGCACCCCGGCGCGGGCCGACCTGCGCGGCGCCAATCTCAGGGGCGAGGACCTGTCGGCCAGGGATCTGCGGGAGGTGGACCTGACCGGCGCCGACCTGAGCGAGGCCACGCTGGTCGGCACCGACCTGTCGCGGGCCACGCTGCGCGATGCCAGGCTGGTCGGCGCCCGGCTGGACGAGGCCAAGCTGGTGGGCGCCGACCTGACCGGGGCCGACCTGTCGGGCGCCCACCTGGCCAGGGCCGACCTGAGCGACATCGCCGCCGAGGGGGCCCACTGGCACCGGGCCGCGCTCATCAACGTCACCGGCACGCTGCCGCACCTGCCCGGCGCCGCCGTCGTGCCGGGTCAGCCGGTCGACGTGCAACTCGCCCCGGCCGCGATCGGCGTGCCGTACGGCTATCACATGCAGACCAGCCGGCTGCCCGAGCCCATCGCCTACAGCGCCGACGGCGCGACGCTGGCCATCGGCAACGAGGACGGCGGCGTGCTGCTGTGCGTCGACGGGCTGCCCACGCGCACGCTGCAGGGCCACCGCGGCCGCGTCTACGCGGTCTCCTTCGCGGGCGACCTGCTGGCCACCGGTGCCAGCGACGGGCGCGTGCTGCTCTGGGACGCGCTGACGGGCGCGCTCCTGCGCGAGCTGTCCGGCCACTCCGAGGGGGTCTGGCCGGTACGGCTCAGCCCCCGCGGCGACCTGGTCGCGGCGGGCGGCGCCGACGGCGTGGTCCGGGTGTGGGAGACCGCCACCGGAACGCTGAAGCAGTCCCTGGCCGGCCATCTGGCCCCCGTCTACACCGCCTCCTTCGGCCGGGCGGGCCTGGCGACCGGCGACGCGGCGGGGGTGGTCCGCGTCTGGGACCTGGAGTCAGGGCAGGTCGTGCGCACCCTGGAGGGGCACGGCGGCTCGGTCTACCGGGCCATCCACAGCGCCGACGGCTCCATGCTCGTCACGGGCGACGAGGCGGGCACGGTCCGCGTCTGGGACGCCGCCTCCGGCACGCTGCGGCACACGCTGACCGGGCATCCTGGCAGCATCTACAGCCTGGCCTTCGCCCCCTCGGGGACCCTGCTCGCCAGCGGCGACACCGCGGGCATCGTACGGCTGTGGAACCCGGTGACGGGCGAGACGCACGGCGTGCACACCACCCACGCGGGGGCGATCTACCGGGTGGCGTTCAGCCCCGACAGCGGCAAGGTCGCC
The DNA here is from genome assembly GCF_044457685.1 of Nonomuraea sp. NPDC050536. NCBI lineage: Bacteria > Bacillati > Actinomycetota > Actinomycetes > Streptosporangiales > Streptosporangiaceae > Nonomuraea > Nonomuraea sp. NPDC050536. Next base: position 328,945 of record NZ_JBITHD010000006.1, read on the forward strand.
AGCGCCGACGCCAAGGGCGTGGTCCGGCTGCAGGAGGTGGGCGGCGCCCACCGGGTCGAGCTGACCGGGCACCGCAGCTCGGTGTGGCCGTTCGCGTTCCGCCCCGACGGCAGGCAGCTGGCCACCAGCAGCAACGACGGCACGGTCCGGCTGTGGGACACGGCCACCGGGCAGTGCCAGAAGGTGCTGCGCGGCCACGGCAGGCGCATCGCCTCGGCCAGGTTCAGCGCCGACGGCTCGATGCTGGCCACCAGCGGCAACGACGGCGTGGTACGCATCTGGGAACCGCGCACCGGGCGGCGGCTGCGCGAGTTCACCGGCAGCGCCGACCGGCTGATCTCGGCCTCCTTCTCCCCCGCCGGGCCGGTGCTGGCCACCTCCAGCAACGACGGCGGCGTGCACTTCTGGAACGCCACCACCGGCGACTACGAGCGCGAGCTGAACGCCGAGACCGACCACGTCTGGGCGGAGGCCTTCAGCCCCGACGGCGAGCTGCTGGCCACGGCCAACGACGACGACAGCGTCCGGGTCTGGTACCGGCCGACCAGCCGCCTGGTCAGCAACCTGGCCGACCATCGGGGCCGGGTCCGCTCGATCGCGTTCAGCCCCGACGGCCGCTACGTGGCCACCGGGTGCGACGACAGACTCGTCCGCATCTGGCAGGTCGAGACCGGCGACCGGGTGATGACGCTGCAGGGGCACACCGACCGCGTCTACTCGGTGGTGTTCTCCCCTGACGGCCGCTACCTGGCCAGCGCCGGCAACGACGGGCTGGCCAAGATCTGGGAGCTGTCCAGCGGCATGGAGCGGCACACGCTCACCGGGCACGCGGGACGGCTGTGGAGCTGCGACTTCGACCCGACGGGCGCCCGGCTGGCCACCGGCGGCGACGACCTGGCCATCCGCGTGTGGGACACCGGCTCGGGCGAGCTGCTGCAGACGCTGCACGGGCACGCCAGGCGGGTCTGGTCGGTGGCCTTCAACCCGGCCGGCGACCTGCTGGCCAGCGCCGGCGACGACGGCGTGGTCATCCTGTGGCGCGCGGGCGAGCGGCAGATCACGCTGCTCGGCCTGCCCGAGGGCTGGGCGGCCCTGTCGCCCGACGGGCGCTACAAGATCCAGGGGGAGGCGGCCGGGCAGTTCTGGCACGTCATCGGCACGGCCCGGTTCGAGCTGGGCGAGCTGGACCCGCACCTGCCCGCCGTACGTCAGTTACCGCTGGAGGCGCCGTTCTAGGTCCTGCCAGACCTCGTCGACGCGGGCGTCGAGCTCCTCGAGCGAGCCCTCGTTGGCGATGACGACGTCGGCGACCGCCAGCCGGTCGGCGCGGCTCGCCTGGGCGGCGATACGGGCCTTGGCGTCGGCCTCGGACATGCCACGGATGCCGGTCAGCCGGGCCAGGCGCACCTCGTCGCTCGCGTCGACGACGATGACGACGTCGTACATGGGGGCGAGCTTGTTCTCGGCCAGCAGCGGCACGTCGTAGACGAGGATCGCGTCGTCGGGCGCCTGGCTTTGCAGCTCCGCGACCCGCTCGCCGACCAGCGGGTGGACGATGGCGTTGAGCGCGGCCAGTCGTTCGGAGTCGCCGAAGACGATCGTGCCGAGCTTCTCCCTGTTGAGCGTGCCGTCGGGGCGCAGCACCCCCTCGCCGAAGGCGGCCACGACGCGGGCCAGGCCCTGGGTGCCCGGCTCCACCACCTCACGGGCGATCTTGTCCGCGTCGATCACGACGGCGCCCCTGGCGGACAGGCGCTTGGACACCTCGCTCTTGCCCGATCCGATACCGCCGGTGAGCCCGATCTTCAGCACCTGGCCACCTTATCGCCGCATGTGCACCAGGGTGAGATGGTCGTCCATCCGCTCCCGGTGTGTCTCCTTGTATCCCAGTCGCCGGTACAGCCGCAGGTTGCCCTCCGAGAGGTGCCCGGTGAACAGGTCGAACGCGGTGGCCTCCGGCACCTGCTCGTGCAGCGCGGTCAGCAGGGCGGTGCCGATCCCCGCGCCCTGCCGGTCGGGCGCGACGACGAGCCGCCCGACCAGGCACGCCGTGCCGGCCGGCTGCCCGCGCACGGCGCCGACGATCCGGCCCGACTCGGTGGCCTTGAGCACGGTCGCGGTCTCGATGGCCTTGCGCACCTGCTCGGCCGACTCCACCAGCGGCGCGATGAACGGGTCGCCGTAGAGCTGGGCCTCGCTCACGTAAGCCGCCCGCTGCAGGGTGAGGATCTCCCCCGCGTCCGCCGCCACCGCTCGCTCGATCTCCACCGGGGCAGTCTATGGTTAGCTCGGCCCATGCGAAGCCTTCGATACCTGGATTGCCTGCGGGCGGACGCGGCGCTGCTGGGCTCGGCCGCCGCCGCGGACCTGACCGCGCCCGTGCCCAGCTGCCCCGGCTGGACCGCAGCCGACCTGGTCACCCACGTGGCCACGGTCTACCTGCACAAGGTGGAGACGATCCGCCAGGGCGCCTGGCCCTCCCCCTGGCCGCCGGACCTGTCCGGCGAGGATCCCCTGGCGCTCCTCGATCGGTATCTGGCGGAGCTGCTGACCGAACTCACGGCCCACGAACCCGGCGCCAAGGCGCTGACGTGGTACGACCCTGACCAGACGGTCGGTTTCTGGATCCGGCGGATGGCGCACGAGACGGTCATCCACCGCGTCGACGCGGAACTGGCCCGCGGTGCCGCCGTTTCCGACATTCCACACGATCTGGCCACTGACGGGATCGACGAGGTGCTGGTGACCTTCCTCGCCTTCGCCTCGGCCGGCTGGCCCGAGGACTTCGGCGACGCGCTGCCCGCCCTGTCCGGCCGCACGATCGCCCTCGCCGCGGGCGACAGGCACTGGCAGGTACGGCCGGCCGCCACGGGAGCCGCGGTGACTGCCGATGCCGGACCCGCCGACGTCACCATCACCGGCGCGCCCCAGGACCTCCTGCTGTGGCTGTGGCGCCGCGGCCCCTCAGACGGCCTGCGCATCGAGGGCGACGCCGCGCTGGCCGAGGGGTTGCACGGGCTCATGCGGGACGCGACCCAGTAACGCACGAAAGAGGCCCCGCACCGGAGTGCGGGGCCTCTATACGCGGGTCAGATCAGCTCTGGCCGCCGGCGAGCTTCTCGCGGAGAGCCGCGAGAGCCTCGTCAGAGGCGAGCGCGCCGCTGGCCGGAGCCGACGACGAGTTGGCGGGGGCCTGCGTCTCGCCCGAGTAGGACGAGGGAGCAGCCTCGCCGGCCTCGGCCTCGGCCTTGCGGGCCTCCTCGATCTGGCGCCTGTGCGCCTCGAAGCGGGTCTGCGCCTCGGCGTACTGGCGCTCCCACTCCTCACGCTGCTTGTCGAAGCCCTCGAGCCACTCGCCCGTCTCCGGGTCGAAGCCTTCGGGGTAGATGTAGTTGCCCTGGTCGTCGTAGGTGGCGGCCATGCCGTACAGCGTCGGGTCGAACTCGACCTCGGTGCCAACACCCTCGTTGGCCTGCTTCAGCGACAGGCTGATGCGACGGCGGTCGAGGTCGATGTCGATGATCTTGACGAAGATCTCGTCGCCGACCTGGACGACCTGCTCCGGGATCTCCACGTGGCGCTCGGCCAGCTCGGAGATGTGGACCAGGCCCTCGATGCCCTCCTCGACCCGGACGAACGCGCCGAACGGCACCAGCTTGGTGACCCGGCCGGGGACGACCTGGCCGATCTGGTGGGTGCGGGCGAACTGCTGCCACGGGTCTTCCTGCGTCGCCTTGAGCGAGAGGCTGACGCGCTCGCGCTCCATGTCGACGTCCAGGACCTCGACCGTGACCTCCTGGCCGACCTCGACGACCTCGGACGGGTGGTCGATGTGCTTCCAGGACAGCTCGGACACGTGGACCAGACCGTCGACGCCACCCAGGTCCACGAAGGCACCGAAGTTGACGATCGAGGACACGACGCCCTTGCGGACCTGGCCCTTCTGGAGGGTGTTGAGGAACGTCTGGCGGACCTCGGACTGCGTCTGCTCGAGCCAGGCGCGGCGGGACAGGACCACGTTGTTGCGGTTCTTGTCCAGCTCGATGATCTTCGCCTCGAGCTCACGGCCGACGTACGGCTGCAGGTCGCGGACGCGGCGCATCTCGACCAGGGACGCCGGCAGGAAGCCGCGCAGGCCGATGTCGAGGATGAGACCACCCTTGACGACCTCGATGACGGTACCGGTGACGATGCCGTCCTCGTCCTTGATCTTCTCGATCGTGCCCCAGGCGCGCTCGTACTGGGCGCGCTTCTTGGACAGGATCAGGCGACCCTCCTTGTCCTCCTTCTGGAGAACCAGGGCCTCAACGTGCTCGCCGACTTCGACGACATCCGCGGGGTCCACGTCGTGCTTGATCGAGAGCTCGCGCGAGGGGATGACGCCCTCGGTCTTGTAGCCGATGTCGAGAAGGACCTCGTCTCGATCGACCTTGACGACGGTGCCCTCGACGATGTCGCCGTCGTTGAAGTACTTGATGGTCTCGTCGATCGCTGCGAGGAAGGCTTCCTCGGACCCGATGTCGTTGACCGCTACCTGCGGGGTGCTCGAGGTGGCCTCAGTGCTGCTCGTCATGTGTGGAATTGCTCCGAACGCGGACAGATGTCGATGTGGCGAACGCGCGGCAGGCCCTCTTCCGCATCAAGCCGAGGAATTACGACATCGACGTGACCGAGCGCGAGCCCGCTCCGTCTGAGGCGCGCGCGAACCCACAGCGCAGCGATCAGCATATGAGACCTAGCGAGCGTGGTCAATCCGGGCGACGTAAACGCCCGGACTAATAGGCGTTGACCTGCGGTCTCTGCTTGGGGCTGATATTACCTCGGAGTTTGACCGGGACTGAGATCCGGTTGGGGTCCCCGTCGGAGACGTAGCGCCAGCCCGGGTGCTTGTTCAGCCACTCCAGCCAGTACTGCGAGCACCACTTGCGGCACTCGCCCTTCTTGCCGTTGCTCTGGATCCGCTGGATGGCGAGCGGGTCGAAGTCCTTCGCGAAGGGCGAAACCGAGGGCTCGGCCCCGGCCAGGAAAACCCCGGCAAAGCTGTAGGAGGTTCCGTCCCAAGAGCCGCTGCGCGCGAGCTTGCGCGGGTGCGGCATCGCCCCGAACGGCAGGGCGATCGTCTTGTCCGGGGGCGCGCCGAGCTTCTTCAGCAGCCGTTCGATCCTGACGATCTGCTCGCGGACCTTCTTCTTCGGCATCACGGCCAGGTCGGGGTGCGACCAGGTGTGGTTGGCCACCTCGAAGCCGTGGTTCACCAGCCACTGCACGGCCGTGGCCTGCTGGCTCTGGTCCTGCAGCCCGAAGGGCGTCCGGTTGATCCAGAACGTGGCCACGGGACGGAACGTCGGATACTCGGCGGCCACCCGCAGGATGATGTCGACGGCGGTGTCCTTGACGGGCGCGCCGTTCGCGTCCAGCCCGAAATGGCTGGGATGGCCGTCATCGAAGGTCAGCACCACCGGGTAGTGCCCCGCGGGCACCGGCATGGCCCCCGTGGCGAACTCCCTGGCGGTGACGGGCACGTAGCCCTGCTTGGCCAGCGTCTCAAGCTCCTGCTTGAGCTGCGCGGGGGTCCGGTCGATGGAGGCCCGGCGCTTCTTGATGATCCGGTGGTACATCAGCACCGGCACCAGGCCCGCCTCGTTGGCCTTGATCTGCCTGGCGAACTCCGGCGTCGCCTCGACCCCGGGCGGCGTCGTGCTGACGGGCTGCGCCGACGGCTGCACGCCGGGTAACGGGTTTCGCGCTGCGGCCAGTGGTCTGTCTCCGGGACGGCTGGCCGACGGCACCAGAATCAAGCCGACGACCGCCGCGACGACCACCACGATGTTGGCGATGCCGATGATCCGCGTGAGTGACGCTGATGAAGGCACACAACTCCCGGCAGCTCGGGGAAAGTACGTCTCAGGATATGTCCGGCTACCCCGCCGCAGGCGGATAAACACGCCTCCTCATCGCCCCTCCCGCAAGGTCATCCGCAAGAGTCGGCATACCCAGAACTGACGCCTTCTTTGCCTTCACCGGAAGGTCACGGGAGCACAAACGCCCCGCCGCCGCCCGCATGAGGCGTGGGGCTCGGCTCCCCTCTTAGGAGAGCCGAGCCGCGGGCGAGGGCCGTGCGCTTGGAGGGTCAGTGGCCGGCGTCCTCCCAGGTGCGGCCGACGCCTACGGAGACCTCCAGGGGGACGCGGAGGTGGTAGGCGGCGTTCATCTGGTCGCGGACGAGCTGGGTGAGGGCGTCCAGCTCGCCGGGGACCACCTCGAAGACGAGCTCGTCGTGGACCTGGAGGAGCATGCGTGAGCGGAGCCCCTCCTCGCCCATGGCCTGCCGTACGTTGAGCATGGCGACCTTGATGATGTCGGCGGCCGAGCCCTGGATGGGGGCGTTGAGGGCCATCCGCTCGGCCATCTCGCGGCGCTGGCGGTTGTCGCTGGTCAGGTCCGGCAGGTAGCGGCGGCGGCCCATGATGGTCTCGGTGTAGCCGTCGGTGCGGGCCTGGGCGACGATGGCGTGCAGGAAGTCGCGCACGCCGCCGAACTCCTGGAAGTACTCCTCCTTCAGCGCGCGCGCCTCGGCGACCGGGATGTTGAGCTGCCCGGACAGGCCGAAGTCCGACAGGCCGTAGGCCAGTCCGTAGTTCATGGCCTTGATGCGGGCCCGCAGCTCGCTGTCGATCTGCTCGGGCGGCAGGTCGAAGACGCGCGAGGCGGTGGCGGCGTGGAAGTCGTGACCGGATTCGAAGGCGGCGATGAGCGACTCGTCGCCCGACAGGTGAGCCATGATGCGCAGCTCGATCTGGCTGTAGTCGGCCGTCAGGAGCGTCTCGAAGCCCTCGCCGACCGTGAAGCCCTGCCGGATGCGGCGGCCCTCGGCGGTGCGGATCGGGATGTTCTGCAGGTTGGGCTTCTCCGACGACAACCGGCCGGTGGCGGCGATGATCTGGTTGAACGTGGTGTGGATCCGCCCGTCGTCGGCGATCTCCTTGATCAGGCCCTCGACCGTGGTGCGGAGCTTGGTCTGGTCGCGATGGCGCAGCATGATCACGGGCAGCTCGTGGTCGGTCTGCGTGGCCAGCCAGGCGAGCTGGTCGGCGTCGGTGCTGTAGCCGGTCTTGATGCGCTTGGTCTTGGGCAGGTTGAGCCGGGTGAACAGGATCTCCTGCAGCTGCTTGGGCGAGCCGAGGTTGAACTGCTCGCCGACGGCCCGATGGGCCTCCTCGACCGCGTGCTTGACGGCGGCGCCGAACTCGGCCTCCAGCGAGGCGAAGTATTCCGCGTCGACGGCGATGCCGGCGCGCTCCATCTCGGCCAGCACGCTCAGCAGCGGCAGCTCCACGTCGGTCATCAGCTGGGTGCCGCCGCGCCCCGACAGGAACTCCTCCAGCGAGCCGGCCAGCTCGAGCACCGCGTGGGCGCGCAGCGCCAGGTCCTTGGCCGGGGCGAGCTCGTCGTCGCCGAACAGCGCGCCCTGCCCGTCGGACTCCTCCTCTGCCCGCAGGTCACGGTGGAGGTAGCGGCGGGCCAGGTCTTCCAGCGCGAACGTGCGCTGGCCGGGCATGGCCAGGTAGGCGGCCAGCGCGGTGTCGGCGCTGAGCCCGTTGAGCTGCATGCCCTGCGCCCACAGCGCCAGGATCGGCCCCTTGGCGTCGTGCACGGCCTTGGGCTTGCCATGGTCGGCGAGCCACTCCCGCAGCGCCGTCTCGTCGGCCTCGGTCAGCTTGGTGGGGTCGATGTAGGCGGCCGTGCCGTCGGGCGCGGCGATCGCGATCGCGTCGACGCGTCCGGTGCCGCTGCCGTAGGCCCCCTTGAAGGCGAGCCCGGCGCGGCCTTGCAGCAGCGCCGACAGCCAGCCGGCCACCCGGTCGGGCCCGAGGACGACGGTCTCCACCTCGAAGCCCTGCTCGGGCTCCTGCTCGCCGGTGCCGAGGACCTTGAACAGCCGCTCGCGCAGCTCGCCGCGGATCTGCAGCGAGTCGAGCAGCTTGTTGACCTCCTCGCGCTCCCACGTGCCCTGCTGGAGGTCGCCCAGCTCCACCTCGAGCGCGACGTCGCGCAGCAGCTCGGTCAGCCGACGGTTCATCAGCACCTGGGCCACGTGCTCGCGCAGCTTGTCGCCGACCTTGCCCTTGACCTCGTCGACCCGGTCGATCAGCGCGGTCAGCGAGCCGAACTCGCGCACCCACTTGGCCGCCGTCTTCTCCCCCACGCCGGGAATGCTGAGCAGGTTGTCGCTGGGGTCGCCGCGCAGCGCCGCGAAGTCGGGATACTGCTGCGGCGTCAGCTCGTACTTCTCGAAGACCGCCTCAGGCGTGAAGCGCGTCATGTCGCTGATCCCCCGGCGCGTCATGAGTACGGTGACCCGCTCGTTGACCAGCTGGAGCGCGTCGCGGTCACCGGTGACGATCAGGACGTCCATGTCCTCGGCGGCGGCGCGGGTGGCCAGCGTGGCGATCAGGTCGTCGGCCTCGAACCCGGCCTTGGACAGCCGCGGGACGCGCAGCGTGTCGAGCAGCTCGAAGATCAGCTGCATCTGGCCGCGGAAGTCCTCCGGCGTCTCGCTGCGGTTGGCCTTGTACTCCGAGTACTCCTCGTGCCGGAACGTCGGCTCCGACCGGTCGAAGGCGACCGCCACGTGGGTCGGCTGCTCGTCGCGGAGGATGTTGGTCAGCATGGACGTGAACCCGTAGACCGCCTCGGTGTGCTGGCCGTCGGTGGTCATCAGGTTGGCGTCCTTGAGCGCGTAGAACGCTCGATACGCCAGGCTGTGCCCGTCAAGCAGCAGCAGGCTCGGTCGGTTGGGGGTCACTTCACTCTTCGGCACAACCGAAGCCTAGTCTCCAACTGCGACAGAAAACCTGAGCTCGGAAGACTGGAGACATCCCCTTGACGGAGACGCCGCAGATCAACCCCGTCGACTTCGCCGGCCTGGGCGGGATCCACGAAGGCACGCTCCCCCACCGGATGGGCATCGAGTTCGTCGAGGCCGGCGCCGAGCGGGTGGTGGGCCGCATGCCGGTCGAGGGCAACACCCAGCCGTACGGCCTGCTGCACGGCGGCGCGTCGGTGGTGCTGGCCGAAACCCTGGGTTCGGTGGGCGCGGCCATCCACGCAGGACCCGAGCGGATCGCGGTCGGCATCGAGATCAACGCCACCCACCACCGCCCGGCGACCTCCGGGCACGTCACGGGCGTCGCGACCCGGCTGCACGGTGGCCGCACGCTGGCCACCTACGAAATCGAGATCACCGATGACCAGGGACGACGTGTGTGCACCTCACGCCTCACCTGCATGTTGCGAGACCGCTGAACGCCACGCGAGTTCCGCTCTCCCTTTGCACACCGGCCCCGTGGGTCGCTACGGTTGTCCCCAGCAGAGCCCGCGGGGAGGCTGAGTAGATAACGTGTAGGGCCGGGGAAGCCCTACATGGTCCCAAAGGTCACCCCCGGGCTCGTTTCTCCCCCCGATTCAGCAATGCCTCGAAAGTGTCGCGCGTGACCGCACCGCCGACCTGCCGCCACTCCTCAAGCTTTTCGACCAGATCGTTATTGCTTCGTTGTCAGGACCTGCCAGGTGTCTACCCCGATTTAGCCCCTGACCTGGCGTCTTTTTTCCTCACATGAGTGACACACGCACGTCACTAATTGGTGACGAACGATACTGAAACGGGCGTTCCCGGAATAAGCTCCCGCCACAGCATCCCAGTTGTGCCTGCGATGCCCGCGTGTCGAGATGGAGGGGTCACAACCCCGCCTTGACCTAATTGAGGGAGCACCATTGCGCAGAGCCGTGATCGCGTTCACGGCCTTCCTGGGTGGACTCATCTTCCTGCTCGCCGTACCCGCCCAAGCGGCGGTCGACGACCAGGGCTTGAGGGGGACACTCAAACTCCAAGGCCAGCCAGTGAACGGCGTGAAAATCGTCGTGACCACCGAAGACGGCAAACCCGTCAAGGAGGTTACAAGTAACGCCCAAGGCACATGGGAAGTGAAGGTCGACAAACCGGGCAAGTACAAGGTGACCCTGGATGTCAAGACCCTCCCCGCGAATGCCCAGGTTCGGGCCAACAACAACGTCCGCACCCCGACGGTTTTCAGCGGGAACATGTCGACCGTCCTGTTCGCGCTCGAGCCCAAGGGCACCACGGCCGCCCAGGAGACGGGCGGTGAGTCAAGTCCCTTCTGGGACACCGCGGCACAGCTCACCTTCGAGGGCATCAACCTCGGCCTGATCATCGCGCTGGCAGCCCTCGGCCTCTCGCTCATCTACGGCACGACCGGCCTGACCAACTTCGCCCACGGCGAGCTCGTCACGCTGGGCGCCATCGTGGCCTATGCCTTCAACGTGGGCATAGGCCTGCATCTCATCCCCGCGGCGGTGCTGTCGGTCATCGTCTGCGGCGGGCTCGGCTACGCACAAGATCGCTTCTTCTGGGGCCAGCTGCGCAGACGCGGCACCGGCGTCATCGCCATGATGATCATCTCGATCGGCGTCGCGCTCTTCCTGCGCTACACCTACCTGATCCTCTTCGGCGGGCAGAACGAGGCCTTCGCGCAGTACACCGCGCAGCCGGGCATCCAGATCGGCCCGATCTCCGCGGCGCCGAAGAACTTCGTCGCCATAGGCATCGAGCTCGCGGTCCTCATCATCGTGGGCGTCGCGCTGCTGCGCACCCGCACCGGCAAGGCCGCCCGCGCGGTGGCCGACAACCCGGCGCTGGCCGCCTCCTCCGGCATCAACGTCGACCGCATCATCCGCATCATCTGGACGACGGGCGGCGCCATCGCCGCGCTCGCGGGCATCATGCTGGGGCTGTCGCAGAACCTGAAGTACACGATGGGCCAGGACATCCTGCTGCTCATCTTCGCGGGCGTCACGCTCGGCGGGCTCGGCACCGCCTTCGGCGCGCTGGTCGGCTCCCTGGTGGTCGGCCTGTTCATCCAGCTCTCCACCCTCTGGGTGCCGCCGGAGCTGAAGAGCGTCGGCGCGCTCGCCGTACTGATCATCGTGCTCCTCGTCAGGCCGCAGGGGATCCTCGGCCGCCGCGAGCGGATCGGCTGAGGGGGCTCACATGGACTGGCTCACCATCTTCACCACCACCGTCAAGGCCGCCATCGGCGTGGAGACCGTGCTCTACGGTCTGGCCGCGATCGGCATCAACGTCCAGTTCGGCTACACCGGCCTGCTCAACTTCGGCCAGGCCGCGTTCATGGGCGTCGCCGGGTACGGCCTGGCCGTCACGGTCACCGTGATCGGCCTGCCGTTCTGGGTCGGAATCCTGGTCGGACTGGCCGCGGCCGTGCTGCTGGCCCTCATCCTGGGCATCCCGACACTGCGCCTGCGCGCCGACTACCTGGCCATCGTCACGATCGCGGCAGCCGAGATCGTCCGGCTCATCTTCCGCTCCGTGGCGTTCAAGAGCGTCTTCGGCGGCTCGGACGGCCAGCGCGGCTTCTCCGACGGCTTCTATGCCCTCAACCCCTTCCCCGAGGGCGACAACTACGGCATCGGGACGATCACCTTCAACAACCGGGTCCTGTGGGTGCTCGTCGTCGGGTGGATCCTGGTCGGCCTCACCAGCTTCCTCGTCTACCTGCTCATGAAGAGCCCGTGGGGCCGCGTGCTGAAGGCCATCAGGGAGGACGAGGACGCGGTCCGCAGCCTGGGCAAGAACGTCTTCTCCTACAAGATGCAGTCGCTGATCCTGGGCGGCGTGATCGGCTGCTTCGGCGGCTTCATCTACGGCCTGGCCTTCGCCTCAGTCCAGCCGGACATCTTCGGCACCGAGACCACCTTCTTCGCCTACACCATCGTGATCCTGGGCGGCGCCGCCCGCGTCCTGGGCCCCATCGTCGGGTCGATGATCTTCTGGGTGCTCCTCGTCCTGGTCAACGGCGTGCTGAGCGAAGCGGTCCAGGCGGGGTACATCCCCTTCATGACCAGCATCCAGGTCGGTCCCGTCCGCTACATGCTGGTCGGGCTAGGACTGATCCTGTTGCTCATCTTCCGGCCACAGGGCATCTTCGGTGACAAGAGGGAGATAGCACTCGATGCGCGCTGAAATGACAACCGATCGCAAGGCCGCCGCGCTGGCCGTCTTCAAGGACCTGGCGCGCGAGCCCGGGGTGCCCAAGCCCGACCCGATCCTGGTGGTCGACAACGTGGTGCGGCGCTTCGGCGGCCTGACGGCCGTCGAGGTCGAGCACGTGGAGATCCAGCGCGGCTCGATCACCGCGCTCATCGGTCCCAACGGCGCGGGCAAGACGACGTTCTTCAACCAGCTGACCGGTTTCGACACCGCCGACTCCGGCTCGTGGACGTTCAACGGCCAGAGCATGAGCGGCGTGCCGGCGCACAAGGTGGCGCGCCTGGGCATGGTGCGCACCTTCCAGCTGACCAAGGCGCTGTCCAGGCTGACCGTACTGGAGAACATGCGCCTGGGGGCTCAGCAGCAGCGGGGGGAGAACTTCTGGCGGGCGCTGATCCCCGGCTTCTGGCGCAGCCAGGAGGACTCGATCACCGAGCAGGCCGAGGAGCTGCTCGAGCGGTTCAAGCTCGACGCCAAGCGCGAGGACTTCGCCGGCTCGCTGTCGGGCGGCCAGCGCAAGCTGCTCGAGATGGCCCGCGCGCTGATGGTCAAGCCGGAGCTCGTCATGCTCGACGAGCCGATGGCCGGCGTGAACCCGGCGCTCACCCAGTCGCTGCTCGGCCACGTCAAGGACCTGCGCGAGCAGGGCATGACGGTGCTGTTCGTCGAGCACGACATGGACATGGTCCGCGACATCAGCGACTGGGTCATCGTGATGGCCCAGGGCGCGGTCATCGCGGAGGGCCCGCCGGACTCGATCATGTCCGACCCGCGCGTCATCGACGCCTATCTGGGCGCCCACCACGACGCACCGTTGTCGGAGACCGAGCTGGAGGAGCAGCTGCAGCAGGCCGAGGCGGCGCTCGAGGCCGAGATCGAGGAGGAGACGCAGAAGTGAACGCCGTCCCCGAGTCCAAGCAGGCCGTCACCGACCGCAGCGCCCACCTCAAGGGCGCCGAGAACGCGGTGCTGCGCTGCGACGAGCTCATCGCCGGCTACCTGCCCGGCGTCAACATCCTCAACGGTTCCGACCTCTACGTGGCCGAGGGCGAGCTGATCGGCATCATCGGCCCCAACGGCGCCGGCAAGTCGACGTTGCTCAAGGCCATGTTCGGGCTGGTCAACATCCGGTCGGGCACCGTCGTCCTCAAGGGTGAGGACATCACGAACATGAAGGCGCATTCGCTGGTCTCCCGCGGCGTAGGTTACGTGCCGCAGACCAACAACGTCTTCCCCAGCCTCACCATCGAGGAGAACCTCGAGATGGGCGCCTTCCAGGTGCCCGGCAAGTTCAAGGAGCGCTTCGAGTTCGTCGCCGAGCTGTTCCCCGCGCTGAAGGAGCGGCGCAAGCAGCGGGCCGGCTCGCTGTCGGGCGGTGAGCGGCAGATGGTGGCGATGGCCAGGGCGCTGATGACCGAGCCGTCGGTGCTGCTGCTCGACGAGCCGTCCGCGGGCCTGTCGCCCAAGCTGCAGGACCTGGTGTTCATCCAGGCCCAGCAGATCAACACGGCGGGCGTGACGGTCATCATGGTCGAGCAGAACGCGCGGCGCTGCCTGCAGATCTGCCACCGCGGCTACGTGCTCGACCAGGGCCGTAACGCCTACACGGGCACCGGGCGGCAGCTCGCCAACGACCCCAAGGTCATCGAGCTGTACCTGGGCACGCTCGCCAAGGCGTAAAGATCTCGATCAGGAGAAGGGGCTCCCATGGGGCCCCTTCTCTTCGTTTAATGGCTGGGTGAGACGTTTAGCGGCAGTTGCCATTCTTCTTCCCATCCTCGTCGGCTGCCAGCACGCGCCGGCGGCCCACGCCGAGAAGTACAGCACCGGCGGCGATCCCACCGACAGCCCGTGCGCGCGGGTGGTCTCCGCGATCGGCTACGTGGGGCTGATGCTCAACCCGCGTGGCCAGGAGGACAGCCAGAAGATCGAGGACGCGCTCCTGGGACGCTTCGGCGAGCTGCGCGGGATCACGCTGGAGTTCGGTCCGCGGCTGCCGGAGTCGTTGCAGCCCGCCGTACAGACCATCAAGACCACCACGGCGGGGCTGGCGCGGGCGGACGTGCCCCGGCCGCGGCAGATCGCGCTCATCAAGCAGTACCGGCCGGCCGCCGACCAGATCGTGGCGGGCTGCAAATAGCGAAAGGGCCCGGCCGTGAGGCCGGGCCCTCGCCGCTGGTGAGCCGTTAGCCGGCGATGTTGCCGGTGCGGTACTCGAGCGCCTTGGTGGCGTACTTGTTGTCGGGGCCGTACTGGTAGATGCCGATCGTGGCGACCGCGGGGTCACCGGCGTCGTTGAACTCGACCGGACCGCTGACGCCGTCGTAGTCGATGTCCTTACCGGCCTTCAGCAGCTCGTCGCAGGACTTGAAGTCCTTGCACTTCTCGCCGCCCTTGCTGACGTCGGCCAGCTTGGCCGCGATGTCCGCGCCCGCGTCGCTCTTGGCGGCCTCGGCGGCCAGCGCGACCAGGTTGGTGGCGTCGTAGGACTCAGGAGCGTAGGAGTAGTCCTGCAGCTTGGGGTTGGCCGCGAGCAGCTTCTTGCGGAAGTCGTCCGGCGAGTTGGCGCCGGGGATGGTGCCCTTGACGCCCTTGAGGGTGCCCTTGGGCATCTTCAGGTAGTTGGTGTTGGAGGTGTTGCCGTCGACCATGTACCACTTGTGAGTGTCGGCGGTGAGGCCCTGCTTGACCAGCTCCTGGATGACCTTGGCGGTCTCCTCGAACCCGATCAGCACGATCGCCTTGGGGTTCTTGGCCTTGATCTTGGCCACGTCGGCGGAGAAGTCGGCGGCCTTCGGGTCGTAGTCGACCCGCTCGACCACCTGCGCACCGCCGTCCTGGACCGTCTTGGCGACGTTGTCGGCCAGGCCCGTGCCGTAGGAGTCCTGCATCGCCAGGATGCCCACGGTGTCGCTGCCGTCGGCGACGATCAGGTCACCGAGCACGCGGCCCTGCAGCTTGTCCGGCGGCGAGGTACGGAAGTACAGGCCGTGGTCGTTGATCGTGGTGAACTTGTCGGAGGTGTTGGCCGGCGAGAACTGGATCACTCCCGCGCCGGTGATCTTGTCGATGACCGACTCCGACACCGAGGACGAGGCCGCACCGACGATCACATCGGCCTTCTGCGCGAGCAGCTTGTCCACCGACTGCGAGGCGATGTTGGTGGTCGTGTCGCCGGAGTCCGTGTCGTACTTGACGACCGGCTTGCCGAGCACACCACCGGCCTCGTTGATCTCCTTCAGCGCGGCGTCGACGCCGGCGAACTCAGGCGGGCCGAGGAAGGCCAGCGAGCCGGTCTGCGGAAGCAGTGCGCCAATGGTCAACACGCCGTCGCCCTTGGCCGCGGCTGCGGCTGAGGACGGCGCCGCTGATCCGGTCTGCTGCGTGGCGGTATTGCTGCCGCCGCCGCAGGCCGTCAGGGCGAGGCTGGCAACCGCTGCGACAGCCAGCACGCGCCCCGCGGGAGCAATGCGGATCATGAAGTGTCTCCTTCATCCCAGGCCGGGATCCCATCAGCCAGGCCGACGTTCCCGATCGAATGACGGAAACGTACAAAACCCCAGGCTGCTCCAACAGATGCCCAGGTGAACTGTCGGCACTTGGATGCGGAGTCGTAATCACTCCTCAACTTACGACGGGCGCTGACCACGCCTAATGTGCCTAGGGTGAAGCGTATTTCGGCCTTCCTGGCCCTCGCCGTCCTGCTTGCCGGCTGCGCCTCTCCGGAACCCGCGACGACCCCGCCCAAGGGCGTATCGGTCTCGCTGGCGCAATGGCGTTCCGACGAGCCCGTCCACGCCCTCGAGGTCGCCGTGCGTAATACCACCGACACACCGGTCTATTTCGCCGATGTTCAGCTCGTCACGCCGTCTTTCAAAACACTCCCGGCGCAAAGGGCGGACGGCCTCATTCGGCACACCGACCGCACGGACCTTCGCATTCAGTACGGCGCGGCCAACTGCCTGCCCAAGGGACTTCCCACCGTGCAACCGGCCACCGTGGTGGCGCACGTGCGCGAGGGATCGTCGCAGGAGCTGCGGAAGGTGGTCTTCCCGGTGCCGCA
The DNA here is from genome assembly GCF_044457685.1 of Nonomuraea sp. NPDC050536. NCBI lineage: Bacteria > Bacillati > Actinomycetota > Actinomycetes > Streptosporangiales > Streptosporangiaceae > Nonomuraea > Nonomuraea sp. NPDC050536. The sequence goes on from NZ_JBITHD010000006.1 coordinate 345,093, forward strand.
CCCCGACCCGCTGCTGACGCAGCTGCTGCGCGACGAGTGCTCGGCGTACCTCATCAAGGAGGCCGCCGACATCGAGTTCGGCGACGACTGGCACCAGGTCGGCAAGGTCATGACGGGAACGCTGACGCTCACCAGGAAGGGCGAGGGGGCCGTGGCGATCGACGACGTGGGCGGGACCACCCATTACATCGCCACGCCGGTGCCGAAGACCAAGCCGCTCGCCGTACTGCAGGCTGGGGCGTCGCAGCAGACGATGCCGCTGCAGCTGACCCCCGGACGGTGCGACCCGCACGCCTTCGCCGAGGCCAAGAAGGCCTTCCAGTTCCCTGTCCGTGCCACCGTGGACGGGGGCCAGGAGCGGGTGATCATCGTGGTGCCGCCCAAGCCGCTGCAGGATCGCCTGTGGAGCTACGCGCTCAAGACGTGCGGCCTGGGCGGCGGCTGAGGGTCAGCCCTCGATGTTGCCCTTGCGGTACTCCAGGGCCTTGGTGGCGTCGTACTTGTTGTCCGCGCCGTACTGGTAGACGCCGATCGTGGCGATCGCCGGGTCACCGGCGTCGTTGAACTCGATCGGGCCGCTGATGCCGTCGTAGTCGACGTCCTTGCCGGCCTTCAGCAGCTCGTCGCAGGACTTGAAGTCCGCGCACTTCTCGCCGCCCTTGCTGACCGTGACCAGGTGCTTGGCGATCTGCGCCGGGTCGTCGGTCTTGGCCTCCTGCGCGGCCAGCGCGATGAGGTTGGCCGCGTCGTAGGACTCGGCGGCGTAGGTGTAGTTGGTCAGCTTCGGGTCGATGGCCAGCAGCTTCTTCTGGAACTCGGTGGGAGCCGCCGCGCCGGGGATGGTGCCCTTGACGCCCTTGAGCGTGCCCTTGGGCATCTTCAGGTAGTTCGTGTTCGACATGTTGCCGTCGACCATGTACCACTTGTACTTGTCGGCCGTCAGGCTCTGCTTGACGAGCTCCTGGACGACCTTGGCCGACTCCTCGAACCCGATCAGCACGATGGCCTTGGGGTTCTTGGCCTTGATCTTGGCCACGTCGGCGGAGAAGTCGGCGGCCTTCGGGTCGTAGTCGACGCGCTCGACGACCTGGGCGCCGGCCGCCTCGGCCGTCTTGGTGACCTGGTCGGCCAGGCCGGAGCCGTAGGAGTCCTGCATGGCCAGGATGCCGATCGTGTCGTTGCCGTCGGCGGCGATCAGGTCGCCGAGCACGCGGCCCTGCAGCCTGTCCGGCGGGGCGGTGCGGAAGTACAGGCCGTGGTCGTTGATCGTGGTGAACTTGTCGGAGGTGTTGGCCGGCGAGAACTGCACCAGGCCCGCGCCCGTCACCTTGTCGATGATCGACTCCGACACCGAGGAGGAGGCTGCGCCGATGATGGCGTCGGCCTTCTGCGCGATCAGCTTGTCCACCGACTGCGAGGCGATGTTGGTGGTGGTGTCGCCGGAGTCGGTGTGGATCTTGTTGACCGGCTTGCCCAGCACGCCGCCGGTGTCGTTGATCTCCTTGACGGCCTGGTCGATGCCGGCGAACTCGGGCGGGCCGAGGAAGGCCAGCGAGCCCGTCTGCGGCAGCACGTCGCCAATCGTCAGCGTGCCGTCCCCCTTGGCCGCCGAGGCGGGTGCCGAGGAGGCGGGCGCTGCCGACTCGCTCTTCTGCGCGGCGGTGTCACCGCCGCTGCCACCACAGGCCGTCAACGCCAGGCTCGCGACCGCCGCGACGGCCAGCAGGCGTCCGGCAGGAGCAATGCGGTTCATAAGAACTCCCCTTAAAGTGCCATTTCCGAAGCTCAGCATGCCCGTAGGAACGTTCCGATCGGGGATTCGGCGCGGCTTTTATGCTGATTCGTAATGTCCTGACCGTACGAGGTCATGGACTGTCACAGGGGAGTTGCGGCCCCGGTCCGCCAACGGACCGGGGCCCAAACGGTCATCCGGCGATGTCGCCCTTGCGATATTCGAGGGCCTTGGCGGCGTCGTACTTGTTGTCCGCGCCGTACTGATAGATGCCGATCGTGGCGACCGACGGGTCACCGGCGTCGTTGAACTCGACCGGACCGCTCACGCCGTCGTAGTCGATGTCCTTGCCCGCTTTCAGCAGCTCGTGGCAGGCCTTGTAGCTGGTGCACTTCTCGCCGCCCTTGCTGACATCGGCGAGCTTGGCCGCGATGTCCACGCCCGCGTCACTCTTGGCCGCCTCGGCCGCCAGCGCGATGAGGATCGCCGCGTCGTAGGACTCGGCCGCGTAGGTGTAGTTGGTCAGCTTGGAATCCACCGTCAGCAGCCGCTTCTGGAACGCCGTGGGCGCCGCGGCGCCGGGGATCGTGCCCTTGACCCCGGCGAGCGTTCCCTTGGGGTCCTTGGCGTAGTTGGTGTTCGACATGTTGCCGTCGACCATGTACCACTTGAACTTGTCGGCCGTCAGGCCCTGCTTGACGAGCTCCTGGACCACCTTGGCGGTCTCCTCGAAGCCGATCAGCACGATCGCCTTCGGTTTCTTCTCCTTGATCTTGGCCACGTCGGCGGAGAAGTCGGCGGCCTTCGGGTCGTAGTCGGCGCGGGCGACGACCTGCCCGCCGTTCGCCTCCGCGGTCTTGGTGACCTGGTCGGCCAGGCCGGTGCCGTAAGAGTCCTGCATGGCCAGGATGCCGATGGTGTCGTTGCCGTCGGACACCACCAGATCCCCCAGGACCCGCCCCTGTAGCTTGTCCGGCGGAGCCGTGCGGAAGTACAGCCCGTTGTCCTTGATCGTGGTGAACTCGTCGGAGGTGTTGGCCGGCGAGAACTGGATGACCCCCGCTCTGGTGATCTTGTCGATGATCGACTTGGACACCGCGGACGAGGCGGCGCCGATGATGGCGTCGGCCTTCTGCGCCAGCAGCTTGTCCACCGACTGCGAGGCGATGTTGGTGGTGGTGTCACCGGAGTCGGTGTCGATGGAGACCACCGGTTTGCCGAGCGCCCCGCCGGCGTCGTTGATCTCCTTGATGGCCAGGTGGATCCCGGCGAACTCGGGCGGGCCGAGGAACGCCAGCGACCCCGTCTGCGGTAGCACGTCGCCGATCGTCAGCGTGCCGTCTCCCTTGGCCGCCGCGGACTGCTGCGCGGAGGCCGAGGCGGTGGCGTTGGGGCCGCCGGACTTGTTCGGGGTGGAACAGGCCGCCAGCGCGAGGCTCGCCGCTGTGGCGACGGCCAGCGCGCGGGAAATTCGGGTCATCGAAAGTGTCTCCCTTCGGTCCGCCCACAGAATGGGGCGGTATCCCCCGGAGGGAGAGTTTCCGACGCCGGTTGGATGCCCAGTCGTGACCGTACGGCGCTTTTTCGTGCCCTCAGTCGCGCTCGGGGGTGTCGTCTATAACGATCTGGGCAACCTCGCGCATGCTCAGACGGCGGTCCATGGACGCCTTCTGGATCCACCGGAACGCCTGTGGCTCGCTCCAGCCGTGATCACTCATCAGCTTGCCCTTGGCCCGCTCGACCAGCTTGCGCGTCTCCAGCCGGTCGGACAGGTTGGAGACCTCCTTGGCCAGCGCCAACATCTCCTCGTGCCGGCTGACCGCCATCTCGATCGCGGGCACCAGGTCGCTCTTGGTGAAGGGCTTGACCAGGTAGGCCATCGCGCCGGCGTCCCTGGCCCGCTCGACCAGGTCACGCTGGGAGAACGCGGTCAGGATCAGGCACGGCGCGATCCGGTCGGCCACGATCCGCTCGGCCGCCGAGATGCCGTCGAGCACGGGCATCTTGACGTCCAGGATGATCAGGTCCGGCCTCTGCTCGGTGGCCAGCTGGATCGCCTGCTCGCCGTCGCCGGCCTCGCCCACGACGACGTAGCCCTCCTCCTGGAGCATCTCCTTGAGGTCCAGGCGGATAAGAGCCTCGTCTTCCGCGATCACCACTCGCCGCTGCGTAGTCACGAGCAGAAGGGTACCGAGGTCCGATACATTAGATCCACGTCGCCCCGATAGACCAACCGGCAGAGTCGATGGCCTCAAAATCCATTCAGTGTGGGTTCGAATCCCACTCGGGGCACCCCCACCCTCTACCCGGGCACCCGCTCTCCGCGGATGCCCGGCTCGCTGTAGAGTGTGATCTTGATCTGTACGGCGCAGACGGTCGGGTCGTAGGTGATCGCCAGCCGGAAGACGCTGAAGAGTTCGCGCTGAAGATCTTCTTGAAGCCGGCCAAGCCTTTGCCTGGAGCATGGGATCCGGCCCAGCAGATCGGCCTGCTGGTTCTCCACAGGCGACTGCTCCTGGAGTCGGGCGAGCTCGTCGGCCTTCACCCTGCGTTCCGTCTCGAGCTCAGCGAAGCGGGCGCGAAGACGACGAGAGAGCGCATCGTCCACATCGACGGTCCTGTAGCTGATCACTTTGGGGCAGGCTCGGCGGCACCGCGTCCCCCGCTTCGTCAAGCCGGCCGCCGGAAGGCTGTTTCCGGCTGGGGTGCGTCCGGACGGGGCCGGTCCGCCGTCGCGCCTTCCCTCCGAACTCCCCGTGCTGTCTGCCGAACCGGTCGTATTCGCTGAGGAGTACCGGCTCCACGTCCTGGACGGCGAGCTGCGCGCCGCGAGCCGCTATGCGGTGCACGAGGTTCTCGAAAGCGCGCCGCTGCCGCCGCCACATCCCGCGGTCGGCTTCGGCAGAAGGTTGGTGAACCACCTCGCGAGCGGGCTGCCGAGCGCTGTCGTCCTCGACGTCGGAATCCTCTCTGACAGCGGCCGGTTCGCTGTCGTCGAGGCCGATGAAGCCTGGTTCAGCAACGCTTATGCTGCGGATGCCGAGCGTGTCCCGGACGTCAACCCGCGGGCGGCTGGACCCGCACGCGAGATACGGGACACCGAGCGGCCCTTCAGACGAAGGACGTCGGCCTAGGGCAGCGGGAGAATCTCTTCACGGGTTTTGCCCTGAAGACGAGGGACGTTGTCGAGCGCTGCCTTGGCCTCCTGAGGATTCATACGTCCTCCGTTCCACATACCGGCATCCGGACTGCTGTCGCAGGGTGGGATCACGGCCGCTGTGACGGCCGTGACGTACCTGGCGTGAAAGTCGTCAGCGGCCGTCAGCACACACTCTCGACGAGTTGGAACACCACACGTCACTCGACCTTCACCCACGTGTCGCCATGCGCTCTGCTCGAGCAGGCCCGGGGTGGTCATGGTCTGCAAGAGCGCTGCATGATCAGCTGGCAAGGGTTAATTCTTGTCCGCTTTGCCCGTGCTTGACGCAACTCACCAACGGACATCCCTAGCGTTTGAGACGTGGCAAGGACGCTGGAGGTCATCGGCACAGCCGCGGCAGTAATGCTCGCCGTGGCCTCATGCGCCCGCACGCCGGCCGTGCCGGCCGACACTGCTGTCACGGTCGCCGGCTCAGGTTCGACGATGCAGGTCGCCGCGATCGAGGCCTGGCGAACGGCATTCGGCAAGATCGTCCCGAACGCGAGGGTCGACTACCAGCCGGTCGGCTCACAGGCCGGCGTGCAGGACTTCATCAGTGGCAAAACCGCGTTCGCCGGATCCGACGCCGTGATGAACCCCCAGCAGCAAAATCAGGCGGACAAGCGGTGCGGCGGCCGCGCCTTCCACCTGCCGATGGTGGTGAACCCGATCGCGGTGATCTACAACTTGCCCGGCGTGCCCGACCTGAGGTTGTCACCTTCGACCATCACCGGCATCTTCAGCGGGAAGATCACCCGATGGAATGACGCGAAGATCGCCGCTGACAACCCGCGAACCCGGCTGCCTGGCACGGCTATCCATGCCTTCCACCGCTCTGATGAGTCCGACACGAGCCAGACTCTCACCACCTTCCTGGCCGGGGCAGGCGGCTGGCCGTACCGGGCCACCAGGCTGTGGTGGGCGCCGGGTGGCCAGGGCGTTGCCGGGTCGGCCGCGATGACGCAGACCGTCCAGAGCACGGACGGCTCGATCGGCTACGTGGAGTATGGGCACGCCAGCGCTGCCGGGCTGCGCACAGCGAAGGTGCGCAACGCCGCCGGCCAGTTCGCCGAGCTGACACCGGACAGCGCGAGCAGAGGCCTGGCCGGTGCCACGGTCACCGGCAAGAACGGGGACCTGGCCCTCAAGCTCAACATGGCGACCAAGGAGCCGGGAGCGTATCCGATCGTGCAGCTCACCTACGAGATCGCCTGCGCCCACGGCTCACCCCCGGTCCTGCTCGGCTTTCTCAATCACGCCGCCAGCAACGCCGGCCAATCCAACCTGTCCCTGCTTGGCTACGCACCGCTACCGCCCGACCTGATCGCCAAGGTCCGCGCCTCGCTGGCCTCCATGACGTGATCCTGTCCGCGCCAGGCCTCCTGCGTGTTGGTGATGGTGATCGTCCGGGTTGCGGGTCCTGAGATTGCACAAGCGGCCCAGGGATCGCATGTGCTAAATCCGCGCGAGATCTTGATCTGGTGACCGGCGGCGGAGAAAAGGGTCTTCCTCAGACGAGGTGAGCCTCATAGGCGGCGATGACCAGGTGTACGCGGGTCCGGGCATCGAGCTTGGTCAGCGCGCAGCCCTGTCAGGCCGTGTCCGTACGGCTGTGCTTGGCCTCGCGTGCCGTCATCGGCGACCTCCACAGTCAGCCCGTCCTCTTGCCGTTCGATCCGCACCAGGACATGGCGGGAGCCACGAGCGTTGTTCGCCGCGGCCCTGGCCTGATCCCCCTCATGAGATGCCGAAAGCGACCGGTGGGGACGAGGACCTCCAGCGGGTGGTGCGCTTCTTGGTCGCTACACACCACGCCAGGAGGTCCTCACCCCTTTCGAGACCCTCGTCGCCGAGCGCCACCGGCAGCTCCAGCAGGTCTAGCGGGTTGCCCTGGGCATCGGCCAACAGCCTGCGGTGGGCCCGGGGCGCCAGCGCGGGGAAGCGCGCTTTCAGCAGGGCCGCGGCGTCCCTTTCCGCCAGCGGCTGCAACTCGTAGCCGGGCAGCCCGCCGTACTCGAAGAAGCTCTCCTCGCCCGAGCGAGACGCGGCGAGCAGCCCGACGCGGCTGCCGGTGAGGCGGCGCGCCACGAAGCCGAGCACGACGGCGCTGGCACGATCCAGCCACGCGATGTCGTCGACGATCACCATCAGCGGGCCAGCGGCGGCGGCCTGGCGGAGGAGAACCAGAGCCGCATTGGCCACCAGGACCTGACCTGCTGGAGGTCCCTCCCCCAGCCCCAGAGCGACGCTCAGCGCCCGCTCATGCGCCGGGCTCAAGCGTGTCAGGTCCGTGAAGAGCGGGTGGAGAACCTCATGGAGGCCGGCGAAGCTCACCTCGGCCTCGAAACTGCGAGCCGGAGGCGCGCAACACCCTGTGTCCGGCTGCCGGCGCCCGTGCCGCGGCGGCCTCCAGCAGCACGGACTTGCCGACCCCTGCCTCGCCCAACAGCATGAACGCGCCACCCTGGGCTGCGGCCTGGTCAACGAAGCCGCTGATCCGGGCGAGATCCCGCTCGCGTCCTATCAACGATCCGGCTGGATCCGGCGGAGGTGACATTACGCCGGTGCTCGACCGCTTGCCGCCGGCACGAGGGTGAACTGGAGACGCCGCACTGCCTCCAGGTGGTCGCCGGTCCAGATGATGCGGACGCTGGTCGCCGTGGCCCGCCCCTCCTCGTCGCGCAGGTCTCGGCGGACCGCGTCAACCAGGCGGGCGCTGTTCCTCCGGTCGGACGCCAACGGCTCGGGCATGGATCCTCCGCGCTCGATCCCGTCGGCCAGGCTCTCGTACCACTGGAGGACCCTCTCAGCCATGGCCAGCAGCTCCTTCTGCGCGGCCGCGCGATCCTCGGGTGGCTGGTCGTCTGAGGACCGCCGCCACAGCTCCAGGATCCCGTCGGCGGAAAGACGGAGGCCGACGACACCGGTGACCAGGGCGGTCATCTCGTCCAGCGGAACAGCCTTCGGCCCCCGCTCCGCCAGATACGTCCGGAAGGCGTCGTCCAGTCGGCGCGCCGCGGCCGCCGCCCGGCGGCCCTCCTGGGGGACCCCGATCGTCGCGGCACCGAACCTGCAGCAGGACACGCCGTAGTCCACCGCGCCGAGCAGGTAGCGGGCACTGTCGACGTACGCGTCCGCCAACGCCCTGCTGACGGCGGCGGAGGCGCCCCGCGGCCAGAACAGCACGCCGACGATCAGGCTCACCGCGCAGCCGAGCGCGATGTCCTCGACGCGGAAGAGGGCTACCGACCATCCCGCGGGTTGGGCGAGGTTGAAAAGGATCACCAGCGTGAGCGTGAAGGCCGCTTGCCCGGCGGCGAACGAGATCGCGGCCGGGACGATACCCGCTACCAGCACCGCGATCGGCAGCAGGATCCACAGCACGGTTGTGTTGTTGCTCCCCAGGAGCTGGAGCAGACCGGCGCCCAGGATCGAGCCGGCCACGGTCCCGCCGAGTGCCCGGAACGCGTTCTGTCCCGTGTTGAGCGCGTTGGAGCGCAACACCGACAAGGTGCCGAGGATGACCCAGAAGGCGTGCTGAACGCCGGTCAGGTCGGCCAACGCGACGGCGATGCCCAGGCCGATCGCGCCGCGGATGCTGTTGTGCAGCCAGACCGAGTGCGGTTCGAGGTGCGCCGCAGCGCGCTCCGTGGCGCTGGTCAGCGGACCGGTCAGCGTCCCGGGCTCGCGGCCGAAAAGGCGGTCCGGCAAACCGCGCTGGTCGGCTGCGCGGACGATCTCGACGTTCTGCGCGATCTGCAGGACCACGAAGGCCACTTCCTGAGCCCGGAAGGACACATCGAGGCTCTCGATGAAGGCGTCGACGTAGAGCCCATCACCCGCGGCGCCGTCCGGCGTCGGCAGCCGGCTGACGGCCCCACCCTCAAGCGCGCTCAAAGCCTTGCGAAGCTCCTCCTCCCCTGCGCGTAGCCGGACCGGCGTGCAGCCCGGATCCTCCAGCATCTGCGCGCACAGATCCAGCACCGCGGCAGCGGCTCTGCGCACCGCTGAGGACTCGGGGTCCCCCGTCGGACCAACCTCGGCCACGGGGCCGGCCCCGGCCAGGATCGAGCTCAGCCAGGTCAGCTCGTCAACGAGGCGAACAAGCGCCCGGGAGCCGGTCGACAGGCCAGTGGGCCGGTAGGGGGTCGCGGTGAAGGCGCGCCGCAACTCCTGTGCGGTGGCCTCGGTCTCCTGGGCCCGGGCGCGGCACGCCCCGAAGCTGGGTCCGCCGGCTCGTCTCGCGAAGTGATCCGCGTCGGTGCGCAGTTGGTCGGCCGCGGCCCGGCAGACCCGTGCCGCCGGCGCGCTGAGTGGGTCGGCCGGCGTCCGCGGCCACAACAGCGAAATCGCGATCATGGTCGCCCCGGCCGCCAGCGCCACGCCGGCCAGCCGGTCAGGTAGCTGTGACAACGGGGCGGGCGTCGTCACCGGGAGTACGAACGCCAGCAGCAGCGACGTCGTGGCGCCGGCCAGGACCGAGCTGACGACGCCTGAGAAGAGTACGGTCAAGCCCACCACGATCGTTGCCGCCGTCGCGGTCCAGACCGATCCCGCGGCGAGCGTACCCAATGAGACCAGGACCAGCCATGCGACGGCGAGCGCCGCATGGGCCCGCAGCCGCTGCACCATGGGACCTGGGAACTCGACCAGCAGCAGCATCGCGAACGCGCCGAACGCGGCGAAGGTCGCCATGGCCGGTGCGTGGAAGACCTGGGTGCAGAGCGCGAAAAGCGATGGCATCACCACCGCGGTCCGGCCCGCGCGCCGGGTGGCGGCCAGCCCCGGATCCCGGCGACGCAACCAGGCGGCGAGCTGACGCATCAGGTTCATCGTTTCTGATTCGCTGGGCTTGTGATGTTCTGGCCTTCTTTGAGGCTAGACCTGACCTGCATGGATACGCTCGTCGGCGACCGCAGGTGCCGAAGATCGAGCCCCAGTCTTTGCACCCGACCAGCACGCGCCAGGGCCAGAACCGCCATGGTTTCCCGGGGCGGTGGGCCCGCGACATCACCTGAATTGGTGATCAGGCGCCGGCGATCCGGTCGTGGTACTTGTTGCTGAGCTGCGCTCGGGAACGCACGTCGAGCTTGGCGAAGATGGACCGTGCGTGGGTTCCGACGGTGTTCGTCGACACCCCGAGCTCGGCGGCGATCTGCTTGTTGGAGCATCCGGTGCCCATGAGGCGGGCAACCGTACGCTCGGCCTCGGTCAACGCCTCCCACCCGAACGCGGGGGCCGGGTGGCGACCCAGCCGGCGCGCTGTACCCCAGCCGAAGGCGGCGGTGTTTCTTGCGGAACATCGGGATGTCGGGCACCTGCTCGATGCGCATCAGCGTGGCGGCCAGGTCCTGGGCGAGCTTCTTGGTGTCCGTGAACGTTCCCGCTGCGGCTTAGACGTCGATCATCGGCGTTTCCGGCTCCTTGGTCACAGGATTTCGAGCCCATCGGCTCTTCGTCGTTCGAACACGATGCGCACCGCTGCGGACCCTTCACCGACAGCCGTGGCGACACGCTTCACGCTTCCACTGCGTACGTCTCCGACGCAGAACACACCAGGAACGCTCGTTTCAAAGGTGAACGGCGCTCGATTGCTCTTCGGGAACGTGTTGAGCTCATGCCCGGTGAGCAGGAATCCCGCGTCATCGGTTGCCAGCTGGCCGTCGAGCCAGTCGGTGCAGGGCGTGGCTCCGATGAAGACGAAGACCGCGCTCACATCCAGTGTTGCCCCGTTCGCCAGCTCGAGCCCGGTGAGGGATGAATCCGCCGTGATGCCGACCGCTTCCACCCGGGTCTGCAGCAGGATCCTCGGATTGGATGCGATCGCGTCGATGAGGTAGCGCGACATCGAATGCTCCAGGTCGTCACCCCGTACCAGGAGGTGCACCGGATCGGAGGTGCGAGACAGGAACATGGCGGCCTGGCCCGCCGAGTTCGCGCCGCCGATCACGGCTACGGGCCGCCCGAGCGCGTACCTGGCTTCGGCGACGGTCGCGGCGTAGTACACGCCGTTTCCTTCCCAAGCCTCAATGCCCGGTACGGCCAGGCGCCGGTAATTCGCTCCGGTGGCGATGATGACGTCGCAGGCCCTGAACGCTCTGCCGTCATCACAGGTGACGGTATGGATGCCGCCACTGCTGGCGAAGGCCGTTGCCCGGGCGTTCCGGTGCAGCCGGACCCCGAACTTCGCGGCCTGGATCGCCCCGCGGGCAGCCAGTTCGGCACCCGAAAGACCCGCGGGGAATCCGAGGTAGTTCTCGATTCTCGACGACGTACCGGCTTGGCCGCCGAACGCCGCCGCGTCGATGAGGGCGGTCTGGAGTCCTTCCGATGCTCCGTACACCGCTGCCGCCAGCCCGCCTGGCCCGCCGCCGACGACGAGCAGGTCACAGACATCCTGGTCGGCGTCGATGGCCGTGGGCGGCTCGCCGAACTCCGCGGCGATGTCCGCCGGCTGCGGATTGCGCATCAGCGGCCTGCCGGGAACGATGACGATGGGCAGGTCCTTCAAGGGTACCTGGAGCTCTCGCAACAGCGCCTCGGCCTCCGGCTGGACTTCGAGATCCATCCACTTCACGGCGATCCTGCTGCGCGCGAACGACTGCAGGAGCGCGCGGCAGCGCTCGTCATAGCGGGAGCCGATGACCGTCAGGCCCGCGCCCTTGCGCACGAGGTTCGCCCGGCGTTCCAGGAACGTCCGGAGGATGTACTCGCTGAGATCGGGCTCGTGCGCCATGAGCAGCTGAACCTGGTCCAGCGGCACCCGGAGCACCCGTCCCGGCTGCCTCACGACACCCGCGAGGCTCGCCCGCTCTCCGGTGAGCATGCCTATCTCGCCCAGGAACTCCGCGGGGCCGTACGACGCGACGACGCGCTCACTCACCTCGCCGAGCCGCTCGACGACGTCCGCTGATCCGTCGAGGACGACGAACAGATCGTAGGACGCGTCACCTGCGGAAAAGAGGATCGTCCCGGAGGTCACGGCGATTTCTGTGCCGTGTGTTCCCAGCTTCTTGAGCTGGTCGCCGCTGAGAGGCGCGACCGGGGTCCACGCCGGGTTCGTGGCTTCCATCGCTGCCCTCTTTCAACAGTCCGCGGCGCGGCGCAGCAGGCCGAGGATTTCCTCGTCGAGGCGCCGGGCCAGCCCCGACGCCCGGTGATGCTGATACGGCTCGATCGTGCTGCCGACAGCGTCGTACGCCATTCTGGTGCCGCCCACGCAGGTCTTCTGGAGGAGAACGGTCGCCGGAACGTTCAGCGCGGCGTCCGGTACGGCGTTCGTGAGCTCGGCCGCCGCCGCGCTCCGGACGACTATGCGGACCAGCGGTGCCGTGTGATCCAGGATACTCAAGCGGTTCGCGTGCTCCGCCGATCGGTCGAGCTCGGGGTGACGTTCATCGACACGGCGGACTCCTACGGTCCGTTCGTGAGCGAGCGGCTGATCAAGCAGGCTCTTCATCCGTACGCTGCCGACCTCGTCATCGCCACCAAGGGCGGATATACCCGGCCAGGTCCGTCCAGACGGCAACCGAACGGCCGTCCGGAGTACCTGAGGCAGCGGGCCGAGCTGAGCCTGCGGAATCTCGGCGTCGAGCGGATCGACCTGTACCAATGCACCGCATCGATCCCAAGGTGCCGGTCGAGGAGTCCCTCGGCGAGCTGGCACTGCTCCAGCAGGAGGGGAAGATCCGCCACATCGGCCTGTATGAGGTATCGGTGGCCCAGCTCAAGCGGGCCCGTGCGGCTACCGAGATCGTGTCGGTCCAGAACCTCTACACCTCGCCACGCGCGATGCCGAAGACGTCCTGGACTACTGCGAGGCCGAGAACCTCGCCTTCATCCCGTGGTTTCCCATCGCGACGGGCAGACGCGCCGATCCGAACGGCCTCCTGGCCAGATTCAGCAAGGCCCACGGCGCCACCCCGTCCCAGTTCGCGCTGGCATGGCTGCTTCGCCGCTCTCCGGTGATGCTCCCCATCCCGGGGACCTCGTCGGTTGCCCACCTCGAAGAGAACGTCGCGGCGGCCGCCGTACAGCTGTCCGACGAGGAATTCGAGACTCTGGCGAGCGCTGTGTGACTACCCGGCCAACAGTTCCTTGATCCGGACTTCCGCGACGCCATCGAAGGCTTCACGCCACCGCCTGACGCCCAGTGGCAGGCTCTCATCCCGGCTAAGGGAAAAGGGCTGGCAGAGTCTTGATTCGGCACTACGGCTGCATATGGGCGGGATGAGGCCGAGCGACGGCCGCTGGTGCCAATGCCGGCTCGGTTGATCCGCGGTCTGCTTGTGAACTGTGGTGAAGACCTTCCTCGGGTAGGTACCAAGCGCGAACAGCACCGAGGGGGAACGCATGCGATTGAGCGCGCGCAACAAGATACCGGCCCGAGTGGTGGGCATCACCAAGGGAGAAGCGACGGCCAACGTGGAGCTCGATGCCGGTGGTGTCCGGCTGGTGGCGTCGATCACCGTGGAGGCCGCTGAGGAGCTTGGTCTGGCGGCGGGCAGCGACGTATTCGCCTTGATCAAGGCATCGGACGTCATGCTGGGAGTGGATACCTAGCTGCCGTCTTGATGGCGGCGGCCGGCGAGCGCGAGCCCGGCCAGTCCGACGACAGCGCCCAGGGCACTGACGCGCGGATCGGCCGGGCCATCGCCGATGGAGAGCAGGTAGAGCCTCATGCCGATGGCGGCGCCCGCGGCCAGCAGCACGCCGGCCCAGCACAGGACGTTCGGTGACATGGTCCCTGCTTTCCCGCTCGCCGGTGGCACCGTGATCAGGCCGGGTCGACGGCGTCAGCGTTGCCGACGTACAGGCGCACCACCCCGCTCACGTAACGACCGCCTTTGACGTCGCCGGGCACGACCAGGCGCGGTCCTTCCTTGTCGAGCTTCTTGCCGTCCTGGGCGACGGCGAGCAGGACCTTCTTGCCCGAGAAACCGGCATCGAGTTCGGCCCAGGCCACGGTGGCGCGGTAGCCGTCGGACCCGGTCGCGGTGACGAACAGGCGCAGCTGGGCGTTCTTGGCTTCTGTGTCGATGCGCGGCTTGGCCAGCGCGAGGACGTCGGCCAGGAGTGGGCCGGTGAAGGTGTGCTTCTCCGCGCCGTGGGAGGTCTGGTAGCGCACCCGGACCGTGTGCTGGGGAAGCGCGCGCAGGCGATCCATGGAGAACGAGCGCGGCTGGTCCACCTCGCCGCGGACCTTGACCGGTGGGGCGTCGGTCCGCTGCGTGGAGTACGGCCCGGCAATGACGGCGGCGGATGCGGTCGCGGGTGCGAGCGTGGCCAGCAGAGCGGTCGCGAGCGTGAGCGCGGCAAGGTTTCTTGATCTCGTGGATGCCATGCAAAGACCGTAAAGCATGCCGCTTATGCCATGGAAGACCGGCATTTGGGGTCGAATGTGCAAAGGAGAGGGTGTGTTGTTGTGACGTTCCGTATCAGCGAGGCCGCCGCCCTGCTCGGGGTCAGCGCCGACACCGTCCGCCGCTGGGTGGACGCGGGCCGGCTGGCCGCCGAGCGCGACGAGCACGGCCACCGGCAGGTCAACGGCGCCGACCTGGCCGCGTTCGCGCGGGCCCAGATCGAGGCGGTCGACAGCGGTCATTCCTCGGCGCGCAACCGCTTCCGCGGCATCGTGACCGAGGTGGTCCGCGACGCGATGATGGCGCAGGGTAGCCGCGACATGGTGAGATCCCCCTCCGGGGAGGGCGCCGTAAGCGCAGGCCACGGCTCGGGCCCCGCCATGCGGAAGCGGCCGCCTCGACTGGCCGGGGTGACGACCGGGCCGCCCCCTTCCAGGCGTCCGGCAGCAGACCGCTCCCCCGATGCTGCTGCCGGACTTCACCTCGGGCAGGGACGAGCAGCTTGAGGTGGCTTCCCCGCGCGGGCGCGAGCGAGGCGAGGCAGAGGCGCCGCTCGAATCCCGGCCCGGGCAAGACAGGGGAGTTCCCACGAGCCTCGAGCGGGGTGACCCTGGGTTAGAGCCGTTCGTTCGCCGAAGTCGGCGGTTGCAGCAGTGTGGCAAGGTAGCGTCCGCTGTCCTTCAAGCCGCGGGGCCACGGGGCAAAGGTCAGTCGGAGCCTCTGGTCGGATCCAGCGAAATCAAGCCGGAGCTGGTAAGCCATGCGGTTTCTGAGCACCGTGGCAGTAACGGTGTCACGGGGCACGTGCGCGATGATGTCACCCGGTCCGGACTTGTTCCGCCTGCCTGCGAAGATGAGCACGCTGCGGTCGGTCACGGTGATGTACACGCGAGCCTTGTCGAATGCAGTCACGATGACCACGCCCGCGCCACCGGTGATTGCGGTAACCGCGGCCCCGACCGCGACAGAGGCGGCGATCGACGCTACGTTCTTCTTGATCGGTACCGTGCCCGCCCTGGCGTAGAGGGTGTGAACGATGCGCTCGCCGGGCTGCATGAGCAGCTCAGTCTTGGTCGTTAATTGTCTGTGGCTCTTTTTGGACATGACCATCTAGTCACCTACCCGACGGGTGTCTTCATGTTGGTGTGGATTTCCTCGACGGTCAGGGCCCGGCGGTAGATGCGGACCTCGTCGATGCGGCCGGTGGAGAACTGCTTGATCTCGGAGGCGACGCGGCCGATCCGCGGCGGCCCAGTATTGGCCCGGACCGCGGATGAGTGCAGGGGTTGACCAGCGTGCCGTTGACGCGCACTGAAGGCGGTGAGCCTCTGATAGTTGACTATGTGGCCGACGGCGCCCAGGGCGTAAGAGGTGTCTGAGTAGGTGCCCCTGTCGACGACGAACTGGAACTTGCCGGTGTCGGCGGGGTAGCTCCACGCCTCCAGGGTCATCGCCGTGCTCAGCTGGAGCGAGTCGGAGTCCGGAATGAGGGTCTCATCGCCCCCGACGTCGAACTCGGCGGCGTAGCCATACCTGGCTTCCGCCCAGGTGACGCCGGTGTCGTTGCCGTTACCGGAGTAGTCGAGGATGCCGTCGTCATAGGCGACGATCAGGTCGGCATCGGCCACCGCAGGTGGGACAGTCCCCCCGGCGGCGGCGATGGCGATCCCCGAGCGGACGGCGAGCGCACAGGCGAGGTGGTTCGTTGTCACGCGATGCCCCCCGATGATTTTTTATGAATGAGATATGGGCATGGTGTTATCGCTCACCGTTACGACATGTCAGAGCTGACGGATGTGACCGGCGAAGGATCACGATTTGGTCAGGACAGGCCATGCGTACGTAGGGCGCGGGCGCCAGGGTGTTCTGCTCGGCGTGGCGGGCGTGGTCGGTGCCGTCGAGAGCTAAGTAGCGCAGGGCGGTGAACTGGGCCTCGATGCGGTTCAGCCAGGAGCTGTCGGTCGGCGTGTAGGCGAGTTCCACGTTGTTCACAGCAGCCCACTTACCGACCCGGGCGTCCTTCTTCGTGCGGTGCGGGGAGAAGTTGTCGAGCATGATCGCGATCTTGACCCGGGGCGGGTAGAGGCGGCGCAGGTAGCAGCAGAACTCCACTTCTCGCCGACGCGGTCTGGGCTCGCGGTCGGGGTCCTTGTGCTGCCCGCCGCGCTCGGTCCATTGCCGACCGGGGGTGGGGCTGGAGGTTGAGTGACCCGGACTCGGGATCGGGCCAGGGGCCGGGGCAGCGCGTGGGGCGCGGAGTGTGCTCTCGCCTCGGCCTCGTCAGACCGACCGAGCAGGCGCTCCACGTCGGGCGCCGACCACAGGGCCGGGGAAAGGTCGCGCAGCACCTCATGGGCGAGGTCGTGCGCCTCTTCGAGCCGGTCGGCGGCCGGCGGCGCGCGGCAACAGGAGAGCAAGTTCGGCTCGGGGTGGAGTGATCCCCTCGCCGCCCGGAAGCGTCTCCAGGACCAGAAGCAGCCAGCGGGCCACAGTGGACGGCGCTTCGCCGATGACGTCGATCAGGCCGTGGGCCGCGGCGTGGCGGCTGACGGCGATGAAGTTGGCCCGCTCCGCGTTCACCCATGCCTGAGCGTCTGCCGCGTTGGCGAAACGCACCGCTGGAGAGCTGAGGCGTTCGGATGCGGGAAGGTCCACGCCCAGGGCGGCGGCGGCCGTACTCAGATAGTGGTCGAACAGGCGTGTCAGCGCTCTTTGCCTGTCGGCGGGAGGCTCCTCGGCGTCGGCGAGGCAGCGGGCGTGAGCGCGCAGCAGGTCGTGCAGGGTGTAGCGGCCCGGCTGGTGCTGGAGCAGAAGGTGCTCGTCGACGAGATCCTCCAATAGCCGCTCCGCCCGCGCCGGATCGGCTGCCGCCAGCGCAGCCGCCGCCTGCGGCTCGATGTCGTGTCCCGGATGCACGCTGAGCAGGCGGAACATCCGCTGCTGGTCTGGGCCAAGCTGCTGGTAGGACCGGGTGAACGCGTCGCAAACCCCGCGTTCGGCGGTGGACAGCTCTCTCAGGCGACGCCGCTGATCGCGGAGCCGGTCGGCGAGATAGGCCACGCTCCATTGTGGTCTGTGCCGCAGCCTCGCCCCCGCGATCCGTACGGCGAGCGGCAGGAGGCCACACAAGTGCACCACGTCGAGCACGGCGACGGGATCCGCCTGCGCTCGCTCGCCCACGATGCGCTGGAACATGGCGACGCAGTCCTCGACGGGCAGCGGCTCCAGCGAAACGGTGTACGCGCCGTCCAGGTCAGTCAGCCTGCGACGGCTGGTGACCAGCATCAGGCTCCGCGTGGCACCGGGCAGCAGCAGGCGGATGTGGTCAGTGTCGGCCGCATTGTCCAGGACCACGAGCACCCGGCGGCCAGATAGCTCGGCCCGCCACAACGCCGCCCGTGCCGCCGTCGCGGGCGGAATGAGGTCGGCGGCCACTCCCAGCTGCCGCAGCAGCAGCTCTAGCGCGGTCCCCGGATCAGTCGGCGGCTGGTCCACGGCGTGCGCGTGCAGGTCGACGAAGAGCCGGCCGTCGGGGTATCGCTCGGCCAGCTGGTTCGCCACGTGGACAGCCAGCGTGGTCTTCCCGATTCCGGGCATGCCGTCCACCGTCGAGATTGTGCGGGAGTCGTTGTCGCATGCGCCAAGCAGCGCCTGCACTTCGGTGGCGCGGCCGGTGAAGTCTGGGATGTCGCGGGGCAGGAAGTTCCGGCCCGCGGCCCGTGCTGGGACGGGCGCGCTGCGCAGGATGGCTTGCTCGCACTCCACGAAGGCCTTTCCGGGGTCGAGCCCTTGCCGTTCGACCAGCTCATGCCGGTAGGCTCGCGCCGCCGCCAGGGCCTCGACCTGCCGCCCCGACTGATGCAGCGCCAGCATCAGAAGGCAGGTCAGCCGCTCACGCAGCGGATGCTCGGCCACTTCGGCACTCAGCTCGTCGATCAGCTGCTCGTGCCGGCCATCCGCCAGCTCCAGCTCCGCCAGCTGCTCGAAGGCCCGCAGCCGCCGATCCTCCAGGCGATCCCGCGCGGCACCGACGTAATGGGCCGACAGATCCTCCAGCGGCCGTCCCCGCCACGCACTCAGTGCTGCTCTCAGGCGTTGTACGGCGGCGCCGCTGTCGGCAAGCGCCTGCGCGGCCGCCACCTCCGAGGCGAAGACCTCGACGTCCACCTGCCCGGGTACGGGGGTGATCACATATCCCGCCGGCCTGGTGGCCAGCAGATCGCGCGCCCCGGCCTCGCGCAACGCCCGCCTGATCGCCGCCACGGTGGACTGGATCTGCGCCCGCGCCGTATCCGGCGGGGTGAGACCCCAAATCGCCTCGATCAGCCGATCGACGCCGATCACGATGCGCGGATGCAGCAACAGGTAGGCCAGCACCGCACGGTGGCGCGGCGCCAACTGGGACAGGTCACCGTTCTGCGCGATCACCTTGACCGTGCCGAGCAGCTGGAACCGAACAGTCACGCTCATCTCGGTGTCAAACCGGCTGGGCTTCCCGGAGAGCGCTGAACGCGCTGGCGAGCAGGGCCAGCTCGTCGAGCATCTCCTTGGCGGCCTCGGCCATCGACGGGGTGGGTTCGGTGAAGCCGCGCAGATGCACGTGGACCGCCTCGTCGACGGGCATCATCTTCAGCGCGGTCAGCACGGGCTTGATGGACTGAACCGCGCGCATTCCGGCCGAGCTCATGCCGTACCCGACGAAGCCCACCGGCTTGTAGAGCCACTCGTGGTACAGGTAGTCCAGGGCGTTCTTGAGCGGCGCGCTGTAGCCGCGGTTGTACTCCGGCATGACCAGGACGAAGGCGTCGGCGGCGGCGGTGATCGCGCTCCAGCGGCGGGTGTGCTCGTGCAGGTACGGCTCGCCCTCGATGGCGGCGGTCGGCTCGTCGAGCATCGGCAGGTTCAGCTCGGCCAGGTCCACCAGGCGAACGTCGAAGCTGCCGTGTTCACGCGCGGTCTGTGCGAACCAGCGCGCGATCGGCTCGCCGGCCCGGCCGGGTCGGGTGCTGGCCAGGATCACGTTGAGAGTGGGCATGAGGTGCTCCGATCTTGGTGAGGAAGAACTGGACCAGCGGGCCGATGGAGACGGCGTAGAGCAGGGTGCCCGCGCCGACGGTCCCGCCCAGCAGCCAGCCGAGGGCCAGGACGGCCAGCTCGATGGCGGTCCGTACGGCTCTGATGGAGTGGCCGCGGGCGGCCAGGCCGGTCATGAGACCGTCGCGCGGTCCCGGCCCCAGCCCGGCACCGATGTACAGGGCGGTGGCGAAGGCGTTGAGCACGATGGCGGCGGCGAGAAGGCCCACCCGTACCGCCAGGTGGTGGGGTGTGGGCAGCACGGCCAGGCTCACCTGCGCGGCCAGGCCGACGAGCGCGACGTTGGCGATGGTGCCGATCCCGGGACGCTGCCGCAGGGGGATCCAGGCGAGCAGGACGAGCAGGGCGGTGCCGTTGATGATCAGGCCCAAGGGCAGGCCGGTGCGCTCGGCCAGTCCCTGGTGCAGCACGTCCCAGGAGTCCAGGCCGAGCCCGGCCCGCACCATGAGGGCGATGCTGGCGCCGAACAGCGCCAACCCCGCTCCTAGCCGGACATAGCGTCTTGTTGACATGTCACCAAGCTAGGTCGACAGATGATGACATGTCAACTAAAATCTGGGATGTGCAGAATGCTGAGACCCGGTGGCTCGACGAGCGGGAGATGCGGGCCTGGATCGGGTACCGCCGGATGAGGTTGCTCCTCGACCTGGAGCTGGGCCGCGACCTGATGAACGCCAGTGGCCTGTCCGAGCCCGACTACGACGTGCTGTCCAACCTGTCCGAGGCGCCCGGCCGCAGCATGCGCCTCAGCGCCCTGGCGGCGCACATGCACTGGTCCAAGAGCCGCCTTTCGCACCACATCACCCGCATGCAGCAGCGCGGCCTGGTCGAGCGCCAGGAATGCGCCGACGACGGCCGCGGCTCGGCCGTGGTCCTGACGGACACAGGCTGGGACAGCATCGTGCAGGCCGCCCCGGGCCACGTCGAATCGGTCCGCAGGCACCTGATCGACCTCATGACGGAGGAAGAGCTGGACGCCCTGGCCGCCTTCAGCCGCCGCGTCATCGAGAAACTGGAATCCGACAGCTAAGGACGGGGGGGGCTTCGGCAACCTCAAATACAAGATCACAGGACGGCTGTACCGCTACGCCTCCGCCGCGACCGACCGTGGGACGAAACCTGCCACGCGCGACATCCCGGTGTTCGTCCAGGAGCGGGAGGGGCAGCCGTGGCGGGTGGCATACGTACCGTTCTCCACCACGGCGAAGGGGCCGCTGGCCCCTGGAGTCGACGTCGAGGACTTCCCCGACGTGGTGCCCGCCGACGATGCGGGCCTCGCGGTGCCGCCGGGGGATCTCGCGAACTCCCTCGCCGACGTCGTCTCCCACGGCACCCGGAGCCCGTCGGCCAGGCTGTTCGCCTTCGGCCGCCTGATCAAAAGCCCTTATCAGTCGCTGATCGCCAACCGGAAGGCGTTTCAGGGCAACGGATGGACAGGCACGAGCCGGGCCAGGAGTGCCGCTACGCCGGTGTACGCCGTACGGACGAAATCCGGTGGGGCGCTGGTGTGGTTCGGCCTCGACCTCGAGCACTCCTATCGCAGCAAGTCCCCCAACAGCGGCATGACCTGGCAGAGCCAGAACTACGGGGACCTGCAGAAGGGCTTCGGCGTGCCGTCCACGGTGCGTTCGCGGCTGACGAAGGTGGATCGCAACGAGTTCCTCGCCTACATCCCGCCCAAGGGAAAGATCCAGGTCATCGCCAACCGCTGGTTCCCCGTGTCGATCCAGGGCCGCTGAGAGGTCTTGGGCGGGGCGGGATGAAGCAACCGGTCACGTTCCACCGCCGGGCCGTGTCACTTCACCAGAGACTCACCAGAGGAAGGAACTCATTCGTGTTCGTGCGTCAGCTATTTGGACGAGCCCTGGCGGCGGCAGCAGCCATGGGCGCGACGGTCCTGGCCATGTCGAGCCCGGCCTCCGCCTACCCGAACTGGCAGTCGGTCTCGCCCGACTCGCACTGGCACTGCGGCCGGACGACGCAGCACCCGGATTCCACGAACGTCTACATGCAGACCTGCATCATCGTGAACGACAACCGCGATGCGCAGGCCGTGACCGTGGTCCAGAACAAGTCGAACGTCGCGATCCACCTGGCAGCCCTGGCGACGGCCTCCTTCGGCGGCAGCGCCAAGTGCAACGACACCGCCATCCGTCCGGGTCGGCAGGTCGGCTGCTTCTCGCGCACCGTGCACGTCCGCTCGGGACAGGACCTCAAGGCGTGGTCCTTCGTACGGATGAACGGCAACGAGCCCGCCGCCACCACGAGAGCCGCGCGCTACCACATCTAGCGCCCGGTCGAACGTGCTGACTGTGACCCTGGTGGTGAGACCGGGCGATGTTCGTCACGGCCATGATCTCCATCTGGATATGGGTGGCGCGGCCGGTACGCCGCATGTGGTGGCGGCCCTGTCCGGCCATCGCGCTCCTCCCTGGAACAGGATCGGGATGCGGGGTCACAGTGCATGGCCGTGCCGTGTCATATCCATGAACGACGAACGGGAGAAGAGAAACGCCACGCACACGCCCCAACCGACCAGCGGTGCTCGTCGTTCGGGCCGGATGATCTGTGCGGGTGTCTGAGTCGAAGAGGGCGGCGTGTACGAGGTCGTGGTCCGAGCGGGTGGCCGCTGGCGCGTGGGTGTCGGCGTCTTGCGGGATGGTCGATGCGGCAGTCGCGTTCGGTGCTGTGACGCGCCGCCATCCTCACCATCTGCGAACTGGGATGCTAACCGTGCGTGCCGGTCTGCTCGACGAGTTCACCCTTCCGCTGACTCTCGTGGCGGGCGTTCGCCGTGAGCGTCTGTCGATCAAAGGACGTGGGGTGCGGCCGGTTCCCGGCTGCCCTGACGCGGTTGCCTGCAACGTCGCCGGAGCGGCCGAACTGGTCGTGGATCTACGCCAGCCCGTGAGCCTGCGCCTGGCGAACGGCCGACAGCTCGTTGTCCAACGGCTGTATCTCGCGGCCGACGACCCTGCCTCAGCCCACCGAACACTGCGATCAGCCCTGGCATGATCCTGACACTCAGACCGGATGAGCCCGGAAAGTTTTGAAAGAGATCCGGGAGGCGTGTCGGATCGGGGCGGTGGTGTTCGTAGCAGGGGTGAGGCCGCCACAAGGCGCGCGCGACCAACTTCCCGCAAGGAGACACCATGACTGCCACGTACACCTTCGACATCTTCTCCACGCTCGACGGCTTCGCCAACCACGACGGCGACTGGGGCGGCTACTGGGGCAAGCAGGGCCCCGAATTCCTCGCCTATCGCGCCGCTGCCTACCGCGACCCGCTGCGCATGGTGCTCGGGGCCAAGACCTACTCCTCGAACGCGCCGTTCCTTGACGCGGGCTTCGACCGCAGCCTGTTCGACGGGTGGATCACGCGCATGTTCGACTCGCCGGTCACGGTGCTCTCCAGCCGGCTGACCGAGCCGCTCGCGTGGCCGGACACGACCATCGAGGCCGGCGATCCTGTCGAGGTGGTCACGCGCCTCAAGGCCGAATCCGATGTGCCGCTGCGCTCCCACGGCAGCCTGACGCTCAACCGGGCGCTGCTGAACGCCGGCCTGATCGACACCATCGAGGTGACGGTCTTCCCAGTGATCTCCGGGACGACCGGCGTGGACCGGATCTTCGACGGTGCGGACGACTTCGACCTCGAGCTGCTCGAGGCCCGGACCTTCGACGGCCACACGCAGGTGCTGACCTATCGGCCGACCCGACACAGTTGATCGGCGACGGGGCGTCGTTGAACCATGCCGGGATCGTCATCCTCGCCGCGTGCGTGGTGTAGGGCGCTGTGCTCCTGACGTCGACACGTTGACCACCAGCGAAAACTCTGCACGCCTCAACTCGACGACTCCGTGCGGGGTTCGTCATCGGCCGGCTCACCGCCACGCCCGTCACCATTCCCGCGAAGCCGGGGTCGGGCACGTTGCGGTAGCCCTCCTCGGAGGCGATCGTGACGCGGGGGTCACCTTGGCCAGATCGCGCCACAGTGTCGAGTCGGCTGACAGCCGGTGCATGGCGTAGAGCTGGCGCTCCGCCGTCGAGAAACCGGTCTGCTCGACCAGGGCGCGCGGCAGCAGGGCACCGCCCTGGTGCTCGTCGGCGGGTTTGGCCAGCACCGCGGGCACTTCGAGCTTGCGCGGAGGGCCGGACGTGGAGCTCGCCCGCAGCGCCAGCTTGCCATCCCGCAGTCTTGTCATGAAGCTTCTTCCTTCCTATGTGGACGACCAGGCATTCGCCATGAGCCTGCGGCGGGCGCGGCTGGCCAGCTTGCGAGCCGCCACCGTGGACCGCTGCATCACCGGAGCGATCTCCTCGAACGGCACGGCGAACATGTCGTGCATCACGAACGCGAGCCGCTCCCTCGGCGGCAGCAACTCCCGCAGGGTCAGCAGCGCCAGGCTGATCGATTCGTTCCTGAGCGCCGCGTCCTCGGGGTCTCCCCCACCATCCGGCCCCGCGATCGCCGGGCAGTGCAGCGGATCGACGAGATCCTCCCGCAGGCTGTTGCGTGATCGGAGCATGTTCAGCGACACCCGGGTCACGATCCTGGTCATCCACGCGGGCAGGTTCTCCACGTGATCCGGATAGGAACCGCTGAGCCTCAGCCAGGTCTCCTGAACGGCGTCATCCGCATCGATCGAGGAACCGAGGATCCGCATCGCCACCCCCATCAGCAGGCTCCGGTGCTCCTGGAATCGCCGAGCGAGGAGCTCGTAGTCATGTACAGGGTCGGCCAGCTGACACCTCCGCGCGCCGGTAATTAAGGCCCTGACCGTAATCTGAAGTCCAGGCCCCGTCAATGCGAAAACATTATTTCGGCCCCAGCCGAAATCCAGATAATGAAAAGTTCGACACCAGTCGCAATTCATCGCGAGAAGTCAAGACAGCGGTAGCTCCTGAGGAATTTCGGCCGGTGTCACGATGCGGGCATGCAACTCCAGCCCTTGCCCAGAACCTCCGCCGCCATCGCCCTCATCGCCACCCTCGCGGCGGCTGGGTGCTCTGCGGCAGGCGGCAACGCCTCCCAGGCGCAGGGGGCGCTCGTCGACGGTGGCACCGTCAAGATCGGGAACAACTCCGAGATCACCAGCTTCCACCCCTACTCGCAGTTCGGGGTGAGCCAGGCGGGCTACGCCTACGACCCTCTGGTCAACGTGGCAGCCGACGGCAAGGTCACCTCCGGCCTGGCCGCGAGCTGGACTGCCACGGCCACGGACGCCACGTTCACCCTCCGCAAGGAGGTCACCTGCGCCGATGGCGCCAAGCTGACCGCCTCGGACGTGGTCCGGTCGCTGGAGTACGCGAAGGATCCGAAGAACAAGCTGGTAGGGGCGCAGACGATCCTGCCCGCCGGCGTGCCGTTCACCCTGCGCGCCGACGACGCGAGCGGGACGGTGTCGGTGCACCTGAAGTCGCCGTACAGCTTCATCACCCGCTCGATCGGCACCTTGCCCATCATCTGCCCGGCCGGGCTGAAGGACCCCGCGTCGCTGGAGCGCGGCTCGGCGGGGACCGGGCCGTACGTCCTCAGCGGCTACCAGCCCGGCGGGCCGTACACCTTCACCCTGCGCAAGGGATACGCCTGGGGGCCGGGCGGTGCGACGACAGACGTCCCCGGCATACCCGGCAAGATCGTCATCTCGGTCGTCGCGAACGAGTCGACGCGCGCCAACCTGCTGCTCACCGGCGGTCTCAACGTGGCCGGCGTGTCAGGTCCGGACGTCGACCGTCTCAGGGGAAGCCGGCTGTTCACTCTCGACATGCCCACCGTGCTGGGCCTGACGTTCTTCAACGAGCGGCCCGGCCGCCCGTTGAGCGATCTGGCGGTACGGCGTGCCCTCATCACCGCGCTCGATCGCGGGCAGCTGGCCAACGTGGCCGCGGGCGGCAAGGGCAGGCCCGCCCAGGCGATCAGCGCCACCAACACCGTCTGCCACGCCGACCTGGCCACCGCCAACCTGCCCGGGGGCGAAGACCCGACCGGCGCGTTGAAGGCCGCCGGCTGGACTCCGGGTCCCGGCGGGACGCTGGCCAAGGACGGCAAGCCACTGAAGATCCGCCTGCTGACCAGCCCTGCCCTGGGCTCCACGCTGCCGTCCGTGGCCGAGCTCATGGCCAAGACGTGGAAGGCGCTGGGCGTCGACGTGCAGCTGGCGAGCGTCGACCTCAACGCCCTGGTCAACGACATGTACAAGACCGGCGACTTCGACGTCGTCATGGGAAGCAGCCCGGGCGTCCCGTTCCCTGCCCAGCTCATCCCCTATTTCCGTGGCCCAGAGCCGCCCACCGGGCTGAACTTCGCCGGCAGCCGCAACGCCGACTACGCCGAGCTGGTCGGCAAGGCCCTCCGCGAGGCCGACGAGTCGAGCTGCGCGCTGTGGAACCAGGCCGAGGCCGCGCTGTTCCGCGACGCCGACGCGCTGCCGATCGCGGATGGGATCATCCCCTTCTTCGGCAACAAGGTGACCTTCGGCTACACCTTCAGCGGCGGCATCGCGCCGACCAGCCTGCGGATGCACGCGTGATGGCCGGGTTCGTCGCCAGACGGACGGTGCGCCTGGTCCTGTCGCTCGCGGTCGTGGTGAGCGCGTCGTTCTCCATGATCCATCTGATTCCGGGCGATCCCGTTCGCGCGGCGCTCGGGGTCGGCGCGCCCGCCGAGGCCGTCGCGGCCAAGCAGCACGAGCTCGGACTCGACCTCCCGCTCCTGACGCAGTACGGCGACTACCTGCGCAGGCTGGCGCACGGCGACCTCGGTGTCTCGCTCGTGAGCGGCGAGCCCGTCGCGCAGCTCATCCGGGAGCGTCTGCCGAACACGCTGGCCATCGCGACGCTGGCGTTCGCGGCCGTCCTCCTGCTGGCCTTCCCCGTCGGGCTCCTCGCCGCCGTCCACACCCGTGACGGCAGGCGGCCCCGGTCCGAGCTGTCGTTCACCGCCGCCACCGCCACCGTCGCGTCCTTCCCGGAGTTCGTCCTGGCGGCCGCGCTGTCCGCCGGCCTGGCGGTGGCCATCCCGCTCTTCCCCGTCGCCGGCCAGTCGGGCCCCTCTTCCTACGTCCTGCCCGTCCTCGCGCTCTCGCTGGGCCCGGCCGCGGTGCTCGCACGGTTCGTGCGGGTTGAGGCGCTGAACGCCCTGTCCGCTGACTACATGCGTACGGCTCGCGCCAAGCGGCTCCCCGCGCGCCTGCTCTACCTGCGGCATGCGGCTCCGAACATGGTGACCGCCTCGCTGACGGTCGCGGGCAACATGCTTCCCGCGCTGATCGCGGGAACCGTGCTGGTCGAGAGCATCTTCGCCTGGCCCGGCCTCGGGACGGCGATCGCCACGTCCGTGGTCAACCGGGACTACTTCGTGGTCCAGGCCATGGTGCTGATCCTCGGCACGGCCGTACTGGCGGCCAACTTCCTCATCGATGTGCTGTTGACCGCGCTGAACCCCAGGTCCGCGCTGCGGGGAGCGTGAGGCGATGAGGTCCTCCACGAGCCGTGGGGCGTGGGCGACGCCGATGGGAGTCACCGCGGCCGCCATGGTCGGCGTCCTGGTGCTGCTCATGGTGGCCGGGTCGGCCATCTGGGGCGCGGCCGCCGAGCACGTCGACGCGTCGAACGTGCTGAGTGGCCCGTCGTCCGGGCACCTGCTGGGGACGGACAACCTCGGCCGGGACGTGCTGGCCCGGATCCTGGCCGGATCCGGTCGCTCGCTGTCGCTCGCGCTGATCGCCACAATCCTCGGTGCGGGCGCGGGTGTGCTGCTCGGCTCGCTCATCGCCGTCGTCGGTACCCGGGGGCGGCGGCTCCTCGGCGGGCTGATCAACCTGCTGCTGGCCTTTCCCGCCCTGCTCGTCGCGATCTTCTGCGCGGTGATCTTCGGGGCGGGCGCTGCCGGGGCCGTGCTGGCGCTGGCCGTCGCCTACACGCCGAGCTTCGCCCGGCTGACCCAGACGCTGGCCGCCGGGGTGGTGGAGAGCGAGTACGTGTCCGCCGCCCGCGTGCTCGGGCTGCGGTGGCACCGCCTGCTCCTGCGCCACGTCCTGCCGAACATCGCCGAGCCGCTCCTGCTGAACGTCACCCTGGCGGCCGGCGCCACTCTCGTGGGCCTGTCCGGACTGAGCTTCCTCGGGCTCGGGGTGCAGGCGCCGGACTATGACTGGGGGCTGCTCCTCAGCCAGGGCCTGCAGCGCATCTACGCCAGCCCGCTACCGGCCGTGGCGCCCGGGTTCGCCATCGTCTTCGCCGGGCTGGCCCTGCAGCTGCTCGGCGAGGTGTGGGCGGGCAAGGCCGCGTGCCGAGCCGGGGTCCGGCCGGCGCCCCCGCCGGTGACCGCGGTGGAGCGCTCCGAGAGGCCCCGCCCGGACGACGAGGTCCTGCTCGTGGAGAACCTGACCGTCGGCTTCGACACCGGCGTCCCCGTGCGCGGTGTCACGCTGGCTCTGCGGCGTGGCGAGATCGTCGGGCTGGTCGGCGAGTCAGGGTCCGGGAAGTCGCTGACCGCGCTGGCCCTGGCGGGCCTGACGCCTCCCGCCGCCCGCGTGCGCTGTGACCGCCACCGGTTCCTCGGCGAGGACGTGACCGCGCTCCAAGCGGCCAACCTCGCCACCGGCATGGCGATGATCTTCCAGAATCCCGCCTCCGCCCTCAACCCCGCGCTCCGGATCGGCACCCAGCTGACCGAAGCCGTCCGCGTGCACCGCGGCACCGGCCGTAAGAAGGCTCTGGAGCAGGCGAGGGACAGCCTCGCGCGCGTCGCGCTGCCTGCCGAGCGGCGCATCCTGCGGGCGCGGCCGTTCAGCCTGTCGGGCGGTATGCGGCAGCGGGTGATGATCGCCATGGGCCTCATGACGCGCCCCCGGTTGATCATCGCCGATGAGCCCACGACGGCGCTGGACGTCACCGTCCAGCAGCAGATCATCGACCTGCTCGCGGGGATACGCCGGAGCGACGGCACCGCGATCCTGTTCATCAGCCACGACGTCGCCGTCGTCTCCCAGCTGTGCGACAGGATCCTGGTGATGTACGGCGGGCGCCTCGTCGAGAGCCTGCCCGCCTCCCGCCTCGTCGGCGGAGCGGCGCACCCGTACACTCGCGCGCTCGTGGCCGCGGTCCCCGACCTGGCCGCGGATCGCCATGCGCCCCTCGCGACGATCGAGGGCTCGCCGCCCGACCCGTCGCACCCAGCCGCGGGCTGCCCCTTCGTCACCCGGTGCGCGGCCGCCCGCTCCCGCTGCGAGGAGTCGGAGCCCGAGCTGTCACCCGTCGACGCGGAGCAGGAGGTCGCATGCTGGTACCCGATGACTGCCTCCTGAGGCTGCGCGACGTCGGCATCCGGTTCGGCGACGTCGTGGCCGCGGAGCGCGTGTCGCTGGACATCCCCCGCGGCGCCACCCTGGGGCTCGTCGGCGAGTCCGGCTCGGGCAAGTCCACCCTGGCGCGCGCGATCGTCGGCCTCGTCCCCGTGCTCCGTGGGCGGATCCTGCTGGACGGTGAGGACCTCGCGCGACGCCGACGCGGCGCGCGGAGACGGCTGGGGCGGCGGGTGCAGATCGTGTTCCAGGACCCGGACACCGCGCTGGACCCGCGGATGACCGCCGGGCAGACGCTGGTGGAGGCCGCCACGGCGTTCACCCGGCTCGCCGTACACGAGCGCGAGCAGCGGACCGCGGAGCTGCTCGAACTGGTAGGCCTGGATCCGGCCCTGGCCGCGAAGCTGCCGCGGGAGCTGTCCGGCGGCCAGCGGCAGCGGGTCGCGATCGCGCGAGCGCTGGCCGTCGAGCCGGACCTCGTGATCGCCGACGAGATCACCTCGGCCCTGGACGTGTCGGTGCAGGCCTCGGTGCTCAACATGATCCGCCGGGTCCAAGCCGAGCGCGGGCTGTCGATGTTGTTCATCGGCCACAACCTGGCGGCCGTGCGCTACGTGTCCGACGTCATCGCGGTCATGCGGCAGGGCGAGATCGTGGAGGTCGCGCCCGCCGACGAGCTGATCGCCTCGCCCCGGCACCCCTATACGCGGAGCCTGCTGGCGTCAGTGCCGACCCTGCGGCGGGACCTTCCGGACCCGTCGCGTGCAACCTAGGAGAATCGTTGTCAACGACCGCTGATGCGGTGGTGGTGGGTGCCGGTGTCATCGGCGCGTCCATCGCACTGGAACTGTCGCGGCTCGGGCTGGAGGTCCTGGTCGTCGACAAGGCCGGCGGCGCCGGCCACGGATCGACGAGCGCGTCGAGCGCGGTCGTCCGGTTCAACTACTCTACCTGGGCCGGCGTCGTCGCCGCCTGGGAGTCCTGGCACTGCTGGACGAACTGGGCCGAGCACGTGGGGCACCGCGACGCGGCGGGGACCGCCTCGTTCCGGCGGACGGGCATGGTCCTGCTCGACGCCCCGATCGCGCCTCGGGACCAGACCGTCGCGCTCTTCGAGCAAGTCGGCGTGCCGTACGAGGAATGGGACGCCGACACGTTGCGGGCGCGGGTGCCGGGCATCGACTCGGGGCGCTACTGGCCGCCCAAGCCAGTCGACGATTCGGCCTTCCTGGACGAGGCCGACGGGGAGCTGGGCGCGGTCTACACGCCCGACGCGGGGTTCGTCGACGACCCCCAGCTGGCCGCGCACAACCTCGCGGCGGGGGCGCAGCGGCTGGGCGCCCGCTTCGCCTTCCACAGCCAGGTCGTGGCGGTCTTCCGGCAGGGCGACCGGGTTCGCGGGGTGCGGCTGTCCGACGGCTCGGCGGTGCTGGCCCCGATCGTGGTGAACGCGGCAGGACCGTGGTCCGGTGCGCTGAATCGGCTGGCAGGCGCGGGGGCGGAGTTTACGATCGGGGTCCGCCCGATGCGGCAGGAGGTTCACCAGGTGCGGATGCCGGAGGGGTTCGGCGGTGACGCCGAGTTCGGGCCGGCCATCGCCGACATGGATCTCGGCGTCTACATCCGGCCCGTCCCCGGCGCGCAGTTGCTCATCGGGGGGACGGAGCCGGAGTGCGACCCGCTGGAGTGGGTCGACGATCCCGACACCGCTCATCAGGGGCCGACGGTCGAGCGCTTCTGGACGCAGGTGCTCCGTGCCGCCAGGCGGCTGCCCGGCCTCACCGTTCCGAACATCCCGCGCGGCGTCGCCGGGGTCTACGACGTCGCCGACGACTGGACGCCGATCTACGACCGCACCGACCTCGCGGGCTACTACGTGGCGATGGGCACGAGCGGTAACCAGTTCAAGAACGCGCCGATCGTGGGGCGCGTGATGGCCACCCTGATCGAGCGCGTCGAGGCGGGGCACGACCACGACAGCGACCCGGTTCGCCACCGGTGCGAGCACACGGGACTCGAGATCGATCTGAGCGCGTTCTCCCGCAAGCGGCCGGTCCGGCAGGATGCTCCCAGGACCGTCATGGGATGACGCGGGCGATCCTGCGCCGCAGGGCCGGGAACGGCAGGCAGCCTCCCCCCAGGACCGCCTCATGGAAGGCGCGGACGTCGACGCCGGCTGCCTCGCGCCGCAGCCGGGTCAGCTCCAGGAAGCCCGCCCGGTAGGTGAGCGCCTGCCCCGGCAGGTCGGTGCAGTACCTCAGGGTGTCGGTCGCGATCTGCGTCTCGGACTCGGTCGTGTGGAGCCGCATGAAGGCGCGTGCCTCGTCGAGCGTCATCGTGCCGAGGTTGAGCCCCGTGTCGACC
This sequence comes from Nonomuraea sp. NPDC050536, assembly GCF_044457685.1. Taxonomy (NCBI): domain Bacteria; kingdom Bacillati; phylum Actinomycetota; class Actinomycetes; order Streptosporangiales; family Streptosporangiaceae; genus Nonomuraea; species Nonomuraea sp. NPDC050536. Next base: position 376,152 of record NZ_JBITHD010000006.1, read on the forward strand.
ACGAGCCGCTGCGCGGTGAACCGCTCCTGGGTGAGCCGGCCGTAGGCGTCCCACGGGTCGTCGTAGAGTCCCATCTCCCAGCCCAGTCCTGCGGCGTACTCGGCCCACCCCTCGTTGAAGGCGGTGAAGGGGGCCAGCCGGCGCCGCAGCTGCGGCAAGGACGTGTTCTCCTGCTGCCGGGCGAGGTGGAAGTGGTGGCCGGGAGCCAGCTCGTGGTAGATCAGCGAAGCCGCGCCCAGCATGGAGCGGCTGTCCAGGTCGGAGGCGCTGTAGCGGTACAGCCCCGCAGGGCTCCCAGGCGTGGGCAGCTGGTAGTAGCCGAAGGTCAGCGTGGCCTCGAGCGCCGCGTCGAGGCGCTTGACCCCGTAGGGCGCCTCGGGCAGCGCCGAGAACCAGCTCGGCAGCAGCGGCCGCAGGCGCTCGAGGTAGGCCAGGTAGCGCGACTCCACCTCCTCGGGTGAGGCGGCATGGACCCCGGGCTCGGCCTTCAGCCGGTCGTGGAACTCGCTCTCCGTACCCGTGAAGCCCAGGCGGGCACGGGCTTCGCGCATGCGCTCGGCCAGCTCGTCGCATTGTTCCCTGCCCAGCTCGTGCAGCCGCTCCGGCGTGGTGTGCACCCGGACGAAGGAACGGTAGGCCTCCTCGCCGTCGTCGTGGAGCGTCCATGCCACGCCCTCGGGCGCGCTCCGCTGGTAGTCCGGGTCGTTCAGTACGGCCAGCAGGCGGTCGAAGGCGATCGCCAGCTCACCGTCGCGCAGCCGGGCCACGTCGTCCCGCAGCCGCGCACGCGTCAGGCGGTCCAGCCGGCCCAGCCGTTCCTCGGCCACCTCCACGTACCGCGATGCCGACGCGCGCAGCCTCTCCACTGTGCCGATGGCGCCGGGGAGCGCGGGCGCCGGGACGCGGATGCCGCGTGCCGCCTGCCCCGCCACCTTGGCCGCGACACCGGCGACGGACCCGGCCAGGCCGCGTACCAGTTCGAGGTAGCGGTCGACGTCGCCCGGCCCCTCGAACGCGAGCGCTGCGAACACCGCGTCGCCGTACACGGAAAGATCCATGAGCCTGTACGGCGTGGCCGCGGGCGTCAGCCAGTAGAAGCGGGCGGCCTCGATCTCCTGCTCGGCCAGCGCGCGCAGGAACCCAGCGGTGTCGTCGTCCGAGGCGGACGGCGGCAGAGCGTCCATCCGCTCCAGGACGCTCGCGGCGAAACCGGCACGCTTCTCGGCTTCCTCGATCGAGGCCACGGGGATCGACTCGACGGGGAGTCCCATCCGGACGCAGAGCACCGGATCATGTTCGGCCAGGTGAAAGAGATAGGCGTCGGCCAGGGAGTCGAGCTCTTGGAGGGTGCGTTCCATGAGGACAGTGTGGTTGCGCAAGGAGCGGCCGACAGCCGACGCCCGTCGCAAAGGAGGGCACGGAGTTCAGACTCCCGCATGATCACGGATGCGGATACCGGCCGGTGAGCCGAGCCAGTTTGAGGCCGAGGTGGATCATGAGCCGCTGCCCGCCGTCGGCCAGGTCCAGACCGGTGAGATCGCCGACCCGGCCCAGGCGGTAGTAGAGCGTGGCCCGATGGACGTGCAGCTTCGCCAGCACGGTCCGTACGTCGCCGATATGATCGAGATAGACCTCTAAGGTGTTGACGAGCTGGCCGGAACGATCCACCTCGAACAGTCGGCGCAGGGCACGCGGCACCGCTTCCTCGGGCAGCTGGTCGAGCGGCAGCTGCACCAGGAGGGAGTAGATGCCCAGTGACTTCCAGTGCACGACGGGCTGGAATCCGGGCACGGTCTCGCCGACCTTGATCGCGTCATTGGCGTGCCGGTAGCTGGTGCGCACGTCCGTCAGCGACTCCACGGTGTCCCCCACGCCGACGCGCACGGAGCCCCGGTCGCCGATCACCTTGGCGACCTCGGCGTGGAGCAGGTCGGCCAGGCTCGACACCTCGCTCTCGGTCAGTCCTCCCGGTCCCGCGGCCGTGATGACCACCGCGTGATCGGCCCGGGCGAGGTAGGCGCACGACGCCGGTCCGAACCGGCGCGTCACCTGGTGCAGGACGGGTTCCAGGAGGAGCGGCAGATCGGCGATCGACGCGATCGGCAGCACCCGTCCCACCACGGCCAGAAACGCCCGGCGGGACCCTAACGCGTTCTGCTGCCGAAGTGTTTCGACGGCATGTTCCCTGATGGTCGGATCGTCGGAGAACAGGTCGCGCAGGGTCTCGCGTTCCTCCGCGCGCCGCAGGTTGCCCAGGAGCTGCTCGCGATACATCACCAGGCCGGCGGTCCGGGCGGTCTCCTCGGCCATCTCGATCTCGGCGGCGTCCATGGGCGGGTCGGTCTCGATGAGCCACAGGTAGCCGAGTAGGACATCCCGGTGCCGGATCGGCACACACACGCGGCCGAACATCTCCATATCCGGCCGTGCCGGGACACGCACCGGTTGGGTCGCCGTGGCGATGCCCAGCGGGCCCACGTACTCCAGCACCTCGGGGCTGGCCTTGCGGTTCAGCACCGATTCCATCCTGTGCCGGTCGACCGCCCCGATCTGCGGTGTGTACACCACCAGGGCCATCGAAGGGTCGTCGATGGCCACGGACCGACCCAGGCGGGAGGCCAGAGAGTCGACGAGTTCCTGCAGCTCAGACAGCACAGGATAATTGTGCCTATAGGTGTTCACCTGGAGCTTCCCTTCACATGGCGGGAAGTCGCGTTTCCACGGTGGCGACCCCTTGCCCGAGCGCCAGCACCTCGCCCAGCCTTTCCAGGAGATCTGGATCTCCGATGACCTCCTGCCGCACCTCCACGCGAACGCCGGACTTCTGCGCGTGGAGCGACCGCATCAGTTCCGTCCAGTCGGCCCGGACCACGATGTCCGCGGGATCGTCCGGGCGATCCAGGTCGAACCGCAGCCCCGCGGCTCCGATGGTCGCCGACCAGTAGACCGTGGCACCGTCGGGACAGCCGGTCAGCTCGTAGAGCCACACGTACTCGCCGCCCAGGGCGGCGGCCGCCGCACGTACCTCCCGTGCCTCGGCGAGCAGCGCGTTCATCAGCGCCACATGCTCCGCGGACATGAACTTCAGTACACCCATCTGTCCACCTCCTCCCCCAGCAGGTCCAGCGGCAGCGGGCCCGACCCCAGGACGAGGCGGTGGAAGCCACGGATGTCGAACCGCGCGCCGAGCGCGGCCTGCGCGCTGGCGCGATAACCGGCAAGCGCGAGGTAGCCCGCCCGGTATCCGAGAGCCTGGCCCGGCAGGTCGGTGGAGTACCTGAGGATCTCCGAGGTGATCTGCGCCTCGCTCTCCACCGTGTTGGCGCGCATGAACGCCCGCCCCTGCTCCAGCGACCATCCGAGCAGGTTGAGCCCGGTGTCGACGACCAGGCGTTGCGCGGTGAACCGCTGCGCCGTCAGCCAGCCGTAATGATCGTAGGGATCGTCGTAGAGCCCCATCTCGGCGGCCAGCGCGGCCGCGTACTCCGCCCAGGCCTCGGTGAACGCCAGGAATCGCGCGCCGTCGCGCAGCAGCGGTGGCAGGGCGGCGTTCTCCAGCTGCGCCGTGGTCTGGAGGTGCGCTCCCGGCACCAGCTCGCGGTAGATCAGCGCGGCCGCGCCGAGCATCGACCGGTTCTCCAGATCCGATCCGTTGTAGTGGTAGACCCCTACCGGGTCCGCCGGTGTGGGGCCCGAGTAGTAGCCGAACGTCATGGTCGGTTCGAGCGCCGGATCGAGCCTCCTGACGGCGTACGGCGTGCTCGGCGGATCGCCGAAGTACTCCTGCAGGCGAGGGCCGATCCGTTGCAGGTAGCGGTGATACCGGGCCTCGACCTCGGCGGGGTCGCGGGCGAACAGGCGCCGGTCGTGCCGTAGGCGCTCGTGGAACTCGCTCTCCGTGCCGGTGAAGCCGAGCTTGGCCCGCGTCTCGGCCATCTGCTCGGCCAGTTCCCGGCACTCCGCCAGCCCCAGCCGGTGCAGGTCCTCGGGTTCTGCCGCGAGTGTGGTCTCCCTGCGCACGCAGTGCCGGTAGTACTCCTCCCCGTATCCGACCTCCTCGGGCGCGGCTTCGGCGTAGTCGGAGCCGAGCGCTGCCAGGAGTCCGTCGTAGGCGGGCATCACCTCGGTCCGGACGAGGCGCTCGACCGCATCCCGGATGCTGCCTGCCGTACCAGGTCTGATCAGCAGGCGCTGCGCGTGGTCGCGCATGGAGGCGAGCGTGCGGCGGACTCCGGGCAGCGCGGGACGCGGAACCCGGATGCCGCGTTCGGCCTGACCAAGCGTCTTGTCGCGCAGGGATCGGACGAGCCCGGCGTAGTCGCTCACCAGATCCGCGTCCTGCGGCCTGGTGAACTCGGCAGCGCTGAACACGGCGCTCATGGGGCCGCGTACGCGCAGCGCCAGCTGGTACGGCGTGACGACCAGGTCGTCCCAGTAGTGATGATGAGCGGCGACGCGCTCGTTCATCATGTGCCTGAGGACCCGCCCGTGGAGCGAATCCGGCATCTCGTCCAGCCGGTCCAGGACGCGGGAGGCGAACCCCGCTTGTTCCGCGGAGGCCTCCTCGCTGAAGTCGGGCAGCCCCTCGACCGGAAGGCCGCGCTGCACCGCCAGCTCGGGCGACCTGCCGAGCTCGTGCAGCCACGCCTGCTCCAGCAGCTCATCGAGCGTCATGGGCACTCACCCATCCTCCGGCCATCTCCGACAGCACGCCCAGCGGGACGGCGCCGCTACCGAGCAGCATGTCGTGGAAGCCACGGATGTCGAACCGCGCCCCGAGGTCACGCTGGGCGGCCTCCCGGATGCGGACGATCTCCAGGCGTCCGATCATGTAGGCGAGCGCCTGGCCCGGCCAGGCGATGTAGCGGTCCACCTCCGTGACGATGTTGGCCTCCGTGAGCGGGGTGTTGGCCCGCATGAACGCGATGGCGCGGTCTCGCGACCAGCCGAGCGCGTGGATGCCCGTGTCCACCACGAGCCGGCACGCACGCCAGGAGTCGAAGGAGAGCATGCCGAACCGGGCGAGGTCTCCGGAGTAGAGGCCCATCTCGTCGGCGAGCCGCTCGGCGTACAGGCCCCAACCCTCGCAGTAGGCGGAGACGTTGCCGAAGCGGCGGAAGGCCGGCAGGCTGGTCAGCTCCTGAGCGCGGCTGATCTGCAGGTGGTGTCCCGGCACGCTCTCGTGGAAGGCCAGCGCCTCGTACTCGTAACGCGTCCGCGACTCCGGCCGGAAGGTGTTGATCCAGTGCCGTCCGGGACGGCTGCCGTCCGCCGCGGGCGGGTGGTAGTAGCCGAGCACTGCGTCGGGCGCCTCCAGCGCGTTCATCGGCTCGATGGCGCAGGGCGTATTCGGGATCGTGCCGAACCAGCCGGGCGCGGCCTCCTCCGCGCGCCGCAGGGCATGGCGCGCGTCGGCGACGATGTCCTCCTCCCGGGGGTAACGGAGCCCAGGATCGTCACGCAACCGGCCGAAGACCGTCTCCAGGTCGCCGGTGCCGAACACGGCCGACCCCAGCTTGCCGTGCTCCTCCCTGAGCTGCTCGCACAGCCCGAGGCCCAGCTCGTGGATGCGCTCGGGGTCGAGATCCGTCGTGGTGTGGGCGAGGACCGCGCGCCGGTAGGTCTCGTCGCCGCCCGGCAGGTGCACCAGACCGGACCGCTCGTCCGGCCGCGCCCGCGGCCTGACGGCCTCGGCCATCACGTCCCACAGCTGCTGTACGGCGGCGCGAACCTCGCTCCCCACGATTCGCTCGATCTCCTCGCGCCCGGCAGTCACCGGATGGAGCAGCGGGTCGTCCGCCACGGGGGTGGCCAGATAGGCCGTCAACTGGGCCATCCCCTGCTCGACCAGGCGACGCGGCGGCGTACGGCCGGCGTCCACGCCGGCGCGCAGGCGCTCCGCGGCCTGGCCGAGGTAGCGGGCCAGCCCCTGGCATCGGGTGGCGTAGTCGGCGGCTCTCTGCGGGGTGTCGAGCACCACCTTGGAGATCCCGCCCAGGACCGCCTCGTGAGGTGCGAGCGGCCCGCTGACCGTGTGCTCGACCAGCCGCGCCTCGATCTCCGCGATCCCGGTCGCGCACTGCTGGATCAGCATCGCCCGCGTGATCCGCTCCTCCTCGTCGAGCCCCGCCAGGTCGATCGCCCTGGCGGCCTCCGCCATGGCGGTGAGATCGGCGGCATGCGCCCCGCCGTACTCCTCGCTCAGATCGGGGACGCCCGCGTCGTAGCCGGGCACGCCCATGACGGTCGCCGTGAACGGCGAGGCGGCCATGGTGCGGGCGAAGTAGCGCTCGGCCAGCGCCTCCAGGTCGGCGTTCATGCGGTCTTCACCACGGAACGGACTGCTTCGATGACGACCTCCGGATCGTCGAAGGGAATCTGGTGGCTCGCGCGCTCGGCGACGACGACCTTCCCCACCGGGGAGCGCGAGGCCAGCCGGTGGTGGGAGTCCAGCATCCACTCGGCCAGCCTCCTGCCCTTGCGGGTGGGCGATCGGAGACCGGCGCTGAGGACGGTAAGCGGCACGGGCGGGAGACCGTACCGTGCGATGGCCTCCCCCACCTCGCGCACGTTGCGCGCGTGCGGTGCGAGGACCTTGGCGGTTTCGCGGACGCTCTGCCTGTCACGCAGGAATGTGACCATGCCGTTCACCTCCGCCTCGTCGTTGGCGCCCTGCCGGTACAGCACCCTGGCCAGCCACTCCCCCGGCCCGGTGTTGACCAGGCCGCTGGTGCCAAGGGCGAACAGGGTGCGTTGCCACACACCGCCCAGGCGCAGGTGCGGCTGCCGCTCGGTCGGCGTCGGGTCGATGAACACCAGCCCGGCCACCTCCTGCGGGAAGCGCGAGGCGTAGACCTGGGTGACCAGGCCGCCGTACGACCAGCCGACGAGCACCGCGGGGAGGGCGAGGTCGAGCGCGTTCGCGAGGGCGTGGAGGTCGTCGGCCATCCGGGCGACCGTCCTCGGCTCGGGCCCGGGGTCGGACCCGCCCACGCCCGCCCGGTCGTAGGTGACCACCGTGGCGAACGCCGCCAGCGGCGGCTCGATCGTGGCCCACGTACCGACACCCTGACCTGCGCCGCCGGTGTCGAGGATGACCGTCGGCCCGATGCCCCTCACGGTGGCGCGCAGGCGCCGCCCATCCACGGCGACAAAGACAGGCTCGCTCACCACAGGCCCTCCCTTGCGATCTCGGCCGATGGTAGGCACGAGGCGGCCGCGGACGCTCCAGTCCCTGGGCGCAACTCCATTCCAGGAATTGCGACGAATGTCGCGGCCGCAGCGGCGGCGCACGACAAGGGCCTGTCGGCAGGCCCCGTTACGGCATGAAGTCGCGGAACATACGGATCACCAGCAACCGTCCGGCAGTACGTCCAGCATCCGCCACCGTCTGACGGATGCCGAACACAGCACCTCAAGTCCCCGTCGCCCGATAGATCTCCACGAAACCGTCCCACGGCTGCAGCGGGGGCGAACATGGAGAAGGCCCGGCCAGGCATCAAGGCTGATCGCGGGGTCGTGCAGCTGCGGGCGGAGCGCCGCGCCGAACTTCCTCAGTGGGTACCCCGGCCCGGCGATGCGGCCACATATCGTGGACATATCGCGGATCTATCAGGCGGCCTCGCTACGGTGCGGGCCCATGAAGTTCACGATGTTCGCGGCAGCATTCGCCGCAGCAGCCGCCGTCTCTCTCGCCCCCGGCGTGGCCAACGCTGAGACGCCGCCATCGGGCTGCACCGACGGGTTCGGGTATCAGACCACCTACACCTGGGCCAACTGCACACGCGGGGCGGGGTACGTGCAGGCCATCGCGACCTGCTCCAGTGGGTCGTACACCAAGAAGGTCTACGGTCCCTGGACGTATGTGGGCACACAGTCGTCGGCGCACTGTCCCAGCACATACCCCAGGGCCGTGGCGCACGCCTACAACATCAGGGCCTACTGATCCACGCCCCACCGCCTCTGTCGCCATGCCCTCCTTCTGGATCTTGAGCGTCGTGGGGGCACGGTCGCAGATCCATGGATGCGGGTGTGAAAGTGGCCAAGTCCTGCCGTCGAGGGACGGCCGCGGGTGGTTGCACCTGCCGTCGCCGCACTGGGATCAGGAGTAGAGCAAGCGGTTCCGCGTCCGCGCTGGACTGTCACCGGGGCCCGCGTAGTCATCTATGGGGGTGGGCGCACTCGCCAGTGAGGCCGTGACCTCTGCGGAGCCACGCAGAGGTCGCGGCGATCAGCGGGACAGCTCACGCCACCGCCACCGACGCGCTCGGAACGACACCAGCGGCCAGCCACTCCCCTGCCTGCTCCATGTCGGTCCACGTTCAGCGGCCGATGTTGTCGTATGCCATGTCACGTCCTGAATGTCTACCGGCGTACGCCGGCTTCCTCACGGTGCACTGGGCAACCGCTACAAGCGGAGCTCTTCGACGATCGTCTGCAGGCGGTCGAGGTTGCGCAGCGCTCGGGTCAGCAGATCCGCCAGGTCGGTCTGGTCCTGGTGCAGCCAGGCCTCTTCCAGCTCGGCTCGCAGCCCGGCCAGGGGCGTGCGCAGGTCGTGCGAGGCTTGGGAGCCGAGGGCGCGCCGCCGCTCGCTTCCGATCGCCGTCAGCGTCGTCGTCATCGCCGTTTCTCCTCCGGGAGTTCCTCGTACCGAGGTTGCGTCGGAACCCGAATGGCGTGGTCCCGGCACGCAACCACAGTCCCTCCGGTCGCGTCGAACCCCACTAGCGAGGGCACCTTGCTTGTCCAGACAGTTTGGAGGGGCCGGTTGATACATTTGCGATACATCCGCGATACTGCGCCGCTTCGGCGCGGGGGTGAACGTGGCCTTCCGATTTGAGCTCCTCGGCCCGGTCAGGATGCTGGCCGACGACCACTGCCTGCCCGAACTGGCCCCACGCCACCGCGCTGTGCTCGCCTATCTGCTGCTGCACCCCCGCCTGGTGATCAGCGTCGACCGGCTGATCGAGGCGATCTGGGGGCCCACCCCGCCCGACACCGCTCGCGCGCAGATCCAGTCCACGGCCGCGGCGATCAGGCGGGCGCTGCGCGCAGGGGGAGCCGACGACGACCTCCTGGCCACAAGGCCCGCCGGATACGTCATCACGCCTGAGCCGGCGCAGGTGGATCTCGACGAGTTCATCACCGAGGTGGCCGCCGCACAGGCCCTCGCCGACCGGAGTGAGACGGGCCATGCCGTACAGCGGCTGAGGGCTGCGCTGGCGCTGTGGCGCGGCCTGCCGCTGGAGGACCTGACAGCCGATTACGTCGAGACAGCGCGGGCACGGCTGCGCGATCGGCGGTTGACCGCGGTGGAACAGCTCGCCGAGCTGGAGCTGTCCCTGGGCCGCCACGAACAGCTCGTCGACGAGCTCAGCGCCGAGGTGTGCAATCATCCGCTGCGTGAGCGGCTGACCAGCCAGTTCATGCTCGCCCTGCACCGGTCGGGGCGGCGCGTCGAGGCGCTGGAGGTGGCCCGGGACTACCGGTCCCGGCTGGCGGAGCAGCAGGGCCTCGACCCAGGGAAGACCTTCGCCGAGCGCGAGCAGGCCATCCTGCGCGACGAGTCCGGCGTGACGAGCCCCGAGCTGCCCGACGACAGGGCGGACAGGCCCCAGGACGGCAATCTCCCGGCCGATGTGACCAGTTTCGTGGGGCGCAAGCGGGAGCTGGCCGAGATCAAGCATGTGCTGTCCGTTTCGCGGCTGGTGACGTTGATCGGCGTAGGCGGCGTCGGCAAGACCAGGTTGGCCCTGCGGGCCGCCGAGCTGCACCGGGCCTTCGACGCGGTCTGGTTCGTGGATTTCAGCAGCGTCAGCGACCCCGCGCTGGTGGTGCAGACGGTGTCCACGACCCTGGGGTTGCGCGATGACCCGTCGTCCGCCCCACTGGATGCCCTGTCGAAGGTGCTGGCCTCCCAGCGGACTCTCCTCCTGCTGGACAACTGCGAGCACCTGCTGCAGGCGTGCGCGTCGCTCGCCGACCAGCTCCTGCGGGCCGCCCCAGAGCTGCGGATCCTGGCCACCAGCCGCCAGTCGCTGGGGATCATGGCCGAGCACCAGTCGCAGGTGGCGCCGCTGCCGGTCCCCGAACCCGACCAGCCGCCCGAGCTCAACGACGCCGTCACGTTGCTGGTCGAGCGCGCCGCCGCGGTGGTGCCCGGTTTCACGCTCAACGAGGACAACCGGGCCGATGTCGTGCGGCTGTGCCGCCACCTGGACGGCATCCCGCTGGCGATCGAGCTGGCCGCCGTCCGGCTGCGGGCCCTGTCGGTCAGCCAGCTCGCCGAACGGCTGGCCGAACGCTACCGGTGGCTGACCCGCGGCAGCCGTACCTCCATAGCCAGGCACCAGACGCTGCACGCGCTGATCGACTGGAGCTACCAACTGCTGGCACCCATCGAGCGACGCCTGTGGGCGTGTGCGTCGATCTTTCCCGGCCATTTCGGGCTGGAGGCCGCCGAGGAGATCTGCTCCGGCGACGGGACCGAGCGCGAGGACGTACTCGACCTGCTCGACGCGCTGATCGACCGGTCGCTGCTGCTGCGCGAGGAGCACGGCGGGCAGGTCCGCTACCGGATGCTCGAGACCATCAGGGAATTCGGCCAGCTGCAGCTCACCGGGCCGGAGGAGCGGCGGGCGCTGCAGCGCCGCCACCGGGACTGCTATCGGGAGCTGGTTGAGCGGGCCGCTGCCGAATGGTTCGGCCCGGAGCAGGCCGCCTGGTCGGCCCGGCTGAAGCTGGAGCACGCCCACCTGCGCGCCGCCCTCGACTTCTGCCTGCGCGAGCCAGGCGAGGTGGAGGCAGGGCTGGGCATGGCCGCCGATCTGGTGCGGCCGCTGTGGCTGGGCAGCGCGTTCTTCGGCGAGGGCCGGCACTGGCTCGGCCTGCTGCTACACGCCGGTCCCGAGCCGACCATCGCCCGCGCCCGGGCGCTTTGCGCCGCGGCCTGGGTGGAGCTCTCGCCCTCTCCGTCTTCCAACACGGTCGCCGACCAGGAGCCGCTCGTCGACCAGGCGCGGGAGCTGGCCGACGAGCTGGACGACCGCACGACCCTGGCCACCATCGCCATGATCTCCGGCTTGGCGGCCCACTACGAGGCCGACGACGTTCGCGCGGCAACCCTGCTGGAGGAGGCCATCGCGGGCCACACCGCCACCGGCGACCAGTTCGGCTTCGCGCTCTCCCTCGCGGCGCAGGCCTTGACGGTCAGCTTCCTCGGCGACGCGGCGCGAGCGGCCGAACTGTTCGAACAGAGCCTGCAGGAGACGGAACGGCACGGAGAACGGTGGTGCCGCGCCTGGGCGCTGACCGCCTACGCCGTACACACCTGGCGGCTGGGCGACCCGCAACGGGCCATCACGCTGGCACGCGAGGGCCTGGAGGTCGGCCTCCCTCTTCAGGATCGCCTGCTCATGGCGATCAGCATGGAGACGATGGGCTTCGCCATGGCCGATCTGGGACAGTATGAGAGCGCAGCCCGCCTCCTCGGCGCGGCCCTGGGGGTCGCTCACTCCGTCGGCGTGACCCCTTTCCTGTTCTGGCGGTTCATAGCGTTCCATGACCGCTACGTCGCCCTGCTCGCCGGCGAGCTGGGCGAAAAGGCCTGCGGGTGGGCGATGGGTCGCGGCCGCGAGCTCACGGTACGGCAGGCGATCGCCGAGGCGCTCGGAACCCCAGCCGAACGCCAGGAACCGGCTCCCACGGCATCCTCATCGCTCACCGCTCGCGAACAGGAGATCGCCGAGCTGATCGCCCAAGGGCTGAGCAACAGGCAGATCGCCGACACCCTCGTCATCGCCCAGCGCACCAGCGAGGGCCACGTCCAGCACATCCTGGACAAACTCGGCTTCCAGTCCCGCGCCCAGATCGCCGCCTGGATGGCCGCCCGGTCCAAGGAGGGCTAGGGCGGACAAATGTGACCGGCGGACAGGTCGCCCCCGAAGCGACCAGCCTCACGGATGTCAGGGAGTGATCTCGGGGCAGCCGGGGTCGAGGCGGATCTTGGTGTACCAGTCGTCACCCAGCCCCGAATACCCGCCTGGGTCTTACAGGCTGAGCCAGCAGTAGAGACGATGTTTTCGTGCCTGGGCTTGAATGGCCAGATCCACCAGTCTTCCAAGGAAGTCGGCCACGAGGTCAGGTTTGGGGTTGCCGTACTCGAAGGTCGCTGCCCAGCGTTCTGCGATAGTCAGCAGCTGGTCTGGAGTCACTCCGGCGAGTCCGTCCCTTAGGCGGTCTGTCAGCGCGACGATCCAGGTTCCCTCATCCTCGGTCTCTGGGGTGATCACAGCCTCGAATCGCGGGTCCTGCGAGACCTGGTCGAAAGACAGCCCTGTTAGGACGGCCTCAAGATTTCCAAGACCGATGTCGGGCCCGATCCCCTTGACAGCGCCGAGGCTGGCGAATCCGGCGTCTTCTGCTCCGGTCTCCAAGGCAGTCACCGCCGAGGCGTCGTCGGCCGCACTGAAGTACTCATACAGGTTGCCCATGCGCGAATCCTGGCACAGCCGATTCGCCCGCTGAGCTGCATACAGTTCCGTAAATACGATCTTGGCACCTAGCGCTTGCCAGTTGAAGGTTGTTCTAGGTACTCCGATAACCGGGAGACCCGCCCCCTCCAGGTTCTGGACAGGTTCAGCCACTGGATGGGCACGTACACCGCCGATCCCCCGCCGGACGAGACACTTACGCCGCGGAGCAGTCCTCCGGGTGCAACGTCGACAGGAGCGCTTCCAGGTCACCCCGGCGCAGGGCAGCGAGAACCGCCTCGACGACGCTTCGCGTGTCGGGCGGGCGGTGACCGATCTGGCGGGCGTTCTCGAGCCGTCGGCGCGCGCGGCTGGCCAGTTTGCGAGTAGCCACCGTAGATCGCTGCACGATCGGGGCGATCTCCTCGAACGGCACGGCGAACAAGTCGTGCATCACGAAGGCGAGCCGCTCGGCCGGAGTCAGCAGGTCCAGGAGCATCAGCAGGGCGAGGCTGACAGATTCCCCCCAGAGCACCTCGTCCTCGGGGCCTTCCTCGTCGGACCTGGCGGTCGCCTGGCAGTCGAGCGGATCGACGGGATCCTCCCGCAGAGTGTTGCGCCGGCGGCGCATGTTGAGCGACACCCGGGTCACGATCGTGGTCATCCACGCGGGCAGGTTCTCCACGTGATCTGGGTAGGAACGGCTCAGCCTCAGCCAGGCCTCCTGAACGGCGTCTTCCGCCTCGCTCGGCGAGCCGAGGATCTGGGAGGCCACGGCCGTCAGGAGGGGCCGGTGCTCCTGGAAACGCTGAGCCAGAAGTTCGTAATCGTTCATTGATCATGTTCCTTTTGGTGCCACGGCAAGGACGCTTCTCGGCCGCCCTACGAAGTGGCGATGAGCTTCGCCGGTGGCCGTACAAAGCGTGCATCTGCTTCTCTCATCCGCCTTTTGGGTGTGCGAGAACGATGAACTGGCCCGTTGATAGATTCGCGATAGGTCGGCGATAGGCGGCGATAGCTGAGGGACCGGTCAGGGTGGTGGCCGCGGGCGAGCTGCCAGAGTTGGCGCCGCGGCCGAAGTACGGCGGTCACACTCCCGCCTCGGGGCGTGTCTATTCCTGACACAGGGAAGCGTCACGCTGAAGAACGAGGGATGCCAGGTGCTGATCACGAGCAGCCCTCCGCCGACATTCCGTCTCCTGGGCCCTCTTGTCGTGCGGCCGGCCGACGACGACGTCCCTCTCAGGGGCTTCAAGCAACGGATGCTGCTGGCAGAGTTGCTGATCAACAGGGGCAAGACCGTGTCGGTCGATCAGCTGATCGACATCCTCTGGCCGGCCTCGGCTCCCTCGTCCTCTGTTGCCAACGTGCGCAAGTACGTGCATGCGCTGCGCACCCGGCTGTGGGCGGCCGACGTGGACGGCAGGCTGCAGACGCGGCCGGGCGGATACGCGATCAGCCTGGCACCCGGGGAACTGGACATCGAGGTCTTCGACCGGCTGGCCGTACAGGCTCGCGATCGTTGCGCGCGCGGGCTGGCCGCCGAGGCCCTCGACCTCCTCGACGAGGCGGCGGCCCTGTGGCGCGGCGACCCGCTGGAGGACCTGCAGGCGCCGCCGACCTGGCTGCCCGAGCTCACGCGGCTGAGGGAGCTCCGGCTCGCCATCGGCGAGCAGCGCAGCCAGCTGCAGGTCACCCTGGGACATCACGCGGAAGCCATCGCCGAGATCCGCGGGCTGCTCGCCGAGCACCCCCTCCGCGAGGAGCTGTGGAAGCAGCTGATGCTCGCGCTCTACCGCAGCGGTCGCCAGGCGGAAGCGCTACGAGCGTACGTCGACCTGCGCCGGGAGCTGGTGGAGGCGGTCGGTGCCGAGCCGGGCCGCGAGGCGCAGCACCTGTATGCGGCCATGCTGGACAACGACCCTTCCCTGGAGGCGCCTGTGCGACGAGGCACGCTCCTCCGCCGCGCGCCATGCCTGCTGCCGCCCGATACCGCCGGGTTCGTCGGCAGGAACGAGGAGACCAAGCTGCTCGCGGACACCGTCGCGCAGGACCGACCAGCCGTGGTGACGATCCACGGTTTGTCTGGAGCCGGCAAGACGGCGCTCGCCATCCGCGCGGCTCACCTGGTTCGCGCCGACTTCCCCGACGGCCAGCTCTTCGTACGGCTCCGCGGGCCGGCCGGCAGACCCCGCGATCCCGCGGAGGTGCTCGGCGAGCTGCTTCGTGCGATCGGATCTGGCGAGCCGCCACAGACCCTGGCGGAGCGGGTGAACGTGTACCGGTCGCTCGTCGCCGATCGGGCGTTCCTGCTCGTCGTCGACGACGCCGCGGACGAGTCGCAGGTGCAGCCCTTGCTGCCTGGGACCGGCGGCAGCACCGTCATCGTGACCTCGCGGACTCTCCTACCTGGCCTACCGGGAACGCGGCTCCGCCTGGACGTGCCGCGTATGGAGGAAGCTCTCGAGCTGTTCAGCGGGCTGGTCGGGCGCACCCGCGTCGACAAGGAGCGCGAAGCCGCACAGGCCGTCGTCGACGCCTGCGGCGGCCTGCCGCTGGCGGTTCACGTCGCCGGAGCCCGGCTCGCAGCGCGCCCCGGGTTGCCCATGCGGACGCTCGCGGAACGGCTCCAGCGGCCTGAAAGCCGGCTCGACGAGCTCGCTTTCGGCCCGATGACGGTGCGCGGCGGCTTCGCCGAGAGTTACGACGCGCTTCCCCCGACGGCACGGCGGGCTTTCCGGCTGCTGGGCGCTGTCGACCTCGGCGGATTCACCTGCTGGGCCCTCGCCGCCCTCTTGGGCAAGCCGGAGGCCGCGACGGACGGCGTGCTGGAGACGCTCGCCGTGGCGGGGCTGGTCACCTGCGAGGACGTCGACAGCGAGGGCGAGCCACGGTATGGCATGCACGAGCTGCTGAGAATCTTCGCCAGGGAACGCGCCGAATCCGAAGAGGACCGCGCGGCGCTCACCGCCGCCCTGTGCCGCTTCGTCCGCGAATGCCTGGCACGCCTGGGACGCTACTGGGACGCAGTCCAGCGGATCCGGGCAGAGCACGAGATCCTGGAGGCGGGCATCGATCTCGGCCTGTCCCAGGGCTGCCTTCCGCGGGAGTCCGCGTACCTCCTGAGCTCATGGATCAGCGCTGTCGGCAACGGGGAGCCCTCCTCCATCCGCAGGCAGGACGTGCTCGCCGCCAAACACGACCACCGTGGGCTCGCGCGCCACCCGGATCCATCCGGCCCACCGATGAAGCCCGAAAGGATCAATGCCGAGATCGTCGACGAGCGCTGAGCAGGGCACAGGGGTCACCGATCAATCCATGCTCTCGATCCAGAGATACCAGGGCCCCTTGAGGTGGCGATACCTGCCCTCCTCTGGGTCCGGAACGCGGCCGGGGCTGTAGGCGAAGCCGTAGGTGCGCCACTCCAGGACGACCTCCTTGAGCCGGAATCTCGCTCCCCCGGGGATCTTCTCCACGTCGTCCACGTGATAGAGGCCCCACCACCGGTTGCTGCGGTAGTCGGTGTGTACGGCCCTGGCGTACCGCTCGAGGCTCCGCTCCGACAGGGCGAAGCGCGCATGCTGCGACACATCCGCCCTGACCGCTACGGCGGTACCGAGCACCAGCGCGACGGGGATGAGCAACGCCCACGTCCGGCGCTCCGGGCTCACCACCCAGGCCAGCCAGGTGCCGGCGAGAGCCAGCCAGTACACCGCCAGGAACACCACCCAGAGGGACAGGCCAGGGATGCTTGCCTCGACCAGCGTCAGGAGCGAGGCGAGCGCGAACGCTCCGCACAGCAGAACACGACCCATGAGGTGATCTTCCTACTTTCCCGTACCCCGGACGTATACGGGCGGTCAGCCGCTTCCTTGACGCCATTTTCCGGAAACGATTTCCCGCCATCGGCGAAGGGAGGGTTACACCGATGGCAGGAGGACAGCGTGACGCTCGGGAGGAGCAGGCGATCGCCGACGCCGAAGGTGCGAAGTTTCAGACACCCAGCTCTGGTCACGACACTGGTGGTCATCCCACCCATCGCCAACTTCGCCACCGGCCTGCGCACTCTGTGGACACAAGCCCTCCCGGGCACGCTGTTCCACGCCATCGCCGGCGCAGGCCTACTGGACCTCTGGCTGCTCTTCGACCTCCTGGCGGCCACCGGCGTCCTGGGCGTCCTCGCGATCGTGATGCACGCCAGCGGCTCCAGGCTGTTCGCCGCCACGCTGCTTGCCGTGGTGGCCATGCTGAGCCTCGCCGCGGTCCTGGGCGAGTCTCTGGGCTTGATCCTTTGGTACGGCCTGGCCTACGGAACCGCCGCGATCGTCACCTACCCGTCCGGATTCATGCGGGAAAGGTCTTCGGGGCTCCGGCGAAGTGAGGGAGACAACCGTTCGCAGAAGGGTGAGAGCGTGTGACGACGGAGACAAGCGAGCAATCCGGAGACGAGGACCTCGTCGCCGGCTTCCGGCGGGACGCGGAGGAGTTCACGGCCGTCTACGACCGCTATTTCCTCGACGTGTACCTGTACGCGGCAGGGCGCCTGGACGTTCAGGTCGGCGAGGACATCGCGGCGGAGACGTTCTGCCTGGCCTTCCGCGATCGGCAGCGGTTCGACCCGGCCCGCGGCGGGCTACGGCCGTGGCTGTTCGGCATCGCCACGAACCTGATCGCCCGCCATCGGCGCAAGGAGGCACGCCACTACCGGGCGCTGGCTCGGACGAGTCCCGATCCGCCGGCCGACAGCCACGAGGGCCGCGTCGTCGACTGGGTCATGGCAGAACACATGGGGCCTCGCCTGGCAAAGGCACTCACCGCGCTCAACCGGGGCGAGCGCGATGTGTTGACGCTGATCTGCCTGGCCGAGCTCACGCACCAGGAGGTGGCCGACGCCCTCGGCATCTCCTACGGAACCGTCGGCTCCCGGCTCAGCCGGGCCCGTAAGAAGATCCACCAGGCGATGGCCAAGGAGAACACCCATGGATGACCTGCGCGAGATCCGGACCCTGCTCGCCAAGCCCGCCCCCTCTCCCGAGGCGGTCGCCCGGCGGCGCCGGCAGCTGCGAGACAGCATGCACAGCCGCGCTCTCCTGCGACGGGCGCGCTGGATCGTCGTCCTCCCGGTGGCCGCCGCTGCCACCGCTGCCGCACTCGTGATCGTTCCCGGCCATCTCGGCGACTCGCCGCCTCCGAGCGCGCGGGAGATCCTGCTGGTCGCTGCGACAACCGCGGAACGCACTCCCGAGGGCTCCGGGACGTACTGGCACATCACCGTCACGCGGGACGGCGAGCCACAGGAGGAGTACTGGTACCGGAAGGACGGCCAGTTCTGGCTCAAGGGCGAGGGGCTGAAGGGCGAGGGCAAGCTCTTCCGGTTCACCAAGGAGCCGCAGCCGTTCACGGTGGGGCCGCTGACCATGACCTTCGACGAGCTGCGGCAGCTGCCCGACGACGAGAACGCCCTGTACACCAGGCTGCGCGACGCGGTCGCCTCCGCCGACCTCCGCACCAGCGCGGGCCCGCTGAGCGATGCCGACAAGGACGGCGCGGCTGTCGAGGCCCTGATCTCGTTGATCAGCGAAGCGCCGGTCACGCCCGAGGTCCGCGCCGCCGCCTACCGATCCCTCGCCGCGCGGCCCGGGGTGGAAGATCGCGGGGAGACGGACGGCGGGAGGAGCCTGGAGGTTCCCCTGTTGTTGGGCAAGGGAACGGTGGTCGTGGACCCCGAAACCGCACGACTCCGCAAGACACCCGTCTGGGTGCCCCTCACGGGAGGAGTCGCCTCGGCCGATGGCGGCGTCACCATCGACGCCGAATGGACCGACCAACTCCCCGCCGAGTGAAGCAGTCCGGCAGGTGGCGATCTACGGTCCTCCCGGTGCGGCATGCCGCCGCGATGTGACTAAAGGGCGTAGATCTGTCCGGTCTGGCCGCCTTCGACGGAGCGGATGTAGGCCTGGGCGACCCGAGCGAGGTCGACCGACGCCATGCCGGGGAAGTACTCGCCGTACTCGGTGAGGCTCTCGGTGAAGACCGTGGGGCTCACCGCGTTGATGCGGCGCGGGGCGATCTCGATGGCGGCGGCGCGCACGAAGGCCTCCACCGCGCCGTTGGCCATGGAGGCCGCGGCGCCGGTGACGATGGGTTCGCGCGCCAGTACGCCGCTGATCAGGGTGAAGGAGCCCCCATCGGCGACGCGGGTGAGGCCCTGGCGTACCACGTCGATCTGGCTGAGCACCTTGCCACGGAAGGCGGCCAGGTGGTCCTCGGAGGTCAGCTCGGCGAGCGGCTTGAACGGTACGTCGCCGGCGGCGCTGACCACCGCGTCCACGCCGCCGGCACGCTCGTACATCTCGCTGGTCTGCGCCGGGTCGGTGATGTCGTACCGCAGGTCGCCACCGGTTCGCCCCACAGTGAGAACGTCGTGGCCGCGAGCGGACAGTGCCTTGTGCAGCGCCGTGCCCAGAGTGCCGGTGGCGCCGATCAGGAGGATCTTCATGCCTGTGACGCTAGAACCAGCCCGCGGGGCAAGGGAAATGCTTCTTGTGCAGTATTTATGCTTGGTGGTTATGAACGTGGATCTACGGCACCTGCGGGCGCTGGCCGCGATCGGGGACGAGGGCACCATCACCGGTGCCGCGGCCGCGCTGCACATCAGTCAGCCCGCGCTCTCCCGCACCCTTGAGCAGTTGGAGAGCCGCGTGGGTGTCCAGCTGGTGGAGCGCACCACTCGCCGTCTCGCCCTCACCGACGCCGGCCGCGGGCTCTACGAGCGCGCCCGCGTCATCCTCGGACAGGTGGACGAAGCGCTGGCGGACGCCGCGGCGGGGACGCGGCCGCTGCGCGTCGGCTTCCCCTGGGCGGCGCTGGGAGAGCGCACCGTGCCGCTGCTGCGCGGCTGGCGTGAGGAGCATCCCGGCACTCCGGTGCGGGTGCACCGGCCCGACGACCCGGAGGCGGCGCTGCACCGCGGCGAGATCGACGTGGCCTTCCTGCGCAGCGCCCCCTCCCCCGGCGTCGCGCTGGCGAGCCGGCCCCTGTACCGGGAGCGGCGCCTGGCCGCCGTGCCCGAGGGCGATCCGCTGGCCCGCCGTACAGCGGTGTGCCTGGGTGACCTCGCCGACCGGCAGGTTGTGCTGTGCTCCACCGCGGCGAGCACCACCGGTCTGTGGCCCGACGGGCAGCGGCCACGCACTTTGGAAGTGGCCAACATCGACGAGTGGCTCACCGCGATCGCCACCGAGGTCGCGGTCGGCGTCACGGCGGAAGGCACCGCACACAGCCATCCGCACCCCGGCGTGCACTACCTGCCGATTTCGGATGTGTCCCCGGTGACGATCCGCCTGGTCTGGCCGCAGAACTCCAGCCATCCGGCCACCCGGGCTTTCCTCGACCACGCGCTGCGAACGACCGGCGACGGCAGCCGATCCGAGCGCTGACACGGAACTCCCGCGTGACGTCCGCCGCCGGTGCACCCGCGATCAGGTTCTTCACGGGCACACAGGCTCAGCGGAGTCCTCTAGTTCTACCCGTTCGGGAATCCGATCACGATCATCTCGGTGGCGTCCGTCTTGCCCGGGACGCGGCCGGCGCTGTCCGGGAAGTTGTTGTCCTGCATGACGGCGATCTTGTTGCCCGGCAGCGGGAGCAGGGCCTCCACGGACTGCAGGGGGAACTTGAAGGGGTCGCCGAGGCCGTAACCCCCGGCGGGGTCGTCCGAGCCGATGTGGGCCGGGTTGCGCAGGTTCAGCAGGTCGGCGACCTCGGTCTTGACGAGGTAGCCGTCGGCGTCGGTCTTGCGCCGGTCGATCAGGTAGACGCGCTTGAAGCTGGCCTTGGGCCCCTCGTCGTCCTCACGCTCGATCAGGATCGCCCGGTTGGCGTCGAGGGACTGCATGTCGGCGATGCGGTAGTCCTCGCCGTCCGTCCGGTACTGCCAGGAACGACCGGTGTATTCGTTCTTCTGGGTGTCGAACTCGTAGATGTAGCGCCGGAGCGGGTTGGCGTCGTTGGTCAGCCGGCCTTCGACCGCGGGGTAGAGGAACCGTCCGTCGGGAGAGGAAGCGAGAGCCTCGAAGCCGCGGCTGCCCTGCACCGTCGTGGGCTCGCCGTTCGCCAGCGTCGGGTTGTTCGGGGACTTGAGCGAGGGGTGGGCGATCGGGGCCTGCAGCAGCTTGCCGGTGCTGTCGAAGTGCAGGAGGAACGGCCCGAACTCGTCGCCGACCCACATCGACCCGTCGGGGGTCCGGGTCACCGACTCCACGTCGAAGTCGCCGCCGGTGAGCAGCCGGTCCGCGGTGCCGTCGTTGATGATCTTGAAGGGGATCTTGTGATCCGGGTCGCGGAGTGAGAGGAACCGGCCCACGTCGATGGTCCCGGCTCCGCCGCGGGCCGTTTCCCACTGTGGCGTGAAGTGGTAGAGCCGGAGCAGGAAGTCCACCGAGTTGCCCTTGGTCCCGAAACCGTTGTCGGGCATGGCCCAGAACGCGCCCTTGCCGTCGGGGAGCATGGACGAGATCCCGAGCACCAGCTGGCTGGGGTACGGAGGCGTCATGCCGTTGTTGGGGTCGCTGAAGGCGCCGGTGGGCGGACCGGGAGCCGGCGTGTAGGCGGGCAGCGTGGCGCGGGCGAGCAGGGTCGCGCGAGCGGGGTCGCCGGCCGGCGGGGCCGCCTTGCCTGCGGCGAAGGCGGGGCTACCGACCAGCATGAGCGCCGCGGTGGCCAATAGGACGAGAGGGCGACGTCGCACAATTTCTCCTGAGGAACGGACCAGTGATTGGCGAGTCGGATCAAATCGGTCGACCATTAACTGCGGTTACGGACTCGATGGCTGCAGGCCGTAGAGGTGGCGAAATGCCGATGACATCCGCTGGTCGCGCGCCGTCTCGTCCCCCGAGGGGACGTCGAGGAGCGGGTCTTCGCGTGCCGTTCATGTCCGCGTTCCCGGCCGTTGAGCGCTACGGACTCACCGGTCTCTAACTTCTCAAACACCTCAAACGTAGCAACCGATCATCAATCGCCGGAGGAATCTCGTGCCTTCCCACCTGCGCGCCACCTTCGTGGGCGCCACCGCGGTCGTGGCCGCACTGGCCGGAGCGGGCACCGCCCTCGCCGCCCCCGTGACCGGCTCGACCGGTCCCAGCACCACCGTCGCCCCGTATGTCCTGCCCGTCGCCAAGGGCGTCAGCATCACCTCCCTGTTCACCGTCGGAGACAAGCCCGCGGGCAACGGCTTCCAGATGGTGGGCGTCCCCGACGGTCTCGGCGCCTACCGGGCCGACGGAAACCTGGTCGTGTACATGAACCAGGAAATGGCCGCGTCGGCCGGCATCGTGCGCGCGCACGGCCAGAAGGGCTCCTTCGTCTCGAAGCTCGAGATCGACCCCTCGACCGGGAGCGTCAAGAACGGGTCCGACCTGATCACCTCCGTGCGCTACTGGGACTACGTCAAGAAGACCTGGGGGAATGCCCCCGTCGCCCCCGCGGGAGCGACCCACCTCCCGGGCTTCTCCCGCTTCTGCTCGGGCACTCTCGCGGAGGCCGGTCGGTTCGCCTCGAAGACCGGCAAGGGCTACAACGGCCGCGTGTATTTCGCCAACGAGGAGAACGGTGACGAGGGCCGTGTCTTCGGTGTCACTGACGACGGCGTCGCCACCCAGCTTCCGAGCCTCGGCCTCCACTCCTGGGAGAACGCGCTGCCCGCGGCCAACAAGAGCGACACCACCCTCGTCGTGGGCGAGGAGGACGGCGGCTCGGCCCAGCTGTGGGTCTACGCCGGGCGCAAGCAGTCCACCGGCTCGCCGGTCGAGAAGGCCGGCCTGACCGGCGGCACGCTGAATGTGATCGACGTCGCCGACCACGCCGTCGCCACCGACGCGCAGTTCCGCGCCACCTACGGCAAGGGCAAGCCCGTCAAGGTCAACCTCAACGAGGTCGACTCGACCATCAGTGGCAAGCAGCAGAACGCCGACGGGGAGAAGGCGGGCCTCAGCCTCAGCCGAATCGAGGACGGTTCGTTCGACCCCATCCACCCGAACGACTACTACTTCGTGACGACGTCGGGGGGCAACACCTCCCCCGACCCGCAGGAACCGGGCGTCTCCCGCGACGGCGGCGGCCTGTGGCGGCTGCGGTTCGCCGACATCGAGCACCCCGAGCGGGGTGGCACGCTGACCCTGCTGCTCGACGGCAGCGAGGCGCCGTACCTGAACATGCCGGACAACGTCACGATCGACCACCAGGGCAACCTGCTCATCCAAGAGGACACGGGCAACAACCCGCACCTGGGGCGGATCCTGGGCTACCGGATCTCCGACGGCGCCCTCGGCGTGATCGCGCAATTCGACGCCAAGCAGTTCGGCCCGTCCGCGGACGCCGCCTCGTTCCTGACCCAGGACGAGGAGTCGAGCGGCATCATCCCCGACCCGAGCGGCCGGGCTGACACGTTCCTCTTCGACGCCCAGATCCACACCGCCAAGGGCCTGCCGACCGGCACCGGCGCCGGCACCGTCGAGGAGTACGTCGAGCGCGGCCAGCTCCTGCGCCTCCGCGTGGCGTCGTGGGGCCAGGTCTACACCGAGAAGGGCTGATCCCTGCCCGGCCGTCCTTTGGGTGAACGCCCACGGGGGGCCGGCGGCGACATGACGAACAGGAAGGACCTCCTGGCGCGCCGTGCGTTCACCGCACAGGCATCTCGCGCTCCAGGAGGTCCTCTCCGCATCTCACCGTGATCCCGCTCTTCGGTGATCGACATCCCGGCACCCCCGTCCTTCTCGTACGCTCGGTCTGCTTCTGTCAGTAGACGAACTGCTGGCCGCCGTCGATGTCATAGGTCGCGCCGGTGAGCGCCGTGTTGGCCATGATGTGTACGGCGAGCGCGGCGACGTCGGCGGGCCCCACGACCCGGCCGATCGGGAGCGTGGCGCGCAGCTCGTTCCGTCGTTCCTCGAGCCGATCTCCCAGCAGCGAGGCCGACAACGGGGTGTCGACGAAACCGGCGGCGATGAGGTTGACGCGAACCGGCGCGAGCTCCATCGCGAGGGTCGCTGTGAACGGAGGCAGCGCCGCGGTGGCCGCCGAGACGATCCCGAGGCCGTGACCGATCCGTCGGCCTCCTGTGCCGCCCATGAGCACGATCGTGCCCCCGGGCCGCATCTTTCCTGCGGCGTTGCGCGCGATCTCGAGCGCCTGGATGATGTGCTCGCTCATCGCCTGTCGTACGTCGTCTGGGTCCATCTCCAGGACAGGCCCGTAGCGCGGGCCGCCGGCCGTGACCATCACATGGTCGATCGCCGGGAGGTCCTGGAAGAAGCGCTGTACGGCGGCTGCGTCGCTGGCGTCGAAGGCCGCGGTGCGTTGCGCGCCGACCTCCAGCCCCGCTCGTTCGAGCCGGTCGGGATCGCGGCCGGTGAGTATGACCTCGGCGCCCTCGGCACGGGCACGCCGAGCTGTCTCCAGCCCGATCCCCGCGCTGCCACCGATCACGACGACGGTCTGCCCGGCCAGCTCAGACGACGACATGCTTGACTTCGGCCATGTAGCGTCGAGCGGCCGCGGAAGCCACCTCGGGGGTGCTGCCGTGCTCACGGGCATCCAGGTACGCCGCGTACCAGTCCCACCAGTCATGCTTCGGGGCCACCGCCTCGAACGCGTCATGGTGTTCGGCCGTCTCTGACAGAAGCTCGGCCAGGCCCGCGACATCCGTCGACGACACCCGGCCCGGGAGCCGCTCCGTCACCTCCTGCAACAGCCAGCTGTTCCCGTCAGGATCCGCGAACGACATCCAGCTGCCGTAGGACCGGCGCTCCGGATCCGGGCCGGGCACGCGCCGCCCCGCGCTGTTCACGCCGGGACCGTGCCACACCTCGCTGACCTCCACGCCGTGGCCCTTCAACTCCTCCCGGGCGGCCTCGAGGTCCTCGACGATCAGCATCAGGTCCTTCACCGAACCGGGCGCCAGCTCCGTGATCCCCGTGCCGAACTGGATCGAGGCGGGCGAGTTGGGCGGCGTGAACTGAATCACCCGGTACCCCTCGTCCACCGTGATGTCGGCGTCCAAGCGCCATCCCAGGCCCTCGTAGAACGCCTTCGCCCGATCGGCGTCGGAAACCGGCAGCACCGTAACCTCGAACTTCATGTCCACGATGTCGTCCTCTCTTGTCCGTTTCGTACGGCATCGAGCCTGCGAACCTGGGGAGACGTCACGCTGACAAGGGGCCACCCGAGCCACAGCGACTGTGATTCCCAGCACCTGCCACCAGGTAACCAGCCCATACGTCAAGAACGCGATGTAGGACGTCGCCCAGCCGGTTGGTCACGATGGCGACGCCGGGTTCGAGGAGTCGGAGTGTGTGCAGGACGGCTTCAGGCGCCGGAGTCTTCGATGGCCTGCGGAGCGGAGTAGAGGGAGGTCATCCAGATGTGGGTGAGGACGTCGACGAGCGTGTCCTGGTCGTCGAAGGGAGCCACGTCGATGGCGGCGAGGTAGTAGAGGCGCTCACCGAGCCAGGTCAGGGCGGTGGCCAGAGCGGTGGCGTCGACCGCGGTGTGCGGGGCGGCGCCCGAGGCGCGGTCGGTGCCGATGCGTTCGGCGGTGACGCCGGTGTAGCCGTTCATCAAGTGGAGCCAGAGCTCGCTCAGCTCGGGGTCGCTGCGCCAGTTCTCCACGATCGCGCGCAGCACGGGTGCCTCGTCGCGCCAGAGCCTGGCTCCTTCGGCGATGCCGTGCCGTACGGTGGCCCGCTGCTCCTGCTCCCCGGAGTGGCCGAGCCACGGTTGGGCCGCCTTGTGCCCTCGGTCGACGGCCCGGCGTACCAGCTCGGCGAGGACCTGGTGTTTGCCGGCGAAGTAGAAGTAGAAGCTGCCCCGCGATATCTGAGCCGCACTCAGGATGTCGGCGACGCTGAGCTCGTCGAAGCGACGCTCGTCCAGCAGCCGGCGGGTGGCGTCCAGGATCACCTCGCGCAGGTCGCGATCGTCGCGCCCGGGCCGGTTGGCACGCCGGTCTCTCATGGCGTTCATCGTAACGCGAGCACTGAACGCATCGTATAGACAACATGTATAGACACTATGTATGGTCGTCGCATGAGATACACCACTTTCGGCCGCAGCGGGCTGCGGGTCTCGCAGGCGTTTCTGGGCACGATGACCTTCGGGGAGGATTGGGGCTGGGGCGCGTCACCGGAGGAGTGCCGCAAGATGCTCACCGCCTACGCGGAAGCGGGCGGCAACGTGATCGACACGGCGAACAAGTACACCGAGGGATCCAGCGAACGCATCATCGGTGAGCTGCTCGGCGCCGATCGCGACCGGTTTGTCGTGAGCACCAAGTACACGGTGTCGATGGACGGCAACGACCCGAACGCCTCCGGCAACCATCGCAAGAACCTGACGCATTCGCTGGAGCAGAGCCTGCGGCGGCTGAACACCGACTACATCGACCTGCTGTGGGTGCACATCTGGGATCAGGACACCCCCATCGAGGAGACGATGCGCGCCCTTGACGACATGGTTCGGGCCGGCAAGGTGCTCTACCTCGGCATCTCCGACGCCCCCGCCTGGGTGGTGTCCCGGGCCAACACCCTGGCGGAGTTGCGCGGCTGGACTTCCTTCGTCGGCTTGCAACTGTCCTACAGCCTCATCCAGCGCGACATCGAACGTGAGCTGCTGCCCATGGCCGACGCGCTCGACCTGTCGGTCGCGGCCTGGGCGCCGCTGTCCCGCGGCATCCTCTCCGGGAAGTTCACCCGCACCGACGCCACCACCGGATCCCGAATCAACCGCGACGCCGTCACCGAGCGAGGCATGGAGATCGCGCGACAGGTCGACGTCGTCGCCGACGACCTCGGTGTCACCTCCGCCCAGGTCGCGCTCGCCTGGATCCAGGCCCATCACTCGTGGGTGCACCCGATCCTCGGCGCCCGCACCCTGGACCAGCTCACCGACAACCTCGCCGCCTTCGAGCTGGAACTCCCCGAGGACGCGGTGCGGCGCCTGGATCAGGTCAGCCAGATCGAGCTCGGCTTTCCCCAGGACTTCATCGAGATGTCACGCGACTTCGTCTACGGCCCCGCTCTCGCCCGCTTCGACCGCCGCAAGAGGTCACGGCGGTAAGGAGCGTCGGCACTGGCAGGCGATGCAGCACCCGTCATTCCACCGGGCAGGTTGTTTGGTCCGTGCAGGTGGGGCTGAGAGCGGCTGGGTCGGCGAGCGGCAGCTCAACGTACGACGCGGCGACCGGGGATCGGTGGATCTGGTAGACGCCGCCGATGAGCTGAAGGGTCTGTGTGATGGTGGGTTGGAGCGCGGGCGCATCGTCGGTGCCGATGGTCACCCGGATTCGGTGCCCTGGCTTGATGGTCGCCATGGTCGGGAACACCTCGATGTCGTACGGCGTCAGCGTGCCCGGAAGCATGGATTGGGCTGATGCGGCCGTGTAGGGGTGGTACGGCAGGGTGGGCGTGCCGTCGGCGGTCCGCCAGGTGCGTGACTCGTCAAGGGCGCGGAGGCTGCCGAGCAGTCCGCCGCGGGTGAGCGGCTTCGAGGTGCCGTCGGGGGCGACGTCGTCGACTCGGACGACCCATTGCGTGTCGAAGGTGTTCGCGGTGGCGTAGATGTGTGCCGCGATCGGCCCGGCGATCGTGGTCGCCGTCGTCATCGGTGGTGAGGTGTACGTGGCGGCGTCCGGCCCGAGCTGCACGGGGCGGGCATCGGTGACGCAGGGGTTGGGCGTGAGGTTGAGCGGGCTGCCCGGTGTCTGGTCCGCTCCCAGTAGGACGAATTGCGTGGTCGACGGTGTGCAGGTGTGTGGCACGTTCGACCAGACGACGGTGTCGGTGCCGCCGGCTTGGGGTGGCGTACCGGTCAGGGTGCCGTCGTTGCTCGACGCGATCGTGCCGGAGCGTCCCGCACCGAGGTAGAACCGGGTCGGGGTGGCGCCGCGGAAGGGGTAGCTCGTTGCGTCGATCCACCGGTCGGCGCCGAGGTCGTAGCTGTGCAGCGGGGTCGTGGTGTCGGTGATCCCAGTCGGTCGGCCCTTGAGCCAGTGGTCGAACCAGCGGAGCGCGAGCTCGCTCACGTTGAGGTACGGGTGGACGCCCTCGACCGCGACAGTGCTGTGAAACCATGGGCCCTGAACGAGTTGGTAGCGGCTGGTGACCGGTTGATCCGGTGACATCGGGGCGGACGTCGGCCGCCCGCTCCAGGCGTTCTGCAGCCCGGAGTACAGCAGTGGCGTGCCCCGCTGGAATGCGTCATGCCAGCCGCCGATGATCATCGCGGGCACCTGGTTGGCGACGATGTCCGCCAGCACGTCGTGCGGTCGGCGGGCCGCCCAGTACGTGCTGTCGTAGGCGTCGGGGCCGCCGATGAGGAGGTCGCCGATCGGCAGCACGCCGAGTGTCGCACCGTGCTCTATCAGGACTTGGAGAAGGTTGTCCATGCTCTGGCCTTGCACGTAGCCGAAGAGTGCGGACTGGAGCGCGTTCAGGTAGCTCTGCGGCAGGTTGACGGCCAGGTATTCGGCCGCGAGCAACGAGTTGGGCACGCCGCCGGTGCCGAGGACGTCGCGGTACAGGTCGTCGCCGGGGACGATGGGGAGAATGGCCTTGAGCGGCGAGTTCGGGCCGACCGCGTGCGCGGCCATGAGCTGGTTGAGCGCGCTGTACGACTGGCCGATCAAGCCGACGGCGCCGGATGAGTGCGGCAGGTTCGCGGCCCAGCTGATCACCTGGACGCTGTCGTTCGCCTCGACGGGTTGGAGGAACGACCACGCGCCCTCGGAGGCGCCGGTGCCGCGGACGTCCACGATCGCTTGGATGTAGCCACGTTCGATGAGGTACGCGTTCTTGCCCATGCCGGTCGCGCCGGGGCTCGGGTCGTTGGCGCCCTTGTCCTTGCCGTACGGGGTCTGGGTCAGCACGACGGGGAACGGGCCGGGGGCGGGCTCCCCGGTAGCGGGCTCGGTCGGGTAGTAGACGTTGCCGCGGAGGACAGTGCCGTCGGACATGACGATCGGTTGATTGATCCGTTCGCCGACGCCATATTGCGCCGGATCCGGTGTCCACTCCGCCGGTGTCGCCTGCGCCGGCGGCACACCGGAGATGAGGGCCGACGCCATGGTGAACGCCACGACCAGCACGGCGGAACGGAGGCGGGGACGCGTCATTGTTTCCTCCTCAGTGTCATCAGCGGGCGGACTTGATCGGCACGATCGCGGCGGCAGCCACCGTCACGAGCACGATCGCCATGACGAACAGGCCGCGGTAGCCGGCGGCCGAGCCGATGACGAGCGACGCCACCATCGGCGCGAGTGCCTGCGCGCCGGCGTTCGCGATGTTGAGGACGCCAAGGTCCTTGCCGTTGTCCTCGGCACGGGGCAGCAAGAGTGTCATCAGTGCTTGATCGACGGACAGATAGCAGCCCGCGCCGAGGCCGGCCAGCGCGATGCTCGCGGTGAATGCCGGCAACGTCGGTGAGAGCAGCGGTGGTACCGCACTGGCCGCGATGAGGAGCGAGGACACGATGATGATCGGTTTGCGCCGGCCCAACCGGTCGGACAGCATGCCGGCGGGGAGCAGCCCGGCCAGGGTGGTGACCGCGAGGATGATCGTGTTGACAGCCAGGGCGTCGTTCGCGGCGTCTCTCGACAGGCCGATGTAGTCCTGCATGATGAAGAGCTGGTACGCGAGGATCGCGCTGTAGCCAAGGAACAACGCGAACCGCGCGACGAACGCCCACGCGAAATCGGGGTGCCGGCGTGGGCTCACCCACATGCCCCTTGCCAGGGTACGCAATGAGACGACGGGACGATCGGCGTCTGTGGCACGGTGTTCTCGCAGTCGCCATGCGAACACCAGGCCCCCGAGCGCCAGGAGAAGACCGAAGGCGGAGTAGCCGAAGGGTATGTGGTCTGCGAGCCGGGCGGCGATGCCGACGCCGACGACGCCGCCGGCGAAGACCGCGATGCCGGCGAGACCGGAGAACAGGCCGCGTTTGTCGGGTGGGGTGCGATCGGGCATCACCGCGAGCAGCGGGACGGAGAAGGTCGCGATGAAGACCTGTGCCACCGCCCAGCAGAGCGCAACGAGCAGGAGGCTCGAGCACAGCCCGAGCCCGACGATGAGCACGCCCGCGCCGACTGCACCGACCGCGAGCCAGGGAGCCCGCCGGCCGAACCGGCTCCTGGTGCGGTCGGAGAGCGCGCCCGCCACCGGCTGCACCAGCATGCCGACGAGGGATCCGATGCCTGACACCAGACCGAACGCGGCGACCTTGTCGGCGGGTGCGATTGAGGCCACCTGGTTGGGCAGCAGCACCTGGCTGACCCCACCGACGGTGACGTTCACCACGAGCTGGGCGGCGAAGAAGTCGACGGTGAGGCGTCCGTAGCGGCCTGGCGCAGGCACGGCCGGGCTGACCGGAGCCGTGCTCGGCACGGGCTGCCCACTCACCGCCTGCCGTCCCAGAGCTCGCGTTCGCCGCCGGCGAGATCGTCGACGACCTCGCTCGTCGCGTCGAACCGCATCGTCGCGCGCGTCGCGGTGTCGTATGCCGGCCAGCCGGGATCGCCCGTCGCCGCGAAGTCGAGCCACGCCCGGTGCATGCGGTCGGCGAGCTGCCCCGGTGGTGCGTCACCCCAGAGGTTGTCTTCGCCGGTCAGCGCGGCCGTCCAGGCCGAGAGCGAGTCGGTGACGAACGGCATCTCGAGGCAGTGCGTGGCGCCGAGGACGGCTGAGGTCGGGCTCGGCCAGGTGAACTCGTAGGCGTGCGCCCTTCCTCCGTGTACGGCGTGCGCCTCCAATAACCGGATGGTGGGGACACGGAAGGCCCAGTCGGTCCACGCCGCCTGTACCAGCTCGGAGAATCCCGCGTCCGGCCGGGACGCCTTGCCGTAGGCGTCGAGATCGCCGGTCGTCAGTCCGAACGCGTCGAGCGCGGCCGTGTAGAAGCGGTCGTCGAGCCGCCCGAGCAGATCGAGATCTCGGAGGAAGGAGGAGGTCTCGTCCCGCGTCGTTCCCGCCAGCACATCGATGCCCGCGCTGCTTCCCGAGGACACGGCCGACAGGATGTCCGTTGGTAGCACGTCGCCGTCGACGACGCTGCGGAACGGGCTGACCAGGAAGGTCTCGTGCCGCCACCGGTCGAGGTCGAAGAAGTCCAGCTGCATCGCCATGACGGCTTGGATGAGCCGGTCCAGTGACACGGCGGCGAACGCGTCGGGCGTGGGGTCGATGCCGACCAGCTCGGCCATGCGATGGGTCACAGTGAGGGCGCGATCCGTGTCGACCGCGGCCGCGGGCGTCCCGCTCTGTGCGATCGCCCGGCGGAACAGGCCGCGCGCGGAGGGGATCGCCAGCAGGTTCATCACGCTGACGCCGCCGCCGGACTGTCCGAAGATCGTGACGTTGTCGGGGTCTCCGCCGAACGCCGCGATGTTGTCATGCACCCAGCGCAGTGCCGCGACCTGATCCTGCAGACCCAGGTTCGCGTGCCCGCCCGGAAAGTACAGGAAGCCGTCGACGTTGAGCCGGTAGTTGATGGACACGTAGACGACGCCGTCACGGGCGAAGGTGTCGCCATGATGTGCGCGGGCCGAGCCACTGCCGGTGAGGTAGCCACCGCCGTGGATCCAGACCATCACCGGGAGGCCGGCGGCCCCGGGATCCGGCGTCCAGACGTTCAGGTTGAGACAGTCCTCACCGATGCTCGTCGCCGAGGCGAGTCGGCCGAACGAGGTGGGAGGGGGCAGGGGTTGTGGGCAGCCGGGTCCGAACGCGACCGCGTCGCGGACACCGGTCCAGGGGACGACCGCTTCGGCTGGTCGGAACCGCCGGCGACCGAACGGCGCCTCCGCGTAGGGAACGCCGCGGAAGACCGCGATCTCATCCGTCCACTCGCCGCGGAGTACGCCTGCACCGACCCGCACCTCTGCGTCCATGGCTCGCCTCTCTTCAGTGGCTAGGCGAGATTAACTTTTGACCGAAAGTCCCTGGGCGTCAAGAGGTTCGCGTCATCATGCGGCCAGTCAGGAGTTACAAGCAGGCCGTGAACACAGAGGGCGAGCCGTCAGATCGTGGTGTACAGCACCGCCCGGCCGATCGAGGCCAGGTCCGCGTCGAACCGGTCACGGCCGCGCAGGTGCCGGATCGGCGCGACGTCGTTGACGACACCAAGCGCGGCGCGGGTGAGCAGCGCCGCCGTACCGGCGTCGAGCCCTGGTCGTGCCGCGCGCAGCAGGTGTTCCCACTCGGTGACGTAGTCGTGCTGAAGCCGGCGCAGCGTCGACTGCTGTTCCGGCGGGAGATGGATGACCTCGGTGACCAGAGCGGTGACGAGACTCGTGTGGGTGAGGGTGAACTCCACGTACGAACCAAGCAGCGCGTCGAGGGCTTCGACGGGGCCGGCGGCGCCGTTGAGCGTACTGGTCAGCAGCAGCTGCAGCGACTGCGCACCGCGGTCGAGCGCGGCGTAGAGCAGGTCGCTCTTGGTGGCGAAGTGCTTGTAGACGCTGGGTCCGGCTATCCCGACCGCCTGGCCGATCTCGTCGACGCTGATCTCATGGAAGCCCCGCTGGCCGAACAGGCCCGTCGCGACGGTGACCAGCGCCTCCCGGCGGGAGGCGAGGCGGACGCCAGACGCCGGCCGGTCGCCTTTCGGTCGCCGGACACCTGTCCGGCCTGAGGTCGCGTCGATGGGAGCGGCCGTGACCGCACGGGCCATGTTGATGATGACGGGTTCGAGCGAGACCGGATCGGTTCGTGTCGAACGATGGGACGGGCTGGCCAGTACGGCGCACACGCTCCACGCGAGCAGGTCGTCGTCCGCCGCACTCAGCTCGGCGCGGCTGTGCCGGACGAGCGAGGCCAACCGGGCGACGGTACGGCGGAACCGCCGCAGCGCCTCGTCTCGCAGAGCGGGAGGAAGATTGCGTGTCTCGCGCTGCCAGAGCAGGCCGAAATCGCGGCGGCGCACGGCTACGGAGGCCAACGCCTGCAGCGACGCGTCAAGAGCCGGCGCAGCCGCGACGGCATCCTCGAACTCGTCGAAACTGTCGAGCACCGCGTGCAGGAGGAGATCCTCTTTGTTCCGGAAGTGCCGGTAGAGGGCCGGCGCGGAGATGTCCACGGCCGCGGCGATGTCGCTCAAGCCGACGTTGTGGTAGCCGCGTTCGCAGAACAGGCGTGCTGCGGCCTGGATGATCAGTTGCCGCCTGTTTCTCGGCCGCGTATGCGCCACCACCGCAGAATACCGCTCAATGTGAACGACCGATCCGAAGCACCCTTCGGAAGCACTCTTGACATGAAGGGGACACCGGGTCGTAAGTTAATCATGACTAGCCTAGCGAAATGAGGAGACGCCTATGGGCGGACGGGTTGTGGTCGCCGGCGTCGGCATGGTCGACTTCACCACGCCGAAAGCAGGCGAACGCTACGAGGTAATGGCGGAACGTGCCATGCGTGCCGCTCTCGCGGACGCGGGTGTCGATTACTCGGCGATCCAGCAGGCCTTCGCCGGCTACGTCTACGGCGACTCGACCTGCGGCCAGGCGGCGCTCTACCGGGTAGGCCTGACCGGCATCCCGATCGTCAACGTCTCCAACAACTGTGCCACCGGCTCGACGGCGCTGTGGCTGGCTCGTCAGGCGGTCGAGAGTGGAGCGGTCGATGTCGTGCTGGCCGTGGGGTTCGAGCAGATGCGACGCGGCGCGCTGGTCGAGCACTGGCAGGACCGCACCAGCCCGTTCTCGCGGTTCGACGCGATCCGCGAGGCGGCACAGGGCATCGACGACGCGGCACCGCTCGCGGCGCAGTTCTTCGGCGGAGCCGGCCGGGAATACGCCGAGGAGTACGGCACCGACCCCGCGACGTTCGCGGCGATCGCCGTGAAGGCACGCAGGCACGCCGCGCACAACCCGCGGGCCGTGTTCCGCGCGCCGCTCACGGTCGAAGAGGTGCTCGCGTCACCGCCGATCTACGGGCCGCTTACCCGGCTGCAGTGCTGTCCTCCGACGAGCGGCGCGGCCGCGGCGATCCTCGCGAGCGAGGACTTCTGCCGCCACAACGGGATCGAGCCTGTCGTCCGCATCGCGGCGCAGGCGTTCACCACGGACCAGTCCGGCAGCTTCGCCGGCACCAGCATGCGGAAGCTGGTCGGCTACGACCTCGCCGTCGCCGCCGCCCGGCGGGTGTACGAACAGGCCGGTGTCGGTCCGGAGGACGTCCCCGTGGTCGAGCTGCACGACTGCTTCACCACGAACGAGCTGCTGAGCTACGAGGCCCTCGGCCTGACCCCGGAAGGCACCGGCGAGAGGTTCGTCGCCGACGGCGACAACACCTACGGCGGCAAGGTGGTGACCAACCCGTCGGGCGGACTGCTGGCCAAGGGACATCCGCTCGGCGCCACCGGCCTCGCCCAGTGCGCCGAGCTCACCTGGCAGTTGCGCGGCCAGGCAGGCGCGCGCCAGGTCGAGGGTTCGCGGCATGCCTTGCAACACAACCTCGGTCTCGGCGGAGCATGCGTCGTCACCCTTTACGAGAAGGTGGGCTGACATGCCGGTCGATGTCGGTGTGATCGGCAGGTGCTTTCCCGACCTGACCGTCGATGTCGAACGCGGACGGCTGCGCTTGTTCGCGAAGGCGATCGGTGAGACCGATCCGGTTTACACCGACCTCGCCGCCGCCCGGGCCGCCGGCCACCCCGACCTGCCCGTGCCGCCGACGATGCTGTTCGGCCTGGAGCTCGACCAACCCGACCCGTACCGGTGGCTCGACGAGATCGGCGTCGACCTGCGACACGTCCTGCACGGCGAGCAGTCGTTCACGTACGACGCGCTGGCCTATGCCGGCGACCGCCTCACCTTGTCAGCACGCGTCTCCGACGCCTATGTGAAGGATGGCGGCCGGCTCAGCTTCGTCGTACGGGACACCGACGTCCGCAGGGACGCGACGCGCATCGCGGCGATGCGCCAGGTCATCGTGGTACGCGACACGGGGGGTACCTCATGACGATCACCTCCGACGTCACCGCCGGTACCGCACTCCCCCCGCTGACCGTCGACCCGATCAGCCGCACCACCCTCGCGCTGTTCGCCGGCGCCTCCGGCGACCGCAATCCGATCCACATCGACCTCGACGTCGCACGATCCGCCGGACTCGACGACGTGTTCGCCCACGGCATGCTGTCGATGGCGTACCTCGGCCGGCTGCTGACCGGATGGGTACCGCAGGAACGGATCCGCGAGTACTCCGTGCGGTTCACGCGGATCACACCGGTGCACGCCACGCCGACCTGCCGCGCGACGGTCACGTCGGTGGATGTGGTCGCCGGCGAGCGCCGCGCGCTTCTCGACCTGACCGTGACTCTCGCCGACGGCACGGTGACGCTGACCGGCACCGCCATAGTCGCGCTGTACTGAAGGGAACCGACCGCATGGGAACGCTTACCGACAAGGTGGCCATCGTCTCCGGATCCGGGCGCGGCATTGGGCGCGAGGTCGCGGTGAAGCTCGCCGCTGAAGGCGCCCGCGTCGTGGTCAACGACCTCGACGAGGGACCGGCAAAGGAGACTGTCGAGGAGATCACGTCTTCCGGCGGCGAGGCCGTCGCATGTATCGGCAGCGTCACCGAGACCGGCTTCGGTGAGCGCTTCGTCCAGGCCGCCGTCGACACGTACGGCGGCCTGGACATCGTCGTCAACAACGCCGGATACACCTGGGACTCCGTGATCCAGAAGATGTCCGACGAGCAGTGGGAGGCCATCCTCGAGGTCCACCTCACCGCGCCGTTCCGCATCCTCCGCGCCGCCCAACCCGTGATCAGTGCCGCCGCCAGGCGGGAGGCGGGAGGCGGAACACCCGTGTGCCGGAAGGTCGTCAACATCTCGTCGCTCGCGGGCATCGGCGGCAACGCCGGCCAGGCCAACTACGCCGCGGCGAAGGCCGGGATCGTCGGGCTGACCAGGACGCTGGCGAAGGAGTGGGGGCGTTACAACGTCACCGTCAACGCCGTCGCCTTCGGCCTCATCACGACGCGGCTCACCGAGGCGGCCGCGGGCGAGACCGCGACGATCGACGTGCAGGGCCGTCAGATCAAGGTCGGTGTGAACCGCGCGTTGCTCGACGCCACGGAACGGCTCGTGCCGCTCGGCCGCGCCGGAACCCCGACGGAGGCGGCCGGGGCCGTCTACCTGCTCTGCATCCCCGAGTCCGACTACATCAGCGGCGAGACAATCGTCTGCGGCGGCGGACTCGTTCTGTGAGGGCACGATGACGCTGACTCCCCGGCCACGATGGCTCGACGACGACGGCAAGCTGCTGCACGAGACGGCAGCGAAGTTCTTCGCCACCGAGGTGGTGCCACGCTGGGACGAGTTCGATCGCAACCGTCGCGTACCCAGGGATGTCTGGCTCGCCGCAGGTGAGGTCGGGCTGCTGTGCTGCTCGATTCCCGAATGCTACGGCGGAGGCGGCGGCACGTTCGCGCACGACCTCGCGGTCTTCTCCGCCCAGGCTTACGCCGGTGACACAGGGTTCGGCATCTCCGTGCACAGTGGGATCGTGGCCCACTACCTGCTCGCGTACGGCACTGAGGAGCAGAAACGACGATGGCTGCCCGAGATGGCCGCCGGGCGGATGATCGGCGCGATCGCGATGACCGAGCCGGACGGCGGCTCCGACCTGAAGAACCTCACAACCCGCGCCGTCCGCGCCGGCGACCACTACGTCGTCACCGGTGCGAAGACGTTCGTCAGCAACGGCTGCAATGCCGATCTCGTGATCGTCGCCGCACGTACCAGCGGTGCGGGTGCGAAGGGGATCTCGCTGCTCGTCGTCGAGACCGGCTACCGGCGCGGACGCGTCCTGGACAAGGTCGGCATGCACGCGCAGGATACGGCGGAGCTGTCCTTCGACGCGGTGCCCGTCCCCGTCGCCAATCTCCTCGGCGACGAAGGCGCCGGTTTTGCCATGCTGATGACCCAGCTCGCCCAGGAACGGCTCGTCATCGCGCTCAGCGCGGCCGCGGCCATGGCACGCGCGCTCGACGAAACCGTCGCCTACGTCAAACAGCGCAAGGCCTTCGGCGCGCCACTGTTCGAGAAGCAGCACGTCCGGTTCGAGCTGGCCGAGTGCGCCACGCTCGTCCGGGCCGGGCGGTCGTTCGTCGACGATGCGATCGAGCAGCACCTACGCGGCCGCCTCGATACGGCGACCGCGTCGATGGCGAAGTGGTGGCTCACCGACCTGCAGTGCCAGGTCGTCGACCGGTGCCTCCAGTTGTTCGGAGGATACGGGTACATGCGTGAATACCTGGTCGCACGGCTCTGGTCAGACGCCCGCGTGCAGAAGATCTACGGCGGTGCCAACGAAGTGATGAAGGAACTGATCGCACGTTCCCTGTGACGTGGTGAGGAGACGACGATGTACCTGACCCTCGGCCTGCACCGTGCGCTGCAACAGCGTCCGCACGCACCGTTCACCATCACCCGTGACCGGGGCCGCACCGTCGCCGAGTGCGCCGACCGCGTCGCGCGACTCGCCGGCGCGCTCGTTCAGCTCGGTGTGGCGAAGGATGACCGCGTCGGCATCCTCTCCCTCAACTCCGACCGCTTCCACGAGTACCTGTTCGCGGTACCGTGGGCCGACGCCGTGATCGTCCCGGTCAACTTCCGCTGGAGTCCCACCGAGATCGCCACGTCCCTCGAGGAGTCTGGGACCGCCGTGCTCTTCGTCGACGACACGTTCGCACCGCTCGTCCCGGCGTTGCGCGAGCAGTGGCCAGGACTGCGCACCGTCATCCACTGTGGAGACGGCACGGTGCCCGGTGGCACACTGCCGTACGAGGACCTCGTCGCCGACGCCAAGCCCATACCCGATGCGCGCCGCGGTGGCGGCCAGCTCGCCGGCATCTTCTACACCGGCGGCACGACCGGGTCGCCGAAGGGCGTCATGCTCAGCCACGCCAACATCATCACCTCGGCGCTCGGCAGCTCGGCCGCCGGCCATTTCGTCACCCCAGGCGGACGGCTGCTGCACGTCGCGCCCCTGTTCCATCTCGCCGGCCTCGGCGCATGGGTGGCGGGAAACCTGGTCGGCACCACGCACATCGTGCTGCCCACGTTCGACCCCGCCGCCACCGCCAGAGCACTGGCCGAGTACCAGGCGACCGACGTGCTGATGGTCCCGACGATGATGCACATGCTCGTCAACGACCCCACCGCACACGAAGTCGACCTCTCCGCTGTCCGTCGCCTCATCTACGGCGCATCCCACGTCTCCGAACCGACTCTCCGAGCGATCGAGAAGATCATGCCTAATGCCACGCTGACCCAGGCGTACGGCATGACCGAGCTCGCACCCGTCGCCACCCTGCTGCAACCCACTGACCACGCCGACCCGACATTGCGCACCTCGGCCGGACGCGCCGCACCACACGCCGAGGTCCGCATCGTCGACCCAGCCGGCAACGAAGTACCACGCGGCCAAACCGGCGAGGTCGTCGTCCGCGGAGCACACGTGATGCTCGGCTACTGGAACCGGCCCGAGGAGACCGCACACGCGTTACGCGACGGATGGATGCACACCGGCGACGCCGGACGCATGGACGACAACGGCTACGTCTACATCGTCGACCGCATCAAAGACATGATCATCACCGGCGGCGAGAACGTCTATTCCGCCGAGGTCGAAGCCGTCCTGGCCACACATCCCGCCATCGACACCTGTGCCGTCGTCGGCGTACCTGACCCCGACTGGGGCGAACGCGTCCACGCCGTCGTCGTCCCCAAGCCCGGCACCCACCTGACCGGCGCCGAACTACGCGAGTACTGCAAGACCCGCATCGCCGGCTACAAGTCACCGCGCAGCATCCAATTCGTTGACCAGCTACCCATCTCCGCGGCGGGCAAGATCCTCAAACGTACGCTCCGCGACCAGTACCGCGAACGCCCCGAACACCTCATAGGCTGACCGCGACGCGCTGCCCGGGGCGTAGCCACGCAACATCACACGCACGCGGTCACGTTCTGGTCTCCGATGAGGCCCGCAAGCTTCACGGCACTCGTGCCGGCGGCGAGTTGCCGTTCCAAGGACGGCGATGCAAGGCCGAAATTTCCACGTCCTTGAGGCGCAACGCCGGCCGGCGCGCCCTCATGACGTCACAGATGGCTGTACATGGTGTTAACGATCTTGTTGGTGTAGTGTTTCGGGATCATCGCCGCTGGTTGCGGAGGATGGAGCGGACGCGGGCGGGCGAAGCCGGCTACGAGCGCGAACCCCACCGAGCGAACTACTGTACCGGAGCACAAGATCAAGAGATTATCCCGCCGAGGCGCGTACGACCGCCTCCGCTCTCCGCTCGTCCGCGCGTTCACCCGGAGCTGCCTCGCCACCGTCGCAGCTCTCGCGTTCCTCGCGCCCGCCCTGCCCGCGAGCGCCGTCGCGGACGGCGCACCGGCGAAGCCAGTTCCGGGCATCGACGCCCGGCCCAACGACGGTTCCGGGGTCTGGCCGGACTTCTCGAACACCGGCTACGCCAACACACCGGCCAACACCGGAGGTCTGGGCCTGAGCAAGTACCCGGGCAAGCTCACCGACCACGCACCGAAGATGAGCGACACCAAACCGCTGACGCTCAGGTTCCCCGACAACAGTGTCATCTCCTTCAAGCGTTTCCGCGCGTTGAAGATCTATATCTACGGTGACAATCTCACGTTCGTCGGCTGTCTTTTCGAGGGCACCAACCCCGACGACAACCTCATCCAGATCTACTCGGACACCAACATCAAGTTCCTGTACTCGACGTTCAAGCCGAGTTCCTACTCGAGGCCGCCGGGCAACAACGGCACCGTCTCGTCGGCTCACGCCAAGCCCGGTACTCCTTTCAAGAAGTCCTGGCAGTACGCCACGACGATGAAAGAAGCCGTGGCCGTCATGGACCACAACGACATCTGGGGCAACGCGGGCATGGAAATGGTGACGGGATTCCCCGGCCGCCCGTCGACCTGGACGAACAACTACATCCATGACATGGCCGATACGGCTCGCGACGTCTACCATCACGACGGCATCGGCCCACAGAGCGAAGGCGACGGCGGTCCCATGATCGTCCACCACAACACCCTGGCCTCGGTGGGCAACACCAACGCCCTGGCCCTGCAGGGCAACGGCGTGTACCAGAACATCAAGTTCACGAACAACTACGTCTCCGGCTGGGGATACGCCGTCAGCATCGGTGTCACCAACAACGCCAGGAACATCACCGCCACCGACAACGTCTTCTCGGCGGAACTTGAGCAGTTGTACGGCTTCCTGTACGGCAATTTCTGGAGCGGATCGGCCCGTGGGTCCACCTGGCGCCGCAATCTCATCCAAGCCCGTCCGGGAGACGGGAACAGCAACTATTCGACCGCGGACCACGGCAAATATCTGTGGCCGACCGGCTCCGAGACCCACACCACCGATTACAAAGGCTGAACCTGTCAACAGGTGACGGCGCCGCAGTACACGCGCCACTCTTCGTGTGCCATGCCGCGCGAAGAGCGGCGCCCTCCACCACGAGATGCAGGCCGCCGACGTCAGGACGGACCCGCGGGTGTTCGGTGCGTTTCCGTGATCTGCACCTGGTGGCATGAGTGTTACCGACGCCCCGTGTACGCAACGCGCGGATATCCAGCCACCGGCTCCCGCTGTACTAGGCCGCTACACGCGGGTATCCCGCCAGCGCGTCCCTGTCACGCAACGCCTGCAACTCGCTGCGCGACAGTGTCGCGGTGAACAAACCCGGGCCGGTCGCGGCCTGCGTCAGCCGTGTTCCGTCCGGGTGCCAAGCCCCGCTGCCGCCGCACGACACCCAGCCCGGCCCCGTGCCGGCGTAATTGGCAGCGATCGCGAACATGCGGTGATCCATGGCTCGTGCTGCGAAGTGGATGTCCAGCCGCCGCGTCTCCGCCAGTGTGTACAGGACCGATCCGGCGTAGACCTCGGCACCTCTGCGGGCCGCGTCCTCGGCGTGCGCCGGCACGCCGGCGTCATAACAGATGGCGAGGGCGACCTGCCAGCCGTCGACGTCGAGGAGCCGGCCCGGCCCGCCGGGCTGGAACAGGTCCCGCTCCCGGCCGTGCAGATTCCGCTTGCCGTAGGCATGGATGCTGCCGTCCGGCCGCACCGCCAGCGACGCGATCCACGCCGCGCCGTCCGCCTGGCGGTAGGCCGCGCCCACCACGGCCGTCACCCCGCAGTCATGGGCCGCCTGCCGGACGACGTCGAGTCGCGGGTCGTCCTCGGTCACCCACGTCGCCGGGTCGTCGAAGAGGTCGAGGTCATAGCCGACGAGGGAGAGCTCGGGAAACATGAGCAGCTTGGCCCCAGACCCGGCGGCCACGGGGATCGAACCCGCCGCCGCACGAGCATTGGCGGCCACGTCGCCCGGCTCGGGGGAAATCTGGGCAAGTGCCACGATCAACGTCTCTTGGGACACTGCGGCAGTTTAGCCGTCGCCACCGCGGCCGTCCGGACCTTCGCGCCGCCGACCACGGCCATCGCTCTGACCGACTCGATGAACTCTTTCCACGGCTGGAGACCTTGCTCGCCATCCGAGCGCAAACACGGTCAGCAGCAGCTGCTTGCTCGCCACACTGCATGATCGCAACCTGCGCATCCGGCAAGAGCCCTGCTTCGCGCACATCGCCATGCCCTGTTCGCGGACGCACGGAGCCCACGGGCCCCAGGCGTTGGTTACGCTCGAACAAGATCCACGAGCAGGGGGTGCACCGTCGTGCTGATCCGATTACTCGGTCCGGTGGAAGTGGAACGTTCGGGGCAGGTGCGGCCGGTGCGACCGCCGCAGGTGGCGCTGGCGCTCGCCGCGCTCGCGTGGGAGGTCGGCCGGGTCGTCTCGGTGGAGTCGCTCCTCGGGCGGGTCTGGGGCGAGCGGGTCCCGGCGGGGGCGCGGCGCACCCTGTACACGGTCATCACCCGCATCCGCCGCGACGTCCTGGCGGACGAGGGCGCCGTCGTCCGCAGGCTCGATGGCTACCTGCTCGACGTGGACGACTCCGCCGTGGACGTGTCGCGGTTCCGTGGCCTCGCCGAGCGGGCGATGACCGAGCCGGATCCGGCGCGGCTGCTCGGCGCGGCCCTGGAACTGTGGCGCGGCGACCCGCTGACCGGGCTGCTCGGCGAATGGGCCGAGCGCGCCCGCCACCGCCTGTGCGACGAACGCAAAGAGATCCTGCTGCAGTGGGCGCGCGCGGTGACCGCCCGCGATGCCGCGGCCGCGGTGGCCGCGCTGTCGCCGCTGGCCGACGAGCACCCGCTGGACGAACTGGTCGCCGTCGCGCTGATCGAGGCGCTGCACGCGTGGGGCCGGACCGCCGAGGCGCTGGCGTACTTCGCCCGCGTCCGCCGGACGCTCGCCGAGGAGCTGGGCGTCGAACCCGGCACGGCGCTGCGGCACGCCCATCGGATGCTGCTGCGGTCCGGTGACGCGGCGGACACTGCGCGCGTGGTCCCCGCCCAGCTGCCCGGCGACCTGAGGGGCTTCGTCGGCCGGGCGGCGGAGCTGGAACGGCTGGCCACGATGGCGAGCAGCGACCAGCCGCCGACCGCCACGGTCTGCGCGATCTCTGGACCGCCCGGAGTGGGCAAGTCGTCGCTCGCGCTGCGCTGGGCCCACCTGAATCGCGACCGCTTCCCGGACGGCCAGCTGCACGCCGATCTCAGCACGGTCGACCCGGCCGGCGCGGCCGTGGTCCTCCCCCGGTTCCTCAACGCGCTCGGGGTCCCGGAGGCCCAGGTGCCGTCGGGCGTCGAGGCCCGGATCGGTCTCTACCGCAGCATGCTGGCCTGCCGGCGGGTCCTCGTCGTGCTCGACGACGCCCGCGGCGCGGACCAGGTACGCCCGCTGCTGGCCACCGCGCCGGGGTGTCTGACGCTGGTCACCAGCCGTTCCGAGCTGTCCGGTCTCGCAGTCACCGCGGGGGCCTCCTTGGTGCGCCTGGATGTCCTCCCGGACGATGACGCCTACCGCCTTCTGGCGGCGAGGCTGGGGGAACCGCGGCTGGCGGCGGAGCCCGAAGCCACCGCGCTGATCATTCGCCGGTGCGGCCGACTGCCGCTGGCACTGGCGATCGTCGCGGCGCAGCTGGCACAGCGCACCGACCTGCCGCTGGCGGAGGCCGCCGCGGACCTCGCGCGGGCCGGCACGGATCTGGAACCGTTCGCCCATACTGACCCGGCGGTCGACCTGCGCCAAGTCTTCGGGCGGTCGTGTCGGCACCTGCCCGAACTCGCGGTCCGGCTGTTCCGGCGCCTCGGGCTGCACCCCGGCCCGTACCTGCCGCTTGCGGCGGCGGCGAGTCTGGCCGCTCTGCCGGTGGAGGGCACAGGGGAGCTGGCCGCGCAGCTCGTCCGCGCCAACCTGGTCGACATACGCGCGCGCGGCCACCTGCATCTGCACGACCTGCTGCGTGTGTACGCGTCGGAGCTGGGACGGGCCATGGACAGCCGCCCGGTGCTGCGTGCGGCGACGCGGCGGCTGCTGGACTACTACCTGCATTCGGCGCGCGCCGCGAGCGAGGTCTGTTACCCGTACCGCGAGAGGCTGAAGCTGGATCCGCGGGCACGAGGTGCCGTGAGGGAACGGTTCGCCGGCCCGGCGGAGGCCCTCCGGTGGTACGCCGACGAGGCGGTGGCGCTCCCGGCGTTGCTGGCGGAGGCGACCGCGGCGGGTCTGGACCGGCACGCGTGGCAGCTGGCGTGGGCGTTCTCGGAGTTCATGCAGCGCCGCGGCCCGTGGGAGCAGA
Source organism: Nonomuraea sp. NPDC050536 (assembly GCF_044457685.1). Classification (NCBI taxonomy): domain Bacteria; kingdom Bacillati; phylum Actinomycetota; class Actinomycetes; order Streptosporangiales; family Streptosporangiaceae; genus Nonomuraea; species Nonomuraea sp. NPDC050536. Next base: position 419,420 of record NZ_JBITHD010000006.1, read on the forward strand.
TCCTGAGCGTTCAGGCCGTCGCGTTGGACGCGGCCGGTCGGCTCGGCGACCGCCTGGCCCAGGCCCGCTGCCACAACAGCATCGCGCGCAGCCATGCCAAGCTCGGCCTCGAGTGGGAGGCGGTCGAGCACTTCCAGCAGGCGATCGGGCTGCATCGGGATCTCGACGAGCCGGCTCTCAAGGCGCACCTCCACCTCGGCCTCTCGGTCTCGCTGAACCGGCTGCGATCCGGCGAGGCGCTGGGCCACGTGCTGCGCGCGCAGGAGCTGTTCCGGCAGGTCGGCGATGTCATAGGCGAGGCGCGGGCGTTGAACAACGCAGGCTGGCTGCATGCCCAGGTCGGTGAGTACGACCAGGCGCTGGACCACTGCCGCCGGGCACAGCGCATCCTGGCCGCGTCCGGGTACGCCCAGGGCGAGGGGCACGCCTGGGACAGCATCGCCTACGTGCTGGAGGCCAAAGGCGACTTCGCGCAGGCGGTGGCGTGCTTCGAGAGGGCGGTCGAGCTACTGCGCGGCTGCGACGACCTGCACCCGGCCGCCGAGACGCTGGTCCGCCTGGGCGAAACGCACCTGCGGGCGGGCGACACCGCGGCCGCGCTCGGCGCCTGGAAGCGGGCGGCGGAGTCTTACGACGCGCTCGGCGACGCGCAGGCCGACAAGGTGCGCGCCCGCATCGCGGCCTTCGGCCAGCGGGGATAGGCCGTAAAGAAATCATTGAGAAATCGCTCAACCCCGGGATGCAGGCTGCGAAGAGCGGCGGTACGGCGGCGGGGGCCGGCCGGACCATGCCGCGCCGAGCGGGCGAGGGCCCGCCGGGACTGCCGAAAGGGAGGTTCGATGCGCGCCGTGACCAGAATGGCCGATCGGCTGCTCGAGATGATCGTACCGCACACCGTAGCCCGGGCTACCGACTGCGGCTACGAGTGCTGCAGCGGCTGGGGGATCGGGAGGTACTGCTGCTACTACCCGGACGGTCACCGTTCGTGCGGCTCCTGCCACCGTTACGACTACTGCTACTGATCGCTCGTCTCAACACCGCGAACGAGTTCGAACGGTCGCGTCGCTCTCGCTGTCCTTCACGGTGACGAGCCCGCCACGATGACCGGTGCCCGGCGGCATGCGACGCGGCCGGGCACACTCATGAGCTTTCAACACGGAGGTGTCTTGTGCCCTACCTGATCGCGACCGTGGTCCTCATCGGCGCCCTGTGTCTGATGGACCTGTTGTTGACCCTCGCCGTGGTCCGGCGGCTCAAGGAGCACACGAAACTGATCGACGCGCTGTACGAGGTCGCCGACGCGGGCGCCCTGGCCGGAGCGGCCGGAGGGGTGGCCGTCGGTGAGGTCGTCGGCGACTTCGACACAACGACCGTGGAAGGAAGCCACGTGGCACGGGACCTCCTGCCTGAGGGGACGGTCGTCGCGTTCCTCTCGCCGGACTGCCGAGGCTGTCACGAGCAGCTTCCTGAGTTGGCCTCCTGGGCGGCGGGCCAGGACCGGTCACGGGTGCTGGCCGTGATCGACGGCCGGTCGGGGGATCCGGCGCAGTTGGTCATGACGCTGTCACCCGTCGCTCAGGTGATCCTGGATGACGCGCGCCCGCAGGTGGCCGACGCGTTCCGGGTTCAGTCCTTCCCGGCCTTCTTCCATGTGGCCGCAGGCGGCAGGCTGCTCGCGACAGCGCCCAGAATCTCGCGGCTGTCAGCCGGATCTCCTGCGTGACCAGCCGTCGGCCGGGGACGACACCGACGTCTTCCCGATTTCAGGCAGCTAAGCACACCCCACGCGCCCACCCGATTACGCGTCTCTCCAGGCGATCGACAGTGGTCTGCATGCGGACGTCGGGCTGCTGAAAGCACGCTGCAGGCGGCCTGCCCGTCAATGGTGCTGCAAGCCCCAACAAGGTCGGCACCATCGCATAGGAGATCCCGATGAACCGCGTCATGCGCACCCTGCTCGGAGTCACCGCCACCGCCGGCATCGTCGCCCTGGCCGTCCCGGCCCTGAGCACCGCCGCGAACGCGTCACCGACCTCGCCTGCGGACATCAACAGCACCAGCAATACGCACGATCTCAGGCAGGCGCAACCCTTCCTGTTCAACTACACCTTCAACGGCCATCTCAAGATCGCCGGCGGCAACTTCACCATCGACCGCCGTGTCTTCCTGGTCGTCAAGTACGACACCGGCCGGACGGCGTTCTCCAAGTGGGAGATCGCTCACCCGCACCCCGTCACTCCCGGCGGTGCCATCTATGTGGAGACGACGATCGCTGCGCCCTGCGCCGGAAGCAACAACGGATACGCACGCGCCTACGACGAGGCCACCCGAACGTGGTCCCCTCGCCTGCCGGTGTCGATCTGCCAGCGCATCGACTGACAGCCGACCCCGGTCACCGAGCCGGGCGGCCCGGTGACCGGGGCGATGATCCTAGCTGGCCACCTGCGCGTAGCCGGCCGGCCGGGTCGTGAACGTGCCGCGCCCCTGGGTACGGCTGCGCAGGCGCGTGGCGTAGCCGAACACCTGAGCCAGCGGCATCGTGGCGGTGACCACCACCGTGCCCGCCCGGGCGACCGAGGAGGAGACCTGCCCGCGCCGCGCGGCCAGGTCACCCAGCACCGCGCCGACGGCGTCGTCCGGGACCGTGACCGTGATCTCGACCACCGGCTCCAGCAACGCCATCGTCGAGGCACGCAGCGCTTCGCCAAGGGCGAGGCGGCCCGCCGTACGGAAGGCCAACTCCGAGGAATCCTTCGGATGCGTGGCACCGTCCGTGAGCGTGACGCGCAGGCCCGTCACCGGATGGCCGCCGAGCGGCCCCGACGCCAGCGCGTCCCGGCACCCGGCCTCCACCGCGCGGACGTACTCGCGCGGCACCCGGCCACCGACGACGGTCGAGCCGAACGCGAAGCCGTCGTCGGCCGGCGCCACGTCGAGGACGACATGCGCGAACTGCCCGGCTCCGCCGTCCTGCTTGACGTGGCGGTAGAGCAGCCCGGTCACCCCGCGCACAACGGTCTCCCGGTGGGCCACCAGCGGCCGGCCCACGGCCAGCTCCAGCCCGTGCTCGCGGCGGATCCGCTCCACCGCGACCTCCAGCTGCAGCTCGCCCATCCCCGACAGCAGCGTCTGCCCGACCTCGGGATCGGCACGTACGGCCAGCGACGGATCCTCCTCCACCAGCCTGGCCAGCGCCCCGGCCAGCCGTTCGACGTCGGCGTTCCTGCATGCCTCCACCGCCACCGAGACCACGGGCTCGGCCACGACCGGAGGCTCCAGGAGCACAGGCGCCGACGGATCGCACAGGGTGGTCCCCGCGCGTACGCCCTTGACCCCGACCACGGCGACGATGTCGCCGGCCACCGCACGCTCCACCTCGGTGTGCCGGCTGGCCTGGACGCGCAGGATGCGCCCCACCCGCTCGGTACGGCCGGCCGTAGCGTCCAGCACCTCCGTCCCCTTCCGCAGCGTGCCCGAGTAGACGCGCAGGAACGCCAGCCGTTCCTTGATCTTGAAGACCAGGGCAGCGAGCGGTGCCGACGGATCGGCCTGCGGCGCAGGCAGGTAGGCCACCACCGCGTCCAGCAGCGGTTCGATCCCGCGGTTGCGGTAGGCCGAACCGCACAGCACCACGACACCCGCGCCCGAGTGGGTCAGGTCGCGCAGCGCGGCCTCCATCGTCTCCGGCGAGATCCCCGGATACTCCTCCAGGGCGGCCGGATGCAGCTCGGCCACGGTCTCCTCCAGGAGCAGCCGCCGGCGTACCGCTTCCGGCTTGAGCTCCTCGGGGACGGGGCCGACCTCGAGCTCGTCCGCCCAGACCAGCGCCCGCATGCGGACCAGGTCCACGACCCCGGCGAAGCCGGCTTCCGCGCCGATCGGTAACTGCACCACGAGCGGGGTCACGTGCAGCCGTTCGCGGATGGAGTCGACGGCGGCGTCGAGGTCGGCGCCTACGCGGTCGAGCTTGTTGACGAAGGCGATGCGCGGCACGCCGTAGCGGTCCGCCCGTCGCCAGACCGACTCGCTCTGCGGCTCGACCCCGGCCACCGCGTCGAAGACGGCGACGGCCCCGTCGAGCACGCGCAGCGAGCGCTCCACCTCGTCGGAGAAGTCGACGTGGCCGGGAGTGTCGATCAGGTTGAGCAGGTGACCGGCCCAGACGCAGCTCACCGCGGCGGCGAAGATGGTGATTCCACGATCGCGCTCCTGCGGGTCGAAGTCGGTGACAGTGGTCCCGTGGTGGACCTCACCGCGTTTGTGGGTCGCGCCGGTGAGGTAGAGGATCCGTTCGGTCACGGTGGTCTTGCCCGCGTCGACGTGGGCGAGGATGCCGAGGTTTCTGACGTCGTTCATGGCACTGCCTTTTCGGGGGATTCCATGGGGACAGCGCGATGCGGCCAGGCTCCGCCGTACGGCAGGCCAGGTCAGGACATCCAGCGCCGGGCGCGCAGCCGGCACCGGGCCGGCGAAGACACCAGAATCACCTCGAACCGCGACAGAGAAGCGCCGTGCCGCATGGCGGGCTCCTCTCATATGCGGTGTGCAATGTCGTGGCGAGTGTAGTGACGCGGGTGTGATTCCCGAAAGGGGTTTTTCACACTAGGGATTCATGCCCGAGTCCAGCCAGTTCTGGAAGGTTGCCACGTCTCCCTGGCCAGGGACCAGGGAGACGTGGCGGCGGCACGGGGCCTGGAGCTCTTCGAGTCCGCGCCTGCCGGAAGGTCCATCCACGCAGTGGCAGGTACGGGCGTGACGCCGTTTCATCAGATCGCGGTGCCGGCGCAAGACGATATCCGGCCGGACGAGCAAGCCGTAGCCGGCGCAGGACCTCACGTGGCTACGCGATCTACGACAGAGAACTTCCGCCGTCCACGCCGCGTCTAAGCACGTTGAGCATCCGAGATGACGGGGTGATGAGATGGCTTCGGCATCGGCCTTGCTCCCTGGAGACCCTCATCGGCTGGGGGTGTTGGTGCCGGAAACTCGTCCACGTACGTTGAGCTGGAGTTTTCCGATATTGATCACCTTCTTCTGAGCGAACGCTCAACCAAGTTTGAGCGGATGCTCAACGACTGGTCTCGGACTGCCACGTCGTTGCAGGTCACGTACTATGTGCAAGTTTTGAAGCGCTACAGGTTCGTCCTTATTACGCGGCCTTTCGTGTCAGGCCGTGCCAGGTCCTGAGGGTACGTCCCGGGGCGTACGAGCACGCACCGAGCACGGCCCCCATGGCTGGCCGCCACCAGCGTGGCTTCCACTCACACCTGCTGCTCCGCACCAGTTGAACACTGGGGCAAGTTCACAGAGCGGGCGGACCAGCGCCCCACGCGCCTTCGAGCAGTGGGCCGAGGAGGCCACCCACTTCCGAGCCTGAGCCAGGCAGGAGAGAAGAGTCCTCTTCCGCTCCATCTGATCTTTGCGAGATGGTCGTTGCATGACCGATGAACGGCCAACATTGGATGAGTTGGTGGAGCGCTGGCGCTCGGATCTGGAGGCCTGGGCCATTCCCACGGAGATTCTCGCGGGTGCCGCCACACCTCCTTGGGTGATGCCCTCCCCACTGTTCGGGCGCCGCGCGGATGAGCAACTGGAGGCGCCGCACGGCCACTCCTACCAAGCCGCGCTCAACGCGCTCCCGGAGGGTGGGACCGTGCTGGATGTCGGCGCCGGCGCGGGTGCGGCAAGCCTCCCGCTCGCGGTCGCCCGGCATGGATCGATCATCGCGATCGACACGTCACGTGACATGCTGACGGGGCTGGCCGAACGGGCGCAGCAACTCGACGTGCCCGCGAGGTTGATAGCCGGACGCTGGCCAGAGGCGTCCGACGTCCTGTTGACACGCGACGAAGGCGAGGTCGCCGACGTTGTCGTGTGCCACAACGTCCTGTACAACATCAGGGATCTCCCGCCCTTTCTCCTGGCGTTGGATCGCTGCGCCGGTACGAGGGTGGTGATCGAACTCACCGAGGTTCCTCCACCCTCGGCACTGAACCCGCTGTGGGCACGGTTTCACGGCTTGAGCCGACCCGATCGGCCGACCGCGGCTGCCGTGTTCGAGATCGTTGAGGCGATGGGTCTGCGTCCGAAGATGCGCTCATGGGCGCACGAGGTCGCCACTCCGTATGATGACTTCGCCGCGGCCGTGGAGATCACGCGCATCCGGCTTTGCCTACCAGAGCAGCGTTCGGGCGAGGTCGCGGACGCTCTGCTGGAGTTGGGCGTCGATCCGGGCGAACCGTATCTGCCCGGTACCCGTCAGCGAAACGTGGTGACCATCTGGTGGGACCACCCCACTGGATAACCCAGCGTGCTTTCAGGAGAAGGAGATGCTCAGCTTCTCTGGGCCTCTCCTGCCGATGTCGTAGGACAGCGAGGCCTCCTCCACCGTGAGGCGGCGAGTCTTCGCCTCGGTCGCCAGCAGCCGAAGACACTCCTGCGCTTGAACTCGGGCGAGCGCGGCTCCGATACATCGGTGAATTCCGCCGCCGAACGTCAGGGGGCGCGGGTTCTCCCGCGCGACGAGGAAGCGGTCGGGCTCCCGATACCGAGCAGGGTCGCGATTGGCGGAGTACAGGATGGGGCAGATGCGATCTCCGGCGGGGATCACGAAGCCGCCGAGGTGAAGATCCCGGGTGGGCACGCGGACCGGCGCCAGGAGAAAGCCGCCCTCGTACCGCAGAGTCTCCTCCACCGCGTTGGCGGCAAGCCGCGGGTCATCGCAGAGCACAAGCCATTGGTCAGGATTCGAGGTCAGCGCATGAAAAGCGTTGCCGATGGCATACTTCACCGTGTCCAGGCCCGCGCTGAAGAGCTGGTTGACATTCGCCGCTATCTGGCGTCTGCCCAGCCGATCGCCGTCGATCTCGACAGAGATCATCCTGCTGAGCAGGTCGTCCCCGGGCGCGTGCGCCCGCTTATCGATCAGCCCGAGCAGATAGTCTTCGCTCTCCGCCAGCGCCTGGTTGGTCGCGTCCAGCGGCACGGTGTTGGTGATCCGCTGCAGAGACTCGGCGCGAGCGAGTGTCCATGAATGGAACATGTCCCGATCGGAGGGTGGGATGTCGAACATCTCCGCGGTGATCCAGAAGGGCAGCGGCGCGGCGAGGTCGCCGATCAGGTCGATCTGGCCGGCTTCGAGCCCTCTGAGCAGCGTGCTCCGGACGAACCGCGCCACGCGGGGCCTCTGATCTTCCATGTAGGAAACGCTGAGGGCGGCACCGATGAGCCTGCGCAGACGCGTGTGTTCAGGCGGATCGATGAATGGCAGCACACTCTGCTCCCACTCGAAGAGACGGGTGCCCCAGAGGCGCGGGTCTCGGACGGCGCGCTGCCGGACTCCGCCCCGGGTGCAGATCTCGTTGCGCAGCACCTCCCGGGTCTCGATATAAGTCGTGGTGAACCAGAGCCCATGGCCCGTGGGCAGCACCGCGCCTTCCGATCGCAGATCCGCGCACACGCCGGTCGGATCTGCTCGGCCCTCCTCACTCATCAAGAGACGCGAGATGAGCCGATCGACGTTGCTACCCGTGCTCGGTGCTGTCATTCGCGGGATTCCTCTCGTTCGGCGGAAAGAGCCGCAGCCTGTACGGATGGTCGGAGCAGCAGCGCATAGACCAACGGCGCGACGAGGAAGATGCCCGCGGAGACGATGACGGGGCGCGCGCCGTCGAGGGTGGCCAGGTAGCCGCCTGCTGCCGCACCCGCAGGTATCAAGCCGAACTGGAGAGCCGCGTAGACGCTCTGCACCCGGCCTTGTACGTCGCCTGGCACGATCCGCTGTCTGAATCCCAGCGTGGACAGGTTCCAGAGCACTCCGTTGAAGGCGATGGCCGCGAGGAGGACTGGCACGACGACGCTGGTGCCGGTCACTCCGAGGAGGAAATAGAGCGCGATGTCGGTTGCCAGGACGCTCAGGATGACTTGGGGTGTCGTGGCTAAGCGGACCGCCTTTCTGCTGACGTAGAGCGCGATGAAGCCCCCGATGGGGAGGGAGACGAGCATGATGCCGTACCAGCGGCTCGGCACATCGAGCTCCTGCAACAGGAAGACCGCGAGAACACCGCTCGTCGCGCCGCTGGTCAGGGACCGGCACCCGTGGAGGACGGCGAGCCCTCTTATCGGGCCGTTCCCGGCGACCCACGCCAGACCTGCGGTCAGGTCACGTGATGAGATGCCGCGCCGGTGAACGGGAATCCCGCGGACGGCCGTACGGGAAAGAAACGCCACGGCGAGCTGGCAGACAGCGTAGACCAGCAGTGAGAGCTGCGAGCCGAACGCATAGAGCAAACCGCCGAGGCTGCGCCCCGTGATGCCGTCTCCAAGAAACTGCCCGAAGAGGATCCGGCGGTTTCCGCTCTCGATCTGATCCTTGGGAACTATCTGTGGAGTGACCACCTTGACGGTGGTGTCAAAAGTCGCTCGACAGGCCTCGAGGCTGAATACACAGACGTACAGCAGCGGCAGTGACAATTGCCCGGTGACGACGGCGAGCGCCAGAATGCCCGCCAAAATGGCTCGGGTGAGTGCGACAGTGAGCAGCATCGGCCGCAGCGGCAGCCGATCGACCAGCAGTCCAGAGGGCAGAGCCAGCACCAGATACGGCAACGTCGCCGCGACCGTCACGCCTGCGATGACCCGAGGGTCATCCGACATCGACGTGGCGATCAGCGGCGCGGAGACGAAAAGGATCCCGTCGCTCGTGCTCGTCACCGCGACGCTGCCGACCAGGGCCGCTATGTGCGTCCGCCATGATCTGGTCGAGTCCTGGGCCGTCCGACTCATCGTTCCTCCGTCACACCAGATGATCGACGAAGTACGCGGCGGTTGTGGAGAACGTCGACCGCCATTCTTCGTTCCTCGTCAATCCATGACCGCCGTCAGCGACGACGAGTTGTGACCGTACCCCGGCCCCTGTTGCCTTTTCATGAAGGCGAACAGACTGCGTTGCCGGCACGCGGGCGTCGAAGCCGCCGTGCACGAGAAGCAACGGCGGGAACTCCGGTCCGAGCATCTGGAACGGGCTTCGTGCCGCGATTTCGGCTGCGCTCCTCTTCGAGTGCCCGATCCACCGCGCGGCGAAGGTGCGCCATGCCGGTGGGAGTTCGTCGACCAGAGTGACCAGATCCGAAGGGGCGTTGAGTACGGCTACCGCGTGGACACGACGGCGGCCCTGGAGGGCCGCCAGCGTCAGCGCGAGGAACCCTCCGTACGAAACGCCGAACAGCCCGCGGGTCGTCCCCGCGCACCACGGAAGTTCGTCGAGAGCGTCCAGGAGAGCTGTCGCCTCCCTGGCGTCTATTCCTCCCCAGTCCCCGTAGATCCGCTTGCGATAGGACTTGCCATGGCCGGTCGAGCCGCTCACATTCGGCGCGACGACCGCGATACCGTGCGCAAGAAGCGCTTGATAGAGCCCGTTGTAGGAAAAGGCGGGACGTTCCTGCGCCTCCGGTCCGCCGTGGAAGGAAATGAGTACGGGAACGTGGGCAGATGGCGCCTGATCCGGTCTGTAGAGCAGACACGGCACGCCGCCCAGTTCCACGCTCTCGGGCCAGATAACTGGACGGGGCGTCGGCGAACGCCGCGAGGCGACGACCGGAGCCCAGTCGACGGCGCCGAGCTCGTGATCGGCCATTGCGACCAGAAGATCCGGCGGGTGGCCGGGGGTGGCGAGTCCCAGACCGATCAACTGCCTGCCCTCCGGTGTCGTGCCGGAGAACATCTCCGTGATGACACCACGTGGGACGTCCACTTTCGCCGGGTGGCGGCCGTGTGGATCGCAGAGCAGCAGACCGCTGTATCCGGCTTCGTTGACCGAGCACAGAAAACGGCCGCCGCTGAGACGTACGGCAGACTCCACATCTTGGTCGACGCGCAGCACGGTGGTGGTCGAGCCTGAGTGGAGATCTATTTCGGCAAGGTAGGAGAACTCGGCGTCGATGTCGGTGATGACGGGCAGTAAGGAATCAGAGAAGATCCTGTCGACCACCTCGCTCCTGCATTCCCCGGTGTGCGGTGTGAGCAAGCGCGGCTGGGAGAGGCCTGGGTCGAGAAAGTAGAGGTTACTGTCCAGGTTCGACGCGGCGCCGCGCAGAATGAGCGCCTCTCCGCCCGCCGCGATGGCGACGGGAACCAGGGCGCCACCGCGATCCCATGAGACCTCGACCTTTCCGGTCAACACGTTGAGCGAGCCTGCGGCGATCGTGCCGGTCTGGTTGTTGGCCAACATCAGAGCGAGGCGGTAGGTGCCGGAGAGGAACCCCGCCCCGCCGGCGACGAGCCGGAATCCGTCCGGCAGCGGGGCCGCTCTGAGCCCGGATGGCGCATCGTGCAGATCCGCAAGGTAGAGGCTTGGGCGTTCGTCTCCGACGTCGGCCTGGATGGCGACCGTTCGAGCGTCGTCGGCGATCCAGAACGCGCGAACGGATCTGTCCTTGAACTGCGTGATCGGACGGCGCGCCTTTGTCCGCAGGTCCACGAGCCACAGATCCGGTTGCGACAGCTCGTTGGCTACATAGCAGACCTGCCAGGTCCGAGGTACGTGAGTGAAGCTTCGCTGGTAGGCGATGTCCGCGAACCGAAGGTAGGTCTCCGCGGCGTTCTCCACCGAGCCCGACGCCTTCACGGAAGCGGGACCTGGGTGGCTGCGGCCGCCGGCCGCGTGACTTCCCGGATCTTGCTGGCCGTACGGAATCTCAAGGCGATCTCGTAGGACGTCGAGCCGATGCGCCTGACCACGACCGTGCGCTCCTCAGTCCAACCGGCGAAGCGAAACTCGCCCCCGCCGAGATGGACCAGCGCGAAAGCCGGCACCCCATCGACGTAGAGGCAGAGGTCGTGGCCGAAGTAGCCGATCCAGCCTTCGCAGAAGGAGTGGCCTTCCTGCCCGTCGTGCAACCTGCCCATCAGCGATGTCGGCAACGTGAAGTCGCACAGATACGCCCCGCCCTCGCTGGAGGTCAGAGGTCTCGGCGGGCGGTTGAGCAGTGTGTTGAGAGGGCTCAAGCGGGCTCGGAAGTCGTCAGGGAAGAGGGCGATCAAGGCCTCGTTCACCAGGCAGTCGACGACCAGGTGAACGCGAGTCGTCGCTCCGTCGTTGCGAAGGGCGTGCAGGCGCGAAAAGTCGCCGTACCAGAGCCGCCCGGCCGTCCAATGGTGCCACTGTCCATCGAGCAACATGCGTGCCCGCGGGTTCGTGGCGATGGGAACATGCAGCCGCACGTGTCCGACGTCCAGGCCATGATGAGGGTCTGTGTGCTCTTCGACCGCGCCACCAGGGGCCAGCGCCAGGAGCCGGGCACCGCGCAGTTCACACGGAAGCGCGCGGAGTGCGGTCCTGAGGTTGGGCACCCGTTCGATCAGCGGCGTGTCGCTGAACTCGTGAAGCCCCGGACCGCCGGGATCGGTCCGGGTGGGGTCGCCGCCCTGACTTCGCAACGGCAACGCGGTCCAGTCCGGGGTCAGCGGCTCGCTGGGGCCGGTGGCGGCATAGGGCGTTTCCGGCTGCCAGGCATGATCGGCCAGTGCTCTCAGATCCGCTGCCAGCGCTTCGATGTCGAACGAGAGCCGGAGCGCTGCCGTTGCCGGAAGTGTGGGGGAGTTTGTCATGCGATCTCACTAACCGAAGGGGTGTGGCCGGTCTGCTGTGGGTTCGGCAGTAGGCAAACGCCTTGCCCCAGGGGCCACGACACGAGCGACGCTCATGCCGTACTGGGATGGTGCAGGCGCGGTTGTGTCGACGAACAGCACGTCTTGCCCGGTGAGTGCGGCGATGTCCTGTGCGAGGGTGGGGGTGTCCTTCCGCTCGGTTGTTGCGGACGGGCCAACAGACTCCTCGCGGGCGATGCCCAGCAGTTCCGCCAGGCCGTCCCGTTCGTGATAGGCGAGGAGGGCATGCTCGAGCGGATTCTCAGGCGACCTGTCACCGCCACTGGCCTGGAACCGTTGCCACGCTCGAACGGCCACCGGGCTGGTCATGCTCCAGCGGACCATGACGGCCTCCAGCAGCGCCGCCTCTACGGCCTTGTGCCAGGATCGACTGTCGACCGGGATCATGCACTTGGCGCCGAAGGTCTGCTCTGTCCGATCAGGACGATGAAGGCAGGCGATCACACACCACAGGTCGTCGTTCGGGGAAACGGCCAGGAGGGTGTGATCGAGCTCCAAGGCCGCGAGAACCCGTCGAAGCGGCGGACTCGGCTCCAGGTCGACAGGGGCCGGTCGGCTTTCGCCCGAATACCAGGCTCTCCACAGCAGATCACGCTCCAGGACCTCGAGGAGAGCATGCGCTATCGCCGGGTCGCGACCAGTGTGCGCGGACAGGCCGGCGGAGGTGGCGCGAAGGAGCATGCCGCAGCCGGCAGGTGGCCGATGGTGAAGGAACACGACGCTCGCCGGTACCAGTACGTGACCATCGCCGGTCAGCGATTCCGCCTCAACCCACATCATGCGCATGCCGCGCGGATCGCTCGAGGCCGGTGCATCGGCCCATTGCACGGGGTCGACCGCGGGCCGGCCAGCACGGCGAAGCTCGTGGTAGGAGGCGATCACATCCGCACGCTGCTCCGCGGCCCGCCCATTGAGGATGTTGCCGGTGCGCTCGATGAGTTCACCCCGCGCTCGCCTGCGCACGTCGTGGTCGTCGAAACCCGCAGCGGCGCCGATGATTACCTGCTGATCGCCGCTGGCGCTGCTGGACGAGAACGCGTCGGATCGCACAGCGGTCCGGCCGAAAACCAGGTCCAGGCCGGTGTAGGGGTGGAAGAGGCGCACCCGGTCGAAGAGGTCGGCGTCGGACAAGGTGATCACATGCCCTGGGTGCGCGTCTCGTCGCTGAGTCGGCACGCCACACAGTCGGGGTGCTTGCTCACGGGCTTGCGATCCACCATGAGCTGTGGTCGCGGAGTCGCGCGCAGCCGTTGCCCGACCGACAGGGGCGGCCAAGCCCCCGTGAGAAGTCCGATCGCTTCGTGGGCGGCGACCGCCCCCTGAATCGCGATCTCCGTGCTGATCGTGGCGCTGTTGTAGGCGCTGCGATAGCTCGGGCCGGCTCGGTACGTCAGGAGTCGCTCCGCGCCCGGCGATTCGCGCAGTGCGTAGAGCTCACACGCCGGACACGCCGACTCCGCGGTGATCTTGATCGGTCCGACACCGTGTACGTTGGCACGCAGCAGCGGGAGGCGGAGCCTGGCGCAGGCCTGGCTCGTCCAGTCGGCGATCAACCAGAGCGGCTGGTCGGCGGTGAGGATGACAAGGTCCGCCGAGCCTATCTGCCGCAGCACGTCCAGGGCGTCATCCGGAGAACCGATCGCGCGGGTCATGGGCTGGAAATCGGTGAGCGTGGACAGGCGATATACGCCCGCCTTGGTGGCGTCGACCTTCGGCAGGCCGACGTCCGCCTCGGTGAAGAACGCCTGTCGAGCGAGATTGGACAGTGCCACGCGGTCGTCGTCGATACCCGTGATGCGGCCGACTCCCGAGGCCACGAGATGACCCAGGATCCAGCTGGTCATGCTGCCAAGGCCAACGAATATCACATGAGCATCTCGGAGTCCGGTAAAATAGTCATATCTCGAGGCCGTGCTTGTTTCGAATTCGCCGAAATAAGCGATCAGGCGATCGAACCTTTCCCGGTCCGCCGGCGGCGGCAGGGTGTCGGGGCTCACCGGGTTCGTGATCAGTCCGTGCGCGTGCAGAACTGCGAGCAGTCGGCCCGCGTCGCCACGTTCTTCGGGAAAGAATCGTGCGACGAGGTCCGCGAATGTGGTTCCGGCCTGGATTGACTCAACGATTTCAAGTAGCGGAAAGCCCGGCATGGTGAGCCGTATCGATGCACCCGAACGAGATATCAGCACCACGGTTTCCGAGTCTTCGGGGACCGCCTGCACGGAACGTCGCATCGCCAGCAGTCTCTCCGGGCTGAATTCCACAGGTTCACCTCTTGTCGCAAAATGATTGTGCCTCGTGCAGTACCGCGCGTCCTTGGGCGGTGAAGCTCGAGATCTGCGTTCTGGCCGCGGTCAACGCCTGATTGGCCTGGCGGGCGAGCTCGTCGTGCCGTTCCCATGAATCACGAGAATCGAGCCCGCTTCTCTCCATGAGCTGTTCATAGAAATACGTGCATCGAACGAGGACCACGAGCTGCTGAAGCAGACCGGAAAGCGGTCGCGGATCGCTCCTGAGCGGAGTCTGCAGGAGGGGGGCGTTCCTTCCGCCGGACGGCTTGAGGAGCGGGGTGAGTGTCGTCGCGGCATTGCAGCGGTTGTGCGTGCCCTCATGGATCAGCGATTCCGCCAGAACGATCGCGGGGTCGAGACTGCCGCGTCCGCCCGCCAGGCGGCGTTCGCTGATGTAGACGGTCCCGTGCGTGGCGAAGTCGGTGTAGCCCGCGATTCCGCCGCCGCAAAGGAGCGCGATCTGCTTGACCACGACACGCAGTTCCGCCAGCATCTGAGGCCACGCGTCGGCGACGAGGCTCGCCGCATCGCAGAAAACCGCCCGTTGCCCGGCGTTCCAGGGAATCACCGAGACGTGTCTGCCGCCGGAAGGCCCGGTTGGCCTGGGAGCTTGAGCGATCGCTCGTTCGGCGCTCTGCCGCAGGTGGGGCTCTGACGGCGCCAGATCCACCGCCCACTGGGAGCACCCGGACCCGGTGGCTCTTCGTTGGCTCTCTACCGCGGCTCGAAGCAGCTCGCCCATGGCAGTGCCGCCGGATTGATCGCGCTGGCTCCGGTGGGCGGCAGAGAAGAACCCGGGATAGAGCAGTAGCGCATCGTCTGTCTGTGAAATGTTCGGAAACGCCTGTAGGAGTACTCGCCGCAGCGTTGCGGTCAATGCCGCCTGCTCCTGGGCGGCCACCCATTCATCCGGCATGACGACGCTCATACGCGCTCCCGGTGATTTAAATGCGGGACCAAGCTTGTCTCGACTCGGTCCCGCAATCGCTAATCAGTACTCGCAGTCAATGAGCAGCGCGTACTCAGGCAGCTGCTCGTCACTGACCTGCTCGACCTGAATTTCCACGGGCGTGATCTCTGTGGGTCGGGGTTCCATCATTGCGCCTCCTTCGGGCGGTGAGGTCAAAGGCGAAATGCCTTCATTTGTCAATGAAAGCATTACTTCATTGAAGAACAAGTCTTGTATTTACCGAACTTCAAGACTATGGTGGATCATCGTTGTCGAGCCTGAAGAGCGATAGTGCGGCGAGCGCGTATCCGCTATGGATACGCCCTATCGGGTGTCGTTTACGGGCATGCCGTCGGCCGCCGAAGGCGCGCTGAACTGCTAATTCAAGGCCACGGAAGCAAGTCGGAGAGATTCGCGGTAACAAGGCATCGAACCGCACGATGACAATATGTGGCGGTTAAGTTCCCGCGAGTATGAGACGAGTGCCGATTAATCATCCGGCCAGATCAAGCCAGTGCCGGCACCCCTTCAGGCCACCTCCAAGTCGATTACGTCGACAGACGTTGCCGAGAGCGGGATTCAGACGGTGCTCACCGTATTAGCTCAATTATGGAGCGATGGGTGCAGTCGTCCGACGCGAACTCCTGGACCACTGCCCGCTGTGGAACGAACGCCACCTGCGGCACGCCCCGCACGAGTACGCCGAGCGCGACGAAGCTCAGCCCAACGCCAGGCGCCGAGAGGATTTCCGGCTTTGCTGCACAGATAATTCGTTCGCTGTAATTTTCCCTGAATAGTCGTCAGTGTTGACCTAGTACTGTGCTGTGTCAAGACCTAGTACAGTACTAGGTAAAGATCATTTCTGGGTTTCTCGCATGCACCCTGCCGTCCGGGCGTGCTAGAAAGCTGCCCATGAGCGCACGCCCTCTCAACACCACCTCCGCGTCCCTGCTCGGCCTGCTACATGAGGAGCCCATGACGGGATGGGATCTGGTCAGGGCGGCCGAATTCGTGCTGGGCGACTTCTGGGCGCTGAACCAGAGCCAGGTGTATCGGGAGCTGTCCGCTATGGCCGAGAAGGGGCTGGTGCAGGCCAGTGAACGCGGTGCGCGGGATCGTCGGCCGTACAGTATCACTGACGCCGGGCGCGCCGCCTTCGCCGAGTGGATGCGCGAACCACCCGGCCGGGAGAGCCACCGCATCCCGTGGCTGTTGAAGCTGACCTTTGGCCGACACCTCCCGCCCGCCAATCGGTTCGCGCTGATCCACGAGCAGCGCGTGCACCATCAGCAGCGCCTTGCGCACTACGAACAACTGCGCGCGGCGACAGAGGAGCTTGATGCCCCCGACGTGTACGCTCTGGCGTTGATCGGGCTCGGCATCGCCTACGAGAGCGGTGTCGTTCAATGGCTGAGCGAGCTGCCAGCCGAGATCCGCGGCCCCGAAGACTCGTCGCCCGAACAAGGCTCGGGCCCGCTGTAGGTGACTCGGGACTCCCGCAGCCCAGTCGTCGATGGCCAGACCGCCAGGCAGCTGACACACTCGGGCGGATGGGCTTCCCCTCGTAACGTGGAGACCGAACCAAGGCAGGCTTGGTCGTGGCAGGAACAACGAGGCGGCGTTTTGATCCGGAGTTCCGGGCCGGGGCGGTGCGTATCTCAAGGAGACCGGCAAACCCGTCGCGCACATCGCGCGGGATCTTGGTATCAACGAGTACACGCTGCACAACTGGGTGCAGATGGACCGGCACGCAACAGGGCAGGTCGGGCGCGACGGCGACGGAGGCGGCAAGCTAAAGGAGTCCGAGCAGGAGGAGCCGGCGCGGCTGCAGCGGGAGAAGGCCGAGCTGGTCAAGCAGCACGCCAAGGACAAGGCCGCCTGGGAGAAGGAGCGCGCCGAGCTGGAGGACGAGGGTGATGTCCTCAAACGATCCGTGATCCTATAGGTCGAGGACTCGCTGAACCGATGACCGTGGTGGAGTTCATCGAGTCAGAAAGGGCCGAGTTTGGTGTGTGCCTGCCGAGAATTGCATCCATGCAGTTCAAGCGGCATGTGAGTACTCGTGGAGGACTCCTCCAAGTCGATCGCGTCGGCGTATGTTCAGGTCTCTAGATCGATGATCGGATCCGGGACAGTACGCAGCGGCGCAGCTTGAGCCAGGGCCTGATGGGCTCGGTGCTGGTTGTAGAACTCCTCATACGCGCGCAGGGCATGCCGCGGGTGGCGTTCGTTCCAGAGCAGGCAGCGGTCCAGGAGTTCGCGGCGGCAGGACTGCCCCCACCGCTCCATGACCGCGTTCATCCGCGGCATCCAGACACCGATGAGCACGATCTGGATGCCGGTGTCAGCAAAGATCTCCTCCATGCGGACCGCAAACGTCCCGCCCCGGTCCCGAATCAGATGTCGCGCTCGGCAGCCGGCGTCCTCCAGATCCATCAAGAGATTCTTGATCCCTTGGATGACCCAGGTGGCGGTCGGATGGGCCGTGGTGCCCAGAACCCGGACCCGCCTGGTGGCGTGCTCGATGACCGCCAGGATGTACTGGCGCTGCGCTGCCTGTTGAGGGTGACGATCTCGATGAAGGCGCAGGCCAGTAGCGCGTCGGCTTGGGAGCGCAGGAAGTCTGCCCACGTCACAGATGCCCGCTCACGGGACGGATCGATGCCTTCCTGCTTGAGGATCTCCCAGACGGCGGAAGGCGCGATCTTGACGCCGAGCGTGGCGAGCTCGCCGTGCACGCGCCGGTAGCCCCACGAGGGGTTCTCTCGGACCAGCCGCAGAATGAGCACGCGGATGGACCGCACGGTGGGCGGGCGCCCAGGCCGCTTGGGCCGACAGGCGCGGGCATGACGGGCTTCAGCAGATCGCGGTGCCAGCGTAGGACGGTGTCCGGATGCACGAGGAGCCGCAGCCGGCCCAGGACCTCGCCAGGCAGCGACGCCAGTAGCGCGGCCAGGAAGGCGCGATCCTCAGGAGCGAACCTCACCCTGGTATCCACGCCGAACTGCCGTTCAAGAACGGTGATCTGGTGACCCAAGGCAAGAAGCTCGACGTCTTTGTCTCGATCCCCCAGCGGCAACAACCGCGGCACAGCGAAGGCGTTCGTGACGGCCAGACAAGCCAGGCGGAGAATCACAAGCGATCATCTTGCCGCGACTCTGTTCCTTCCGAGAGCAGAACCGGTACACCAAGAGATCAATCAGACAAGCAGGATGACCTGCATGGATCGCATTATCGGCAGGGACACTCCCCCGTCCGGTTGCACGACCTGCGCCGCGGCGCAGCCTCGCTCGTGCTGGCCGCCGGCGTGGAGATGAAAGTGGTCCAGGAAACGCTGGGACACACCTCGAGCGCCTTCACCGCCGACACCTACACCTCCGTCTACGCACACGTGGCCACCACCGCCGCCGAGAAGACCGCAGCTCTGCTGTTCGGCGAAGACCGCATACAGCCCGGGAAACTCATCTCCTTGCAAGGCTGACCATCGGATAAAGCATCCGGCCCCGCTGCTCTTCCTGGCATAACCCAAGGACCGATGAATGGATCATGGTGTGTGCGGGGTTCGTGCGCGCGAGCACGCACGGAGCACGCAATGCCGAGAGTTTTGTTCTAGAACGCATCCGATCCAGCATTCCCGCAGGGCAGGCACATGATCAAAGCGCGCCCTGCAGGATTCGAACCTGCGACCGTCGGATTAGAAGCAAGATCTTTTAGTTCCGCACTGTGGGGCTCAGTGACAGTTCGTCCCCCACCGTGCGGCTTTCGATGTCACACCGTGTCGGATCCTGACGGTGCGTTCCGTGGCGTACGAGCACGCACGGAGCACGGCGGCGCCCTGCGGGCGCACAATTTTTCGGCACCCACAGGGTCACCGGCGAACCGCCAGTTGCTGTTGACTTCGGCCCATTGTGACCAGCCCGACCCGGAGTTTTGGGTGTAGCCGATCTTCCCGTCACCGCCGCGCGCGAACACGATGGTGTAGTTGGATGTGGGGCTGGTTACGACGGTCGGGTCACCGGCGAGTTTCCACCAGTGCTGCAGTCCGGCCCTACAGGCCGTATTCGATGGCAGTCGCGTCCGGCTGTACGACACCCTGGACGGCGGTCGCGCTACCTGAAGCGTCAGCGGCCAGAGAGGCAGGCTTCGGGTCGGGCGGGTCCCACCTGGCAGGTTCCATCACCGCGACCGCGGCACCCACAGAGGGAGCAATCGGGTCCGGCGGGTCCCACCTAGCAGGTTCCATCACCGCGACCGCGGCACCCACAGAGGGAGCAATCGGGTCCGGCGGGTCCCACCTTGTGAGCCTGCGACGGCGGTAGCCGCGAGCACTCCCTCGGTGCGGTAGGACCAGGGTGTCCGGGCCGACCGGATGGAGTCACGTTTTCCGTACGAACCCGTACACCCCCATCCCGCGGGCGGCCATTCCGGCGCCGGAACGCGACCAGGCAGGACAGGTGTACCGACACCCGCGGCTGGGAGATTCCGGCGTGCCGCACGCAGCCAGCGCGGGCCCGCTCTGCGGCCGGGATGAACTCCAGCAGCAGCCAGCCACTCCGGTAGCCGTGAAACGCCTCGGCCTTGTTCGTGATCGCGGTGATCGGCTCGCGCGGTTCTGGCTCGGACAGGTACCTCAGCAACGTGATCGTACGGATGACCCTCCCCAACTCCCGGAACGCCCGGTACAGGGGGTGCTTGCAGGAGTGGTTGCCCAGCCGGCGCAGCAGCGTCACCGAGGGCACCCGGCCCTCGCGGATGGAGATCGCGGTGCGCAGCAGGTCGGTCCAGTGCTTTTCGATCAGGTCCCAGTCGACGTTGTCGCCGAGACAGGGCGTCGATGTGCTGGTAGCAGGTGCGCGGGTCGGGCCGGTAGAAGATCAGGTCGTGCCAGTTCCTGATCCTGGGAAGAAGCTCGAAGCCCAGCAGCGTCGCCAGGCCGAACACCGGCAGGGACTGGCCTTGGGTGTCGGCGGTTCGCCGTCCACCTCGACCGGGGTGCTCTCCGGTATCCAGTCACTGCGCCGATCGACCAGCGTGAACAGCACCGGCCGGTGCGAGCGGTAGCGAGAGCTATCCCCCCTTTGACGATGCTGACCAGGAGCGCGTGCCTGCCTGAGCGATCTGTTGGGTTTTCGCCTAGGAATCCACGATCCCCGTCTTGACCCGTTCGCATCTCGCAGGGCGTGCCGCAGGAGGCGTTCGTTCCAGATCAGGCAGCGGTCAGATCGTGGACGGTGATCTGATGGCGCAGGGCGAGTATCTCGACGCCCTTGTCCCGATTGCCCATCGGTAGCAGTCGCAGCGCGGCGAAGGCGTTCGTAACGACGAGATAGGCCAGGAGCAGGAGCACAGCCGATCATCATGCCGCATGCGCCGGCTGAGGGCCGGAGCTCGCGCAAGCCACGCAAAGCCCACATGCCCGTGAACTGGGCGGACGCAATTATCGGCAGGCGCAGGGTGGAGGCCCGGCCCTCGGCGGAGCCGGGCTCGCGGGGCGGTCAGGGGGCGTCGGCCCGGGCTTGGACGGGTGCGGCTTCGCGGTAGCCGTCCTTCTCCCTGGCGGCGATCAGCTTGGCCGCTTTGCGGGCCGCGCGGGCCGGGTCGTACCGTCTGGTACGTACGGCACCGGCCGCGCCGACCTTTCCTGAGCGGGTGGAGACCGAGCCGAATGTCTCGTCGTACAGGAGCTCCCAGAACCTGGTGGCCTTGCCTTGCTCCCGCAGCTCGAAGTAGCGACGCTGCGCGTCCGGGTTCAGCTGCTGGCCGTGGTAGAGCTGCGCCACCACGGGTGCGGCCTCCTCGATCGCGTCGGCGAAGACGTCGAGGAAGCGCGTCGCCAGCATCCAGGACAGAGAGCTCTCCCACCAGATACTGCGTGGATCGTAGTCGGCATGGGTGAAGACCCTGCCCTCCTTGGCCTCCCAGTCGGCGAGCACGGTGATGACAGAGCCGTCGAGCGTCTCGACCAGCACGTCCAGCGCGCCCATCAGCGGCCGGGCGGCGTCGGCTTCGGCAGGAGCCATTCCTCGAAGGTAGTCCTCCCCCAGCTGCCGCGCGGCCGGCCGGCGGGACAGCACCTGCGACGGCGACAGGACCCGCATTCCCACCCCGCCCACGGACCAGCGGGCGTGGCCGATCTCGCGCCAGAAGGCGCGCAGCACCTCGGGGATCGGGTGCCGGTGCTCGGCCTCGTAGGCGGCGATCTCGTCGTCGGAGATGCCCGAGCCCACCTCGACCTCGATCGCGCCGATCAGGTCACCGTAGCCGTGGCTCCTCAGGTAATCGACGATCTCGGT
The DNA here is from genome assembly GCF_044457685.1 of Nonomuraea sp. NPDC050536. NCBI lineage: Bacteria > Bacillati > Actinomycetota > Actinomycetes > Streptosporangiales > Streptosporangiaceae > Nonomuraea > Nonomuraea sp. NPDC050536. The sequence goes on from NZ_JBITHD010000006.1 coordinate 440,617, forward strand.
GAGCGCCCGGGCGTGCCAGGCCGCGTCGCTGAGGTCGTCCCGGATCCGGTCCCTGATCCATTCCCCCACGGTCATGTCCTCGGGCCGGAGGCGGTTGTCCTGCCACTCCAGGCAGGTCAGGCCCGCGTCGCGGTCCCGTTGCGCCTCCAGTTCCCACCGTTCGTGTGCGGCGATCGCCTCCGCCTCGGTGGCGAAACGAGGGCCGCCGCCGATCCTCCGGTCGAACACGCGGCGATAGTCGCTTGAGCTGCTCGGGCCGTCGGGGTCCGGCGTGCGGAAGGTGCGCAGGACCGCGCCCTTGCCCGGCACGTACCAGGGACTCGTCTCGGTCATGCCGGCCGCCGCGACGCTGCTCTTCACGCGGGCGAACGCGTCGGCTGCCGCGTCGACGCCGGGGAAGGAGAGGCCGAGACCGTCGAGCGAGCTGTCGCTCCGGCCCCACACGTAGGTCATCCGGTCGCCATAGCGGGTGACCTCGACGAATTCGTTTGCCCGGCGGTCCCAGAACAGCGCACGCTCAGATATTTCGGTCACACCATCGAGGAACGCTCGCATGCGGCCATAGCCGGTCGCTCGGGGTTCGAAGGGAAGGCCGGTGATCTCGTACCCATCGAAGGCGTGCACCGCCCCGTCGATGTCGAGGAACCAGACCTCCCCGGTCGTCCTGTCATGCAGCAGCCGTCGCCGGACAGTCGTACCGGCCAGGATGTCGAGTTTCTTGTCGGAGATCTTCAGCCGTGGCGTGCCCTGGAGGCGGGCGGCCGCGCCTTTCTCGACGAGGCGGCGGCGTTTGTCGTCCGCGGCTCCGGACAGGACCGCCTCCAGCTGCCTGGCCGGCTCCTCAGTCTCCAGCGGGTTGTCCCACCGGGTGGCGCGCGCGTGCTCGTCGGGCTGTAAGGGCGGTTCCGCGATGGAGGAGGCGAGGGCGTGTGCGTTGCGGGCGAGGATGACCGGATGCGTGAGCCGGGTGGCGATCAGCGCCCTGGCCACCCGCACCGCCTGTTCGTCCGAGAGCCGGGGCAGGACGTAAGTCTCCTTGCTGAACGGGTTGAACAGCTCGCTCCACAGCGAATCGGTGGTCATATGGTCGGTGGGCAGCTCTGCCATGGGCATCAGCTCGTCGAAGATCTCCGGCTCGTGCGCGAACGGTGCGAGCGCCGTGAAGATCGCCTTGTTCATCTGCTTGACCGTGTAGGTCGCCATGAAGTCGGCGTCGTCGGGCTCGGCGGTGTGCTCCAGCACCCGCAGCATGACGCGGACCAGAGGGTGGCCGGGGGAGGTGATCTCGCCGGCGACGTCGGCGAGCACCTGCTGGTGGGACTGGAACGGCAGAGCCTCGAAACCCCGGGCGACGAGTTCCCCCCGGTCGGGATCGTCACCCGCGAGGACGGCGCGGATCGCCCACGAGCTCACCTCGACCGCGTATTCGTCCACGTCCGCACGGTGCAGGACGCGGCGCGCGACCACCCGCGCCAACGCCGGGTCGGCGATCCTCGCGATGATCGCCGAGTGGTCCTCCGGCGTCGCCGCCAGGTCCTCCAGGATCGGTGTGGACGCCTCCGCCAGCGCCAGCGCCCGCTCCAGTTCGTCGGCGGGCATCAGGAACTCGCGCCCGGCCAGTCCCTGAGCGTGCCGGAGCATGGTGAGGACGCGCCGATGGTACGGATCCCTGTCCAGCAGGAAGCCGATCACCGTCTCCAGCGCGTCCAGGTCGCGAACCAGCGAATGGACCGGCCACAACGCCCCCAGCACCCACGGCCAGGTCTCGCCGGTGGTGGTCGCCGTCCGCGCGAACTCGTCGGCATGGCGGCTGGCCTCCCTCCCGGCGCGCCGGTCGAGCAGGGCGCGCAGCGCCGCGGAGCCGGGCGCCGCATCCATCCGTGTCGCCGCCGCGGCGACCTCGGCGTCCGTCAACGTGCCCCCCTCCAGGCCGTCGCAGACGAGCACGAACTTCGTCAGCGACCTCGCCCGGGGCTCGACCTCCATGGAGACCAGCGCGGTGCGCGCCCTTTCCGTCTCGGGTGCGTCGTCGCCGATGTACAGGAGCGCGAGCGAGCGGCGCTTCCTGAACCCCGGCACGATAGTCACGTCCCCGTCCAGCGGCAGTGACCCGAAGGCCGCCGCGAACGCGTCGACCAGCGGCGTACGGCACGGCGCCTGCTCGATCGCGGCGAGCACTCGTGCCCGCTGCGGCTCCATCGCCAGCAGCGACGTGTGCAGCAGCCAGTAGATCGCCAGATGCGGATCCCCCGCCAGCAGCGGCAGCTCCGCCAGCAGGCTCTTCTCCGCGGCCTCATCTGTCGGCCAGGCGGCGCGGAAATGCCCGATGGCGCTCCGTGCCAGCTCGTCGTCGTCCTGGGTCGCCCGGCCCCGGTCGTCGAGCAGCGGTTGCGCGAGTAGCCAGACCAGCCACTGGTATCTCGTGGCCAGCGCCGGCGTGCCGGGCGCCTCGCCGCACCGGGCCGCCGGCCGTTCCTCGGTCCGGAAGGCATCGCGAAGCTCGTTCTCGTCGCCGCCCTTGCCCACTTCCTCCTTGAAGGCGCGCCAGTCGTCCAGCGAGTCGAAGTGGACGTAGAACTCGCGGGTGTCGTGGTCCTGCCACCACACCCGCCCGTCCCCGCGGACGTCCAGCAGCGTGTAGTTGTCGCCCCCGTCGTCAAGGACGAAGAAACCCGCTCGCGCCTACACGGCCCTGCTCGCGATCACGATGATGAACCCCCTCACCGTGATCTACTTCGCGGCGCTCGTGCTCGGCAGCCAGAGCACGGCCGCCCTGAGCTACCCAGAGCGCGCGGGCTATGCCCTGGCCGCCTTTACCGCGTCCGCGAGTTGGCAACTGATGTTGGCCGGCGGCGGCGCGCTGCTCGGCAGGGCCCTGACCGGCAGCCGCGGGCAGCTCATAACAGCACTCACCTCCAGTGCCGTGATCGCCGCCTTGGCACTGCATGCGCTCATCACGGCCGTCTGACCGCAACCGATCGGAGACAGACCCTCATGACCCAGGTCGCCCAGGCGCCGTCGTTCCTGCGCGCCCGATTCGGCGGGCTACCCGGGGCGTTCTGGGCGTTATGGGCAGGGACGCTCATCAACCGGATGGGCACCATGGCCACCCCGTTCATGACGCTGTACCTGGTGAGCGTCCGCCGCCTGTCGATCCCGGAGGCCGGCGGCGTCATGGCGGCCTCCGGCGCAGGAGCGCTGCTCTCGCAGTTGCTCGGCGGGGTCCTCGCCGACCGGATCGGCAGGCGGAAGACGATGCTGGCCGCCACCCTCAGCACCTCCATCATCCTGGTCGCCCTCGCCCACACCCGGCCAATCCCAGTGATCGTCGTCCTGGTCGGCCTGCTCGGCATCACGATCGAGTCCTACCGGCCGGCCGCCCAAGCCATGGTCGCCGACCTGGTCCCCGAAGCCGACCGCACCCGCGCGTACGGGCTGCTGTTCTGGGCGGTCAACCTCGGCTTCGCCACCGCGATGACCACCGGTGGCCTCCTGGCCAAAACCTCCTTCACCGCCCTGTTCTGGACCGACGCCCTCACCGGAGCACTATTCGGCCTTCTGGTCTGGCGCCTGATACCCGGCTCCCAGCCACAGCCCCGCGGCACCGACACCCCCGGCGGCTTCCGCCGCGTCATCCACGACCGGAAGATGCTCGCCTTCACCCTCTGCGTCCTGGCCTACGCCTTCGTCTACTTCCAATGCGACTCCACCCTCCCGCTGGCCATGCGCGCACACGGCCTCTCCCCCTCCTTCTACGGCATGTGCATGGCACTGAACGGCATCCTGATCTGCGTTCTCCAACCGCTCATCGGCCCCTGGCTGCAAAAGCGCGATCCCGGCCGGATCTGGGCCGCCGGAGCGGCGCTGCTCGGAATCGGCTTCGGACTCACCGCAGCCGCCCACACCACCGCCGCCTACCTCGCCACGGTGGCGATCTGGACCGTCGGCGAAACCATCACCGCAGCGGTCAGTGGCGCGATCGTGGCACATCTGGCCCCCGAACACCTGCGCGGCCGCTACGCCGGACTGTACGGACTGGCCTGGTCATCAGGCTGGCTGATCTCCTCACTGCTCGGCACCCAACTGCTGTCCATCAACCCATCAGCCCTGTGGATCACCTGCACCGTCCTGTGCAGCGCGGCAGCACTCGCCCTGACGGCTCTGTTACCCAGCCGGTCAGACAGTTCCTAGGCGACCCATGCGCTGGTCAGCGTCTGCACGGCCGAGCCGTCGAGGTCCTTGAGCTTCGCCCCGGCGAAGGCGCGCGCGGCGTCCGAGGTGAGCACGCGGAAGGCCGGCCGCTCGGCCGTCAGCAGTTCGACCATCTGTGCCGCCACGTCCTGCGGCGTCTGCGCGTTGGCGAAGGCGCCGCGGGTGCGCTCCAGGTACGCGGACAGCGCGGGCGCATACGACCCGGCCTGTTCCAGTACGGCGTCGCTGAAGCCCACGTTGCTGACGAACTCGCTGGCCACCGCACCCGGCTCGACCACGCTGACGGACACGCCGGCCGCCGCCAGAACCGGCGCGAGGGACTCCATGAACCCCTCGACCGCGAACTTGGCAGCGCAGTAAGCCTCGTTGAAGGGCTGGCCGATCACTCCGCCCACACTGGTCACGGTCACCACCCGGCCCTTGCTCGCCCGCAGCAGCGGCAGGGCTGCCTTCGTCACGTGCAGCACACCGAAGAAGTTGACCTCCATGACGGCACGCACGTCCTTGACGCTCTCCTGCTCCAGCGTGCCGATGTGGCCCGCACCGGCGTTGTTGACCAGCGCGTCCAGCCGGTCGAGGCCGGCCACGCACGCCTCGACCGAGGCAGGATCGGTCACGTCCAGTGCCCGGACATCGACGGTAACGCCGGTCTCCTCCGCCGCCGCCAGCAGCGCGCCCGCCTTGGCGGTATCGCGCATGGTGGCGACCACGTGGCAGCCGCTCCGCGCGGCAGCGACGGCGGTGGCCAGGCCGATGCCGGAGGAGGTGCCGGTGATCAGGACGGTCTTGGCGCTCATCTTCAGCTACCCCTCATCTACTTATGAAACATAATTAAGGTTAATCATAACTATGTCAGTATAAGCACATCGGTAGGATGAATCCCATGTCCACTCCACCGCATGAGCTGACCAGGGAGATCGTCGGCCTCTTCGCGGCCATCAGCCGCCGCTACACCCAGGAGTCCGAGGCCGCCGCGACCACCCACGGGCTGACTCCGCTCCAGGTCAAGGCACTGCTCGCCGCCGAAGATCCGGCCCCGATGCGCAGCATCGCCGACCGGCTGCACGCGGAGCCCTCCAACGTGACCGCGATCATCGACCGGCTGGAGTCCCGCGGCCTGGTCGAGCGGAGCCCCGACCCGATCGACCGCCGCGTCAAACGCGTCGCCACCACCGCGGCCGGTCGCACCGTCGCCGCCGACCTCCGCGCCCGCATGCCCTTCGCCTCCGCCCCGCTGGCCCAGCTCACCACGCAGCAGCGCGAGTCTTTGCGCGAGCTGCTGCACCTCGTACTGGAGGCATGACCGCAGCCGGCAAGCCCCGCTGTACCGCTCGAATATTGGGTTACGCGGCCTGAGCTGCGGCTAAGCGGCGTGGCGCTATTCGCTGATCATGCCCGCCACGACGCGTCTTCGACAGATGGATCGCAGATCGCGGAGCTCGGTCACCTCCCGGACGGGTTGCGTTGCGGTGTCCGGAGGCCGCTGCTGCCGGGACTGGCGCGGCCGGTGCCCGTTGTAGTGGATCAGATACTCGTGGAGCACGAGGGCCAGGTGGCGCTCGCTGAGGATCAGGACCCAATCCAGGAGTACGCGGCGCAGGTGTACCTGCCGAAAACCCATCACGCAGTTCAGGCGGCATGTGAGTACTCGTGGAGGACTCCACCGAGTCGGTCTCGTCGGCGTAGGTTCAGGTCGGCGATTGCGGCTGGATCGGTGATCGGCTCTGGGACGCCGCGTAGTGGAGCCGCCTGGTTCAGATGCAGGCTCGATGTCGGATAATTGCATGAACCCAGAGTTGCGTAGAGATCTACACCTTCATCGGTGGCGGTCGAGTTCCATTTAAGGATCCCCATGTGGGCGTCGCCTTTTTGGAAGTGAGCCCTCCGCGAGGGCTCACTTCCAATGCTGGAGATAGAGATCTCTTACCAGCTCTTGGATCATCAAGGTCCTCCATAGGGCCACCATTGGCCAGGCGCTCAGCCGCGAGGCCACCACTGACCGGGGCGTCCGTGCCGATCTCCCGGGCGCCCTGGGCCGTCAACGTCGCCCATGAAGCGGACGATTGAGCGGTCAAGATCGGGCAATGCACCCGCTATGCGGTGCGGCTAGTGCTGTGACCGGATACGTTCACCGGATTGGCGTGTATGGCTTCCCAAGGCGGAGGTCCGCTTTCTGGCAGCTCATTCAGACAGGGACTTCAAATATGAGCTCGAGGCCGTCCACCTCGTCCCACTGCTCTCCCACCTCAGCGAAGCCGAATCCAGAAATCGTGGCCAGAGACGCCGTGTTCTCGGGACTGATCGTCACCCGCGCAGTCCTGACTCCGGATTCGGCGGCGGCCCGACGCATCAACTCGGTCAACATCGTCCTGGCGTACCCCCGACGACGGTAGTCGGGAGCCACCGAATAGCCGATCTCCACCATGCCCGCCTCATCCGGCGGCCCGTGGAACCCGGCATACCCCACCACGACGCCTTCAGGTTCGGCCACTACGGCTCGGGTGAGCCATCCCGCGCTACCCGGGTCCGAGGCCAGCTGATTGACCCGATACCGCCAGACCCACTTCGCCTGATCGGTAAGGAAGTACTCCGTGAGCTCGACTCCTACCTCGGCACTGGCCCGGGCAAGGTCGTCGTTCAGCAAGGCGGTCATGGCCGTGCTCGTCAGATCAACAAATCTCACTGGCTTCAGGCCGGTAGGGGCTGGGGGCCGGCGTTCGAACTCATCTGTCACAGCGCGGATGATCGCGGAGCGCCCTGGACGGTGTCCAACAGTTTTCGGACTGATCGATGTCCAACCCGGCTCACGTCACGACCTCAACGCGGTCACGTCCACGGACGTGACCCCGTCGGCAATCTCGACGAGCTGACGACCGCGCTCGACTCCATCATCATCACTGCTCACCTGGCATGAAAGGTCGACGATGGGTGTGTCCAGTTAACGGCTCTGTCGCAGATTCGGCTCTGTCGCAGATTCGGCTCTGTCGCAGATTCGGTGGTGACGATACGGCTCGCAGCGTCACGCTGAGTCATGCATGTCGACGATCTTGTGGGTACGGTGTTTTCGGGGTTATCGCCGCTGGTTGTGGAGCAGGTGGCGGACGAGGGCGAGCAGATTCGGGTACGTGCGCGAACCCCGAACGGATCGGTCGCCTGCCCGACCTGCGGAGCCGGGACAACCCGCGTACACGGCTATCACGAGCGCAGCCTGGCCGATGTCCCGGTCGATGCACGCCGTGTGCTGGTGGTGGTGCGGATTCGTCGCCTGGTCTGCCCGACGCGCGGCTGCCGCCAGACCTTCCGCGAACAGCTGCCCGGCGTGCTTGAGCGCTATCAGCGGCGCACGCCCCGCTTGGCTTCCCAGATCGGCGCGGTGGTTCGGGAGCTGGCCGGACGCGCCGGTATGCGAGTCTTGTCCGCGCTGGCCGTGCGCCTGTCCCGGCATACCGCGTTGCGTATCCTGCTGCGTCTGCCCCTGCCCCAGCCGCGCATACCCCGGGTGCTGGGGGTGGACGACTTCGCTCTGCGCCGGCGTCACCGTTACGCCACCGTGCTGATCGATGCCGAGACCCGCCAGCGCATCGACGTTCTGCCCGGCCGCACCGCCGATGTCTTGGAGGCCTGGCTGCGCGCCCATCCCGGGGTGCAGATCGTGTGCCGGGACGGCTCCGGCACCTACGCCGAAGCGATTCGCCGCGCCCTGCCGGACGCCATCCAGGTGGGTGACCGCTGGCACCTGTGGCACAACTTCGGCGAGGCCGTCCTGAAAGAAGTCGCCGGACACAGCGCCTGCTGGGCCAAGGCCGGACCGCCCCTGCAGGACGGCAAGCGCGCGCAGACCACCCGCGAGCGCTGGCATCAGGTCCACGACCTGCTCGGCAAGGGCGTCGGCCTGCTGGAGTGCGCCCGCCGGCTGAACCTGGGCCTCAACACTGTCAAACGCTACGCCCGCGTGCCCGAACCGCTGCGCCTGCAGCGCGCCCCGCAGTATCGGCCGACTCTGGTCGACCCCTACCGCGACCACCTTCGGCGCCGCCGCGCCGAAGAGCCCGCCGTCCCCGTCCTGCACCTGTTCAACGAGATCAAGGCCCTCGGCTACCGGGGCAGCTTCAACCTCCTCTACCGCTACATCACCCAAGGCCGGGTCGAAGCCGACCGCCTGCCCATCTCCCCACGCCGCCTTGCCCGGCTCCTGCTCACCCGGCCCGACAACCTCAAAGACGAGCACCACCGCTTGCTGGACGACCTGACCGCCGCCTGTCCCGAGATGATCGACCTGGCCCAACTCGTCCGCGGCTTCGCCGACCTGCTCCGGCCGCGCGAAGGCAACGCCGACCGCCTCGACGCATGGATCACCGCCGCCCGTGCCGCCGATCTGCCCCATCTACACGCCTTCGTCCGCGGCCTCGATCAGGACCGCGATGCCGTCTACGCGGCCGTCACCCTGCCCTTCCACAACGGCGGCACCGAAGGCGTGAACACCAAGACCAAACGCATCATGCGCCAGATGCACGGCCGAGCTGGCTTCGCGCTGCTCCGCCACCGCATCCTCCTGGCCTAACGCTCCGTCACCACCGAAAGAGAGACAGAGCCGAAAGAGAGACAGAGCCGAAAACCGTACAGTCCCCCTGGTCGGAGTCGGTCGACACCCTCTCAAGGAGCGTTTCCAGATCAGGTACCGCCAGCACCTGAGCGACCTCGGCGACACCCACGGGCTCAACGAACGACACCGGCGAGTAGAGACCCAGACGGTCCGCGACCGAGGAATCGATCACAACGTCGCCATCCAGAGCCCGACGCATCCCCGCCTCAGCACGCTTCCCGGCCCGCTCGCTCAACCAGAGCAACCCGCCATTCGCCCAATTCAAGTCAAGGTAATCAGCGGCCGGCCGAGCATCGAACCCCACGATCCGCCCCAGCTCCGCCGACGACGTTCGGGCAGCGGCCAGCTCAGCGGGCGACACCCGAACAGCCTGCAAGGTCACAGCCATCCCCACAGTCTGCCGAAATGTCGTCGGCAATTGAACGTGAGGCTCGCCGCCGTGCCCGATCAGCAGCGCCTCGGAACAGGTGGCGAGCTTTACAGGCGTGGTTGTCAGTCAACGCGAGGCAAATGGCGGTCGGCGATCTTCAGCCGTCGCGCTATCCACCGCTCAGACCGCGCTGCGCGGCGTGATCTGGTGACAGGGTGGCCGGGCCGACCCACCCACGGACGACGGCGATGACCTGTGCCCGATCCGGCAGCGCCGGAAGGACGCTGATGCCCCGTGCCCAGTTGGACAGGAGTCCCTCGGTGGTGGTGATACAGGTGGTGACCAGGGTGTGGGGTTCTTGTTCGTCGTCCCAGGCATGCCACAGGGCCCAGCCCTCAGGTCGCGCCTCCACCCCGAGGCTGCCGCACAGCTCGTCGTAGGAGCCGTGACCGGCATCCGGTCTGATGATGCCGGCCGCGCCAATCCGATATAGGCGGCTTTCCTCCATGCATCCATCGCCCTCGAAGTGGTAATGCAGCAAGGTCCGTGCGAGCTCATTGACCACGCGCTGAAGTGGCGTCGCCGCATCCGACGAATCGGACCGATAGCTCAACCACCCCTCATCCGCAGCGCGATCGACGACATCGCGGGCGAGGAGCTCAACGCGACGCAGATAGTCGTGTTCATCCAGGTCAGCCGACATGACGGGGAGTCTGTCACCCTGCGGCCTGCACATGCTCGTGAATATCCAGCGCTTGGCGTCCCCCTCCAGCATCCCAGCCTCAAGACCATCGATGAGATGCACGGATGCCTCAGCTCCGCTGGCAATGCCTTAGATCAATGGCGAGGAACACGCGGCCGCACTCGCCACCCCTGGCCACGCGCCCAGCGGTACCAAAACGGCTCATCGCAGAAGAGGGTGAAGTCGGGGGCTGTCGGTTTTCGAGGTCGCCTGCGCGGATTTCCGCGCTCGGCTGCACTCCTGTCCGGGCGCGGCGAGACGTGCGCCGAGGAACGAGGCGCCTCCGCAGGCCTGGTCACGTAGCCCTCTCGTTCCAGGGCCTGAGGCAGCTTGCGGACTCAGCAGCACTTGATGTTGCTACTGGCGGGCGTGGCGGTTGCCACCATCACCGCACCGGCAAGACCAGCCGACATGAGAGCCGCAAGAACGGCGGCAACGACACGACGACGCATGGGCCTTCTCCTTTGGGATCGCGGGTGTCACACACTGGCAGAAACGGGCCGTGGACTTAGCCGCCTCGGGTGGCCGGCTCCATCAGGTTGCGAACTCAGCAGCAGGAGGAGTTGCTACTGGCGGGTGTGGCGGTTGCCACCATCACCGCACCGGCAAGACCGGCCGACATGAGAGCCGCAAGAACGGCGGCAACGACACGACGACGCATGGGCCTTCTCCTTTGGGTTCGCGGGCCAGTGCGCGGCCGCTGGCTCCCCGGCAGCCTTCAGCCGTTTATGTGTTGCATTGGTTGTGGTTTTTGAAATCCTGGAGTGACGTGTACTTGTATCCGTGACTGTCCCAGTAGTAGCCGTGTGAATACCACAATCGTCCACAGCCCCAAATATAAACCTAGTGCCCTGAGGCTGAAGATGTCGAAGTCCTCCCCCAGCTAACCGATGCGGCTGAGGCTGATGCATGGTTGCCGACGGCGACGACAGCCATGAAGACGGCCGACAGAATTAATGCTTGTGCCGCTCTGTACTCTCTGACCATATTTTCGCTTATCGTGTTCCGCCTTTTCGACCGGACTTAGCTGCTGCCCCGACGGTCACCTGAATAGCGTCATCACATGAACGACCGGCCATTGTTCGCAGCATCACACTGATCAAAAGCGGAGGTGTCAACGTTACTCTGGCCAAGCAGTTCAGCAGGTTCCGAAGGCTTCACTATCAGCTTGCCCTCGCAATGCTAGTCTCTTACTCGCTGATACTCGTCAATCGCGCGATTGATGACTGATACCATGCGGGTTGTATATTCACGGCTTGGTCTACCGCGGAGGTTTACCCGTCTCGGGCTCGGCCGAACTGCACGAGGTGATCCAGATCGCGATGGGCTGGCAGCAACACCACCTGCATGTGTTCGGCAAGGCGGACCTGGAGTACGGCGACAACGCTCGGGACGAGACCAGGGTGACGCTGGCGCCCTGATCCCCCAGGCCGGGGACCGTCTCGGCTACCACTACGACTTCGGCGACTGCTGGGACCACGACATCGAAGTGGAGAAGGTCCATCGGGCCGCGAAGAACGCCCCCTACCCGCGCTGCAGCGCCGGCGGCCGCGCCTGCCCGCCGGAAGACAGCGGCGGCCCAGAAGGCTACGAAGAAACATGCGGGCCCTGCGCCACCGCAAGGGCTGGAAGTACCTGGTGGCCAAGAGCATCTTCGGGACCACCCGATGGGATCCGGCCCGGTGGGATCGCGCCGAGGTCAACACCGGTCCGGCCGGTCTGGCCAAGCCGTGGGCCAAGCAGCAGGTGGAGGCGGCGGCCACTACAGCGGCCGAGGCCTCGCCCGCTCCGTCCTCCCCCGCCAACGGCCGTCCCGGAAACGGTCGTTTACGGGACGGTATCCCGGAGCGCCCCGCCCGACGGCGTTCCCCCACGTCGCCGAGTCCCGAAATCCGTCTGTCACTTTTCGAAGTCGTGTGCACGGGTGTCCTGGGCTTTTCGGGGATCTGTGTGGCGGCGGGCGGCGATCCGCCGGAGATAGCAGCACCCGAGCGCTGCTGGGCTGGGCGATCGCCCATGTTGCCGGGCGGCATTTCGCGGAGCGTGTGGCGCTTGTACGTCAGGTGAGGTACGTAGACTCAAGATCGACTGAGTCGTCACGAACGGGGAATCACAGTGATCGATCGTCTGGCGCGTGCCGTGGTCGCATTCCTGGTATTACCGGCCCTCGGCGCGTGCTCCGCGCCAACCGTGAACCCACTGCTGAAGAACTCGGCCCAGTGGCCGCTGGTCAAACTCAAGGGCCTGACCGACCACCCGAAACTGCCCGACGAGGCGGAGCGGGCACTGGCGCAGATCAATGTCGGTTCTTACGATCTGATCGCGTGGATCCACCCCTCCGGCCGGTGCGGGCTGTCCGGCTCCGGCTGGAGCATGCACGTCGACATGACCAAGTCCGAGGGGCAACCGGGTCGGGAAGAGGGGTTTTCCGGGCCGGTGGAGCCAGCGGTGGGCATTTCCAGCGAGAGTAAGGTCAGCCTGTTCTGCACCCCCACCAGGATGCTGATCAGGGTCAAGGGGGAGACGTCGAAGCCTTTCGTCTCCGGTGACGCGGTCGCGCAGCTCTTCAACGGCGGGCTCAACGCCGTCGTCGGCTCGAGGGAAGCTCAGAAGGAGTCACTGCCCGGCGCGACCGTGACTCCGGGTGGATAGTGGGTCACCCCCTGCACCCTGGCGACCGCAAGCATTTGGCCGGAAGCAGGCGGTCTCTACCTGTGCAACCACTCAAGGCCCGCATGTCCGGCTCGGTGTGGCCGGAAGGGGTTGCAGACACGCAGCAGGCGGCGGTCGTGGCTGGCGAGCAGGCCAGGTGACCACCCTGGCCGGGAGGTGGGCAGCCGCCTGCACACCGGTCGCGCGAAGGCCGTACCCCGGCATCGGCAAGCCCTGGACTCCACCCGTGACCAGGCACGGGCCGCCGCCGCGCCTTTTTCGGTGGGCATTTCGCTCTTGATGCCCTCTCGGATCGTCGACTACGAGCCCGCCCTGGCCCGTCCTGTTCTTCCTGCCCCTCTCAGTGCGCCGACATCGGAGACTCGGCCGTTGGTGGGAGGGCCGCGGCGATGCAGTCGAGGACGCGCTGGAGCCCGTGCCGGAACTGGTCGTCGCGGCTCAGGTGCGGCTGCCGCGCCTCCATCACGATCTTGGTGAAGATCGGGTACTCCCCGCTCTTCACCAGCCGGTCGACGTACGGGCCGCGCCGCGCCATCCACTCCGACTCGCTGAGCCCGCTGCGGCGGAATTCCCTGGCCGAGCTGATCTCCTCGCGGACGGTGCCCTCGATGTAGCTGTTCAACATGGCCATGAGGCCGAGGTTCTCGTCGATGGAGACGAAGGCGTCGAGCACTCCCATCAACCGTTCGATCAAGAGCAGCTGGTTGGGGCCGAAGCTGGGGAGTGACCGCTGCACGGTGGCGATCCACGGGTGCCTCAGCCACATGGCCCGCAGCCCGTCGGCGTAGCGGGTCAGGTCGGCGCGCCAGTCGCCCGAAGGCATGCCCGTGACGTCGATCTCGCCCACCAGCCGGTCAGCCATGAGCTCGACCAGGTCGTCGCGGCTCGGGACGTACCGGTAGAGGGACATCGCGCCGGCGCCGATCTCGGTGGCGATCCGCCGCATGGTGGCGGCCTCCAGCCCCTCGGCGTCAGCGATCCGGACGGCCGCCTCGGTGATCTGCGCGCGGCTGTAGGTGGGCTTCCGCCCGTAGGCCGTGCGTTCGGGCCGCATCCAGATGTTCACGTAGTCGGCGTCGGTCACCGCTTCACCCCCTTGGTTGCGTACATGGTACCCAATCGCCTAGCCTTCAGAGATCGCGTACAAGGTACTCAATGGAGGGATCATGACGGATCCGATCGTGGTCGCCGAGGGGCTGCACAAGTCCTTCGGCGACACCCATGCACTACGCGGCCTGGACCTGAGCGTCCCGAAAGGAACGGTCTGCGGGGTGCTGGGGCCGAACGGCGCGGGGAAGACGACCGCGGTGCGCATCCTGGCGACCCTGTCCGATCCCGATGCCGGGCACGCCCGCATCGCCGGATACGACGTCGTCCGCGAGGCCGACCAGGTACGGGCGAGCATCGGGCTCGCGGGTCAGTCCGCCGCCGTGGACGAGAAGCTCACCGGCCGCGGCAACCTGCGCATGTTCGGCCGGCTCTACCACCTGCCGCGACGCCAGGCGCACCGGCGGGCCGATGAGCTGCTGGAGCGCTTCGGTCTGATGGACGCCGCCGACCGGCCGGTTCTCGGCTACTCCGGCGGCATGCGCCGCCGCCTCGACCTGATCACCTGTCTCATCCTGCGCCCCGAAGTGCTCTTCCTGGACGAGCCGACCAATGGCCTGGACCCGCGCAGCCGCGGCGAGATCTGGGACAGCATTCGCGAGCTGGTGGCCGACGGCACCACCGTGCTCCTCACCACCCAGTACCTGGATGAGGCCGACCAGCTGGCCGACGACATCGCCGTCATCGACCACGGGCAGGTGATCGCCACCGGCACTCCCGACGAGCTGAAGGCCACGATCGGCGACCGCCTCGACATCACCCTCGAAGACCCCGCAGCACTGCCCGCGGCGATGACCGTCCTGAACACCCTCACTGGCACCGATCCCACGATGACGGGCGCCGACCGGCTCAGCGTCGCCCTGCCCGGCGGCCGCCTCCGGCTCGCCGACATCGTGCGCGAGCTCGACCACGCCGGAGTCGCCGCCGCCGACGTGAGCCTGCGCCGCCCCACCCTCGACGAGGTGTTCCTGCGCCTCACCGACCGCAAGGAGACCGTGCGATGACCGTCCTCACCTCACCACTGGGCCGCCTGCGCTGGACGCTCACCGACGGGCTGACCCTGGTCGGCCGCGAGCTGGGCCGGCTGCGGCAAGAGCCCGGGCAGATCGTCGCCGCGCTGGTCTTCCCGGTCATCATGGTGGTGCTGTTCGGGTACGTCTTCGGCAGCGCCATCCAGGTGCCGGACGGCGGCGACTACCGCGAGTACCTCATGCCCGGCCTGTTCGCGATGGTGACCTTCTCCGCGTGGTTGGGGGTCATGACGCGGATGGCCACCGACGCCTCCCGCGGTGTGATGGACCGGTTCCGCTCCATGCCGATGGCGCGCTTGGCGGTGCCGTTCGGGCAGACCGGCGCCGACCTGCTGACCGGCCTGCTGATGCTGGCCATCATGGTGGGCGCGGGCCTGCTGGTGGGCTGGCAGCCGCACCGCGGCCTGATCCCCACGACCCAGGCGTTCCTGCTGATGATCGTGCTGCGGTACGCGCTGAGCTGGGTGGGCGTCTACGTGGGCCTGGCGGTGAAGAACGACCAGGTCGCCGACGCGATGGTGCCGCTGGGCCTGCCGTTCACGATGCTGTCGAACGCGTTCGTCCCGACCGGCGGCATGCCGGGCTGGCTGCGCTTCCTGGCCGACTGGAACCCGGTGAGCGCGCTCACCGCCGCCTCACGGGAGCTGTTCGGCAACCCGGGCGCCCCGTCCGGAAACGTGGCCTGGCCACTCACGCATCCGGTGATCGCCGTCCTGCTCTGGTCGGCCGCGCTGCTGGTGATCTTCGTCCCGCTCTCGCTCCGCGCCTACATGCGCAGAGGACGCTGAACGCTCCAGGCATCTGCAGACCGCGTGTTCTTGGCCCACCGGCTCGGGTCGGACTCCGCTCTTCATCCTGTGCCCCAGCGGGCCGAGACAGTGGCCCCCCGAGCCGGCCGCGGGGTCATCTCGTCCAGCAGCCGGGGTTCCACGAGACGCTCTTGTTGCCGGAATACGTCGCCTGAGTGGTGTCGGCGACCTGGATGTGTCCGTCGGTGTACTTGTAGATCAGCTTGACCTGGTACGTCTGCACGATCTCGGAGATCCGCGCCGAACGGTTCGGACCGCCGGGCAGCCAGTACGTGCACCGGGAATCCAAGCTGCGGGGAAACCATTCCCCATGGGATTGCTCGATGACGTGGTCCCTCGCGGTGGCGTTGTACGCGGTGCCGAGCCCGCCCTTCCACGGGTTGAAGGCCACGTCGCTGCTGGAATACTTGCACACCTGGACATTGTCCTTTTTGAAATTGGGGCTGTCCTTGCCGGCGGCCACTCCCCACGTCTCCGTGTCGGTGCAGGATTCGTAGTAGCGGGCGGAGCCGGTGGGCGAAACTTCCACCGTGATCGACGGCTGATCGGCCATAGCCGTGGTGGGTACGCAGAACAATGCCGCGGTCATCGCCGCTGCCGCCGCGCCGGCCCGCGCCACCGTACCGCGACCGAAACTGAAGTCCATTTGATCGTCCTTTCCTGGTGCTGTCCTCAGTGCCATGCCTGACAGTAAGGAAAACGACTTGGGAAGCACTGAAGCCGATCTCCCGAAAGACATGAGAACGACTTGGGTGTGACTTGGCGGACGCGCTCCGCCGGCCACGAAGCAGCGGCCAGCGAAATCGGACCATCGGTCCTGTCTCTCCGTCCAATTCGCCAGGAGCATGGTGAACGCACCCGATGCCCGTGGGGAGGAAGCGATGGTGGGACGGACGATCGTGGACATCAGCTCGTCGGGCGGTGCGCGGTGATGCTTCTCGCCCTGGCCGCCGCCGCCCTGTACTCAGCTGCTGCAGCATGCCGCCCTCACCAGTCAGCTCGAGGCTCAGCGCCTCTTGACTTCACGTGTAAGGTTCTCGAAGTGCTTGATCAGCCTTCGCGACAAAGGTGATACGCATGTCATATCCCTCCCATGACCGGCGCCCGGAACCAGCGCGGCCGAGAGTCAACCCGGCGCGAGTGTGGGGAGGCGGGGCGGCCGCTGCGGTGGTCGCGGCACTGATCGTGGTGGTCGGAGTCATGATCAGCAAGAGGATTCTCGGCATCCGCGTTCTCACCCCCGACGGGGCGACCGCGTACGGCAGCTCGGCAACCACGGGATACGCGATCTCGGCGGCCGCTGCCGCGCTCGTCGCCACGCTGCTGCTCTACATCCTCATGCTGTCGACACCGGAGCCGACCAAGTTCTTCGGCTGGATCGCCGGGCTCTTCACCGTCATGATCACGATCCTGCCGTTCATGCATTCCGCCGACCTCATCGAGCAGATCGCCACGGCCGTAATCAACCTGGTCATCGGCATTGCCATCGTCTCGCTGCTGACGTCGATCGGGCGCACAGCGATCGAGGAGATGCCTGACCCCGAACCATTCCCGTACGGCCCGCCCCGTGGGCACGAGCCGCGCGCCTACGAACCCCGGGGGCACGAGCAGCCCAGATACCACCAGCGCACGCACGAGCGCCGAAATTACGACCCGTACGACTGAGGATCCCCGCCTTCTCCAGCTCGCGCAGGATGCCCCACACGCAGGCTGCGGTCAGGTCGTGGGTCTTGCCCGGCAGCGCGCCGGATGTCCACAGAATCGTCCCGTCCGGACAAGGCCGGCTTCGAGTCTTTGGGGTTGACCTGCAGCATCGGGCAGCGGATGCAGGCTTCTCTGAGCCAGACCATCGCTGGCTTGCAGGAGTCGCCTCGGACCACTGCTTCGCGTTCGGCTCTTGCTGCCGTGAGTGAGGCTCTTGACCCTCACGTGGCGTCAGGCTGCATAGTCGGTGCCGTGGAGGATCACTGGACCGTGGGACACGTGGCCGAGCTGGCCGGCGTGAGCGTCCGCACGCTGCATCACTATGACGAGATCGGGCTCGTTCGGCCGTCGGCGCGGACCGCGGCCGGGTACCGGGCCTATTCGGCGGGTGACGTGGAGCGGCTGCGGGAGGTGCTGGCCTATCGGCGGTTGGGCTTCGGGCTGCGGGAGGTTGCGGAACTGGTCGGCGACCCGTCCACCGACGCGGTCGCGCACCTGCGCCGAATGCGCGGCCTGCTGCTGGAGCGGCGTGATCGCGCTGACGCCATGGTGGCGGCCATCGACAGGGAACTTGAGGCGCGGGCGAAGGGACTGACGGTGACACCGGAGGAGCAACTGGAGATGCTCGGTGCACGGCTGTACGACGCGATCGGCAGCGCTTACACCGCGACACGGCGTACCGAGCCGCGGATCGCCGCGCAGATCTGGGACGCGCTCGGGGACGCGCAGACGGTGCTGAACGTCGGGGCCGGCACCGGCTCCTACGAGCCTGCCGATCGCGACGTGACCGCGGTGGAGCCATCGGCGGTCATGCGGGGGCAGCGGCCTGCCGACTCGGCGCCGTGCGTGGCCGCCGCCGCGGAGAGCCTACCGTTCGAGGACCAGTCCTTCGACGTCGCGATGGCCGTCTCCACCGTTCACCACTGGGGGGACCCGATAGCGGGGCTACGCGAGATGCGGCGCGTGGCCCACCGCGTGGTGGTGCTCACGTTCGACACCGACGAGCCCGGATGGCAGGACCGGTTCTGGCTTACCCGCGACTACCTGCCCGGGTTCGCCGCCGTCCTCGCAGAATTTCCCTCGCTTGCTGGGATGGTCGACGCGATCGGCGCCCGCGCTGAGCCGGTGCCCATCCCGTGGGACTGCGCTGATGGCCTGTTCGAGGCGTACTGGCGCCGACCGGCGGCGTATCTGGAGGATCACGTGCGCCGTGCGATGTCGGTGTGGACGAGGGTCGGGCCGGAGGCTGAGCAGCGAGCGGTGCGAAGTCTCAGCGACGACCTCGACTCCGGCCGGTGGGCCGAGCGCAACAGCGACCTCGCCGACCTCGACGCGGCAGATCTCGGCCTCCGCCTGCTCATAGCTTGAACCGCGTCGCAGCGTCAGCGTCATGGCGGCTCCTGGACGGCCCGCCGGTCATGTGCGGCCCTGAGCGGGCATGGCGCTGTGGACGGGACCGACGGCGCGACCCGGCATGCCCAGGTCGATCGCCCGCGAGCTCCGCTGGTCGATCCGCGCAAGCGTATCCTCCGCTCCGGCGAGGCTGATTCACAGACCTTCGATCTCGCCGAGCCATCAAGCGTGCTCATGAACACAAGGGCTTGAAAAAATGATCTGCGCTGGTTTCGCCGATGAGCATGGGAAACGGCTGCGAACCTTCCCAGGTGCCCTCCTGCGCTGAACCGGTTGAGGGCGTTTGGTCGCTTCTCAGGAGGCACCTGGCTGACTTCGCCGCCGCGGCGCGGGCGCTGGGCTCGTCCAGGCACACCCCATCTCCCGCCCGCGCAGACAGGCTTCGTACTCATCCGCGGCTGCCGCAAACCGGCAGGAAATCAGGGGCGCAGCAGGGGACGTCCTTCAAGCGCGGCTTCCCAGAGCTTTTCCGAGGCATCTTCAGTGTCGCCGTCTAGGAACTCGGGCAACAGGATGTCAGCCGCATCTTCCGCGTCGGAGTGTTCGAGGTAATTGCCCTTGGACACACGCAGCCGACGGGCCTTCAGTTCATCGACAAAGGTGACGTCGCCTCTGTCCCATGTTTCGAGCCACGCGCCCGCAGATGCAGCACCGTGTACGACGAACATTCCCGAGTCGGAGAGTTCCGTCATCAGCAGGCCCCCGACGGTGAGCGAGCCGCCGATGAACAGATTGCTGTCCAGGAGGCACATCAGGTGCTGCGCGGTGACCGAGCCGGTGACATAAAGCGGTGTGTAGACGTCTGCGTTCAAAAAGCGCATCGGCCCGTTGACTGTCAGGTCGCCATCGATGACGTAAACGGTGTCCTGCGCCAGACCAGGGTCGTTCCCTATCGACAAAGGCCCGTCTATGGTGAGGTCACCCTGGTTAACGAAGAAGCACTCTGGTTCGTCCCCGAAGAGTTCTTCCAGGTCCTCCACGTGGTTGTCGCTGGCTTTGCAGATGTCGTAGCGCTCTGCTGCCTCGGACAGCGGTACTGATTCCCAACGTGTGCTCCACTGTTCGAAGGACACCTGACTCCTCGCGTTCTGTCCGATCCCGGTTGCCGTGCTGCGGCCCGCAGCACAGCGAAGGCCATCCAACGAATCTTGCCACTCTGTCGCGGGCGGCATCGGTAGAACTGCGCAGTCCAGTCCGTATCTCTGGATGGGTACCCGGAGGGCAGGCCGCGACGGGGCAGGAGTCCTGCCCCGTCACGGGCGTGACGGCCCTGGGAGCGGTGGCTACTGACCGTCCGGAGCCCGGGCGGGTCACGGCGTACGACTCGGCATACGGCTGCGGGTCACACATCAGGCCCCGAGCCGAGGGGGATTTCATCGCAAGTCCCTTATGGTGGCGGGTGGTTGGGATGCCGAGGGAGACTCGTGCCCGGCGTGTCAGGCGGGCTGCGTCGGTTTGTTTGGTGCGGACGAAGGTCAGGGTCATGTCGATGCCTTCGATCTCGCCGAGCCACTGCTCTTCCTCGGCTCACTTGCGGCGGAGGATCAGCTCTGTCTCGATCTCCGCGAGTCGGGGCAGCATCCTCGGGTTGACCCTGCGGCATCGGACATCGGATGCAGGCTTCTCTGAACTATGGGGCCGTTCCGTCCCAAAGCCTCTGATCTGGAGCTCTCTGAGCCGAATTGGTGATGCCAGAGGAATGACAGCGAGATGTTCCGGAGAGCGAGAGCCGCTCCGCCTGCCGCCTCAGTACTGTGACTTCGCATGACCGACACTGAGATCGAGATCACCGCAGACCTGGTCCGCGACTTGCTGCAGGAGCAACATCCAGACCTTGCAGGGCTGGCCATCCGCGAGGTGGTGGGCGGTTGGGGCAACCAAATGTGGCGCCTCGGGGACGAGTTGGCCGTGCGCATGCAGCGCATGGACCCCACCCCGGAGCTCCAGCTCAAGGAGCGGCGATGGCTACCCGTGCTGGCCCCGCGCCTGCCGCTCCCGGTGCCGACCCCTGTGCGGTTCGGCGAACCGTCCGAGCGCTTCCCCAAGCACTGGACCGTGATGACATGGGTTCCCGGCGAGCCGCTGGACCACGGCTCGATCAGCCGCGGCGCCCACGCGGCCGACACGCTGGCGGGCTTCCTCCAGGCGCTCCATGTGGAGGCGCCCGCCGAGGCGCCGATCGCTACGGATCGCGGTGCCCATCCCAGGAACTGCACGGACGGCTTCGAGAACTTCTTCCAGGCCGTTGCCCCCGACGACATCGCTGCCGACGTCCGGGACGTCTGGGACGACGCCGTCGCGGCCCGCGCATGGCAGGGCCCGCCGGTGTGGGTGCACGGCGACCTCCATCCCGCGAACGTCGTCGTCTCGGACGGAACGCTCTCGGGCATCATCGACTTCGGTAACATGTTCGCCGGCGATCCGGCGTGGGACCTCGCCGCCGCATGGGTGCTGCTACCCGCGGGCACGGCCGCACGGTTCTTCGACATGTACGGGCATGCAGACGAGGCGGCGATCCGGCGCGCCCGCGGGCTGGCCGCTATGAAGAGCCTCTTCCTGATGCTCATGGGGCAGAACGGAGATCGGGGCCTTCCCGGCGGCAAGCCGAACTGGGGACCTGCAGGCCGGGCGGCACTTGATCGTGTTCTGAAGGGCGTTTGATGCACATTTCTTGAACTTGTTCTCGATCTTGGTTGAGGGCCATGCGGCAGCCCACCTTCGTGGGGTTCATCGATCACCGCGCGTGGTGGGGATGCCGAGGTCCACGGCCGTATGCTGCCCGTGGCCCCGATCGAGCTGGCGGAGCTTCTCCTCGGCGCCAGCCAGGCTGACCTGGAGACCTTCGACCTCGCCGAGCCAGCCTTCCGTCCTCGGCTTCGGCGATTCGGGCGATCAAGTTGTTGCGGATCTCGGCAAGCCGTGCCCGTTGGGCCGGGTCAAGTCGGAGGAGTGAGCATCTGACTCAAGCGTGCTCATGAATGCATGGGGTCCCGAAGGCGCGTGCGCAGGTGCCGATGGACACCTTCCGTTTCTCGAAGTGGGCGAGGAAGGTGTCCCACTCTTCTTCAGTCGGGATCCGGTACTCCTCGCTGGGGGGCGGATCGACGGCGGGCGATGAACGCCCGGTGAGCCTCGATCGTTTCGGCGGGATAGACCGCCTTGTATCCGATCGTGGTGTCGATGCTCTTGTGCCCGCAGATCACCTGGGCAATGTGCGGGGGTAGGCCATTCATGATGGCGTCGGTCACGAAGATCCTTCGGAAGTCGTGGGGCGAGAAGGTGAGTGCTTCACCGTTGGCGTTGGTCAAGCCGGTGGCGGCCAGCGCGTTGATCAGCAGCTTTCGGAGCGCGGTTGGTGTGAATGCGCGGTGTTCGGAGCCGATGCCTCGTTGGAACAGCAGCGGCATCGGCGGGTTCCGCGCGCATGAGCTCGTCCTTGGCATTGAGGCGCGGGCTGGCGACCTCGACGCTCTTGCCGTCGGGGCCGGTGAGAGCGCGCTTGTCTCGGTCGCTCGGGATCATCCCTCTCGGTGCCGAGCGCTCCGGGATGTGGCCGGTCGAGGGGTTCTTCATGTTCGACGAGGCCGCGGTGACCGTCGAGCTTGTCTCCGGGCATCTCACCGTGACCCAGCCTCGCGAGATCGCGATGAACGCAGCGGTGTTCAGCGAGTTGGCAGAGCCGGCGGTGTACGGCAAGCCGGCGCGGGCACTCATCACGGCGGCGTTGGCGAGGCGCATTCGCTCGCTCGTTACCCGAGTTAGGAGCGCTACGGGGCGGTGAGCGGTTCGGCCTGGAACGCTTGGCGCAGGGTCGCCTCGAAGGCCGGCGCCTCGGGCAGAGGCACAGAGCCGATCCGGCGTACCGGGACGGCAGGGGTCCACGAGTTCATCACTGCGGCCCCGGCCAGTCCTGGCAGGTCGGCCGGCCGGATCGGCTGGACGCGCTGTGGTACTCCGAGACGGCCGAGTTGCCGTCGGACGATGCCCATCGTGGTCCCGGTCAGCATCTCGGCCTGCGGCCACACCACAGCACTCCCGTCCCAGAAGGCCAGGTTCCAGATCGACGCCTCGCTGAGCCGGCCCTGACGGTCAATGAAGGCGGCGTCGTCGAAGCCGTCCGCGACGGCCTGGCGGAGGTAGTACGTCTTGGCCACCTCACCGACGTGCTTCACCGCCGCGAGCACCCGTTCATGCTCCACCACCGCCAACGCGAGGGGACCCTCGGGGCCGGATGCCGGCGGTCCGGTGCGGACGAGCACCTCGGGCTCGGCGTCCGCCGGTGTGAACTCTCCCGCGGGCGTGTACACCGTGGCCGTCAGCGAGAGGTCGGCCGGTCCGGCCTGGATGGCCGCCCGCAGCAGGTCTCGCACCCGGTCGTCGGGCATCGCGCGTCCGAAGAGCGTCAAGGAGGCCCCCCGCAGCCGTTCCAGGTGCAGGTCCAGGCCCCGGATCCGGCCGCCACGCACCTGCATGGCGGTGAAGTGGGCATACCCGGCGAACGCGAGCGGCGCCAGGTCCTCGGCCTCGGCGACCCGGCCGTCACGCTGCACAACGAACGAAGACATATCTCACTCCCAGCAGTACGGAATGTGCGTCCTGCGGGCGAAGTTAAGGGTTGACATTGATGGCAAGGTCAAGCCGGGGAGTGGAGCAGGCACATGCTGATCGGCGAGTTGTCCCGGCACACAGGGGTCAGCACGCGGCTGCTGCGGTACTACGAGGCGCAGGGCGTGCTGCGGGCCCGTCGCGGCACGAACGGCTACCGCTTCTATGACGACGATGCCGTGGTCACCGTGCGCCAGGTGCGCGCGCTGCTGGAGGCGGGCCTGTCGACCGAGGTGATCCGCGTGGTGCTGCCGTGCGTACGCGGCGAGCGCCCCGACTTCGAGTGGTGCGCCGAGCTCTGGGACATCCTGAACGGCGAGCTCGAGGCCATGAACGAGCACATCGGCGACCTCCAGCGCAGGCGCGACGTCCTCGCGGGCTTCGTTCGGGACCTGTAGGACTCTGCTGGTTAACTCGGATGGGTGGCTCCGGTTCATGATCTGATGGTGCCTGTCCTGATCATGAACGGTGTGGCAGCAGTCGTCGTTGTCTTCGTCCTGGCTGCCGGGGTGGATGGAGACGGCGATGTCGATGCAGCCGATGCCGTGGCCGGAGCCGGCGCCCGAGGTCGCGGCGGCGATCCGGGCGATCTACGGAGGTAGACGGCAGGTGCCGTTACCGGTCCGGGTGCGTGATGAGCTCGGCGAGGTGTTCGCCGATGAGGCGTTCGCAGGCGCCTTCGGCAAGGAGGGCCGGCCGGGCTGGTCGCCAGGACGGCTGGCGTTGATCACGGTGTTGCAGCGGGTGGGCAACCTCACTGACCGGCAGGCCGCTGAGGCGGTGGCCACTGATCTGACCTGGAAGTACGCGCTCGGCCTGAGCTTGGACGACCCGGGCTTTGATGCCAGTGTGCTGAGTGAGTTCCGCTCCCGGGTGATCGCGCATGAGCTGGAGGACAAGCCTCTGGATCTGCTTTTGTCGGCGTTGCAGGAGCGGGGCTTGCTGGCGGCGGGGGGCAAGCAGCGCACTGACTCCACGCATGTGATCTCCGCGGTGCGGGATGTGAACCGGGTGGAGTTGGCCGGGGAATGTGTGCGGGCCGCGTTGGAGGCGTTGGCGGTGGCCGCGCCGGGCTGGGTGCAGCAGGTGCTGGAGGTGCCCGGCTGGGCCGAACGCTATCGGCTGCGGGTCGATTCCTGGCGGATGCCCACCTCCAAGACCAAGCAAGAGGAACTGGC